>JAMXLF010000001.1 GCA_024281055.1 Geobacteraceae bacterium
CATGGGATATTTTCCCGAAAGGGACCTTGATAGTGTGCTCAACAAAAAGATCGAACAATTCCCGGAATTCAGGAAGGAGTTCTTCTATTCGACGTTCTTTCGCCCGCCTGTTCTGCGGGGAAATTAACCGGCCGCCTGCTTTTTGGCGCGTCCGGTTGAGCGCCTTGTTCGCTGGTCTGACTGCGCATCTGCGTACATATCCAGCAATTGCCGAATCATGCGTTGATACTGTGTATGATGCTTTGATGCCTCTGCCTTGAAAAACTCAATACTCTTCTTGCTAAGAGAGATTGTTACCTTGACCGATTCCTCGCGAAACGCCAGTTCTGCGGGGGAAGGGAGGAAATCTGAAACTATTTTGATTTCGCCCAATGGTTCATCGGTGTATTTTATTTTCGTGCGCATAAATCGCCTTGCCTTTCCGCCAGTAACCGGCTCCAAAAATGCGAATGATGTTGTTGCGATACGTAAAACGTACCGTGATAATGTCATCTCCGACCTTGCCAAAACAGTAGTAGCGCATTTCTTTGTCACTGTGGTTCACGTCTTCAGCGATGATACGATGAGGATCTGCAAAGGCGTATTGGGCTACAGCAAATGGGATTCCATGCTTTTGCTGGCGTAAGCCTGGTTGAATTGTCGCATTCTAATCAAAAAAAGTGGGAAATGGAAAGTTGACTCTAGAATCCTTTCGCTAATCCTGAGTGTTAGGTGCCAGAACTTTCTAAGGCTCTTTTAGCTATCGTCCTTACATACACATCCTTATCGTTAATAAACTCCTTGAGGACAGTTTTGCCCTCGTCACTTCCAATTCTCGCAATAGCCCAGATAGCCCCGCGACGCTCGAAGATTGATTCTTTCTTAGCTACCACAACCAAAGGTTTGAGTGCCGATTTTGCTTTTAGTTCTCCAAGCGCACAGGCCGCATACGCCACCACTAAAGGATTTCGGTCCTGAAGTGCATTCACAAGTACGTTTTCTACATTGGGTTCCCATTTCATCTTGCCCAATTGTTCGGCTGATGCTTTACGGAGTTGCACATCATCGCTGGTATTGAGAGCCTTCATCAGTGCAGGAACAATTAATTTTCCAATTTTTGCGATTGCGATTTCTGCTAGAAATCTCTCACTCGTTTTTTCTGAAACAAGCAACTGGACGACATGATCAGCAAATATTGCTTCTTGTTCATCAAGTTCGATATTGTCAGGAACTTTAGCAGCGATTTCATACAGTTTAGGCATGGATGGCATCCCTATTTCAGATAATGCCTCTTCAATTAAGATATTACGTTGTTTTTTTAATTCAGTAAGTAACGGAATATTATAGCGAAGATCATTTTTCTCTTTCATTGTCAAATTGCTTGGGACATTTCCATCCAGTAGGTATTCTACGTTTGATTCCTTTATAGTTTTGTGTATTTCACGCATTAATGGAACAGCCGCGCGTTGATCTTTAATTTCTCCAAGAGCGATAATTGAGTAATGAAGCGGTAACGTTTTGACTAATGGCCCAACAGCACGATGATCCTTGATTTTGCCCAATGCTTTTGCCGCATACATACTCGGTAGATCGGTGATCAGCCCTGATACGGCATCTGGATTTCCTATTCTAACCAAAGCGTCAGAAACTAAGGACTGAATCGTACTATTTTTGTTTGCGAGTGAGCGAATTAAAGCTTTCTCCCCTCTTAAACCTAGATGCTCCAAGGATTCAATTGCCAACCTTACACCAAGATCATAATTATTATCATCACACTTCAATATCAAGTCGGATAATGCCTCTATTGCTCGAGGTGTTCCAATGAGGGATAACGCCTGTACAATATAATATTTAGACGCTGCAGATGAGGATATAGCTTCAACAAGTACGGGAGTAGCATCATCTCCGTAACAAGCAACTTTTATAATTGCAGCATCATGCTCTAGCGTATTGAATCTTTGAATTAAACTACTAATTTCAGAACTGTTGGCTGCTGATTGCCGGCAATCACTCGGAAGCTTCACAATATCTTTATCATTGGCCCGATTGAAATTCACTTGACGATCTATGCCCTCCTTCAGAGCTGGCGTTGTAGAAGGTACACCTTGAGCAGGCTCAGAAAGTTCTTTAAGGAATTGTTCCTCTTGTTGAACTGCTTCTTTGAGCAACTCGGTTTTGTAATAGTCAGTACTGTATGATGATTGCGCTTTATCGGCTTGAACTTTCCGTGTATTTCGGTTGAGCGGGATTTTGGGGAGTTCGATAACCTTTTTCAACTCTTTAATTTCCTCGAAGCCGTAGCCTGGGCGATATACCAGATATGAATTCTCTTCAGTCCCCATTATCAAGGGAATTCCGGAAAAAAAGATTCGTGGCCAAAATGTGAATTTCCCATTTTTATCTGTTACGGTTTCAGCCGTGCCTAACCATGAATGAGAACCACCTTCAAAAGATACGGTGACTCGATCCCATGAACGTACCAAAATTGCATTTTCTATTGGAAGTCCGCTCTCTTTTTCAACAACAATACCTGAATGTGGGGAATAAATAGAAATGCATCCGGACAGAAGTAGAGCAAAAACGCTAACTGACCAGCAAACGTACTTAGTATTCCTCAAAAATGGGATTCTCATCATTCTCCCTCGATGTAACGCATCGAAATCCGTCGAAATCCGGGGACACCATACTTAATTATCCTTCCCCTTTGGGCCGGGCTTGCTGCGCTTCAACAGGCGGTTCAGGGCCGATTCCAGCCGTTCTACAAAAGTTTCTGACCCTAACGGTCTGCCGGTTCGTTCGTGGCGCCTTATTTTTTCAATCTCTTCATCAGTTGTTTCGCTAAGAAAAAGTTTCCAATCTCCCGCCATCTCCAGAAGCGGCGCCACCTTGACCAGTTGATCGTCTGTGCCGGCTAAATGTGCTCGTGCGCTGCTCCATGGCCATGAGGCGGCATCCTGGGCAAGGTGTGCGCGAACCGGATTCATTTCCACATAACGGGCAGCGGCAAGAAGATATGACTCATCCATCGGGAAAGAAGCAAATCGTCCCTGCCAAAGGTGCCCCCGCCAATTCTGCCGAAAATTGATCATGCGACTGTACCGGCGATGCGCCTCACCAATCCCTCGACGCAAGCCGTCTTCACTCTCCGGCACGGCAACGAGATGCACATGATTGGGCATCAGGCAGTACGCCCAGATTTCCACGCCGCACTTCCGACACCATTCTGTCATGAGGTCGATATAGGCTTGGTAATCCTCGTCTCCGAAGAAGGTGGTCAGTCTGCGGTTTCCACGCTGAGTCACGTGATGGGGAATGCCAGCGGCTATAACACGAGCGATACGAGCCATGTGCAGAAACTAATTGAATGCAGTTAACAAGTCAAGGGATAATTAAGTATGGTGTCCCCGGAATTCTCGTCCCATTACAGGACGGCCTTCGCTTCTTCCAGCCTCTCAATCCCGCACCGCCAACAGCGTGCCTTACGGTTTCGCCTGCCCCACAATTCCGGGGCGGTTGTACGGGGTTTCCACGTTCCACGTCTTCATCTTAACGGACAACTTAGGTGCAGCCTGAACGCCGGTGGCTCTACGATCCCGTGCAGTGACGTTAATACACTGCATCCTGGCCACGCATGTAAACACTGGGAAACATGCCTTCACCCAATAACTCCGGTAGGGTGGAGCGCCCCTCTGACGGCGCGTCAACGACTGTTCATCTAATTTCACCATATTGTCCTGCCCTAGCCCTTAACCGGACGGAGTTTCCGGAGGGGTTCTCCTGTCGCCATTCAAACCCATTTCGGTACGTTGTCGGCGAGGCTTCACACCAGTTACACAGCGCGTAACCAGCATGCTCGCCTAGGGCGCTGTAGGGGATACTACAGGTGCCTGAATTAGAATAGTCTGCAATATCAAGCACATATGAAAACGCGACATCGTGTCGCGATCAACGGCATGAGGGTGACCAGCGGCGAACTTATCACCGACCGTCCCCACGATTGTTATGACTTATCGATGCCGAAAGCCTTATAGGTAAGCGCTCGTAATTCTTCGTCACAAGCACCATAGTCATCAATGAGATTTATGATTCTGTCAACTTGCTCTTTCGTTCCATGCGGAAGTCGTTGAACTTCAGCAAGTTCAGCAACTGAGAGATACCTGTCAATATACTGGTATGGATCACGTCCCTGTTGGATTACAACTTGTGATAATAGTAGTCGCCACCAGCAGCGAGCGCCAACGGCCAACAAGAAATTATTGCACCGAAGATAATCGCCAATCGCTGCGTCTGCAACTTCACGTAATGTCGCTTGCAACCAAGTCTGCATTTCAATGATTTCAGCTCTGTATTCTCGGATTAGTGCTCCGAGGTCAACTCCTTCGGGATGTTGTTGCAGATATTCCTTTGCTAAACGGTGCCATTCGTCTGACCTTTGCAGCTCGTTCGGAAATAACATAAAGCGTGTAGTGCGAGTGCGGTCCCGATTGGTTGTAAGGCTCCAACTTGGTTCATGTAATTTTACGTGAATAAGATCATTTCTTAATTCTTGTATGAATCTGTGGCGAAGATTATCGGTAAACGTTACTGCAACTCGTTCCGTGTATCCAGGCAATTCAACTTTCTTACTTAATGCTCTCGATTGATCAACTAAAGTCATTGCTGACGAGGCGAATAGATACAAAATCTCCTGGAACCTCTCTTCCAGGTTCTTGAGGTCTTTACGTCGTACGCGGTCGAACAGCCTCCGTTCGTGTACCTCAACGTGGAATATGTCGAGTGTTTCGAAAAAGGCAGAGGCGGCATTATCGAACATCCTTAGAACAGCCTTCAGAGAGCGTGACCGTTCATGGAGGTCATATCCAGGATGTTGTTTAATGCTTTGTTGAGCTTGTTTGAAATCCCTGAAATAAGCTTTTGTCAGGACATCCTCGCTCCAAGGGAGCGGTCCAAGTGCGTAGTCTGTCATCTTTTTTTTATTTGTCATAACTCCTTATTGAGCGGTTCACGCGCGCGTTTGAACCGCTGATCTTCCCAAATCAGATATTCTACGGGTTCCTCTCAAGTTAGATAAGATTCCGTTCTACAAATATGACCAGAAGGCTTCATTTGGATAGATCGCCGTATGGAAAGGCTTATTTCTCGGGATAAATGTTCGATTTGGCTTGATGAGCCGGTTTCAGCTCAACAACCTGCGCCAACTTCAGCACTCCGAAGGTATAACGCTTTTTGGCTTTGGTCAATGAAAAATGGCTTAAAATCGATATAATAAAGCTGTCAACCTGCTGAATGGTGAAGTTCATGGAAGCGTTCCAATTGCTTGGTTAAGAACCAATTGCAATTCGGGGAGATCAAGCAGCATGTCGATCCGTGCCGTATTCTTCGTTCTTACCGCAATTCTTGCCGCCGGCATTTTGGGCTGCCACTCCGATGCCTCCGATGCCGGAACTACGAACAGACGTGACGGGAGGCGTGCCTCTTCCGTGTTGGAGCACCACAACGGCCCGAGGCGCGACGGTGTCTACGTCGACCCAACCTTGACCAGGAAAGCGGCCGCCACCTTCCATATCGACCCGACGTTCAGGGCCCGAGTCCCGGGCGCAATTTATGCCCAGTTACTCTATGTTGCCGGGGGTTCCAGGGGAAGAGACATCCTTATTGCCGCTACCGAGGCGAACAACGTGGCCGCCTTCGATGCCGTAACGGGCCAAACGGTCTGGGTCCGCAGCCTCGGGACCCCTGTGCCGCTCTCGGAGTTGCCGTGCGGAAACATCGATCCCCTTGGCATTACCGGCACGCCTGTCATCGATCCGGTGTCGAACGCGATCTTCCTCGACGCCATGACGATGTCCGATACCACCGGCAGGAAAAGGCATCTCATCTTCGCCCTGTCGCTCAAGGACGGCTCGACGCTTCCCGGTTGGCCGGTCGATGTCTCAGCCACGGTGAGCTTCGGTCATCATGCCTTTGACTCCTCCGTTCAGAACCAACGTGGTGCTCTCGCCTTCGTAAACGGCACGGTCTACGTGCCGTACGGCGGTCACTACGGCGACTGCGGCAACTACCACGGCTGGCTCGTGGGCGTCCCGATTGCGAACCCCCGCGCACCCAAGGCATGGGCTACGGGCGCTACAGGCGGCGGGAGCTGGGCGCCGAGCGGCGTTGCCTCGGAGAACGACTCACTGTTCATAGCGACCGGCAACACCTTTGGGGCGACTAGATGGGCGGGCGGAGAAGCGCTGGTGCGTTTTAGTGCCGGCCCCGTTTTCAGCGGCACGTCCACCGATTTCTTTGCTCCGCGCAACTGGCGTGAGCTCGATATTTTGGATCGCGACCTGGGGGGCACGGGTCCGGTGATTCTGGACGTTCCGGGCGCCACACCTGCGAAGCTTCTTGTCGGCCTGGGCAAGGACGGCAAGATCTATCTCGTCGACCGGAACAACCTTGGCGGCGTAGGAAGGCCGGTCGCCGTCGCGAAGGTGGCCACGAACCCGATCATCAACGCTGCAGCGGCTTACACCACGTCGCGAGGCACTTACGTGGTCTTCAAGGGGAAGGGGAGCGACTGCCCTGCCGGTCAGTCGGGTGACTTGATCGCCGTGCGCATAACGCCCGGCAACCCGCCGACGGTGAAAACGGCTTGGTGCGCACAGCAGAACGGTGCCGGGTCGCCGATGGTTACCACAACCGATGGGCACAATGAGGCCATCGTCTGGAGTGTGGGTGCAGAAGGCGACAGCCGCCTCCATGGGTTCGATGGTGACACGGGGCAGAGGATATTCGCAGGCGGTGGACCAGGGGATGTCATAGGTCTGGTCCGTCGCTTTCACACACCCATCCTCGCCGGCGGACGTATCTACGTGGCGGCCGACGGCGTCGTGAAGGCCTTCGTCAGGTAATTGCGCAATAGTTGCGTCGCTGAGCCGGAACGCCGATCTGCGGTAAATGCTTTTCTGGTTGTCCACTTTACTCAGGTACTTTCCCCCTCCCTTGATGGGAGGGGGCGAGGGGGAGGGTGAAGCTGCAAATGATACAAAATGGGCCACTTTCACCCCCACCCTGACCCTCCCCCATCAAGGGGGAGGGGATTGAGAGTGCATTAACTAGAGGGAAGTGGATAGCCAGGAATGCTTTTTCAGGACAATCGTTTAGACTTGTCGGTGTTTTTCGTGTGGTTCGTGGACAACTGATTAATAAATCTGATTAGCGTCAATCTTCCGCTGCACCCTTCTCCCTTGAGGGAGAAGGTGGCCGAAGGCCGGATGAGGGGGCAGCACCACGTTATCCACCATTTCCCCCTCACCCTGGCCCTCTCCCTCAGGGAGAGGGAACGCAGCGGAAGATCAGCGCTAATCAGGTTAATAAACGAGGTGGTCAATGGGGGCGAACTTTTCCAAGCTGGACGTAGTGGAGCGCTTTTTCTCCGGCACCGGATGCTCCTACGACCGGGTGGCCGTCGTCTGTACGTGCGGATTCGACCGGGCCTGGAAAAAGAGGATCATCGCCGCTATCCCTGCCCAGTCCCTCCGTATCCTGGACCAGGCCTGCGGCACCGGGATCCTTACCCTGGCCATCGCCCGGGCCTTTCCCGGCTGCCGGGTCACCGGCGTGGAATTGCGGGACGAGTATCTCGACATCGCCAGGGGAAAAGCCCGGTCGGCGGGGATAGCGAACGTCGATTTCCTGCTCGGCCGCGCGGAGGATGTGACGGTGGATGAGTGCGACTGCATTACCTCCTCGTACCTGGCGAAATACGCCGAGCTCGGCCCCCTCATCGCCAATGCCGCCCGGATGCTCCGCCCGGGCGGCGTTATCATAATGCACGACTTCACCTGTCCGGAACGTCCTCTTTTTCGGACGGTATGGCACCTCTATTTCCGGCTCCTGCAAACGGTGGGAGGAAGGATCTGGCCCGAGTGGCGGACCGTGTTCCACGAGTTGCCGCAGTTCATCCGGGAGAGCACGTGGCTTTCCGACACGCTCGCCGCCCTGCGCGACAACGGCTTCCGTGACATAACGAGCGAATCGCTCACCTTCGGCGCGGCGACCATCGTTACGGCACGGAAGCCCCTTCATCCAGCATCCGGATGAGATCCCCGGGGGCGCGCTGCGCCAGAAAACTGAGTCCGTCGTCGGGGAAATCTCCCGCTATCCCGGCGACCGCCGCCTGCACCCGTTTCTCTTTTTCTCCTGCCATCAGGACCGCTGCCGCCCGGAGCTGCTCCATGAATTCCCCTTCCAGCACGACCGATTCCTGCCGGAGCGCTTCGGACAGGTTTGGCCTGATCTCGCACGCGAAACAGAGCAGGGCGGGGGCAAGGGGGGCCAGCACGCCAGCCGTAACAGAGCGGGTGCGGAGAGCGTGCTCGATGTCGTGGAGGTCGTCCGCAATCTGGTAGGCCTCGCCGATGTCGGTGCCATAGCGGCGCCACATCTGCTGGAGCCGGTCGTCGGCCCCGGCCGCCAACGCCCCCAGTTGACAGGCCGCGCCGAAGAGGACCCCCGTCTTGAGGCGGATGATTTTCTCGTAGAGCGTGGCATCCATCCCGCCCGCCACGAGCCTTTCCCGTAGCGCTGCTGGATCCAGCGGCTCCTGGCAGGCTCCCCTGGACACCTCGGCGATTGCCCGGGAGACGATCATGCCATCCTCCCGTCCCGTTTCGCTCATCATCCGGATCGCCTCGGAGAAGATGACGTCGCCGAGGAGGACAGCCCGCCGTGCCCCGTCCAGGGTCCAGATGGCGGGCTCGTCTCTCCGTACCCGGTGCTGGTCGACGAAGTCGTCATGGATCAGGGTGGCCGTATGGATGAGCTCCACGGCGACCGCCCGGGGGATTGCCCTTTCCAGGGAGCCGCCGAGGGTCGTGGCGACGAGGCAGAGGAGCGTCCCCCTGATTTTCTTGCCGCCGGTGAGGAGTCTTTCCCCGCTCCAGCAATGGAGAGGTTGCGTATCCCCCAGCAGGCGGGCCAACTGCTCGGTGAAGGCTGCATCCAGTGCCGGTTTCAGGTCTGTTGCGAAATCGTGAAAACTGACGGACATGGGCGATCCTCCGGATATCGTTCCTTGCGCCGCTACTCGATGGCTCTCCAGAGCAGGAGTCCCCCGCCAAGCAGGATTACTCCCATGCTGATGCATTTGAGCAGGGCCTCGTACCGTTGCAGGAGGGCCTGTTCGTCGCCGCTGAGGCCAGCTTCCCGCCGTTTCAGCTCCTTGTAAGGACGGGAGGACTTAATCTCCACCAGGCTGAAAAGACCCATGGCGCCTGCTACGACAAGTGCGGGGAGCGAGATGCCGTTCGTCTGCATGACATAGCCCGCCACGACCGGCAGTCCACCCCAGGAAACGGCAAACCACCCGTCGTTGTGGAACCGGCCGGCGAACCACTCAAGGTTGTAGGCAAAGACGAAGAACCCTTCCAGGATGGCGAGGATTCCGAGAAGCGGCACATCCCGGATCATGTAGTAGCCGGCGATGCCGTAGGCGATGAGGAGTGAGCCGATGGCCAGGATCCAGAGGGTGGATTTCGAGAAGACGGCCCCCCACGGCTTCACCCGCGTGCTTCCCAAGGCATCGAGGGCGTGGGCCGCGATCCCCAGGCCGAAAAAATAGATGACCACGATGGCGGCAATCCGCTCGTAGGAGGGGCGCTCGGCCAGGAGCGAGCCGATCACCGAAAACGAGAGGACCATGCCGGTGTAGGGGAGAAAGAGGAGTCCGATGAACGTCCTGAATCCGAGCGGGCCCCATTTCG
Source organism: Geobacteraceae bacterium (assembly GCA_024281055.1). Classification (GTDB taxonomy): domain Bacteria; phylum Desulfobacterota; class Desulfuromonadia; order Geobacterales; family Geobacteraceae; genus JAMXLF01. The sequence goes on from JAMXLF010000001.1 coordinate 9,729, forward strand.
GAACAAACCATTCCGAGACCCTGGCGGGCACACTGCTTTCTGTGGGGTTGATCATCGATTATCCTCCGTCAGCCTGGAAAAAGTCCTCCGGAACGGCTACCGAGGTGCGGAGGTCCCGGAAGAGCACCTTTCGCTTGGGAATGCCGTTCGGGGTGAACTCCTCCACTGCCGCGGGAAGCCAGCTGGTCGTGTCGATGGCAAACCGGTAGAGCGTCAGCACGTCGCCATGGAAATGGTCTCGGGCCAATACCTCGATCTGCAGTCGGTCGTCTTCCCGGGACACTTTTATCTCTCCGCGACGCCAGTCGGTGAGGCTGCGGGCGATGTTTGCGATGAGCAGTCCCAGGTCGGTCTGATCGAGCCGTTGCCCCGTGCGGCTCTTGAGGAGCGCGCTGTCAGGGGCGAGGTGGAGCTTCATGAACTTCATCCATCCCGCGGGCTTTACAAAAACCTTGCCGTCCCTGTCGGGATAGATGAGGACCATGCCGTGATAGGGGGATTCCATGTCCACGCGTATCCTGTCGGGTTTCCTGAACGTGTAGAGGAAGCGTCTCTTCTCGGTAACCTTTCCGTCACGGTACTCGGTGACCTCCATCTCCGTCTGGTACTGTGCCACCCGGGCGTAATCGGCTTTCATCCTGTCGACCGCGGCCATGGCCTGTTCTGAGGGGATAGTGGAATCGGCCGGTACGTCGGAGCCGAAGGCCATGACGAGAAAGACCAGCAAGAGGGGGAGAAAGCTCCACGGAGATGTGCGAGTCACTGGGGTCATTAGAAAACTTTATCACCCGGAGATTGATCCGCAATCTTCTTCAGGGACTCGACTGTTTGGCACGTAATTTGATAGCTGAAAAGGAGAATAGTTCGTACTGAAAAGGAGCGTGGAATGAACCAGCCTGTTCACAATAAAGGTCTTTCCGTCATGATCGTCGACGATTCGGAAGTGGCGAGAATGCTGCTGCGGGATATTCTTGAAGCCGGAGGGTACGATGTGGTCGCGGAAGCGGCCGACGGCGTGGAGGCGGTCGATAGATACGCCGAACTGCGGCCGCAGGTGACGATCATGGATATCCAGATGCCCAACAAAGACGGTGTCCAGGCAACCAGGGAGATTCTGGCGATCGACAGGAATGCCAGGGTTCTCATGTGCAGCTCGATCGATGCGGAAGGTCTGCTGATGGCAGCAGCGGATGCGGGGGCCAGCGGTGTCGTCTTCAAACCGTTTATCGCCGACATGGTGTTTGCGGCGATTGTATCTGCCTGCAAGAGTGAACCCTGAACGCGGCGGAGGTTCCCGCCTCAAGTCCCGTCAGCGCTGCTGTATCTTTCGCGCACGAACATGATGTGATCGCGGAGCACGTAGAACTGTTCGGCGAACGACAACGGCATCTTCATCCTGTTGACCTCAGCCTCGATGTCGTCGAGTCGCCTGAGCAGTTCCTGCCGTTCTTCGGGCGACGGCTGCGCCAGCATGCTCCGTTCCAGCGCGATCAGGATGCCGTACTGGCGGTAGATGCGGGACCTGATGCGCCAGTTGTAGATGGAGGGGACGAGTTTCAACCCCGGGATCAGCAGGACGATAACGGGCACGACGACCACGAGGAGACGATCCACCAGGCTTGCCAGCCAGAAGGGGAGACTGCGGTAGAGAAAGCTTTTCCCCGACGTGTAGTAGCGGCGCGCATCGTCGCTGATGCGGAACTCGTGCTCCAGCGGCGCGGGGAACTCGTTGGCGTGCTGGAGCAGTGTGGCTTTGCCGTGCACTTCGCGCGCCGCCTCGATCAGCAGGTCGGATAGTGCCGGATGAAGCGTGTCGCGCGCCACGAGCTCCACGGTCGGGCCGATCAGGTGGATATCCTGCGCCGGGACGTTCTTGCCGAAATCAAAGGCACCCATGGGGAGATCGAGCCTGTTCAGATAGGGGTAGCGGCGGGCATAGGCGTCGGCCTGGGGGAAGCTGAGCATGCGAATCCCGGGTGTCCAGAGGAGCTTGCGCATCACGGGAGGCGTGGCGGAATCTCCCATCAGGAACGCGGCGTCGATTTTCCCCTCGATCAGGGCCTGCGATGCCTCTTCCCCACCCAGGTCGAGGAGGGGCGTCGTGCCGCCCGGTTCGATGCCGTTGGCCTTGAGCAGGGTCAGGGCCAGTGCCCGGGTTCCGCTTCCTTCCGGTCCGATGGCGAGCCGCTTTCCACCCAGCGCGGAAATGTAATCGACGGGTGCGGCCGTGCGGTAAAAGACCATGAGCGGCACATGGAACACGCTGCCGAGGGAAACCAGCTTCTCCACGTTCGTGCCTTCGGTTACGCCTCCCTGCACGAATCCCACGTCCACATGGGTCGCCGGGTTGTTCAGCATCCTGAGGTTGTCCAGGGACCCTTCCGATGGAATGATCTGCAGCTTGATGCCGTTGCGGGCGAGGATCTTGCGGTATTTCTCGGCCGTGAGCCGGAAGTTGCTCCCCTCGGGACCGCTGGCGATGGTGATGGTTTTGGGGGGGGCAGGCTGCACGAAGAAATAGGCCGCAACAATGGCAAGGGCAGTTACAAGCAGCACGGGAACGACGGTTACCACGAGGTCGCGTACGGAAATTCTGCTGAACCTGGCCAGGGGACGCATGGCGGCTAATTTCTGGATGTTGTTCATTTTTGTCATCGTTGGCCTCTGGTTTGGGACTGTTAGGGACGAAAAAGGGGGCGGATCATGATAAATCCGCCCCCTTATCGTTTGGTGCCGGGCCGTTCAGCGGCCGGTCAGAAAAACAGTTTAAACGCCACGGTTCCTCCGACCTGGGAAGGGCGCAAAAGCAAGCCGGGGTCGGCTTGCCCGCTCAGGGCGGACGGTTCGGGCGACAGGAGCGAGACGCTGCCGCTCACGGCCATATTCTTGTTCATAAAGACGTTCACCCCAACGCCGTGGGACTTTTCCTTGGCCGGATCGTGCGGGCCGACGTTGGTGGGCTTGTTATCGTTGTTGGCTGAAGGAGTGGCGGAATTGACGATGGGGGCGGTCTGGATATCCGCCGCCATGGCGACGTCGGCGTTCCAGACGAGGAAGCAAAATAGCAGCAGCAACGCAAGTAATATTGTACTGTTCATTCGTTTTTCCTCCATCATTGCTTTAAAAAATCCTACCATTTTTTGTTCTTCCACGGCAACCATTTTTTCGGCATCGGGAGTGGAGGTCCCGCGTTGACATTTCGCCCTGTGAGCATATCCTTTCCATGAAAGCGAAATCTTTCGGGAGGTGACCCATGGGAAGGGCGCTCATCCTGGCCCTGTTTCCGCTTGTATTCTTCACCGGATGTGCCCACTGGATCAGCGACCAGTCGAGGGCGCTGGCGGACCGGACCATAACCTTCAGCAAGCTGCGGGAGAATCCGGACGCGTTTCGCGGGAAATTCGTGCTGCTCGGCGGGACTGTGGCCGCGGTCGCGCGCAACGCCGAGGGAACTTCGCTCGAAGTCATCGAGTACCGACTCGACAGCCGCGAGTTGCCCGACGTAGTGGTCCCCTCCCGCGGCCGCTTCCTGGCGACAACGCCGGAGTCTCTCGATCCGGCCCATTTCAAGCCCGGCGCACTGGTGAGTCTGATGGGGGAGGTGGTGGGGGCAAAGGTTCAACCGCTGGAAGGGGTGGCGTATACCTATCCGGTCATAGCCATCAGGGAGATCCGCGCCATCGAACTGCCGGAGATCCATCCCGAGTACGACTATGGCGACAGGCACCACTTGTTCCACGTATGGTGACTGCCGGAAACGGATTGAATCACCGGAACAAGCTCCGGAAAAACTTCACCACCTTGTCCGAGAAACTCTCGTCCACCTTCTTCTGCATTCCCCTGATATCGGGGACCTCGGCCAGGGCCACGCGGTACTCCTCCGCGCTCAACACTCCCCTGTCCCGCAACTGCCGCAGGATCAAGTCGGAACGCTTCAGCACCCGGGAGAGGTGCCGGTACGGGTTGTACGTCACCTGGGGGCCGGGGAGCATGGCGGCGAGAAAGGCGCATTCCCGGGGGGACAGGTCGCTGGCCGGCTTGCCGAAATAGAACTGCGCACCGTGGCCGATGCCGTAGACCATCGGCCCCAGTTCGACGACGTTCAGGTAGAGCTCGATGATCCTCCCCTTGGTGAGCTTGTGCTCCATCCAGAGCGCTATGCCGATTTCCTCGACCTTGCGGGAGATGCTCTTTTCCCGGGAGAGGAAGAGGTTCTTCGCCACCTGCTGGGTGATGGTGGAGGCGCCGCGGGCAAAGCGCTTCTTTTCCAGGTCGTACCTGACGGCGTTCTTGATGGCCTTGACGTCGATCCCGTCGTGTTTGTAAAAGCGGGCGTCCTCGGCCACGATGACCGCCCACTTCATCTCCGGAGGGATGTCGTCCGACGGGGTCCAGTAACGGTTCCGGGGGCCCACCACGAAGGGATGGTCCTTTCCCTTCCAGTCCTTCACCTGGATGGTCAGGTTCGTCCTACGGTCCGACAGCTCTGACACGGAGGGGAGGTGGCGGAGGAGGGTGAAGACGATGGTGGCGGCGTAGAGGAGCATGATGCCGGCAACGATCAACGCTATCCATTTTACTGCTTTCAAACGATATGACTCCAGTGACGGGAACGGTACTTCGGCAATTTTAATGCACCTCGGGTACAAAAACCAAACAAAAAGTAAATCTGGATATCCACTTTGCTCAAGTAGAACAACTTACACATATAATTCCCCCTCCCCTGGTGGGAGGGGGCGAGGGGGAGGGGGATGCCTGAAGCAGAAATGGCGGCGTTTTCACCCCCACCCTGGCCCTCCCCCATCGAGGGGGAGGGGATATCTTATGAATGAAGCGCGTTACTGGAGTGAAGTAGATAACCAGAAAAGGAAAAAGTGGCAGGGTCGGGAAAAAGGGGGCGTGGAGAGCTTGCGCAGCGCCGAGAGGGAGAGCGCGGATGGACTTCCGGGGACAGCAGGTGCGTCTGCTGTCCCCGGATTCCCGATTAGCCGAGGATCTGCTTGAGGTCCCCCTCCGCCGTGCCTATCGGCGCGATGTTGAAGTTCTCCACCAGGAAGTTGAGGACGTTGGGGGTGATGAACGCCGGGAGGCTCGGTCCGAGCTTGATGTTCTTGATACCCAGGTGGAGGAGGGTGAGGAGGATCGCCACCGCCTTCTGCTCGTACCAGGAGAGGATCATGGAGAGCGGCAGGTCGTTCACCCCGCAGTTGAAGGCGCCCGCCAGGGCCACGGCGATCTGGATCGCCGAGTAGGCGTCGTTGCATTGCCCCACGTCGAGCAGCCGCGGAATGCCGCCGATGTCGCCGAAGTCGAGCTTGTTGAAGCGGTACTTGCCGCAGGCCAGCGTGAGGATGACGCAGTCCTCGGGTACCTTCTCGGCGAACTCGGTGTAGTAGTTCCGCCCGGACTTGGCGCCGTCACACCCGCCGATGAGGAAGAAGTGACGGATCTGGCCGGCCTTCACCGCATCGATTACCTTGTCGGCCACGCCGAGCACCGCGTTGTGGCCGAAGCCGGTGAGGATCTCCTGGCCCGGGTTTTCCTCGAAGCCGGGGAGCGCCAGGGCCTTGTCGATCACTGCCGAGAAGTCCCAGCCGTCGATGTGCTTCACGTCGGGCCACTGCACGAGCCCCCAGGTGAAGAGGCGGTCCTTATAGCTTTCGGCCGGACGCTGGATGCAGTTGGTGTTGAAGATGATGGCGCCGGGGAAGCTGACGAACTCCTTCGCCTGGTCTTGCCAGGCGCCGCCGAAGTTGCCGGCCAGGTGCGCATACTTCTTGAGTCCCGGGTAGCCGTGGGCCGGGAGCATCTCGCCGTGGGTGTAGATGTTGATGCCTTTCCCCTCGGTCTGCTTCAGGAGCTCCTCCAGCATGCGGAGATCGTGGCCCGAGACGAGGATCGCCTTGCCGGCTTTGGTGCCGAGCTGGACCGGGGTCGGTACCGGGTGGCCGTAGCTGTCGGTGTTGGCCTTGTTGAGGAGCTCCATCGTTACCAGGTTGATCCGACCGCACTCCATGGCTAGTTCGACGAAGTCCATGAGGCCGAGGCTCTTGTCGAGGGTGGCGGCGAGGGCCTTGTGGGTAAAGGCGTAGATCTCGTCGTTTTCCAGGCCGATCACCAGGGCGTGGTGGGCGTAGGCCGCATATCCCTTCATCCCGTAGATGACGATGTCCTGGACCGATTTCACGTCCGGGTCGATGCTGTCGTCCTTCACGCCGTGCCGGATTCCCAGTTCCACCAGTTCGGCGGTGCTGCCGGGGGTGAAGGGGCGGGCCGCCTCGGGGACGTCACCCTGGCACGCTCCGCCGCTGGCCTTCTCGAAGAGGGCCTGGGCCTTGTCGCGGAGCCCGGCCGCCTGGCGGACGAGCCTGGCGACCTCTTCGGCGCTGAAATCGACGTTGGTGACCGTGGTAAAGAGTCCGTCGAGCATGAAGCGGTCGATCTCCTGGTCCTTTGCCCCCTTGGCGCGGGCCTTGTCGGCCCAGAAGGCGATACCCTTCATGGCATAGACGAGTTGGTCCTGCAGGGCGGCCACGTCCGGCTGCTTGCCGCACACCCCGATTTTGCTGCAACCTCCGTTGGCTGCCTGCTCACACTGGTAACAGAACATGTTCGACATCGTTTCCTCCTTGGTTGAATTGGTGGTGGCCGGTGCGGAAAGACCGAGCCACTGCAGTATTCTGTTCATCATCTTCTCCTTGCCCCCGGCATGGCGGGAGTGGGTCTTGCCTGGTTTGTCGGGGGGCGGCGCGTGCTCCGCGCCCCCTGTCATGGTGTCACCTTACCGTCATCGGCACGACGGCGCCTTGACTCAAGTCAATAAACTGCATTCAGCCTGACTTCGTGGGTTGCGCGTTTCGGGGAGGCGAACGTGATCAACGGAATTTGCCAATAACTGTCGCAGTGCCTTCTGTGGTATAATTTCAGTCAGGAAGGGAGGTTGTGATCATGAGAGCCACAGAGGAAAAAGGGATGGAATCGCCGCAGGAACGGTGCGACATCAAGGTCTGGAGCGGACAGTGTGGCGACTCCGGGGAGAATAAATACCTCTGCAACGTATGCGGGTCGATACACGATCTGAACCACGAGATGCACCACGAGGGTTTCCCCCATGTGAGCGGCGATAGCGACAATCTTTACTGAGGCTGGGTTTAAAAATCACATGAGAAACAAGAAAAGGGGGTCGACAATTCGGCCCCCTTTCCGTTTGCTGATCAGTACCAGGGTCAGCGATGGAGCAGGTTGAAGCGCTTGATCTTGCGATAGAGGGTGTTCCGGGCTATGCCGAGGACGTGCGACGCCTCGGTAATGTTCCACCGGCACTCCTCCAGCGTCCTTCTGATGGTTTCCGCCTCGGTATCCTTCAGACCGCGCTGGGCGGACGGTCCGATTCCTTTCTTGCGCATTGCCGAAAGGACGCTGGCTTCGAGCCCTTGCAGGGAGCTGAGCAAGCGGTTCAGCTCATCGGAGCTCATATCCTCCAGCACGTCGGGTCTGTCGAACTGCTCCCGCAGGGTTTCCGGGGAAGATGGAAGCTGGCTGGTCTGCTGCGGTGCATCAAGGGGCGTTGCGGGGGCGGGAGTGGCGGCCAGAAGCGTGCTCCCCATGTGTTCGGGCAGGATCGTACCGCCGGTGCAGATGACTGCCGCCCGGCGCATGACATTGGCCAGTTCCCGTATGTTGCCCGGCCAGCTGTGATCGCGCAGAAGGCGCTGGGCAGCCGGAGAGAGCCGCAGGTCGGGGTTGAGCTGCCGGACGAAGTGCTCCGCCAGGAGGGGGATGTCCTCGGCGCGGTCGCGCAGCGGGGGAATCTCCAGGCGGACAACGTTGAGGCGGTAGAACAGGTCTTCCCGGAAGGTCTTTTCCCGGATTGCCTGCTCCAGGTCGACATTGGTCGCGGCGATCACCCGCACATCAGTCTTGATTGGTTTTTCCCCGCCAACCCGCATGAATTCGCCGGTTTCGAGCACCCGCAGCAGTTTCACCTGGATCAGCGGGCTGGCGTCGCCGATTTCGTCGAGGAGCAGGGTGCCATGGTTGGCCAGCTCGAAAATGCCGCGGCGGGTCTGGTTGGCGCCGGTGAACGAGCCCTTTTCATGGCCGAAGAGCTCGCTCTCCAGGAGATTTTCGGGCAGGGCCCCGCAGTTCACCGGGATGAATGCCTGGTCGGCCCGGCTTGAGGCGGCGTGGATGAAGCGGGCCAGGACTTCCTTGCCGGTCCCGGTCTTTCCCTGGATCAGGACGTTGATGTTCTTGGTGGCGATCTTGTAGGCCAGCGAGACGAGGCGGTTCATGGGCGGGGACGTGCCGACCAGGAACCCGACGGCTTGGGCCACATCTGACCATTCCTCCCGGCCGCGGTTTCCCTGCAGCTGGTTCAATCCGTAGGTTGCGGCCTTTTCGATGAGGGTTTCGATCTCGCCGATGTCGTCGAAGGGTTTTTCCAGGTACTCGTACGCGCCCAGCTGCATGGCCGTGACCGCCGTCTTGATGGTGCTGTAGCCGGTCATGATGATGACCTCGCAGGCGGGCTGGCGGGTCTTGATCGTCTTCAGCAGGGTCAGGCCGTCGGTGTCGGGAAGTTTCAGATCGACCAGGGCCACGTTGAAGCTCGCGCCGTCGAGGGCGCGCAGCGCCTTCCGCTCGTTGACGGCGGTAACGACCCCGTATTTTTTTCTCGTCAGCAGACGCTGGAAAAAGGTGCAGACATCCGCTTCGTCGTCGATGACCAAAACCTGGATATGTGACATCTCTTTGCTACCTCTTATAAAACCTGAGTGGTAGTCAGAGTTCAGAATCCGGAAGGTTATATTCCGGCTTCTGATTCCTGAATTCCGACTACTGGTGTTCCACCGGCAGGACCAGGGAAAAGGTGCTCCCCATGCCCGGCCGGCTCTCGACTTCAATGGTACCGTTATGGGACTCGGCGATCCCCAGGCTGACCGACAGTCCCAGGCCGGTCCCCTTGGTTGCTTCCTTGCTGGTGTAGAAGGGGGTGAATATCTTGGAAAGGTTTTCCGGCTCGATCCCGATACCGTTATCGGTCACACTGAGCACAGCCCACATCTTTTCTCCCTCCTTTCGGAGCGAAGTGGCCACCCGGATGACTTTTTCCCGCCGCTCCACGTCGGCCATGGCATCCCGGGCGTTGATCAGGAAATTCGTCAGCACCTGCTGGATCTGGGGGCCGTTGGCGGTCAGCTTCGGCAGGTCGGGGGCGAACTGTTCGACGATCCTGATCTGGCTGCGGTTGATCTGGTACCTGATCAGGCTCAGCACCCGCTGCGCCTCGGCATTGAGGTCCATATCCGTCACCGGGGGCTGGTCCTGCCGGGAAAAGGTCAGCAGGTTCTGGATGATCCGCTTGCAGCGCAGCCCCGAGTTGATGATGTCGTCGAGCGCCTCGGCCTTGTCCGGTTGTCCGTCGATCTGGAGGTCCCTGGCCAGCATCTGCGCCGTGCCGATGATAACGGTCATCGGGCTGTTCAGCTCGTGGGCCACCCCCGCCGCCATCTCGCCGAGGGCCGCCAGTTTTGCCGCCTGGACCAGCTGTGCCTCCATCTTGGTCTTTTGGGTGACGTCCTTGAGGATGATGGTCACCGCGGCCAGCTGCTTCTTCTCGTTCAGCACCGGATAGTAGGAGAGGTCGAGGACCAGTCCTCCCTCGGTCTGCCAGCGCTGGAAAACCGGACGGAGGGTCCGCTTGACTTCCCTGATGGGACAGTTCGGGCAGGGTTCCTTACGCCCATGGAGCTTGGCAAAGCACTTGCTGCTGAGCCGCTGGTCCCAGAACCCGCTCATCTCCGGCGGCAGGTGGTTGTTATGGAGGAGGACGTTGTAATCGGTGTCCACGAGGAAGATCGGGTCGGTCACCGCCATGAAGGTTTCTTCCCACTCCTTTTTGGCACGCGACACCTGTTTGTAGAGGCGGGCATTCTGGATGCTGATCGCCAGCTGGTCGGCCAGGTGCTGGACGAAGCTGAGATCGGCCTCGCTGTATGACGTGTCGTGGATGCTCGCGACGATGAGTGCGCCGATCACCTCGTCCCGTTTGAACATCGGGGCCACTGCCAGGGCTTTGAGAGGACCGGGGTAGGCCGGATTGATCCGGACATGGCAGATTTCCTCCGGTGTCACGTTGCAAACGGCAGCTTTTTTTTGCCGAATGACGTTGAGGGTGGGGGAGTGCACGGGGAAGTCGTCGATCCTGCAATAGTCCCGTGGCATCATCGCCTTGAGCTTCAAATCGCCGTTGCGGACCGTCACCAGACCGAGAAAATCGCAGGGGAGAGTCTGGGGCAGCTTGGTGAAGGTGCGCTCGATGATGTCGGAGATCGACATGTCGATGTTGATGTCCCGGGCAAGCTGATGCAGGATCTCCAGGCGGCTGTTCTGCTTGAGCACGTCCTGGTTGCGTTTCTTCAGCTCGACGTAGTAATTGAGCTTCGACGAGTCGACCCCGGTCAATTGTTCGAGCAGCTTTTCCCTGTTGTCCACTGTTCGTTTCCCCTGTTTTACAACACTGCTTGCGGCGCCGCGTCCGTATTTGGGTCAGATTTGGTCTGGCCGAATGAGCAGAACCGCAGGCAGTCCCTCTCTCTTTCTCTCCCCCAAAGGGGGAGAGCATGCCTTGCCCTCTCCCCTTGGGAGAGGGATTGGGTGAGGGTTCGCTGCGCTACGTCGAGGATTATGCGATCGAGGCCGGGCCAAAGATGACCCGAAGACGGACGCGGCTCACATGGCTTTGTGGAAGATGGTCTCGATGTCGTTTATCCCCGCATTCCGCGGATTGGTCACCAGACAGGCGTCCTTGAGCGCGTTCCGGCTCAGGAGCGGAATGAACTCCGCCTTGAGGCCGATGTCCGCCAGCCCCTTGGCCAGGCCGACGTCAGCGATCAGCCGCTTCACCGCCTCGATGGAACGGGCCGCAGCGGCGCCGGGCTCCAGACCGGCGACCTCCTCTCCCATGGCAATGGCGATGTCCCTGAAACGCTCGGGACAGGCGGGGAGGTTGAACTCCATGACGTGCGGGAGGATCGAGGCGTTGGTCTCCCCGTGGTGCTGGTCGATCAAGCCGTCCACCTGGTGGGTCATGGCGTGGGTAGCGCCGAGGATGGCGTTGGAAAATGCCAGCCCCGCGGTGAGGGCGGCCATGGCCATGTTCGTGTTCGCCTCCATGTCCCCGCGGTCGGCAACCGCTTTCCTCATATTCCGGGAAATGAGCTCGATCGCCTTGAGTGCGTGGATGTCGGTGAGCGGAGTTGCGGCCAGGGAGACGTACGATTCGATGCCGTGTGTCAGGGCGTCGAGGCCGGTGGCGGCGGCCAGCTTGGCGTCCTTGGTCTTCAGGAGCTCCGGGTCGACGATGGCGATGTCCGGAACGAGCGATTTGGAGATGATGGACATCTTCAGCTTCCGCACCGTATCGACGATGATGGCGAACTGGCTCACCTCGGAACCGGCTCCGGCGGTGCTAGGGGCGATCACCATCGGCGGCAGGGGGTGGGTAATCTTGTTGATCCCCTCGTAATCCTGCAGCACCCCGCCGTTGGTAGCCAGGGTGGCAATCGCCTTGGCGACGTCGGTGGGGCTGCCGCCGCCGACGGCGACAATTCCGTCGCAGCCCGACTGCTGGTAGCGGACAACCCCCTCGATCACCTCGAAATCCTTGGGATTGGTGGAAAGGGCGGAGAATATCTCGGCCTCCAGACCTGCGGCGTGCAGGTAGTGCACGGCCTGGTCGACCCAGCCGGCATTGATGACGCCGTCGTCGCTGACGAGGAACACCTTGGAGACGCCGATGCGCACCAGGCTCTCACCGAGTTGGCTCAGGGAACCCCTGCCGAAGATGATTTCCGGGGCGACAAATTTGCTGATATTCACACATCCTCCCTGACACATTTGCCCATTTGGATAATGAGCTTGATCATTGTATACATGCAAATCCCATGCACATTTCCGTCTGAGGGCTTCATCCGCGGACCCGGGCGAAGGAGCCTGGTCCGACTGTAACAGTGCGATACACTATATGTTACATTATAGAGCAAAATGGTCAAAAATGGTACTGTCCTGCACTTGTCCGCCTGGCCTAACTTACTGAAATCCAATGTGTTGTATTGATTGTGCGCGGGATTGCCGAGGGGGGAGGTCAATAGAAATTTCGGGCCTTCAGCAGCAGGAGCTGCTGCGGTGGGATGGTCTGGTAAACAGAGGCTGCAACAAAAGAGGAGCGCAAGGCTCCTCCTTGTGCGGCCAAATCCGAGGAAGGGAAGGGGAAGCCCCTGCTAGCGGGTGGCGTTGCGAATGCCGAGGAGAAAGCGGCCGGGGCCCGGGATACCTGTCGGGACGAAGGCGACCCGGTCGCCGGGCTGGATGTGGTGATCGAGGCTGTAGGCTAGGTGATTGACGAAGACCGCCTCGATTTTTTCCAGGGGGAGGTCGAGCTCCCGGGCGAGATCCCGGGCCTCACATCCTTCCGGGGGCAGGTTCACCTCGGTCGTCGATTCCTGACCGCGTTCCTTCCGGAGCACGTGCAGTGCCCCGAACATCCGTACCGTTGTGGCAGTTTGCGTGGACATGGCTGACTCCTTTCTTTCCGGTGGTTGGTGCGATGAGGGCTGTAGCAAGAGAAATTGGTTTTCTTTATAGGTCAAACGTTTGTTTGAATTAAGTCAATAATACCACCCTCCACTGAGAATGTAAACTGTTGTGTATACGAATTGTAAGAAAATTTTATGGTGATACTGCAGGCGTGGGCCGGAACCTGATTTCCTCGACCTTCATGTCCAGCAGGTTGATGAAGAGCAGCCGGTGGCGCAGGGTGTGTCCCTGTCCGAGGATGATCTTGCACGCCTCGGCCACCTGCAGGCTGGCCACCACGGCCGGGGTGAAGGAGGGGTTGCCGAACGTCGCCTCGACCCCCTTTGCGGTTCCCTGCAGTCCGGCAACGAGGTGAGAGATGTCGTCGCCGGGCAACTGGCTGGCTACCCGGCCGTACCAGCCGCCGATGGCCCCGTGGACAAGGGGGATGGCCATGTCCCGGCAGGTCTCGATCAACTCTATCCTGGCGGGAAAATTGTCCAGGCCGTCCATCACAACCGTCGCTCCGCACAGCAGTTCGGGACCCGTGTCCCGGGTAAACGCAGCCTTCCGGGGGGATACGGTGACGGCCGGGTTGACGGCCCGCACCCGCGCCGCAGCCACTTCGACCTTGGCGAGGCCGAGCGCGGCGGGAGCGGAGAGGAGCTGCCGGTTCAGGTTGTGCTCTTCGAACACGTCCGGGTCGATACAGACGAGTTCCCCGACCCCCAGCCTCGCCAGTTCCTCGATGAGATACCCGCCCAGGCCGCCACAACCGATGACCACAACCCTGCTGCGAAAGAGCTGCAGCTGCTGTCCGGTGGAAATGGTCTCCCGGTTGCGCTGGTAACGGGCCGGCAGGAGCCCCATTTCCAGAGCGGTTTCTTCCACTTCGGCCAGGCTCAGGGAGAATCGTTCGGCGGCGGCCGCCTGCGCTGCCCAGGGCAACAGGTCGCCCCGGGCCTCTTCGAGAAGAAAAACGCGCAGATTGACCGTGTCGTTAGTGTTCATACTTTACTCTGCTCCCATGTCGCAGGGGAGGTGGATCAGGTCGCAACAGCGGCACTTTCCATAGCGCGCAGGGAGGTAGGTGACGTTGACCGTGAGGCAGCTCTTGCATTGCCAGAAGCTGACGTCGGTGACTTCCCTGCCGGCGAGCTGGCTGTACAGCCAGCGATAGTAACCGTCCCAGTCAAACTCCGGGCATTGCCCGGCTTTTTCGGCCAGCTCTTCAAGTAGCATCTCTCCCCCCTTGGCGAAAATGCATTCCGACGCTATGTCATCTCGGTCCCGCTCATCACCTTAAAGTCCTTTGTCCACGAAAGACACGAAACTCACGAAAAGAATCTCTCTCACCCTTTTTTCCTGAATAGTACGGTGAGCCCGACAGCCGCCGTGCCGGCAAATGTCTCTCCATTCTTGAGCGCCTTCGGTGCTACCAGCGTGTCGTCGAGAGTAGCCCTTGCGCATCCGCTCCAAAAATCCTGCTCCTGGTCCCGGAAGAACTCAATCGCCTCCGCACTTGTCAGCAGAATGCCGCGCCCGAGGAATTCGGGACCCAGCTCGGGGAGAAGGAGGTTGAAAAGCTTTACGCGGACCGTGCCGTCGCTGCTGCTGCCTGTCGTATCCTGCTCACCGAGGGTGATGGCACTGCGCATGGCAGCGTAGTAGCCGCCCCGCCGCATGGTTGCTCCGACCAGCCCCGGCATGGCGGCGGAGAGGGCAAGAAGCGCCCCGTTGCCGGCTACCGCCTTGTCGATGTTGTCGGTTGCTTTCCCGTTGAGGAAAATGGTCGTGATCCTCTCGGCGACGTAGCCGGCATCCATGCCGAACTGGTCGCAGAGAAGTTCCTTGACGGTACAGGGGACCCGGGCCGGTACGCCGAAGCCCTGCTGCAGGATCGGATAGAAACAGCCGAGCCGGTCCGCACCCATCGTCATCACAAGGCTTGCCTGCGGCACTCCGTTCACCCCACCCTCCTGTTCCTACCCCCCGCCGATGGGAGGAAACATCCCGACCCGGTCGTTATCCTTCAGCACCCATTCCTCGTGTTCATGGTGGTTGTTGACCATCGAGAGGAGGGAAATGGCCGGGTCGATGGCGAGAATGGTGCGCAGCTCCCTGATGGTCGTTCCCTCGGGAACCTCCAGGTCGCATTCGCTCTGTCCGTAACAGGGAAGCTCGGGGTTGCCGCACCTCAGCCCGGCAAACAGTCGTATTTCCAGTTTCATGGCATTCCTCCTGCCGCTATGCCATTTAGATTTGGGTTGATGAAAAGGCGGGGCGAATGCCCCGCCATTTTCGTTTTGCGGCGTTCAGATTTGCGTCAGGTCGGCGGCACCCGGAGGGGCTCCGCGGAGGCCTAGTACCCACAGGGCATAAACAGCGCTAGGCCGCACAAGGAAGTCCCGAGGATGACGTCGAGATGGCGCAAATATGGACGCCGAGCTACGACTACCAGTTGAATACTTCGTCCAACTCTTCATCCTTCATCATAAAGGTCTGATTATGCGGCGCGATCGGCTCGGTGTAGAAGAAGCGCGGCAGCCGGTCGTGCTGCTTGGTGAAGCCTGCCCGGGCGTTGAAGTCCCGCTCGGCGGACAGCACTTTCTTGCCGAGGGCCACCACGTCGTCACCGGTCATGGTGATGCCGTAGAAGGCACCCAGCATGTCGAGGAGCGCCTGGAAGGTTTCCGGCTGGTCCATGATGGCGAAGGCGATGAAGAGGCACATGCCGGTGGAGTCGATGGCCGCGGTGGCGATCTGGAGGTTGCGGGAGAGCTCCACCTGCCCTTCGGTCTTCAGCGGGTCAACGTCGCCGCCGACCTTCAGGATGTTGGTGGCGATGGCATAGCCGGCGGTGTGGTCGGCTCCCATGGTGGTGGTGGCGTAGGTGACGCCGATCCCCTGGATGGCTCGCGGGTCGTAGGCGGGGAGGGCCTGGTCCTTCACCACCGGCACCCTTTCCACGCCGTAGACCTTGCCGGTCACCGCGGCACCGCAGCCGAGGACGCGGCCGAGGGGTGTCCCCTTGCCCACTTCCTCCATCAGACGAATCGCCCCTTCCTTGTCGCCGAACTCGATGATTCCCGCATCCATGGCGACGCCGATGGTGACCCCCATCTCGATGGTGTCCACGCCGATGTTGTCGTCCATGAAGTCGAGCCGGGCCACGGTGTCCAGGTCATCGATGCCGCAGTGGCCGCCGTGGGACCAGACCGTCTCGTATTCCGGCTGCTTGGTGAGGTAGTGGCCGTCCTTGTCGTTGTAGATACCCGAGCACTGGATGACGCAACCGCGGTGACAGCCGTGGGTGGCAGTGCCGCCCCGCTTTATTTCCAGCTCGGCCTGGGCCTCGCCGGAGAGCTTGGCGGAGGTGGCAAACTGGCCGGTCTTGAAGTTGTACGTCGGATACCCCCCCGCCTCATTGAGGACGTTGGTGAGGACGTTGGTGCCGTAGGCGGGAAGACCCTCGCCGGTGACCGGGTGCTTGCGCAGACCTTCGACGAATTTCCGGTTGGCGTCCCGGTATTTTTCCGGCTCCTTCGGCGGGCGCATCTTCATGCCGGCGTCGTCGAGGATGATCGCCTTGACGCCTTTCGCACCCATCACGGCGCCAACGCCGCCGCGGCCGCAGTGGCGGGTCGGGCGCAGTTCCGGGTCGGTGCAGGCGATGGAGGCCGCCAGGAGCTTCCGCTCGCCGGCGGTGCCGATGGTGATGTAGGCGACCTTGTCGCCATACTCCTTGCGGAGCTTGTCGACCAGCGGATAATTGTCGAGGAGCTTAAGGCTGTTGTCGACGCTGATCTGGATGCCGTCCTTGTTGACGTGGATCTTGTAGAGATCGTCGCTGGCCGGTTTCCCTTCGAGGATGATGGCGGCGTAGCCGAGCCGCGCCAGCACCTGGGCCGCCTGGCCGCCGGCGTTGGATTCCTTGATGGTGCCGGTAAGCGGGCTCTTGCATCCCACGGAAAGACGGCCGGTCATGGCGCCGGCGGTGCCGGAGAGCATCCCCGGGGCGAACACCAGCTTGTTCTCCGCTCCCAGGGCATGGCAGAGAGGATGCACTTCCTTGGCGATGAGGAGTGATGTCAACGCCCGGCCGCCGAGACCGACATACTCGCCGACCTCTTCCATCGTTACCTTCGGTCCGCCTGCCGCTCCCATGTCGATTCTTGCAATCTTGTCCATACTTGGTTCTCCTCCCCTTTCGTGTGAATGGTGTGGCAGCGTTGCCACGTGTATTCTCCTTTCCAGAGGGAGGCTCTGCCGTTTCCAGCAAAACCCATTGGCCTGGCACCGTGGGAGCGACCCGGTAGGCGTACAGGCTCGGAGAGAAATGATTGTTAAATTGTAGGGGCAACCCCGTGTGGTTGCCCATGCTGTTGATGGTCGAAGTTCGGGCGGCCACACGGGGCCGCCCCTACGTCGTCGCCTCCATTTGTCGGCGGACCTCCACCCGGTAGCTGGCGAAGGTCTTTCCCCGCACGCATCCCCAGAAGACACCCGCTCCGTAGGCAATATGTTCCAGGAGGTAGATGCCGGCGAAGAGGACCAGAGAGAGCCTCGGCTTCTTGATCGCATGGTCTACCCCGGCGGCGCAAGCGAATACGGCGATGACGAACAGCCAGAACCAGGGGACGAAAAGCGCGATCAGGATCAGCGGGGCGGCGTAATAGCGAACAAGATGATAGCTAAGGTAGTAGGCCAGGCTCCCCAGCGCCCGGAGTCGTCCGGCGATGAGGGTGGAGAGGCCGATGGGAAGTCCGCGCCGCTTCATGCGCACCCGGACAGCGGCCGCATCGATCCCGAGCAGCACTCCTGCCGCGGCCAGGGTCCACCAGCCGGTAAATGGTGCGGCCACGCAGAGGGCGAGGATCAGGGCCAGCAAGGGAGGGATGACCATCCGCTTGTGCCGTCGGGGATGGAGAAGCTGGAGCATTCCCTCGGAGGTACCGTAGTCGAACCGCCGTGACATGAAGGAGCGTATGGTGCTGCGGTGCTCGTGGTTGACCCGTCCGGCCGGGAGATAGGCGATGGTCCACCCCCCATCCCGCAGCCGCCAGGTCAGGTCTACGTCCTCCCCCACGTGCATGTCGTCGTTGAAGCCGCGGGCGGTGAGAAAGGCAATCCGCCGCACCAGGAGGTTGCAGCTGGGGAGATAAAAGGTGTCGTCGCCGCTGTTGCCGGTACGTTCCCGTCCACCCAGGGAAAGGCTGGACATGACCGCCTCGTAGCGGTCGATGGCGCTGGTGGTGCACATGCCGTCCACCCGTCCGCCTACTGCGGCAACGCTAGGGTCGGCGAAGGTCGGGATCAGCTCTGCAAGCCAACCGGTGGAGGCGGTGCAGTCGGAGTCGATGAAGGCGAGGATCTCCCCCTTGGCCGCCCTGGCCCCGCGGTTCCTGGCTGCTGCAGGCCCCCGGCCGGTCCCCCCCGAGAAGACCAGCTGGGCGCCGAACTCCCGCGCCACGTCCGGCGAGCGGTCACAGCTGCCGTCGTCCACCACGATTACTTCGATCTTCTCTGCGGGATAATCGATGGCCGCTATGGAGGAGAGACAGCGCCCGAGCTCTTCGGCGCGGTCCTTCACCGGGATGACCACACTGACGGAGGGGAGGGCAGCCGGTTGGTCGGCGGCTTCCCGTGAACGCACCACGAAACCCTTGACCGCCAGCTGCTCCAGCACCTGGCCTTCGACGGCGGTGACAGGGGTCAGTGGCCCGCCCATTCCGCGCTGGACGAGTTCAGCGAGGGTGCGGTTGAGGCGCAGCACGCAGAGGGGCGTTTTTGCAACGAGGAAAGTACCCCCGTCCCGTTCCACCAGTTCCACGTTTTTTGCCAGGCGATAGATCATAATGAAAACCTTATTTTTTGCCACAGATAACTACCGATAACTGCGGATTGAAAAACCACTATGTTTTCGACGTTATCCGTTGTTATCCGCCTTTATCTGTGGCCAAATATGCCGTTAGGTTACCAACCCCTCTTCGCTAAGTATCCGCCAGAGCCCCTCGACGGTGTCTTCGGCCGAAACTGAAAGGGTCCGCCCCTCGCGGGCCTTGATCCCGCCGGAGAGGAGGGAGATGATCCGTTCGAAGGCCGGGAGCTGCGGGTCGGGGGTCACGACCCGGACCGGGTCGGGTCGCGGTGCGCCGTATTCCGCCGTCGCAAGGTATGCTCCGGTGGCGCCGGCTTCCCAGAAAGGGAGTCCCAGGTCGGCCAGTTCCCACTCCTCGATGGAAGCGATCAGAGACGCGGTGACCGCCTCGACGGACGGATATCGGGGTGTGGCGCCCTCGTCGAAGAGAACCGCGCAGGGAAAGGGTGCGGCAACCACCTGCCGTGAGCCCCGGTCCCCTTTGCGCAGCCCCTCGACGCCGTTCTTGTTCAGGGTGAGGGAGATGGCGGCACCGATGCACGGCATGTCGACGGCTGCAGCGGCCAGCGCCGGCACCGGGTCATCCCCCCGGTCCGCCAGTCGGTTGCCGGTGAAGACGAGGGTGGGGGAGAGGATGGTCAGAATCCGGGCAAGGCTCCGGGTGTCGGCCACGGCATCCCCACCTTCGAGACCGTGGTCCCAGAAGCGGATCCCCCGGTCGGCCCCCATGGAGAAGGCGAGGCGGAGCGTATCGTCGAGGCGCGCTGGGCCGACGGCGAGGACGGTCACCCGGGCGCCGAGCCGGTCCTTGAGGACAAGGGCTTCTTCCAGGGCAACGAGGTCGGCCGGGTTCGGCACGCGCCGCAGGCCGCGGTCGCTGATGCCCGCTCCCCGCGTGATGACGCGGGCAGGAGGGCGGGGGTCGCTCACTTCGCGGAGGAGGACGAGAATATGCAGGTCTTTGTAGGACATGATTTGTTCCTTGGTAGGGGCAACCCCCTGTGGTTGCCCTGAATCGGGCGGCCACAAGGGGCCGCCCCTACATTGATTTGCCTTTACGTCATTCTATACGCCACCCCGAACCCCCCGCGCGGGTAGCGCCAGCGGGTGAAGGCGTTGCGGTGGCAGACGATGTAGCAGGTGCCGCATTCGAGGCAGCCGTCGTGGACGAAGGTCATCTTCTGCTCTTCCTCGGACCAGGTGTAGCAGCGGGCCGGGCAGGAGTTGGTGCAGCCGCGGTTGTCACAGCCGACGCAGACCTGGGGGTCGAGGACGATGTGGGGTTCCCGGTCGATGGTGAAACTGGTGAAGTCGAATATCTCATCTATGTTCATAATGCCCTCCATGCGGTGAGGGCGTCGGAGATGGCGTTTTTCAGGCCGACCTTCTCCTTCACTTCCCGCAGGATGAGTTTGGGGATGCTCGTCTTGGGTGTGCCGTCGATGCGGTAGATGTGTTCCATCATGCTGCAGACCAGTTCCGGGTACTCATTGTAGATCCGGTCGATGTGGAGCATGCCGGGAGCGTTGCGGAAGCCCTTCAGGTCCTGCATCACCCAGCTCAGGTCGAGCCGTTCCTTGTACCGCCTGAGCGTCTTTGCGGAGAAATCGTTGCGCTCGTGTGCCTCGATTACGGTCCTCCCCGCCAGGATGCCGGAGTGGGAGGCGAGGTTGATCCCTTCCAGGTTGACGCCGGTGGCGTTGCAGAGTGCCGCGGCGTCGCCGGCGACGAGGATGCCGTTGCCGACCAGTTCCGGGATCATCTTGTAGCCCCCTTCGGGGATGACGTGGGCCGAATATTCCTGCAGCCGTCCCCCCCGCACCAGCTTTGCCACCTGCGGCTGCTCCATGAACGCATTGAGGAGGTCGTAGGGGGTCTTGCCGCTGGTGCGCAGGCTTCCGAGGTGGAAGACCAGGCCGATGGAGAGGGAGTCGTAGTTGGTGTAGAGGAAACCGCCGCCGCGAACGCCACCGGTGCAGCCGACGAACTCGTTGGCGAAACCCTGGTCCCGCACCAGCCCGAAGCGGTCGTCGATCATCTCCCGCGGCATGTCGATCAGTGCCTTGACTCCCACGGCCATCTGTCCGGCGTCGAATTTCGGCTGCCTGAGCCCCGCCTTCTTGGCCGTGAACGACAGGACACCGTCGGCGGCGATTACTACCGGGGCTTCGATCTGACCCGTGCGTCCCAGGATGGAGACCCCGGCGATCCGGCCATTCTTGTGGACCAGGTCGTCCACCGTGGCGCGGGTGATCAGGGTGGCGCCGGCCTTGATGGCCTCATCGGCCAGCCAGCTGTCGAAACGGGGACGGAAGACGGTGTAGCCGTTATAGGGGGCGCGGTCGAAATTGACGGTTTCGTGCTGGACGTGGAAGCTGGCCTCCCCCGTCATGAAGGTGGTCCCCTTCTTGGCGATGTGCCGCTCCAGCGGCGCGTTGTGCCAGAACTCGGGGAGGACCTCTTCGATGGAGGTCATGCGGTGCAGGATGCCGCCGAACATGTTCTTCTCGCCGGGGAAGGTGCCGCGCTCCACGAGGGCCACGTCCAGCCCGGCCCGGGCCATGGTGAGCGCCGCCGAAGAGCCGGCAGGCCCTGCACCGACGACGATTGCCTGATACTGTTTGCTCATGCTGCACCTCCAGCGGTCGCTTTTGCCCGTTCCAGGAGGCGCGGCAGCACTTCCTTCAGGTCGGCAACGAATCCCTCGTCACAGTTGGGAAAGATGGGGGCCTTCGGGTCGATGTTCACCGCCACGATCCGGCGGGAGTCCTTGATTCCACCCACGTGGTGCATGGAGCCGGAGATGCCGAGGGCCACGTAGAGCCGGGGGGTGACGGTGCGGCCGGTCTGGCCGACCATCCGCTCGAAGCCGGTCCACCCCAGGTCGAAGACCGGCCGGGTGACGCCGAAGGAGACGTTGAGGAGCCGGCAGAGCTCCTTCAACTGCTCGAAGGTCGCTGGGTCGCACCCCTTGCCGGCGCTGAAGATCACTTCCGCCTCGGTGAGGTCGACGGTCTGCGGGTCGGGGGGGATGCGGCCGGTGACGCGCGCCACTTCATTGTCCGCCGGTACAGCGGGTTGCCAGATAGCCACTGTCGGAGAACTGGGGCGGACGGTCGGCATGAGCACCTGGCTCAGGTTGCGTGTCGGGACGGTAATGACCAGGGGACGGCTGCCGTCCCAGGTTTTTGTCTCCGCCACCCGGGCACCGAGGGCCTGCCGGGAGAGGCGAATGCCTTCCTGGCCACGCCGGACGGTCGTCACCTCGGTGAGGATGGCGGCGTCGAGGGCCGCGGCGATGACCGGCGCCAGGGTCGTGCCCAGGTCGTTGTGGGGAAGGACGACAACCGCCGCCTCCCTCTCCCGGGCCAATTGTGCCAGGGCCTTGCCGAGGAGAGCGGGTGTGTCCAGGAGGAGATCGCCGCCGGCAATGGCGGTAACCGTCGGCGCACCGTAGCTGGCGAACCCGGCCAGCTGTTCCCCCTCGGGAGCGATCGGGGTGACCGCTTCCCACGGGGCGTCCACGATGCCGGTCAGGCGTCCGCCGTAGGAAAGGAGCCCCCGGCCGGTCTCGTCCAGCTCACCGCCGGGGAAATCGACGAACACGAGGATTTTTCCGGTTGCTGCCATCAGATCTCCCTCCCGACACGGTGCCCTTCCCAGATGGCCATGTCGACCTTGCGGGGGGCGACGGAATCGCCGATCCGGTAGAGCTCAGGCACCTTCCCCTTGAGGCTCATGTAGAGGTCGTCGTTCACCTTCTGCCCCATGGCCAGGACGACGGTGTCGTACGGTCCCCACTCAGCCCACTGGTTGGAGTAGACGTTGAACCCCTTGATGGTCTTCGCTCCCGCTTCGCCGGCGATTTCCATCACGGCGATGTCGGGGGTGAAGGTGACCCCCTTCTGGAGGAGCCGCTGCCGGGAAAGGTAGAGGTCCTGGGTGGGTCCGAGCTCCGCGCCGATGAAGAGGCTGGAGGTGATCATGTGGACCGTTTTCCCCTGGTTGGCGAGGAATTCGGCCGTGGCGGTGGCGCGCTGGTGGCCGTCGTAATCGATGAGGCAGACATTCGCCCCGAGCTCGACCTCGCCGTTCAGCACCTGCCAGACGTTACAGACAGCCGGGCCGTCGGCCCCGCCCACCGGATGCTCCTTGGGACGGCTCCCGGTGGCGACGATGACCACGTCAGGCTTCTCGGTCTGGACCAGTTCCGGCGTCACTTCGACCCCGAGTTTCACCTGGGCGCCGGCCTTGCTCACCTGCTCCTTTTCGTTCCGGGCGATGACGCCGAACTCGTCGCGCCCCGCCCCCTTCATGGCAGTGAGGACCTGGCCGCCGAGGGTTTCGTTGCGGTCGTAGAGGGTGACTTTATGCCCGCGCCGGCCGGCCATCTTGGCCGCCCACATGCCACCCGGGCCGCCGCCGACGATCATCACCTTTTTCTTCACGGCCGCCTTCTCCAGGGTCCCTTCGCCCCATTCCTTTTCCCGGCCGACCGCCGGGTTCTGGATGCAGCCGATGGACTTGTTGAGGCCGATCCGGCCGATGCACCCCTGGTTGTCGGCGACGCAGTAGCGGATGTCGTCCAGCCGTCCTTCCAGCGCCTTTTTCGGCATGAACGGGTCGCAGATGAGGGCGCGACACATGCCGATCATGTCGGCCTGGCCGGCGGCCAGCACCTTCTCGGCCATGACCGGGTCGTTGATCCGGCCGGTGCAGAAGACCGGGAGCTTGATCTTTTCCCGCACGCCTGCTGCCAGCGGAATGGTGTAGCCGAGCGGCGTGTGCATGGAGCCTTCCACCAGGTAGAGGTTGTAGAAGGTGGCGATGGAGAGGTCCATGAAGTCGATGAGACCGCTTGCTTCGAAGCGGGCGCAGATCTCCTGGACCTGGCCGAGGTCGAGTCCGCCGGGGATCATCTCGTCGGCGCACATCCGGATACCGAGGGTAAAGTCGTTCCCCACGGCCTTGCGCACTGCGGCGATGAACTTGAGGGGGGCGCGCATCCGGTTTTCCAGACTCCCGCCGAACTCGTCGCTGCGGAAGTTGGTGAGCGGCGAGAGGAACTGGCGGGCGAGGCTCGAATGGCCGAACTGGATCTCGACCCCGTCGAAGCCCCCCTCGCGGACGTGGATGGCGCTCTTGGCGAAGTAGCGGGCCACTTCCTCGATGTCCTCCGGCTCCATCTCCTTCGGGGTCTCCCGGAAGAGGACGTCGGGGATGGGGGAGGGTGCCCAGACCGGAAGGCGGGAGTTGGAGCCGTCCCCCTGCTGGCCGTTATGGTTCAGCTGGGCGAAGATATGGGCGTCGAACTGATGGACGTAGTCGGTGATCTTCTTGAAGCCGGGGATCACCTCCTTATGGTAGACGTCGATCAGCTTCTCGTAGGCCATGTCCGTCGGGTGGACCGTCAGCTCCTCGGTGATGATGAGGCCGGCACCCCCCTTGGCCCGCTCGCCCCAGTAGTACATCTGCCGCTCGCTGGGGAGGTTGTCCACGGCCAGGTTGGTCAGGTGCGGCTGGAAGGAGATCCGGTTCTTCACCTCGACCGTGCCCAGCTTGACGGGGGAAAATAGATAGGGGAACATCATGGTTGTGGCTCCTGTAAATGGAAATTGGCTATGCTTTTCCACCCTCCCCCTCGCCCCCTCCCATAAAGGGCGGGGGAATTACCCCCTCTCCCCTTGTGGGAGAGGGTCGGGGAGAGGGGGATTTGTTTACGCGGCCTTCGCCGTCTTATTCGCGTCGGCGATGGAGGTCACGCAGCGCTCCAGGCACTCGGGATCACCGCCGTTGATGTCGTTTTTCAGGTGCCAGGCAACGGCCGGACAGCCGCCGTGGCACTGGTCGAAGCGGTTGCACTCCTCGCAGGAGTGGATTCGCAGGTTGCGGAACGATTCGTAGATCTCCGAGCTGTCCCAGATCTCCTGGAAGGTGTTTTCTCTGAGCGAGCCCGCCTTGAAACGGTCGGTCTGGAGAAAGGCGCAGGGGTACATGTTGCCGGTCGGCCCCACGCAGCAGGTGAGCTTGGCCGCACCGCAGAGGTTCAGGCCCAGTCCCTGGCGTTCCTGTGAGGTTAGGGAGAAGAAACTGTCGCCGGTCCGCACGTCGCCGCTGTTAGCCAGCCAGTCTGAGAAGGCGAGGAGCTGGGCGGGGGAGGGGCGGAGCGCTTCCCAGTTGTCCGCTCCCCGTCCCGACGGACGGAAGCGGCTTACCCGTAGCGATACGCCGAGGGTGCGGGCCATCTCGTGCATGGCCGGAATCTCGTCGGCGTTCTGGGCGGTAAGTACCGTGTTGATGCTCGTGGGGATTGAACTGGCGGCCAGGATCCGGAGGGCCGTGATGGCCTTGTCGAAGACCCCCTTGCCGCGAATGGCGTCGCAGGTCTCCCTGGTGGCGCCGTCCATGCTTACCTGGATGGCGACCAGGCGGGTTGCGGCGAGCCGCTCCACCAGGCGGCGGTCGATGAGCGTGCCGTTGGTGGAGATACAGGTCATGATCCCCCTGGTGTGGCAGGCCTCCAGAATATCCTCGAAGTCTTTGCGGAGGAACGGTTCGCCGCCGCCGAAATTGATCTGAAAGACCCCCGCCTGGTGCACCTGCTCCACCAGGTCGAGAGCCTCGGCCGTGGAGAGCTCGCCGGCGGCGGGCTCTCCGGAGGCCGAAAGGCAAGTGGTGCAGCGGAGGTTGCAGGCCAGGGATACTTCCCAAGTCAGGTTTACCGGGGCGCGCAGCCCCATCTCAACATAACGATTGCTCACGGAGAAACCCCTTTTCTAGAAGTTGCGCGACGAACTTCTGTAGTGCCTTCTTCTGATTCTCGGTCAGCCCCTCGGGGAATTCGTCCTTGCCCCGGACGCTCCCGTAGAAGTCGACGGGAAGAAGGCTGCCGGTTTCGGCGAAGAGAAGGCGCGGCCCCCTGGCATCATAAAACAGGAGGCCGAACCCTTCCTGCCGAACGCGGCAGGCGGGGTGCAGCCGTATGCCTGCACCTGCCGCCGCCATCTCAGTACACCCCGCAGATGCCGTCGATGGCAAGTTCTTCCACCTGGATTTCCTCCAGGATGCGGGGCTCTTCGGTGCACGTTTCGGTTACGATTTTTTCAGCTTCCATTGTTTTTCTCCTTTGCTGTTCTTTTTGCATCGCTTCCACGATGCGTGGTTTGATAACCCATATTGCAACCGGGATGCCAAATAATAAAACATCGATTTATTGGGCTGTTGGGGAGGGTTTGGGGTGAAAGACGTCACAATCGGGTTTTTGAAGTGGGGAAAAATTGGACATTTGACAAGAAGGTTGTGTATACGCTTCCCGGGGGGATTGATGCATTTCTCCTCAATGGGTAATTTATCCACAAGATGAATAAACCCGCGTTTGTAAGGAGTCGGCTTTCAAAGGAAACGGAAAGGAAACTGCAGGTGAAACCAACGGCGGTCCACGAAAAACACGAAAGACACGAACAAACCTGAACCCATTAAGAAACGTATTGTAGGAGCTCAATTGTCTGGTATTCTGGTTCTGTTCGTGAATTTCGTGTATTTCGTGGACAAACGCTTTTGGGTTGGAGGTTTTAATGCTGGAGAGGAATTCTCATTGCTCGTACTGCGGGGCCGGGTTCTCTGTGGACCAGTCGTGGCCCCGACGCTGCCGGGTCTGCGGCAACACGACCTATCTGAACCCCATTCCGGTGGCGGTGGTGCTGGTGCCGGTGGGAGATGGGCTCGTCGTCATCCGGAGAAACATCGAGCCGCGCAAGGGGACACTTACCCTTCCGGGAGGGTACATCGACCTGGGGGAGACGTGGCAGGAGGCGGGGATTCGGGAAGTGCGGGAGGAGACCGGCATCGACATCGCCGGCGGCGAGCTTGCGCTCTACGAGGTGATGAACGGCTTCGACGGGACCCTGGTGGTGTTCGGCCTGGCGGCGAAACAGCCCCGCGACGTCCTGCAGCCGTTTTCTTCCGAGGAAACCCAGGAGGTGGTCCTCATCGACCGGCCGATCGAACTCGGTTTTCCCATGCACACCCAGGTGGTGACGCGGTACTTCGCCGAGCAGGGGCGTTGACACTTGTTTGCGATCACGTCCCCTCTCCCTGAGGGAGAGGGTCAGGGTGAGGGGGGATGGCGATTCTTGCATTCAATGGCATCCCTCACCCGCCCTTTGGGCACCCTTTCCCAAAGGGAGAGGGAAACGAACCAGAGAAATTTTTACTCTATTAGAAATTACAGGTTTTGCGCTGTTGGCGCATTTGCGCGATTAATGCCGCAATTGAGGTTTAGGGTTTTACAGGGCAGGGGGGATGGGGTAAGATGGCGGGCGAGGCTCCGGTACGCTGCTTCCGGGTCTAGCGGACGTAGTAATTGCGCCAGAACTCCACGTAATCGTGGTACCCCTGTCTGGATCTCTGCCGGCGCTCTCTCCAGCGGTTTATCATTCGTTCGGTCAGCTGTGTCAACATGGTCTCGCATCCTTCCCGGCGGTGCGGCATTATGGGAGCCGCGTGGCCTTGTTGTTCTCTCGATTTAGTATTTGCAATTCGAATGCCATATTTTTGCCGGGAATTAATGGCCTCCATGCCCAAAACGCACGCCAACATACGCAAGCTCTACGCCTTTTCCTTCCTGCAGATGACCCTCTTCCCGATGGCGATCATCACCCTGTTCTGGAAGGACCATATCGGCCTCTCCCTTGCGCAGATTCTCCTTCTGCAGAGCATCCTCTCCATCGTGATGGTGGTGATGGAGTACCCCACAGGATACATCAGTGACCGGATCGGCTACCGGGTTTCCCTCACCATCGCTTCGGTGCTGGGGTTGGCCGGGTGGGGAATCTACACCGTTGCCGGCACCTTCGGGCAGGTGCTGGCGGCCGAGATTCTCTTGGGGATCTCCCTCGCGTTCATCAGCGGCTCGGACAGCGCCTTCCTCTACGAGACCCTCAAGGAGGAGGGAGAGGAGCACCTCTATGTTCGCCATGAGGGGCGCATGAGCGGGTTCGGCCAGGTCGGCGAGGCGCTCGGGGCGGTCTTTGCCGGGGTGTTGTATGCGGCGGCGCCAATTCTCCCCTTTGTCCTCCAGGTTGGGGTCTGGCTCTGCGCCCTGCTCGTTACCCGCTCCATGGTCGAACCGGCCCGGAAGGCGACCGCTCCCGCCAGCCACCTGGCAGAGGCGTTCCGCACGGCGCGCTACGCCTTCGTGGAAAATCGGCGGCTGCGAGCCACCATCCTGTTGAACACCGTCCTGGGGATCGCCTCTTTCTACCCGGTCTGGCTGATCCAGCCGTACATGCAGCATGCGGGGGTGCCGGTGACGTGGTTCGGGCCCATCTGGACCGGGGCGAACCTGACCGTTGCCCTGTGCGCACTGGCCAGCCATCGTGCGAGCCTCTATCTGGGCGACCGGAGCATGGTCCTTCTGTTCCTGGTGCTGGTCGTGGCGGGGTATCTCGGGTTGGGGTCCATCGGTGGTGTGTGGGGATTTCTCTGCTACTACCTGCTCACGAGCATGCGCGGGCTGCGCGGGCCGATGATGCTCAGTCATGCCCAGACGGAAAGCCCGTCCGCGAACCGGGCCGGGATACTCTCGCTTCAGTCCCTCTGTTTCCGGCTCCTCTTCGCCTGCACCGGGCCGTTTGTCGGCAAGCTGGCTGATGCGGTCGGAGTCCGGCAGGCGTTTCAGCTCCTCTTCTACGCGTTTCTCATTGTTCTGCCGCCCCTCTCGCTCCTGTTTTTGAGGAATCTTCCTGAGGAAGAGTAAGTTTGGGAAAAGCTTCCTTCTCCCTAAAGCATCCCTCACCCGCCCTTTGGGCACCCTCTCCCCAAAGGGAGAGGGAAGGACAATTCAGCGTCCGGATAAACGACCAGTGGAGAATTTGTTTCAAATGGAACGATGGTGAAGTGATTGATGTGGAGATAGTGGATTATCATTAGGAGGGAGCACAAATGGCCAAGAGAGCAGATACAGGAGCGGATGTTGAAATACTCGATCCGATCAAGCCGGGTGAGATCTTGCTGGAAGAATTTATGAAGCCGTTCAATCTCAGTATTAACGAGTTGGCAAGGAAGATTGACGTTCCGGCGGGTCGTATCAGTGAAATAATCAACGGGAAAAGAGCAATCTCCGCCGATACCGCCGGTCCTGTAAAGAATTTTGTGTAAATGGTTTTTCGGTTAAAGAGCGGGCATCCTATTTTCAAAGATTATGGTGAACTGGTTTAAAGCCGATTTCCAGTCTCGGATCGGCATGGTCCATTTCTTGGCTATGTTCTTCAAGGCCAGGTAGAGCAGCTTCAACATGGCCTCGTCACTGGGGAAAGAACCTCGGTTTTTGGTGACCTTGCGCAGCGACATATTCAGCGATTCGATAGCGTTGGTTGTGTAGATCGCCTTGCGAATCTCCGGTGGATAGGAAAAGAGGGGGATGATCCGTTCCCAGTTCCGACGCCACGATTTGCCAATAGTCGGATGGGTAGCGTTCCATTTCGCCTCGAATTGCTCCAGATTCGCTGCGGCCTGCTGAACCGTCGGCGCTTGGTAAATCTGCTTCAGATCATCGGCCACTTCCTTACGCTGCTTCCAGGAAACGAAGTTGAGACTGTGGCGCACCATGTGGACGATGCACAACTGAACCTGAGTGTCGGGAAACACGGCCTCGATGGCTTCCGGAAAGCCCTTCAGGCCATCAACGCAGGCGATGAAGATGTCTCGTACGCCCCGGTTCTTCAGTTCGGTGACTACCTGAAGCCAGAACTTCGCCCCTTCGGTTTCTGCGGTCCACATGCCGAGGACCTCTTTAACCCCGGCAAAGGTAACGGCGATGGCCAGGTAGACGGCCTTGTTGATAACGCGGCCATCATGCCGGACCTTGACCCGCACGGCATCGAGGTAGACGATCGGATAAACCTCATCTAGTGGTCGGTTCTGCCAGAGGGTTATTTCTTCTGTTACCGCTTGGGTCACCTGGGAGACCAAGGTGGGGGAAACTTCGACCCCATAGATCTCTTCCAGATGGGCCTGGATATCACGGGTGGTCATCCCTCTGGCATACATGGAGATGATCTTGTCGTCAAAGCCGGTAAACCGGCTCTCTCCTTTGGGGAGGATGATCGGCTCGAATGATGAGTTCCGATCCCGTGGAACGGTGATATCGAGGGTACCAAACTCACCCTTGACGTTTTTCTGGTAGCTGCCGTTGCGGGAATTGCCGCTTTTTCTGCCGGTGGGCGCGTGCTTCTCGTAGCCCAGATGTTCGGTCATCTCGGCCTGCATTGCCCGCTCCATAAGCTTCTTCGTGAGCTGTTTCAGAAGCCCGTTCTCGCCAATCAGATCTTCGGGCTTCTTGTAGTCCTTCATCAGTGCATCAAGCAGTTCGTCGGTAGTGGCCATCGGTTTCTCCTATAGTTGAGATTGGTAACCGATTTTAGCCATTTACACAAACGATTTTACAGGCTCATACCGCCTTACGGCTCGGCCGGTTCTTCGGTGTTTCGCCCGAAATCTGGACCGGATTACAGGCCGATTATGAACTGCGCATGGCCAGACGGCGCGTCGGCCAAGAGATCGAGACGAAAATCAAGCCTCTTGAAGCGGCTTAGCCATTTATGGGTTGTGCATTACGCCGCCAGCTTGAGTGCCTGTCTGACAGCCTGGGAAAGACTGATGACGACGAAGCATTCCGCCGGATAGAGATAGTCCTCGCCGGATTCGTCGATAATACGCAACTGCTCATGACGTTCGGCGACCGGATCCGGGAGCGCCTCGTAAATCTTTCTTAATTCGAGCGATACAGTGTAACCTTCATTATTGATGCAAACGTAGTATCGATGCCTCGTCGTTCTTGTCGCCGCCATTCTAGTACTCCTTCAGAATTCGTTTGATCTTGAATTCCTTTCTTCCAAGACCAGTTGCCTCATACCAGTGGATTTCCGCTTCTACCAAAGTCCCATTTGACAATCTAAGCTTGGCAACTCCCTTACGCTTTCGCCATCGTCCCTTACCGTAAACTTTTCTCAGCCTTTCCAGTTCGCGGATTGCAGAGCCGACTGCGAAGGTTTCAATCTGTTCAATTTCACCAATAATGTCTAAATACACGCAAGCCCTCTACAACATGTTATGATTGGTAGGCTCTTCTGTCAAGCCAAGAGAATGTGTTCTCAGGTTTGCCGAATCAACACACATGCTCCACGCTATGCGCGAGCTGTTCCTTGATCCAGGCGTTGAGGCTTTCCCCGGACTGTTTGGCGGCGACGTAGATCTTGCGGTGCAGTTCGGGGGGGATTCTCAGCATGAATTTGCCGGTGAAGGGTTTCTCTGGCGGCTGGCCAAGCTTGGCGCAGTATTCGAGGTAGTCTTCTACGGAGTCCCGGAAGGCCTGTTTGATTTCGTCGACGGTTTTACCCTGGAAGGTGATGACGTCGCGGGTGTTGATGACTTCGCCATGGAAGATTTCCGCCTCGTCGTCGAATTCCACGTGTCCTATGTATCCTTTGTATTCCATCATGGTTTAGTCCTCTTTTGTGTTAACGGTGCTGAGGGTGTGCGGTGAATAACCGCACCACCCGATGGTTGGCTCCTCCAGAGTTATTTGTTGTTCTGCGTTGGTGGCAATTTCAGCGATCTTGCCTCTTGTAATGTCTTTACTTGATCGGGAAATTCATGGTGCGAGCCGGCAACACTAAAATCGTTGGGGAGCGGGTTCAGTAAACGATCCCCCCAAACACCGCTCAATGTTGCTTCTTCAGGGTCGTTAGGCACTATTACAAAGCTAATGTCATGCTCGCTAATTCTTGTTGTAGTAATGTTAATTTTTGTATTCTTTGCGTCGATTACAACTGTAGTTACTTTTGCAGTAGGTGGTACGGTTTCTGGGCCTTCAGGATATGCACGCCTAAGGCATATGATTACAAAATCGATAAGCAGTCTTGAGCCAAGAGATATCTCTTTTTCTTCCTTTATCTCTTTGAACTCGCTGGTGTATAAATCCACACGTGAAGGCTGTACGTAAATGTGCTGTATTTTTTTGCCGTCAATTTCACTTTCATCTATGCGTTCACCGTTTGCATAATGAGCTGCCTTAATCACATTAGAATTACTAGCCTTTGTAATTTCCATTTTGATGACGCCGAATCTCTTCCAGAGCAGTTCTTTCTGTTCCAGCTCTTTAGCACCTGCGGTCAGGGCTGCAAGTGATACGATGGCAAGGACGGCCAAAACAATTTTCAATTGCATATATCACTCATCGTCCAACGATGTTATTGTGCAGACGAACATTGGTATATAGATGTATATGCTTGCATCTACATTTATTTGCCGGCATCTACATCTATATACCTAACAGGCATCTACAAATATATGCTTTCCGCGAATCACCCGACAAAATTTCAGACCTCGCAATAAGCCGCCACCGCACTTTCCCGCCCTATCAATTCCCTTACGGCCTTACCCCCGCTTCCGTCAAAAACTTGCGTACCGACTTCACCGCGCCCCTGTCGGTCTCCTTCTGAGGATGGGGACGATGAAACGTCGCCCGAATTCCGTTCAATAGAAAACGGGTGCGGGAGTCGCGCCCTTCGTCTCGTTCCGCCCCGAGCGAAAGGAAAAGGGCTTCGATGTCCGCCCAGGGAATGTTAGCTCTTATCGGGTCTTCAAAGATAGCCTGCAAGGTTTTGCGGTACTTTGCGGCCATGGGGGTATAGTATCAACTTGCGATACCATGTCAAGTAATTATTGAGGGGAAGCAGGGGAGGGCGGAGAGCCCTCCCCTGGCGTGGTGTGGGGAAGGGAGCCCTATCGTTTTCCGGCGTGCGGCTTGCCGATGTCTTCGAGGTTGACGCTGCCGTGCCCCCCTTCGACATTGGGGGCTTCGTCGCACAAGTGAGCGGCGCACAGGTTACGGACGTTGTCCGCCTTGGCGCCGCATTGCCTGCATTCGACCGTGGGGTTCGCGGAGAGGCTCCTGATGAGATCCTCGTTTCCTTGTGCCTTGAGAAAGCACATGTGCATGTTGTGGGATTCGCAGGTGCAGCTCATGGTTACTCCTCTAATTTTCAATAGTATTCGCCCCGGAACGATGCCGGAGTCGTACTCGTTTCCAAGCAATGTCCGGGCCGATACCCAGGCCTGAATGTGGAGGCGAATCATGTTGAATTAGCAGATATTATTAAAAAATAAATAATACAGATATATGCATTATTAATTGACAGCTCTGTTTCTTTCCTGTAATTTCAGAACGCAGTTATAATAGTTGCTGCTTGATAGACGACAATACTAAACCATCTGCGAGGATGGGACGGAAAGCCCACAGGGTCTCCAGGAGACAGCCGGGTCGCCGAAATATCACCTGATATTTGGCGACCCGGCTTTTTTTGTCGCCAATTCCGACCGATGCTATTCGGAAAGGAGGTGAGCCCGCAGGTGCAGCATCGATTGCAATGTTTGCGTGCAAGGAGGAGACGCACGGTGCCGTGCGGGAGCTGACGGCTCCGAACCTTGAGATGATCACATACATTCAAACAGAGAATTGGAGGAATTATGCAAAAGAAAACCGCATGTGCGTTGGTTGTGCTGCTGGCGGCGATCTGCTCGTTGTCGTTCACAGTCTACGGCAGTGACTACTCTACCAGCAAGGAGTCGGGTTCAACCTCGACCTCGACTTCCTCGACGTCGACCGGGGCCACGCTCTACGCCACCTACTGCTCAGGCTGTCACGGTTCCCTTGCCACCTCGTCCGTCAAAGGGGCAACCGTCACCCAGATTCAGTCCGCCATCGCCAACGTCAGCGCCATGCATACGCTGTCGAAACTGACCTCGACCCAGATCCAGGCCATTGCCGCGGCACTGGGCTCCACGACAACCTCGACCTCGGGGTCAGGCTCGACTTCGGGGTCAGGCTCGACATCAACGTCGACCGGGGCCACCCTGTACAACACCTACTGCTCCAGCTGCCACGGTCCCCTGGCCACTTCCAGCAAGCTCGGTGCCCCGGCCACCCAGATCCAGACCGGGATCTCCACTGTCAGTGCCATGAGCTCCCTCAAGACCCTGACCACCACCCAGATCCAGGCCATCGCCGCGGCATTGAGCACCTCGACAACTTCAGGCGGCACAACGTCCTCGGGCGGCACGACAAGCACCTGGACCCCGCCGCCGGCACAGATGCCGCCTTCGAACCCGGGCGTCATCACGCCGGCCCAGAACAATTCGAAATACGTCGTCTTCGCATGGAACGATCTCGGGATGCACTGCGCCAATCCGAGCTATGACACGGCCGTGATCCTGCCGCCGTACAATACCGTCTGGGCGCAGGTGGTGCAGCGCGGCAATCCGCCCAAGGTGGTGACATCGGGCGTGACCGTCTCGTACCGCGTCGTCAACAACACCAAGTCTTCCAACAAGGGGATGTTCTACCAGTTCTGGCAGTATTGCCAGAAGCTTTTCGGCGTGACCCTGCCCACTGATACCGGCCTCAACCTGGTGGACCCCACGATTCACAACGGGCTTGCCGGAACGATGGTGCTGAAGGGCGACCACTACCAGGTCAACGGCGTTCCCCTGACACCCATCGACGACTCCGGTGTCTGGAACCCGTTCCAGGTGATCGAGGTGACGGTGAAGGATGCCAGCAACAACATCCTGGCTCAGACCAGGACGACGATTCCGGTGTCCGACGAGATCAACTGTGCCAAGTGTCACAACGGCAACGCCAACCCCATGCTGGATGTGCTGCAGAAACATGATCAGCTCTCCGGGACCAACCTGGTGGGCCAGATGCCGGTCCTTTGCGCATCCTGCCATGGAAGCCCCATTCTCGGTCAGACCGGCCGGGGATCGTCCGGGATGTACCTCTCCGAGGCTATTCACACCTTCCACGCCACAGTCGGGGCTGCCTGCTACGACTGCCACCCCGGCGCCAAGACCCAGTGCAGCCGAAGCCTGGCCCATACGGCCACCGATGGCAACTGCACCAATGCGAGCTGCCACGGCAGCATGGGGACCATGGCGGCATCCATCACCAACAACACCAAGACCCCCTGGGTGACCGAGCCCAAGTGCGTCAACTGCCACTCGGGGGTTGCCCAGGTTGATACCGGCACCACCCTCTACCGGAACGCCACCGGCCATGGCGGCATCTACTGCGCCGGCTGCCACAGCAGCCCCCATGCCATGGTTCCTTCGCGGGTGGACATCGACAACTACCAGTCGCTGCAGTACCAGAACTACGCGAAATCGATCGGCAGCTGCGGGGCCTGCCATTCAAGCTCGAAGGGAGAGGGCCTGAGCGACTTTATCGAGGCCCACGGCAGCGGCGGACGCCCGAATGCATGCTATGTCTGCCACACCGCCATCACCACCACCGACACCACCAACTGGCCGCACCAGTTCCAGTGGAAGGCCACCCAAGGAAGTGGGATCGTGTCCGGGCATTAATGTCGGGACAGGCAGACTTTCCCGAAAACGAGCAACACGAAAGCGGCCTCCGGAATATCCGGAGGCCGCTTTCGTGCGGTACGCATAAAAATTTTATCTCCACAGTCAGGGTTGTGCTCCGCAGGATCGATTCACTCCGAAGCCGGGTTCTCGTTTTCAGCCCGGGATTTCCTCCTGTCCGGCCCTTCGTAATCAGCCTTGAATCCCACTATCTGATCCCGTCTGATCTCCAGCCATCCCTCGGAGCACTGGATGGCTGCGATCTTTTTTTCGTGCAGTAATTCTACGATCTTGGCTGCGTTGACGGTATCAGTGGTGCCATCGGTATAAATCACCTTTACCTTGATGAACATGGCAATTCCTCCATACCATTCCGGCCTTTGACGGTAGTCGATTGCCGCTCCTGTGTCGCCATGGTAAAATAAAACGTCGAACCTTTCCCCGCTTCTCCCTCGGCCCAGACCCTGCCCCCATGGCGCTGAACGATCCGCAGCACCGTGGCCAGTCCTATGCCGTGGCCATCGTATTCCTTCGTGCCCGGTAGCCGCTGGAAGGCCTCGAATAATTTGTCGGCATGGTTCATGTCAAACCCTATGCCGTTGTCGCGGATGAAATAGGACCGTTCTCCCGCGGATGCCGTCATGCCGAACTCGATGACTGCTGTCTCCCTGTTTCCGGTATACTTCCAGGCGTTCCCGATGAGATTTTCCAGCACCGCCCGGAGCAGGTTGGCATCGCCCTGCGCGGTTACCCCGTCCGCTATGACGAATGATACCCGCCGCTCCGGCTGGTTGAGGCGGAGTTCCGCAGCGATCGTTTGGGCCAGGGCACTGATGTCGACCGTTGCCACGTGCAGTTCGCTGCTCGATATGCGCGAAAAATTCAACAGGCTGGTTATGAGCTGATCCATCTTCTCGGTCGTGCCGCATATGTCCAGCATGACGCGCTTGCAGTCATCCCTGATATGGCCGCCGCAGAGCTCCATGATTACCTGGCAACCAAGGCTTATGCTGGTCAAGGGTTTCCGCAGGTCGTGAGCGACGGTGTAGCCAAAAGCCTCCAGTTCCCTGTTGGCTGCTTCCAGGGCGGCGGCTTGCCTTGAGAGTTCAGTGTTCAGGGCCAGGATCTTTTCTTCCGCCTCCTTGCGGGCGCTGATGTCGCGGTCGATGCCCCGGAAGCCCGCGAATCGCCCCGCTGGGTCATAAACGGGAACGCCGCTCGTCTCCAGAACGACGAGAGAGCCGTCCCGGTGCACATTCACGTTTTCCAGGGCCTTGAACGGTTGCGGGTTCCTCAGGAGGTTGTCGACGGCCGGTTGCAGGCGTACCGCTTCTTCGGAGGGCATGAAGTCGAAAGGCGTCTTTCCGTGTACTTCGTCCGGCGCATACCCGAGTAATTCGGCAACCTTCGGACTGGCATAGACATACCGCAGGTTGCCGTCTACTTCCCAGACCCAATCACTCGTGTTCTCGGTGAGTTCACGGAAACGCTGTTCACTGCGCAACAGGGCGTCCTCAGCCTGCTTGCGTTCGGTAACGTCGTAGCATGAACCGATATAGCCGATGAATCTGCCGGTACGGTCGTAATTGGGTTTTCCGCAGTCGACAATCCAGCGAAATTCCCCGTCGTGGCGGCGCAGACGGTATTCAAGGACAAAGGGGCGTCGGGAGTCGAATGCTTCCCGAAACCCTTTCAGGCACCGGTCGAGGTCTTCCGGGTGAACACCCTCCGCCCACCCGTCACCCAGTTCCTGCTCGAGGGAGCGGCCGGTAAAGGCGAGCCAGGTCTTGTTGAAATAGTCGCACCTTGCATCGGAGTCGGCGCGCCAGATGAGGGCCGGAAAGTCTTCGAAGATTCTCAGGTAGTAATCCCGCGACTGGAGGATTTCTTTTGCCGCTCGACGTATGAGCAGGAAGAGCATTGCTGCGTTGATGAGGGTAAACAGCCATCCCTTTGCGATGGACAGGCGGGCGAAGGTTTCCTTGTCGGGCGCCAGGAGCGCGAGGATCTCATCGGAAAAGAATATCCATGCAGCCCCGACCACCAGGTATATCGCGGTTACCTTGAACGCTATGCGGGTCACGTCTTTTCGAAACATGGGCAGATCCCTGTGTCGACAGTCGTATATTCACGGCACTTTCGCCAGGTTCCGAGTTTGGCACTAGTAATGTTAGCATCTCATAACCGTTTTGTCTCTCTTTAAACGGCATATTTCGCTCGCTTAAAAGGCATCAGGAGTATTTGTTCACCCTCGGGGAGCGGTGAGCGGCAGGGACGGTGCAGCGGAAAAAAGAAATGGCCTGCTCGAGGCAGGCCATTCTCTTCACCAATAGATTCTATCCTCTGATGATATAAGGATCGGGATCGGCAGGAGGCTTTACTCTCTCGCGCAATCTCTTCAGCTCGTCCAGAAATTCATTCTTGCTTATCAGGCCCTTGTGTTCGAGGATGTTGAACATGGCCGCAAGCTCATAGGAACTGCCGGCTAGCAACTCTTCAACAGGTTCATCATCTTTGTTCACCATCCGATGCTCCCGGTGTTTACCTGCAAGGCATTTCTATAACTTCGACCGCACAATGAGGCTCCATAAGCGGATCAAGGTTCAGACCGCTTCGGCAAACTACTTCCCTATGACGGAAGTCGGGAGCACACCTGGGACAGTAGCAACAGTGATTGTAGTGCTACCCGGGAGACAATATCCGATTACTCCGATTCCCGCGACCATGCAACCCGCTGCATTGCACTGCAGGGTTGAAGACGGTAGCACACCAAAGACAGTTGCCAAATTAACAGTAGAAACGCCAGCGGCCAGGCATACTGCAATACCGTTACCCGCAATCATGCAGTTGGTTCCCGAGCACTGCGTTGACGAAGATGTAGTCACTCCAGGGGTCGTAGCAACAAAAAGAGCATTGTTACTGGTCAAAAATCCGGTTTGATCGGTGCCTGGTATTATGCAACCGGCACCTCCGCACGTGATTTGCGATGAGGGGGCCACTTGTCCGAGCCAGGAAAAACTGTTGACAGTACTTCCACGCACATATTCCACGGCATTCAATCCCGCAATCATGCAACCGACAGGTCCGCACCTGACCGTCGAAGAGGGAATCACTCCGGGTGCAGTGAAATTGCCGAAAGTCGACGAGTGGAGGACCCCTATCTGACCGTTTCCTGGGATGATCATAGCGGTGCCGGGGTTATCGCTAAAGCCGACGTTGGCTACCGGACCTTGCGGGCCTGTTGGACCAGTCGGACCTGCCGACCCTTGTGGGATGGTCAGGTTAAGAACCTGCGACGGGGGGGTGCCGGTAATGGTTGCTGCGGCAGCGCTCCCGGGGGCACCTGTGGTAACAGTTCCCACCGATAAGCTATTTGCCGGTCCGGCTGGCCCCTGAA
Source organism: Geobacteraceae bacterium (assembly GCA_024281055.1). Lineage (GTDB taxonomy): Bacteria > Desulfobacterota > Desulfuromonadia > Geobacterales > Geobacteraceae > JAMXLF01. The sequence continues at coordinate 48,011 of JAMXLF010000001.1, forward strand.
GCGTTGCGGTGGACTGAAGAGTGCCGTCGGGGAATACCAGGCTCCCGTTGGTTATATGCACATCCCCGTCAAGCACAACGGAATCCGGCGTTTGCGCAAAGGCAATGCCGGCAAACGAGAACAGAACCGAGAGACATACAATAGATAACCCCTGCTTCACCATGACAGTTCCTCCAAGAAAATCAGATGAATGATCTTGCGCATTAATTTGGTAACGGGAAGCCTGACGGACGCAAGCTCATGTTAGCATACATCAACATACGCCCGAAGATATGGCAAGTCAAGGGGGGAGGGAACGGAAGGATGAAGGAAAAATTATGGACAACGCCCTTCCAGATGAAGACCGGCGGCACACCACGCTTCCCATTCCGAATCATAGCAGTCTTCGCTCGGAATTCCTTTCTGGTTGGTGAACTTGTAGCAGCCGGGAGAACCGGCGTCCTCGATGACCGGATAGTTGGCGTTTTTCGCCTTTTCCTTGTACGTCACGATCTTGCCGGCAACCCAGTCCCAATACTCCAGCTCGGTCCGATTGCTGTACACATCCTGGCGCCAATCATCCCGGGGCAACAGGTAAAATTCATTTCTGCTGCCGCAGCACAATCTCTTTATGGTTCCTGCGAACGCCTTCCATTCCGGGGTCGTATATGCTTCCGGAGCTGGTTCTGACGGTTCCGTCGCGACTGCAGAAGTGGAAAGTGCCGGTTTCTCCGGTTCGTCGACAGGCTGAGCCCCGCCTGGCGAAACATCAATCCCGGCAAGACGGTCGGTGAGAGTCGTTACGTCATCCAGCAACCGCGTCAATCCTTCCTTTACGGCCCCAATATCTTTGGTGACCTGACAGAATTCTTCCCGCATCGGCCCGAACAGCGTGTTTTTCGAATCGCTGAGGCCTGCCTCTTCAGGACTGATCGTCCAGTAGTTGATTTTGCTCTTTTCGGAGATGTCTATTGTGTTCACAAAGGCTTGCGCCGACGCAAAGCAGTCACCGCTTACGCCATGGTGCTCGCAATAAGCCGAATAGCGTTGCTCCCAGTACCTTTTGGCACATTCAACATAGACGGATTGGGCCCTTGCTTCATCGAAAAAAAGGTGCGGCGCATCAGCCACGCCCCACATGACCACTTGAACAATGTGCAGCATCTTTAGCTCCTTTGATGGCATCTACCTTCGATTCTTTCTAATCGACGATGATGCGGTACTCCGCCTTCAACCCGCAGCGGTCTCCCACGGCGCCGAGGGTACCCTCGCACGCAAGCTTCCCGTGTACCCTTGATTCTCCGTTCTTCACCATTTCATCGACAATCGGGGTAAAGTCGAAGCCGCCGCCCGCACAATCGTCCCGTGAACAATCGAGCCGGAAAATCGCCTCGGTGCCAGCGGTGAAGATGATCTGCTGGTAGTTGGGTTCCGATTCCGCGTCTGCCTCTTCGATGGCCACGAACAGGGTGATCCTTCCCACATCGGGATACAGCTCGGAAATCGTTGCGTGCGCCCGGTTTGTGTCGTTATCAAGGCCGGTATGTTCACTCATCACGTTTGTTCTCCTGCTCATGTCTAACCTTCTGCCTGTTTCTGCCAGACCGGCAACAGCACCGTAAACTGTGAACCTTCACCGACCCGGCTTTCCACCCTGATATCGCCGCCGTGGCGCTTGACGATGTTGTAGGTGAGGGCCAGGCCGAGGCCGACCCCCTTGCCGGTTTCCTTGGTGGTGAAGAACGGGTCCCAGATCCGGTCGATAGCGTGCGGCTCTATGCCGCAGCCGGTGTCCCGGATATTTATGCTGACCATGGCGTCATCGGTGCAATCCGTCGTCACTTCCACCAGGCCGCTCCCCGTGATTGCCTGGTGGGCGTTGACCAGCAGGTTCATAAACACCTGGCGCAGGCCGGACGGGTCGCCGAGGACATGGGGGAGGTCCTGTTTCAGGGTAGTTGTGACCCTGATCTGCCGGTAACCCTGCTGGTGGCGTAAAAGTTCGAGAATTTCCAGAAGGATGTCATTGATATCCACCTCCGTGGCAGAGCCGTCCGATCTCCTGCTGAAGCTGAGCAGGTGGTCGATGGTGCCCTTGCAACGGTACGATTCACGGATGATCACCTCAAGATAACGGGGAAAAACATCGAGCCGTTGGTCCCGAACCAGCTCCGGTTCGTCGCGGAAACGCCGCAGCAGTGCCTCTGCGTAACCTGCCACCGAGGTGAGCGGGTTGTTGATTTCGTGCGCGATTCCGGTGGCCAGGACGCCGATGCTCGACATCTTTTCGGTCTGTATCAGGTGCATCTCCTGGAGCCGTTTTTCGGAGATGTCCCGGAGGAACACGAGCACCCGGTTTTTCTCTCCCAATGCGTCCTTGATGGTGGTGGCGGTGATGTCGACATACAGGGGAGCGACCCCTTCCCGCACGGAAACCAGCGAGGTTTCCACTCTCCCCCCCTGCAGAGTTCTTTCAACGGGGCAGTCCTGCGGCAGGGTGGGAGCTTCAGGGTGGAACAGCTCACGGCAGGAGCAGCCCGGCCTGATCTCTCCGGGAAAGAGTTTCGGGGCGATGAGATTGTAGTGCTGGACCAGGCCATCGTGGTCGTACACCACGATACCGTCGCCGATGGAATCGAAGATCGTCTGCAGTTCATTGGTCTTGTTGCGCAGGTCGACCTCGGCCTGCTTGCGCTCGGTGATGTCCTGGGTCGTGCCGTAGAGCCGCACCACCTTGCCGGCACTGTCCACCGACGGCTCGACGATTGAGTAGACCCACCGGGAGGTGCCGTCGCTGAACTGCAGGCGGTGCTCGATCTCGTAGGACTTGCTGTGCTCGATGCCAAGGCGCAGGTGCGCCATGACCGTTTCGCGGTCTTCGGGATGGACCACGCCGGCGAAGGCTTCCTGGGTCGTTTCCTCGCGGCTGAGGTGCATGATGCGCAGCAGTTCGTCCGAGGCACGCACCTCGCCGCTGGCCGGATCGAAGCTCCAGGATCCCACGTGGGTCATGGACTGGGCCTTGGCCAGGTTGTACTCGCTCTCCGAAAGCGCCAGTTCCGCCCGCCTGCGTTCGGTGATGTCCATGACCACAGCCAGGCATTCGTCGCCGGATTCGGTGACCATGGCCTCGATCCGGACATACAACGGTTGCTGTCCGCCGGTGGAGAGCCGCAGCCGTGAGGTTTCTTTTCCCTTGCCGGCAAAGACCGTCCGCAGGAACTTGTCGAAGACAAACCGCTCGTCGTCGGCAACGAACTCCTCAAAACGGCGGTTGAGGAGACAGTCCCGTTCCAGCCCCAGCAGACGGACCCCGAACAGGTTCACCGACTGGATCACCCCGTCCCGGTCGAAGGTGAAATACCCCACGGGGGCAAAGTCGTAGAGCAGGGCATACTTGTTGCGCGACGCCTCCAGCTCTTCCCGGGATCGGCGGAGCTCTTCGATCTTCGTCTCCAGCTCGGCCTGGTGTGTCTCTGTTTCACGAAGCTTCAAATTCAGTTCTCTCCGAAAAACCTCCCCGGCCCCCTCTCTAACTCTCCCCCGCTGGGGGAGAGCATTCGATTCTCCCCCCGGAGGGGGGAGGAAGGAGGGGGGAAAGAAGCCGGATGCAGGTCAGTCACTACCACTGTCTGCGGACATTGGGGTCGAAGGCCGGCGTCGCGCCGCTCCCCTTCGTGTAGTAGGTCCGGTAATCGTAGGGCTCCTCGCCCTCGGGCTTCCGGGGACGTCTTTTCCATACCCGGGTGTCGTGCAGATCGAGGATGGTAAGGAAGAGGTCCTCCACCACCCGGCTCAGTTCGTCCACGTTCCGCACGACCTCCACGCGGTCGCAGTAGGTGCCGTACAGCTCCATCAGGCAGTCACCCCGCTGCCAGGTGTCGCGCTCCTCGGGGGTGAGCCAGAGCATGTAGCCCGCTTTCTCCCTGATCTCCTCCAGCGCCCACTCGTTCGCCTCGTTGTAATTGTTGCGGGCGTCTCCCATGATGATGATCGCCGGCTTGCCGCGCATGCTCTCCAGGTGCTTCTCCTTGAAGGTGCGGAAGACGTTGCCGAAGTCGCTGTTGTCGTCCAGGTTGACGATCTCCCCCTTGTCGATGGTCTCGATCAGGCAGTTCACGGGCATGTTACGGAGCATGTCGGTGATCTCCGCCAGTTCCCGGTTGAAAACGAAGCTGCGCACGTCCATCACCCGGCTCTGCAGGGTGTGGAGCAGGAGGAGCATGAAGCGCGTGGCGTGACTCACGGAGTAGCTCACATCGCAGAAAACGACGAGCCGGGGCTTCTCCTTCCTCTTGCGGCGCAGCGACAGCAGGAAAGGGACCATGCCGTGCCGGTAGTTCTTCTGGATCGTCCTGATGACGTGAAGGCGGCCTCTGCTCTCCTCTTCCTTCATCCGCTGCACGTCTTTCCGTATCCGGACAAGCATCCGGCCGACGACCTCCTGCATGTCAGCCAGCTCTTCCGGGGTGAACGGCTCCACCTTGCTCTTGTTCATGCCCTGGTGGAAGGCGACCGTGGGGGGGCTCTTCATGTAGTAGTCGGACGGCGCGGGTGCTTCCATCTTCCCCCGGTGTCCGTCCAGCTGCACCATGATGTCCGCACCTTCGGACTCCTCGTCGCTCTCCTCCATGCCCAGCAGGTTCTCCAGGTCCTCTGCAGTGACTTCCTCATCCACCAGGAGCGTCGGCCCCTCTTCCTTGTGGTGTTTGTGAAGATCGGACTTCAGCTGCTCCCCCTCCACGATGTGGATCAGCGCGCCCAGGAAATCGGCCTGGTCGAGGCCGGGCGGAAAGTGTTCTCTGCCGCTGAAGAAGCTGTCGAAGACCTCTTCGAACGCGGGGATGTCGTTGACGTTTTTCACCAGGGTGAGGCGCAGAAGCGCCCGGACCGATGCGCGGCCTTCCACCCCGCCCAGGGCCAGGGCGTGCACCGCGTCGATGCTCTCCCCGGGGGAGACCCGAATGCCGCGTTCGCGCAAGGCCTTTACAAATCTGGTGATGATACGTTCCATACGATGCTCCAGCTGCTTTTTCATAACTCCCCCCGTCCCCCTCTTATCTTAAGAGGGGGAGCCTGGCTCCTCCCCTTAATTATAAGGGGAGGCCGGGAGGGGTTACAGCCTACGCGACCCGCAGCTCCCTGGTCGCCAGCTCGCTCACCTGCTTCATGTCAGCCTGATGCTTGGCAATGGTGCCGACCGTATTGGCCACCACCTCAGGCGTGAGTCGGGTGGCGTGCAGGATGGTGAGTACCTGGGCCCAGTCGAGGGTTTCGGAGATGCTGGGGGACTTGCGGAGATTCAGTTCCCGGACCTTGCGCAGGAAATCGACCATCTGGTGGGCGAGGGTATCGCACAGTTCCGGGTAGCGCGCACAGACGATGGCCACCTCCCGTTCGAATTCGGGGTAGCCGATATAGAGAAAGAGGCAGCGCCGGCGCAGGGCGTCGGAGATCATGCGCGTGCCGTTGCTCGTCAGGATCACCAGCGGCCTGGTTCGCGCTTCGATTACTCCCAGTTCGGGTATCGAGACCTGGAAATCGCTCAGGCATTCCAGCAGCAGTGCTTCGAACTCATCGCCGGAGCGGTCGATCTCGTCGATCAGGAGCAGCGACCGCTTTTCAGACAGGAAGCTGCGCAGGATCGGCCTCTGCACGAGGAAGTTCTGCGAGAAGAAGAGGCTTTCCTCGGCGGATAACCGCTCGACGGCCGCGCGCAGGTCGGCGGATTCGGAGAGGTAGCTGTCGAGCTGGGTGCGCAGCAGCTGGGTGTAGAGGAGCTGCTTGCCGTATTCCCAGTCATAGAGGGCCTTTCCTTCGTCGATTCCCTCGTAGCATTGGAGCCGTACCAGTGGGAAGTCCATGACCTCCGACAGGGTCTTGGCGAGCCCTGTCTTGCCGACTCCCGGAGGTCCTTCGATGAGGATCGGCTTCTCCATGCGGAGGGCCAGGAAAACGGCGGTGGCGATGGATTCGTCGGCGATATAGCCGCCCGTGCGGAGAAGATTTCTAACCTCGTGTTCGGCAATCATGATTGACCTCGTCGCGGAAGCGCCACATCCCAAGCGTTGAATACATTTATTATACGCCGGGTTTTGGGTTTTGTTTGAGATTCGGAATTTGTTGATGTGGAATCTTGTCAGCCTGATGCGGCAGCGCCGCTGGCACCCGGAGAGAAAGTCTCTCCGGGCCCAGCGGCATATGTGTTGCCATGCTGCTCGTTCAGGTGCAGGGGCGACCGGCCGGTCGCCCCTACGTTTTACATACAGGCCTTGAAGACGGCGCGCATGTTTTCGAAGCCGATATCCACGGGGTTGCCTTCGGAGCAGATGTCGGCGGCGGCGAACTTGGAGAGGCCGTCGAGATCCTTCTCCTGCAGACCGAGGTCGGCGAACTTGGTGGTGATCCCCAGGTCGTCCTTCAGCTCCTGGATCATGTTGATGAAGAGCTCGCCGGCTTTCATGTCGGATATCCCATTGGTGTCGATGCCGGCGGCGCGGGCCATCATGGCGAAGCGCTCGGGGCAGGCCGGGAGGTTGAGACGGCAGACGTCGACCAGGGCGATGGCGTTGCAGAGGCCGTGCGGAGAGTCATAGAGACCGCCCATGGCGTGGGCCATGGAGTGAACGATGCCGAGGCCGGCGCTGTTGAAGCTGTAGGCGGCGGCGAGTTCGGCCCAGACCATCTGCTCGACGGCCTTGTCGTTGTTACGGTTGTTGGCCGACTGACGGAGGTTCCCGAAGATCTCGGTGATCGCCCAGAGGCCGGGGCCGTAGGCGGACTG
>JAMXLF010000002.1 GCA_024281055.1 Geobacteraceae bacterium
GTTCCCATCCCGAACACGGAAGTTAAGCCCCTCTGGGCCGATGGTACTGCGCGGGAAGCTGCGTGGGAGAGTAGGTCGCCGCCGGGAATTATTTCATATGCCCCGCCAGTCTCTTGATTGGCGGGGCTTTTATGTTTGCAACTTACTCTTAATTGCACCAGCCCTCCTCTCTTGACCAATGGACTACCCCCGCTCCCATCTATCTCGTTTCACACCCGGATTCGCCTCCATGTGTAAGGATGCTTACGCCCATTCATCCCCGATAGGCAATTCTATAATGAATTTGGTTCCCTTTGGATGGTTGTCTTTGACACGAATAAACCCATGATGGTCTGAGATAATGGTGTTGACGATTGCAAGCCCTAAGCCGGTGCCAGTTTTCTTCTTTGAAAAATAGGGTTCGAAAAGGCGTGAACGGTCTTCTGGAGCAATACCGTGCCCAGTGTCAGCTACAACACAAGAAACCATCTTCAACTCCTGATTATAGCTGCTTTCTATTTCAATATGCCCTTCTCCAGATATGGCAGCTGTTGCATTGTCCAAAAGATTGATGAGCACTCTCTTGAACTGGTCTCGATCCAATTGAAGCAGAGGCAATGACTCGTCAGATTTAAATGAGAAAGTTACATTGCGATGCGCTTCTTGATAGAGAGCAAGGGCTTCCCTGACGATTTGGTTCAGGTTGTTCGGAGTCGGCTTTGCGGCAGGCATTCTGGCGAAATTTGAAAATTCGTCAACGAGTGTTTTCAGTTCATCTACGGATTTGATAATCATGTCGGTGCACTCGTCAAAGACCCGTTCATCTTCACCAAATCTCGTGAGATAACGCTTTCTGAGACGTTGGGCGGAAAGTTGAATAGGGGTAAGGGGATTTTTGATCTCATGTGCGATTCTTCGTGCGACTTCACGCCATGCAGCCATTCTTTGGGCTTTGATGAGTTGTGTTAGGTCATCGAAGACAACGACAGTTCCCATAAAGCCGTCGTTTTCGTCACGCAACACCGTCAAGTTGACGAGGAGGGTGATGTCGGACTCCTTGAGCGGGATTGTTACCTGCTTGCGAACTGTGTCGTGTTTAGCTAGGACCATATCGCGCAGCATTCCTTTTACGATGTCGAGATGAGCGGGCCGCAGGACTTCTCGGAAATTCCTTCCGATAACTTCATTTGTGTTTATTGAGAGCAGTCGCTCCGCTGATTTGTTGACTGTTGTCAGAATTCCAGCCTTGTTCACCGAAATGACGCCGGCGGTAACATTTTTGAGGACGGTTTCCATGTAACGGCGTCTCTCTTCAAGTTCAAGGTTGCTCCTGATCAATTCTTTGTTGGTTTCTTTCAGAGCCAGCTGATTGTTGCGGAGGTCTTCGGTCATCTTGTTAAAGGAAGCGATCAGCATTCCAATCTCATCGCGTCCCATTTCACCGAGGTGGACGGTAAGGTTCCCTTCCGCTACTTGCCTTGTGGCTTCCGCGAGCTCCTGGATAGGGATTGTCAGACTTTTTGCCAGATAAAGACCAAACCAGACAGCGAGAAACACTATAACCATAGTCATGAGGAATAGTGTAAGGATATAGCCTGTCTTAATTGGGTTCTTGAGAATTTTCAATTGGCGGAATTGCTGGTAGGAAGAATAGATTTCTTTCATTTTGCTTGCGAGAGAATAGGGAACGTAATAGTTGACGACGACCACACCTACCACGTCACGCGGGTCCCAGTTGGAATAGATTGGTACTATGCCTCTTATCAGATCCCCTTTTCCGATCTGATTTACCCGGGTGAGCTCTTTGCCGTTCAATCCCATGTTGATATCGACAGATGAAGGGTTGGTAAAGTCACTCAGGGGGACTTCGGGATTGGCAGCCCGAACAAGTTCTTCACGCTGAGAAGAAAAAACTTCGACGACCCCGAGGTTATATTCCTTCTGTTTCTGTCTGATCAGTTCTTTAAGGCGAGGAAGGTTGTCCTCGTTCAACAGTTTTCCTTCTTTGATGAAAGTGCTGATTTGACGCCCATAATAGAAAGCGTTGGCAGCGGAGCTCTTGTAGTATGTAGCGGCGACTTCGATGGATTCGTCCAAAGCGGATTCCACCTGCTTATTGAACCAGTTCTGGATGCTGTTGGTGATGAACCCGGCGGAAACAAAAAAGAGGAGCATGGTTGGAACAAGCGAGAGACCAACGAAGGCGAGGACCAGTTTAGTGCGCAACTTGGCGCCGATTACCCTTTGTCGTCGCTCAAAGAGCAATTTGGCAACATTGCGGCAGACGAGATAAATCAGGAGGATGATCAGGAGAATAACAACATTGATCAGCCCGAAAATGTAAATGTTGGTGCCCATCGAAACGTTTGTACTCAGTTTCGATAAGTGGATTTCGGTTCCTGTGAGGATTATGATGAGAAGAACGGAGAAGATGATGATCAGGCCTTCGCGTTTCCGTTTCCGGATTTCTGCTTGTGGCAATCCTGGGGTGTTCATTCGACTCTTTGGCTCCGTTTGCAGGGAGATTTCCTAATTGTTTGATTTTATACAAAAAAAAATTCGGTTTCAAGGGATTATAACTGATAACGGAAGGTAGTTTGAGGAAGTAGGCTAACAACAGTTACAATCTTCCGGAACGCAGGATGGCAACGACCCACCACAATCCGATTAAACCAGCTATCATGTAACCGAGGAAGGCGAACACCGGGAAGCCGAAGAGCAGTGGGCCTTTATTGGTCTGCATGATGATGGACGATCCGACGATGAGGGCGGCGATGATGAGGCTTGAGGAAAGACGGTTGATGGATTTGTCAAGCTCAGTGATAAATCGGTCAAGGCCGCGGTGTTCCAGGTTGATCTTGAACCGGTTCCGGTTGATCTTGGCCAGGAATTCCTTGATGTCGCGGGGAAGATTTTGGGCAAGACTGAACAGGGATGTAACGTGGTCGCGAAAATCCTTGAACAGATACAGTGGAGACACCCGCTCTCGGATAGCCTGTTCCATGAACGGTCGTAGGTGTCCGATCATGTCGAACTGCGGGTCGAGCTCCCGGCCCATACCCTCGATCGTTACCAGGGCTTTTATAAGCAGCATGAGATTGGGCTGGATTTTTATGTGATAGGTTGTGACAATATCGATGAACTCCTGGAGCATCCGCCCCACTTCGATTTCCTGGAGCGGGAGATCATAATAATTGTCGATGAATTCGGTGAGATCCCGTTTCAGTGCACCGGCATTCAGGTTGTCGGGGACATCACCTGAGGAGATCAGGAGAGAGATAACCTCGTCCACGTCTCTCTTGAGGATTGCGAGGAGCAGATCGATCAGGTAGCCCTTAAGATGTTCATCGAGTCGCCCTACCATGCCGTAGTCGAGAAGGCAGATGACGTTTTCCGGAAGGATCATGACATTGCCAGGATGAGGGTCTCCATGGAAGAAGCCGTGCACCAGGACCATCTTCAGGAAGGCATCTGCCCCCCTGTGGGCGATTAGCCGCCGATCAAGGCCAGCCTCTTCCAGGGCAGGCAGGTTAGAAACCTTGATTCCGTCGATATACTCAAGGGTCAGTATCCCTTTGCCCGTGGTTTCCCAGAAAATCTTCGGGAAATACATAGTCGGGTCGCCGGAGAAACAGCCAGCAAATTTTTCGATGGTGTGCCCTTCGCGAGGGAAATCCATTTCCCGGCGAATGGTGCGAGCGAACTCTCTGACCATGCCGACAGGGTCGTAAATATCGCTTCCCGGCAGATGGCGCTCTGCGAGGATCGCCAGTCCCATAAGCACATCAATGTCGGTTTCAACCAATTCCACCACCCCGGGGCGGCGTACCTTAACGACTACCTCTGCCCCGGTGTGAAGACATGCCCGATGAACCTGGGCGATCGAGGCTGCAGCGATAGGGGTTGTCGAGAAGGAGGAGAAAAAAGCTTCGATGTCGTTACCCAGTTCCAGACGAACCTGTTCCCGTACCTGGGCGAAGGGAAATGAGGGGACATTGTCTTGAAGCTTGGCGAATTCAGTGACGAAATTCTTGGGGATGACATCGGAACGCGTGGAAAGGAGCTGACCCAGTTTGACAAAGGACGGCCCCAGTTCCTCCATGGCAAGGCGCATCCTTTCCGCTGGAGAAAGTTCCGTGATCTTTGACTCTTTCCGTCGAAAAATCCTCCTGCTCCGGGCCACGACGTGGGTCAGGTTCAGCAACTCGAGCAATTGGTCAAAGCCGTATGTGAACAGGACCCTGATGATCTGCCGGTAGCGACGGATACTGCGGATGTTGCGATTGAGTTGGAGCAGGCTCAGCATGGTTCGCCAGGCTCGGTCTCCCGTAAGGTTTCTTCAAGCTGCGCCACCCGTTTTTGCAGACGGTCAAATTCTTCGCGGGGGACCAGGCCTATTCGGTCGATGACCTTTTTAACCTCTTCCTCCGCCATTGCAGCGATCCGTTCCCGTCCCTCCTTGGCCATACCCTGAATCTTTTCAAGGAAGGCCTTTCCCTCATCCTCGCTCATTTTGTAGGTCTCCTTCATTTCTCCAAGGAAATCCTCGGCCTTTTTCTGCGTCAGTGAAATGGCGCCAAGACCTGTCAGTACTGCCTTCTCGAAGAGCTCAAACATGGTCTCCTCCTCAATGACAACGGTTTTATGGAGCGTATATTTACAACATACCAGAAATAGGAGGAATTACAATGGGGGATAGAGGGAAAACCGCGCCAATAGGCAGTTTTCATATTTCCGGGCTCAACTCCTGAAAGGCGTCTTGTTACTCAGGTCGGACAGACGTTCGAAATCGGTCGGCTGGTCATTTTCGCAGAAGCCACAGTATCAGCGACAGGACGAGCGATATCAGGATGCTGGTGGCCAAGGGGAAATAGAAGGTGAAATTCTCCCGCTTGATAGAGATGTCGCCGGGAAGCCGCCCCAGCCAGGGAATTTTGCCGACAAAGGACAGTATGACGCCGATGACGGCAATGACCAGTCCGATGACGATGAGCGATTTGCCGAGAGCCGGCATCATGCCTGTTCCTCCCGCGGGGCGTATCTTTCCTGCTCGCTGTAGATGCAGCCGCAGTATTGCTGGCGGTACAGCCCGAGTGCCCGGGAGATGTCGATTCCCCGCTGCCACCCGCGGCGGAAATCATCATAGAGAAAACGGATGTTGTACTGGGCACCGAGCCGTTCCCCCACCTCCCGGATGGTGTCGTGCTTCTGGTACCTGCTGTAGAGGAGGGAGGTTGTAAAGGCATCGAACCCGCCCTCGACGGCAGCCTTCGCGGCGATTTCCAGTCGGGACGCATAGCAGTACAGGCACCGCCGGGAGGGGGTGCCGGCAACAGCTGCGAGAAACTCCTCCAATCTGTATTCGTTACGGTAGATAACCGATAAGTCCACCTTTGCCGCGTATTCGCGGACCGTGTCGAGCCGTCGCCGGTACTCCTGATAGGGGTGGATATTGTGGTTATAGAAAAAGCCGGTCACCGTTATCCCTCCGGCACGGAGTTCCTCGACAGGATAGATGGCACAGGGAGCGCAACATATGTGGAGGAGGACGTTCACGCGAGCACCTCCCGGGCCAGGCGGACAGTGATCTTTCGTTTGGCGGCAAGGGCACAGCGCTCCACCATTTCGAGCGCCCGGATGAGGGAGGGGATATCGCGACGGGTATGGAGGAGGAGATAGTCGATCACCTCGTCTGGTAGCTCGATCTGCCGGTCGTTGGCCAGTTTTTTCATGATCCGGCGCCGGGAGTCGTCGTCAGATACATCTACCTGGGCGACCAGTCCCCAGAGAAGGCGAGAGACAAGGTGTTCATCGCAATTGGTCAGTTCCCGTGGTGGAAGCTGACCGGTGATGACGATTCTCCTGCCTGAGGCGTGGAATTCGTTGAAGACGTGCCACAGTTCCACGCGGATGGGGGCGTTGTCCGGCATGAGGTGCAAGTCATCCACCAGGAGGATCGGCGCTCCCTCGAAGCGTTCGGCGAGTTTCGACACCTGCTCGGCCCCATACTCTCCCCGGTAGAGTTCGTCCACCTGCTTAAACGAGACATAGGGGATGGAGCGTGCCGGGTCGATCTTTTCGTAGAAGCTTTTCCCCAAAGCCATCAGGAGATGGGTTTTGCCGGAACCGGGCGGACCGTAGATGTAAAGAAGGCGATGGTTCCCCTCTTCGGAGAGGAGTTGAGTGAAGTGAAAGGCGTTCTCGTTGCCGCCACAGACAACGAAGTTGTCAAAACCGTATTTCGGGTTTACCGGAAAGTCGAAGACCAGTTGCATGAGTACTCACCCTAAAGACCCAGCGGTAATGAGCCATTCCTGCTCTGTTCGTGGCTTCTTCGGCTTATCGGCTTTTGTCGGATGACCGCGGCAATCAAAAGAGTTTGCCCTGCGATGATTCCGGCGCCAGCCTGTCAAGATGGAGGTACGCCGCCTTTGTCGCCATCCGGCCGCGCGGGGTGCGATTCAGGAACCCTTGCTGGATCAGGAACGGCTCGTATACATCCTCGATGGTGTCACTTTCTTCACAAATGGCCGCGGCGAGGGTGTCAAGCCCCACCGGACCGCCGCCGAACTTGTCGATGATCGTAAGGAGAATCGCCCGGTCCATCTGGTCAAGCCCCATCTTGTCCACTTCGAGGAGAACCAGGGCGTCCTCGACCACCTCCCGGGAAATGACCCCGTCGGCCCTGACCTGGGCAAAGTCGCGCACCCGGCGCAAGAGACGGTTTGCGATCCGTGGGGTACCGCGGCTGCGGCGGGCCAGTTCCCCGGCTCCATCTGGTTCGATGTGAATGCCGAGTATACGGGCGGAACGGGTGATGATTGTGGCCAGTTCTGTATCGGTGTAGAATTCGAGCCGGGAGATGACCCCGAAACGATCCCTGAGTGGCGAGGAGAGAAGTCCGGCCCGTGTTGTCGCGCCGACGAGCGTGAATTTCGGGAGATCGAGCTTGACGGTGCGGGCCGAGGGGCCTTGGCCGATGATAATGTCGAGCTGAAAGTCCTCCATGGCCGGATAGAGGATCTCCTCGACGACATGGGGGAGCCGGTGGATTTCGTCGATGAACAGCACGTCGCCGGGCTCGAGGTTGGTGAGGATGGCGGCCAGGTCCCCGGGGCGTTCGATAACCGGCCCCGATGTGGACTTGATGTTCACCCCCATCTCTGCCGCAATGATATTCGACAGAGTGGTCTTTCCCAGACCGGGAGGTCCGTAGAGGAGGACGTGGTCGAGGGCTTCCCCCCTTCCCCGAGCGGCGTCGATGAAAACCCGCAAGTTTCCCTTGGCCTTTTCCTGTCCGACGTAATCGGCCAGCGCCCTGGGGCGAAGCGACGTCTCGATGAAAAGGTCGTCGTCGGTTATGTCCGGGGTGATAACACGGGTCATGGATCATCCTGGAAGTTCGGAGTCTGCAATGGGGCACCGCGCAACATCATTTCATGAGCAGTTTCAGGGCCTGCTTCAGCACCGTTTCCATCGCAGCATCGGGGGCGATCTCTACCTCCGCCAGCACCTTCTTTACCACGGTTTCCTTGTAACCGAGGTTTACCAGGGCCGAGAAGACATCGTCTGTCAGAGGTGTCGCAGCTGCGGGGTGGGTTTCCTTGTCCGGAGCAATGCTCGCACCGAGCTTCAGCACCTTGTCCTTGAGTTCCAGCACGAGCCGCTCGGCGGTTTTGCGGCCGATTCCCGGCACGGCAGAGAGCCGGGCCAGATTGCCCTGCTGGATGGCGAGAGAGAGTTCTTCCACGTGGATGTTGGAAAGGATATCTTTCGCCAGTTTCGGTCCGATGCCGGAGACGGAGAGCAGGAGCTGGAAAAAGCTCTTTTCCGGGGGAGTGCGGAAACCGTACAGGTTGATCGCGTCTTCCTTGACGTGGGTGTAGATATTGAGGGAGGTTTCGTACCCCGTGTCGGGAAGGTCGTAGTAGGTGGAAAACGGAATCTGGACCCGGTAGCCGACGCCATGCACGTCCAGGATGATGTATTCCGGAGATTTATAGGCGAGCTTGCCGGTCAGGAGGGCGATCATGACCGTTTTCCCCGCAGACTACCGAGTTTTTCCGAATGGGCGTGGCAGACGGCCACTGCCAAAGCGTCAGAGGCGTCTTCCTGGGCGATTTCCGGAAGATTGAGGAGCACTTTCAGCATCTTCTGCACCTGTTCCTTGGCTGCCCGGCCATGTCCGACCACTGCCTGCTTGACCTGCAGGGCGGTGTATTCATATACCGGCAAGCCGGCGGTGACGCCGGCGACGATGGCAGCGCCGCGCGCCTGGCCAAGCTTCAGGGCACTCTGCACATTGGTGGCGAAAAAGATATTTTCCACGGCCATGACGTCGGGACGGTGCTGTTCGATGATTTCGGTCAAGCCCCGGTAAATCCTCTGCAGGCGCAGGGGAAAGTCCTTCTGGGCATCGGTGAAGATGGCACCGTTATCAACGTGAAGCAGTCGGTTCCCCTCGCGGGTGACAATACCGTACCCGGTGATGCGCGAGCCGGGGTCAATGCCGAGAATTCTCATAAATACCTTGGAGCAAAAAAGGGAGCCGTGGGCTCCCTTTCCGGCTTACATCATTCGTTCCATCTCTTCCGCCGAGATGTCAAAATTGGCATAAACGTTCTGCACGTCGTCGTTGTCCTCCAGCCGTTCCATCAGCTTCAGCATGCTTTCTGCCGGTTTCCCCTCCAGCTTGATCATGGTCTGGGGGATCATGGTGACCTCGGCGGATTCGTATTTGAATCCCGCTTTTTCCAGGGTCTCGCGCACATCGATGAAATTTGACGGGTCCGTGAGAACCTCGATCTGTTCATCTTCATCGGTGACGTCCTCTGCTCCGGCCTCCAGGGCGGCCTCGAACAGCTTTTCGAAATCGGCTTCCTTGGAGAAGACGAGTAACCCCTTCTTGTCGAACATCCAGGAAACGCAGCCGGTCTCCCCCATGTTGCCATTGCACTTGGTGAAGATGCTGCGTACGTCGGACACAGTACGGTTCCGGTTGTCGGTCATCACTTCTACGAGGACGGCCACACCGCCGGGACCATATCCTTCATAGGTGATCTCCTCATATGTGACCCCCTCCATTTCGCCGGTACCCTTCTTGATGGCCCGCTCGATGTTATCTTTCGGCATGTTTTCGGACTTGGCCTTGTCGACAGCTGCTCTCAGACGCGGGTTGCCGTCAGGATCTCCGCCGCCGAGCTTGGCGGCAACGGTGATTTCCTTGATCAGCTTGGTGAAGATCTTTCCCCGCTTGGCGTCAGCAGCTCCCTTCTTATGCTTGATCGTGCTCCATTTATTATGTCCCGACATCGACCCAATCTTCCTTTCCGCCAGAATAATGTGTATTTAAACCTCAAAATCTTAGCATGGCTAAAACGGCCTTGTAAAGGAAGAAAAGCTGCTGGGTTAAGTACGCGAGAGATCGGATAGTATACCCGTGTGCAAAAGGGGGCATATTCCCCTCGGGGACCCGACAGTTACAGGTTATCGGTTGGATCGTGGTCAGGTGTATGCCAAGTCGATGGGCCGATGATATTACCATTTGCAAACTTGCGTTTTAATGACGGAAAAAACGCATTTTTTTGACGCTGGACAGATGTTAAAAATTGTAACATAGCGAAAGTAGTAAGTATATTTAAAATATAAGTAAAAATTATAAAAATGTTGTTGACTCTAATAGAACGATGTGCTAAAAATTTATCTAAAATATATGTAAAACAATAAAACGGTCGTTGAAAAATAGGTAAAACGGGTAGAGCGCTATGGTCAGAGACAAAAGCTCATACGCAGTTCAGACCGTTGAAAAAGCATTGGATATTCTTGATGTCCTTGCGGAAGAATTCCCCGAGGCCTCTCTGCCGCACCTGGCAAAGAAGCTGGGGATCAGCAGGAACAAGACCTTCCGGCTGCTCGTCACCCTCGAAAACAGGGGGCTTGTGGAGCGGGAGGAATGGAGCGGGAGCTACCGTCTGGGTCTGTCCACGGTGGAACTGGCCCAGCGGTTTCTTCGCGGCGCCAGCTTGGTTAGGCATGCCCATCCGGTCATGGAAGGCCTTGCGCGGAAGCTGGACGAGGCAGTCTATATGACCGTCCTGCGCGGGGACGAGGTATTGTTCCTCGATATGGTAGACTGTGACCAGCAGGTAAAGGCCGTTTCCCTGATCGGAAAGCGGGCTCCTTTTTTTACCAATGCGGCCGGCAAGCTGATCAAGGCATTGGAGTCGCGGGATTTTCTCGATAAGTTGGCGAAGCGGCGCCGCAGTCGGGGTGCTCTCCCTGACCTCGCCCATTTGGAGAGTGAGTTGAACGCCATCCGGGAAAAAGGGGTGGCCATCGACAACGGGGGCCTCGGCGAGGGAATCATCAGCGTTGCAGTGGGGGTGCGGGATTATGCGGGTAAGGTTGTTGGCGCCCTTACCCTGCTCGGGCCGTCATTCAGGATGGTGACCTCGCGGCTGGAGAACGAGATCATTCCGTCCCTCGTGGAAGGGGCGGAGATGTTGTCCCTGAAATTCGGGTATGCCAGAGTATGAAACGGCAAGTTGAAGGGAATAAAAAACCGGGAAAGGGGGGAGTGCACGGCAGCTGACAGACAATGCAAAGGAGGCGGGACGCCGCCTTCCTGATGAGTGACTTTACCTAGAGAAAGGAGTAACTACCATGGCAGACAAGCAGTATGACTGGGCGGCAATAGCCAGGAACCCAAAGTTCGTGGAACTCCACCGGAAAAAGACCGTGTTTCTGTTCGGCTGGTGGATATTCTCCACCGTCTACTATTTCCTCCTTCCCATCGGCGCAGCCTTCACGCCGGGCCTCTTCAAGATCGAGATCCTCGGCAACATCAACTTTGGATATCTGTTCGCCCTCTCTCAGTTCTTCGTTTCCTGGGGGCTGGCGCACTACTATGCCCATGTGGCCAACAAAGACTTCGACCGGCTCACCCGCGAGCTGGTGGATGAACTCAAGTAAAGGAGGCTCAGAGATGAAAAAACTTATTGCCGCATCGATCCTTGCCCTCTCCCTGGGCACCCTTGCTTATGCCGCCGAGCCGGC
>JAMXLF010000003.1 GCA_024281055.1 Geobacteraceae bacterium
GCGGGTACATACCCGACGGGAACATCGCCAGGTTCCAGCCGATCAGGAACCTGCAGGACGAGTCGCTTAGAAAAGGGGTGCAGGAGAGCACCAAGCATTCCTGGTATGCGGGGAACGTGACGCGCCATCCCTGGGAGGAAGATACCGTGCCGCACTACACG
This sequence comes from Geobacteraceae bacterium, assembly GCA_024281055.1. Taxonomy (GTDB): domain Bacteria; phylum Desulfobacterota; class Desulfuromonadia; order Geobacterales; family Geobacteraceae; genus JAMXLF01. Next base: position 162 of record JAMXLF010000003.1, read on the forward strand.
GATTTTGAGGATGACGGAAAATACTCCTGGGTGAAGGCACCGACGTTTAAAGGTCGGCCCGCACAGGTAGGCCCGCTGGCCAATGTCCTCTGCATGTACGCCGCGGGGCACGCACCCACCGTAAAATACACGGATAAGGCACTTGCCGCGGTAAGCAGCATGGCGGGAGAGAAAGTACCCTTGACCGCGCTTCACTCGACCATCGGCCGCCACGCAGCGCGGGCCGTGCGCGCGGCGGTCACGTATGAAACCCTCCGGAAGCAATGGCAGGCGCTCATCGACAACATCGGCACCGGAGACACAAAGACCTTCAACCGCCCGGAATTCCCGAAAGGGGAGGTGAGAGGCGTCGGCTTCCACGAGGCGCCGCGGGGCGTGCTTTCCCACTGGATCGTCATAAGAGAAGGGAAGATAAAGAATTACCAGGCCGTTGTCCCTTCCACCTGGAATTCGGGTCCCCGCAACGCAGAGGATGCTCCCGGCCCGTACGAGGCATCTCTTGTCGGGACCCCAGTCGCCGAGCCGGAAAAACCCCTGGAAGTGCTGCGGACTGTGCATTCTTTTGACCCGTGTCTTGCCTGCGCCATCCATGTGGTTGACAGGGAGAACGGTGAAGCCGTCACGGTCAGGGCGCTTTGACCCGTGGAGGAGCGGAGCGCGAATATTCTCGTCCTCGGTGTCGGCAACCTGCTCCTGCAGGATGAGGGGGCAGGGGTGCGGGCACTGGCGAGGTTTCAACGGAAATACGAGACCCACGAAGGGGTCGATTGCCTCGACGGCGGCACCAGCGGCATGGAGCTCCTGTCCCATATCGAAGGGCGCGACCGCCTCATCATCCTGGACGTCGTGAAGGGGGGCAGTCCGCCGGGAACCGTCGTCAGGCTCGAAGCGGACGAGGTCCCGGCATTGTTCAGAAAAAAGATTTCCCCCCATCAGCTCGGTCTTTCCGACCTTCTGGCTGCCGCCTGCTTTTCCGGGAAGATGCCCCGTGAGCTCGTTCTGCTGGGGATAGAGCCCAAAGCGCTCGACACCGGCCTGGACATGTCCACGGAGGTGGAAGGCTGCATGGAAACCGTGGCGGATATGGTGGCAGATGAACTGCTCTCTTGCGGCGTCACCGTGAGGGCGAGAACGACCATGCCGGGAGATGGAGGCGCGCGCTGCCCGGCGTGACCTGGGTGCATGCGCGCCCTTCCTGTGTACCACCACTTCACAAAGATCTCCATGTAGTGTCGGCATCCCTCTGGATTGAAGACGTCATACTGCGGGGAACCCCCAGTTCCCGTGGATATATTTCGCTGCGGGCGGACTATCGGGGCGGGAGCTCTCGTTGATATTGACGGGGAAGACGGTAACATAGTATGGTGAAGCAACGAGGTCTGTTGCGAGTTCTGACGTCGGCAATTCCCTTGTTTCAGCCGGAGTACTTCGGTGCACGAGCTCTCCATAACCCAAAGCGTGGTGGATATCTGCCAGCAGCACGCCGCTGGCCGGCGCGTCAGCGCGGTTGTCCTGGAGATAGGTGAGCTCTCCGGTGTGGTGCCGGAGGCGGTGGAGTTCTGCTTCGAGGCTTGTGTCCAGGGGACACTCCTGGAAGGAGCGGCCCTCACCATCGAGCGGATCCAGGGACGGGGATCCTGCGCCGGCTGTGGCGCTGAATTCCCGGTCAGCGCCTATTACGACCCATGTCCCTCCTGCGGTGGCCACGGTATCGCCATTTCCGCGGGAGAAGAGTTGCGGGTCAAGGAACTGGAGGTAGAATAAGAATCATGTGTACCACGTGCGGCTGCGACGACGATCATAAGCACGATCATCCCCATGACCACGGGGATGACCACCGGCACACGCACCATCACCACCATGGGGAAGGTGAAAACCGGGAGGCGAAGCGGCTTGCGGTGGAGACGGACATCCTCGCCCGCAACAACCGGCTGGCCGCCGAAAACCGGGCAATGTTCGCCCGGCACGGTGTTTTCGTCCTGAATCTCGTCAGCTCCCCCGGCTCGGGCAAAACTACCATCCTGGAACGGACCCTCGGGGACCTGGGGGGGAAATTTTGCTGCGCGGTGATCGAGGGGGACCAGCAGACCGACAACGACGCGCAGCGGATCGCCGCCACCGGCGTGCCGGTCACGCAGATCAACACCGGCGCCGGCTGTCACCTCGATGCCCACATGGTCTGCCACGGGGTGGAGTCGTTCGACCTCCACGCCCTCGACCTTCTCCTTATCGAGAACGTCGGCAACCTGGTCTGTCCCGCCTCCTTCGACCTGGGGGAGAATCACAAGGTGGTGGTCCTCTCGGTGACCGAGGGGGAAGACAAGCCCCTCAAGTATCCCCAGATGTTCCGGGCCGCCGATGTCATGCTCCTTAACAAGACCGACCTTCTTCCCCACGTTGAGTTCGACGTGGCGGCGTGCCGGGAGATGGCCCGCCGGGTCAACCCGGCGATCACCATCTTCGAGGTGTCCGGCCGGACCGGAGCGGGGATGGCCGCCTGGTACGACTGGCTGGCCGAGAGGATGCGAGCGGTTACCGAGGATTGAGGAGAATAATCGTTCGACGTTCGGTGTTCGACGTTCGACGTTAAAACCTTGAACCTCGAACCTCGAACGTCGAACTTCGAACGAATAGGGGGTTCTATCAGGCGCACCAGGCTGGAAATCGCCGGGATCGTGCAAGGAGTGGGGTTCCGCCCCTTTGTTTACCGGCTCGCGCAGCGCCACCGGCTGAGCGGCTGGGTTCGCAACACCCCCGCCGGCGTCATTGTCGAGGCCCAGGGGGAGGATGCCCCGCTGGCCGATTTCATGCGCGCAATTACGGCGGAGGCGCCTCCCCTGGCAGTCATCGCCGCTATTTGCAGCGAAGATATCCCGCCGGTAGCTGGGGAGGGATTCGAGATTATTGCCAGCGGCGGAGGTGCCGGGGTCATCCAGGTTGCCCCCGACTGCGACGTCTGCCCCGACTGCCTCGCGGAGCTCTTTGACCCTGCCGACCGGCGCTTCCGCTATCCCTTCATTACCTGCACCAACTGCGGTCCCCGCTACTCGATCATCACCGGCATCCCCTACGACCGTCCCTTCACGACTATGGCCCGCTTCCCCATGTGCCCCGCATGCCGCGCCGAGTACGAGGATCCGGGAAACCGCCGTTTCCACGCCCAGCCCATCGCCTGCCCGGAATGCGGCCCGCGGCTCGCGTTCACCGATGCCGCCGGGAACGAGATGGCCGGGGAGCCGCTGGCCTTAGCGGTCGAGCTCCTGCGCGCCGGAAAGATCGTGGCGGTCAAAGGGATCGGCGGCTATCACCTGGCGGTTGACGCCGGCAACGACCGGGCAGTGGGGGCGCTGCGCCGCCGCAAGAAGCGCGACGAGAAACCCTTTGCCCTGATGGCCCCCGACCTTGAGGCGATCCGCGCTTTCGCCCAGCTGGACGCCATCGCCGAGCGCCTCCTGGAGGGGCCCGAGCGACCCATCGTCCTCGTCGAAAAACGGGACCGGACCCAAATGGGCCTAAAGGGACGAGGGACCGGGGATCCGCACATCTCCCCCCAGGTCGCCCCGGCCAACGGCTACTTCGGGGTGATGCTCCCCTCCTCGCCGCTCCACCACCTGCTGCTGCGGGAGAACTTCGCCGCCCTCGTCATGACGAGCGGCAACCTCTCCGACGAGCCGATCGCCTACCGGGACGCCGAGGCGCGGGAACGGCTCGCGGGGATCGCCGACGCCTTCCTCTGCCACGACCGGGAGATCCATACCCGCTGCGACGATTCGGTGATACGGGTGTTCAGGGGCAACCCCCTGTTCCTGCGCCGCTCCCGGGGCTACGTGCCGCGGGGGATTACGCTCTCTGCTCCGCAGCGAAGCGTGCTGGCCGTGGGGGCGGAGCTGAAAGGGGCGGTGTGCCTGACGCGGGGTGAGTACGCCTTCCTCTCCCAACACATCGGCGACCTGAAGAACCCTGCCACCCTCCGCTCCTTGGAGGAGACGGCCGCCCACTTGGGACGGATCCTCGAGATCCGGCCCGAGCTCGTGGCCCACGATCTTCACCCCGACTACCTTTCCACCCGGGCGGCCGCCGGCATGGGGCTGCCGCAGGTGGCTGTCCAGCACCATCACGCCCATATGGCCGCCTGCATGGCCGAGAATCGCCTCGCGGGGGAGGTGCTCGGCGTCATCTTCGACGGGACCGGCTATGGGCCGGACGGAACAGTCTGGGGTGGAGAGTTCCTCCTCGGGGGGTATGCCGGCTACCGGCGGGTCGGCCATCTCGACCTGGTTCCGCTCCCCGGCGGGGACGCGGCAATCAGGGAGCCGTTTCGCATGGCCATCGCCTGGCTCCACCGGACCTTCGGCGCTGCGCTCTTCGATCTCGACCTTCCGTGCCTGGCTGAGGTGGCCGACCGGAAGCGGGAGATTTACCTCCGCATGATCGAGCGGGGGATCAACTCTCCCCCCACCTCCAGCTGCGGCCGGCTCTTCGACGCCGTGGCCGCCCTCCTCGGGGTGCGGAACCGGGTGAGCTACGAGGGGCAGGCGGCCATCGAGCTGGAAGCTCTGGCAGAAGAGGGTGGGGAGGCCGGGGCCTATCCCTACGTCCTCGTGACGACGGGGGGGGGGACGGTGGTCGATGTCCGGTCGATGCTCCGGGCCATCGTCGAGGACCTGGCCGGGGACGAGCCGAAGGCATTCATCGCCCGGCGTTTCCACGCCACGGTCGCGCGGGCGGCGGCTGATGTCTGCGGCAAGGTGCGCGCCGCCTGCGGTGTCGACCAGGTGGTCCTCTCCGGCGGGGTCTTCCAGAACCGGCTCCTCTCCGAGGAACTGGCCGGGCTCTTGGAGGCGGCGGGGTTTCAGGTTTTTGTGCATCGGCTGGTGCCGCCGAATGATGGGGGAATAGCGCTGGGGCAGGCGGTGATTGCGGGGCATGCATTTTCCTAGCAGCAAATTCCAAATTACAAGCTCCAAATCCCAAATTCAAACATTGACATCGAACATTCGTATTGTTTGGAATTTGTAATTTAGAGATTTGGAATTTTAAAGGGGTAACAAGTATGTGTCTTGGTGTACCGATGCGGGTGGTGGGTATTGATGGGGCGAACATCGTCGCCGAGATCGACGGGGTGCGGCGCGCGGCGAGCCTGATGATTCTCGACGAGGAGGTGCGGGAGGGGGATTACGTCATCGTCCATGCCGGGTTCGCCATCGCCCGGCTCGACGAGGCCGAGGCGGAGGAAACACTGCGGCTGATGCGGGAGGCCTTTTCCGAAGCAGACATGGGGTGAGATTCCGCGAGACGTGATCTCTCGCATTCAAGCGTCTCACGTCTTACGTCTTACGAGGTAATCATGAACTACATGGACGAATTCCGCGACCGGGAGGTGGTGCGCGGCCTTGCAGCGCGGATCGGGGAGCTGGCGGCCGGAAGGACGCGGCCGCTCACCTTCATGGAGGTATGCGGCACCCACACCATGGCCATCTACCAGTACGGGCTCCGGAGCCTTCTCCCGCCGCAGGTGCGGCTCATCTCCGGCCCTGGCTGCCCGGTCTGCGTCACTCCCAACGGCTACCTGGACCGGGCCGTGGCCCTGGCGCGGCTGCCGGGCACCACCATCGCCACCTTCGGCGACATGGTGCGGGTGCCTGGCTCCTCCTCTTCTCTCATGGAGGAGCGGGCCCGCGGGGCGGAAATCCGCGTGGTCTACTCCCCCCTCGACGCCGTTGCCTTGGCGGAGCGGCAGCCGGAGCGACGAGTGGTCTTCCTCGGGGTCGGCTTCGAGACCACTGCCCCGGCCGTGGCCGGGAGCATCCTCGCCGCCCGGGAGCGAGGGCTTGCGAACTACTTCGTCCTCGCCGCCCACAAGACGATCCCCATCCCCATGGAGGTCCTCTCCGCCGACCCGGAGCTGGGGATCGACGGCTACCTCTGTCCGGCCCACGTGAGCGCCGTCATCGGAGCCGGCGCCTACCGGCGGCTGGCCGAGGAGCGGAGGGTGCCGTGCGTGGTGACCGGGTTCGAGCCGGCCGACGTGATGCAGGGGGTGGCGATGCTCGTCCGCCAGGCGGTGGCCGGCGAGAGCCGGGTGGAGATCCAGTACCGCCGCGTCGTGAAGCCGGAGGGGAACCCGAAGGCCCAGGCGGTGCTCGCCGAGGTCTTTACTCCCTGCGATACGGCCTGGCGGGGGATCGGCGTCATCCCCAGGAGCGGCCTCGCCATCAGGGAGGAGTACGCCTCCTTCGATGCGGAAAAGGCTATTCCCGTTGAGGTGGAAACGCCGCGGGAGCACCCGGGGTGCCGCTGCGGCGAGATCCTCAGGGGGAAGGTCTCACCCTTCGACTGTCCCCTCTTCGCCACCGTCTGCACGCCGGAAAGCCCGGTGGGGGCGTGTATGGTGTCGAGCGAAGGGACCTGCGCCGCAGCTTATAAGTATGGGAGATAGAAATTAACCCCTCCTGTCCTCCCCTTAATTTAAGGGGAGGGACTTGAGTTCCCCCTCTTAAGGTAAGAGGGGGACAGGGGGAGTTATACAGAAAAACCAACCGGCTTCGGGAAACGTTCCAGCTGTGGTGGTGCGCAAGGAGCGGGGCGCGAGGCGTAGTACCCGCGGGCATAAACAGCGCTACGTTGAGCGTCACGCGACGCGGCACAACGCCGCAGATGGACGTTTGCCGGAGCCGTCTTAGGAGGGAAATTGGATAAAGACCTCATACTCTTGGGCCACGGCAGCGGTGGGACTCTCTCCCACCAGCTCCTGGACGACCTCATCGTCCCCACCCTCTCCGGCATTCCTCCCGCCGAGCAGAACGACGCCGCGGTCCTCGTCATGGAGGGGCGGCGGCTCGCCTTCACCACCGACGCCTACGTGGTCGACCCGGTCTTCTTTCCCGGCGGGAACATCGGGAGCCTCGCGGTGAACGGCACGGTGAACGACCTGGCGATGATGGGGGCGCGGCCGCTCTTTCTCTCCGCAGCCCTGATTGTTGAGGAGGGGTTCTCCCGGGAGGAGCTGGCCGGGATCCTCCGGACCATGCGGGAGGCGGCCGACCGGGCCCACGTGCGGATAGTCACCGGTGACACCAAGGTGGTGCCGCGGGGGAAGGCGGACCGGATCTTCATTACCACCTCGGGGGTGGGGATTTTGGAGCACGACCTGGAGATCGCCGGAAACGGGGCGCGGCCGGGGGACAAGGTGATCGTTAGCGGCACCATCGGCGACCACGGCATCGCCGTCCTTGCCGCGCGGGAGGGGCTGGAGCTTGAAACCGCGATCCGCAGCGACTGCGCCCCGCTGAACGGGCTGGTGACGGAAATGCTCCAGGAGGGGGAGGCGATCCACGTGCTGCGCGACCCGACCCGCGGCGGGGTGGCCACCACCCTCAAGGAAATCGCCCGCCAGTCGCAGGTCGGCATCACCCTGCGGGAAGAGGCGCTTCCGTTCGACCCCGCGGTGCAGGGGGTCTGCGCCATCCTCGGCCTTGACCCGCTCTACGTGGCGAACGAGGGGAAACTCCTGGCGGTGGTCGCCCCGGAGCGGGCAGAGGGAATCCTGGCGCGGATGCGGGAGCATCCCCTTGGCAGCTCTGCGGCCATCATCGGCGAGGTGACCGGCGAGGCCGCCGGCCGGGTGGAGCTGGAGACGGTGGTCGGGGGGAGGAGGGGGGTTGAAATGCTGGCGGGGGAGCAACTGCCCCGCATCTGCTAGCAGGCTGTTGAAAAACTACTGCGGGGCCGGTCTGCGGTGTTGCCGCTCGCTCAAAAGCTCAACGTACCTATGGGTACGCCTCGCTTCCTCGCTCGCTTGCGCCCTGCATCCCGGCCTCCTCATGACGTTTTTCAACAGCCTGAGAAACGCGGCTTTTGGGCAATCTCGGCGTTGACGTTCGGAATCTCCTTGTGCGGCGTAGCGCTGCTACGCCTCTGCGGGATTCCTCCGTCGCCTTGACCTTGCCCAAAAGCCGCGTTTCTTTCTGTTACTACTGTTAACAAAGCTTGAATTCGAGTTGGACTGACCGACCGGTCAGTGGCCCGGGCATCAGCCACCGCCGCCGAAGCCGCCGCTCGTGCCTCCCCCCCCGCCGATGGCGCAGGCGGAGATCTGCCGCTTCGTTTCATTCGACCCGCACTTCGGACAGCTGGCCGGCGCGTCCGCTTCGCTCATCTTCCTCAGCCTGGAAAACAGCTCGCCGCACGTCCCGCAGACATACTCGTAAATCGGCATATTTGTTACCTCCTTCCAAATCAATAATTCAAAATACCATATGAAAAGCGGTGCGCGCAAGCCGCAAACGCTTTTCCCTTGTTTGTGGTGCCCGCCCCTTTTACCCCGTTAAAATGCTTTGCATTTATTACCACGGGGTGTAATCTTACCGGCTGGGTGCACGTCATTCACCGGAGGGTCCGTGCCATGGGTCGTACTGCGCGTTTTGCCCGAAGTATTCTCTGTCTTTTCTTCATCGCCGCTGCCGGGTGTGCCCGTCTGCCGGTGACCGGCGTCCTGCCGGACACCGCCCGGGTCACCGACCTGGCCAGTGTTGAAGCAGGCTCGCCCTTTGCGCTGGACGCCCGGGGAGAAACCGTTGCCTTCGCGAATGGCGGCCTGATGGTGAAGGATGTGACTTCGGGGGAGGAACGTAAGGTCAGCGCCGATCTGCCGACGGTCCTTGCCTGGTCGCCCGACGGCAAGGAGCTGGCGGCGGCCTTTTCCCAGGGAGATGAAACCGTGCTCCGGCGCTACGACCGGCAGGGGAACGCTCTGGCGCAGGCACGGGTAAGCGGCCGTGTTAACGGCCTGGCATGGCGGCCTTCCTCCGAAATCCTTGCGTTTGCGGTGAAACAGCGGGTGTACAGTTTCGGGGCGAACCTGGCGGAAGTCCTCTACCGCTGGGACGGGAAAGGTGAGCCTTCGACGACCGCTCTCCAGGAAACCACCCTTCTGCCCGCCATCGCGAAACGGTGGCAAGGCGCCATACAACACGTCCTCACATTCGCCGTCTCCCCGCTGGATGATGAAATCGTCTATGCCCGCTTCTATGCACCGCCGGCCTTCGATCCTTACCTGAAGATCATTCTGCGTCACCTGGAAAGCGGCCGGGAGCGGGAAGTCGCAACTGCCAGCCTGCTCGCTGCCGGAGCGATATTTTCGCGGGACGGGGAGGAGGTCGTCTGCGGCGACGGGGAGCGCGAGACCCGGTTGCTCGATCCGTGGGGGGACCGGACCGTCGCGACATTTCCGTCTCCCGGACGGACGCTCGCCCTTTCCCCTGCCGGTCGCTACCTGCTGCTGGACGGCCGCCTTTACCGCGAGGGGCGGGAGATCGCCGCGTTCCCGGCGCAGAGTGTCGGGGCATTCGCTTCCGGGGGCGGCCGGCTGGCGCTCCGCTACGGCGACCGGCTCTATCTCGTGACGACGCTACCCGAAGAGCCGGCGGCGCCGCGCGATCCCGCGGCGGCTGCGCGGCTTCGGCAATTGCACAAGTGGCTGAGCGAAGGGCTGGTTTCCCCCAAGGACTACCGCAAGGCCGTGGAGAAGGCCGCACAATGAACAGGTTCCTGCTTCCCGTGATCTCCCTCGTGACCTCGATCGTTGCGCTGGCGTCCGCCGCTCTCGCCGCCGACTGCCTCTCCTGCCACCGCCAGAAGACTCCCGCCGCGGTCCGCCAATGGGAGGCAAGCGCCCACGCCAGGGCCGGCATCGGTTGCGCCGCCTGCCACGGGACCGATCACGGCAGGATCGAGAAGGGGGAGGCCCGGGTCGACCTCAAGGTCTGCGGCGGCTGTCACAAGAAGGCCCTTGCCGATCACCGGGCGAGCCGCCACGGCATGGGGCTCCACTCCGGCTGGGGGTGCACCCGCAACCTGCCGAACCGCGACCGGCAGGAGTGCCGCTTCTGCCACGAGCAGGGGAGCGAGGTGCCGAAGTCCGAGGTGCAGTGCGCCCGCTTCCTCAAGCAGAGCAGCGAGATGGCGGAAATCGGCTGCAATTACTGCCACATGGTGGAGAGTTCCTGCGCCGCCTGCCATACCAGCCACACTACCGACCTGAAGATCGTCCGCGACCCGAACATCTGCGCCAAGTGCCACATGGGGCCGGACCACCCCCAGTGGGAGATGTGGCAGACCTCCCTCCACGGCACCCTCTTTGCCACCGCCGGCCGGGAAACCGGTCCCGACTGCCAGACGTGCCACATGCCCAAGGGGAGCCACAATGTTTCCGTCGGCATTACCATGTCTTCGGGCGGCGATCCCTATCCGGCGGACAAGAGAAAGACGCGCCGGGACGAGATGCTGCAGATCTGCGCGAAATGCCATGCCCCCGAGTTCGCCCGCAAAGAGCTTGCCCGGGGCGACGCCGTGCGTGACCAGAGCCATGCCTTGGTGAAGGAGGCGGAGCTGATCATCGGAGACCTGGCCGACCGCGGCCAGCTCGACCCCATGCCCGACCGGCGCCCCCCCCACCCGTTGCGCGGCAATCAGCTGGTGCTGGACAACCAGCTCCTCTACGAGGATACCTCCCATATCGAGCGGCTCCTGTTCAAGATGAAGAAGTACGACTATGCCCGGACCATCAAGGGGGCCTACCACCAGAACCCCTCCTACACCCACTGGTACGGCAATGCCGAGCTCAAGATGGACCTGGTGGACATCCGGACCGAGGCGAGCCGGCTGCGGGACCGGCAGTCGCTTACGGCGGGAAAAGGCTCTTCGGTTCCAGCGGAAACGACGGAGGAAAAACTGCGCGTCCTGAAAAAGAAGGCGGACCGCGGCGCCATATCGCCAGCAGAGTATGAACGGGAAAAAGGGGTGCTCCTGAAGGAGCTGGCGGGGCACCCATGAACATCCTCACCCTCAACTGCTGGAGCCATTCGATAAGATACCGTCTCTTTGCCTGGGACCGCCGGGCAATCCTCGCCGAGGGGACACTGGAGCGTGTGGCCATCGGTGATTCCTTCATCAACCACCGCGTACCGGGGCGGGACACGTTCTGCAGGGACGAGGAATGCGGTGATCACCGGAGCGCCGTTGCCTTCATCCTCGCCACCCTCACCGACCCGGGTTGCGGTGTGCTCGCCGACGTGGGACAGATCGCCGCCATCGGGCACCGGGTGGTGCACGGCGGCGAGAAGTTCCACCGGTCAGTGATGGTCGATGGGCAGGTGCTCGACGCCCTTCGGGATCTCCAGCACCTTGCGCCGCTGCACAGTGCCCCCAACATCGCCGGGATCGAGGCCGCCCGGGGGCTTCTCCCCGACATCCCCCACGTGGCGATCTTCGATACCGCCTTCCACCAGAGCATGCCCGAGCATGCCTACATCTATCCGCTGCCGTACGAGTGGTACGAAAACTACGGGATCAGGCGCTACGGCTTCCACGGGCCGTCCCACCTCTACCTGGCGAAGCGGGCCGCCGTGCTTCTCGGCAAGCCGGCCTCGGCGTGCAATTTGGTGACCATCCACATCGACCGCGGGGTCTCCCTCTGCGCCATCCGCAACGGGGTCTCCATCGACACGAGCATGGGTCTCACCCCTCTGGAAGGGGCGATCATGGGGACCCGCTGCGGGGACATCGACCCCGGCATCCTCCCGTTCATGATGCAGGAGACGAACCTGTCGGCGCGGGACATGGAAGGCGTCCTCAACCAGAAAAGCGGCCTGTGCGGCATAACCGGGCGGTACCTGGACCGCCGGCATACGCTGGAAGGTGCCCTTGACGGGGACGAACGGTGCCGGCTGGCCTTGGAGATGGAAGCCTACCGGCTCCGGAAATACATTGGTGCCTACCTGGCCGCAGTGGGGCCGCTGGACGGGGTGGTCTTCACCGCGGGGGTCGGCATGACGGAGTGGCTCGCCCGGGAGCGGACGCTGGCGGAGCTCGGCTGCTTCGGGATCCGGCTCGACCGGGAGAGGAACCGGAACGCCAGTCAGCAGGGTGCGGAGGCGCTCATCACGGCCGACGATTCGCCGGTAAGGGTCTTGGTCATTCCCTCCGACGAGGAGCTCGTCTTTGTCGAGGATGTGGCGGCCATCCTGGCCGGGAAGCACGACGATCACCTGAGCTGTGGTTATTTGTTCGGTCGGCCTGATTTCGTCCCCTGACTGACCTGGAGCTGCACTCCCGGCGTGGCTGTCCGGGAAGAGGAAGGAGAAACCCATGAAGATCATCGGTATCGGTTTGGCGCTGCTTGCGGCGCTGCTGTTCGGCGGCGGGACAGCCGCCATGGCGGCCGATGGCGAAGGAAATGCCCCGTCTGCTGTCACACCCCAGGTGCAGGAGCTGCAGAAACAGATGCTCGGCGACCCGGGGATTATGGTCCTTATCATGGCCCTGCAGAATGACCCGGAAATGCAGGCGCTCCTCAACGACCCGAAGGTCGTGGCAGCGGTGCAGGCGGGGGATATCAGCGCGCTCCTCAGTGACCCGCGCTTCATGAAGCTTTTGGACAACCCGCGCGTGAGGGAGATCGGGGAGCGGCTGAATAATCCGAAGGCCGGCAAGTAGCGGCCTTTTTGCATGTTTGCTCCCCGCGCAATCCGCGGGGTAGCTGAAATCCGTTCATCGGGAGGGCACGGTGCACGACCGGTACCGCATCTTTGCCGTTGGCGATGTCAACGCCTTTTTCGGCCTCATGCTCGACAACATGTCGAGCCTCGTCATCATGGCAACCATCCTCACCGCCGCCTTCCAGATGCCGCGGGAGATCGTCCTCTACCGGATGGTGCCGGGAAGCGCGGTGGGGGTCCTGTTCGGCGACCTCCTCTACACCTGGATGGCGGTAAGGCTTGCGCGCCAAAGCGGCAGCCGGACGGTCACCGCCATGCCACTCGGGCTCGACACCCCGTCCACCTTCGGCATGGCCTTCGGTGTCCTCGGCCCCACCTACCTCGCCACCCGGGACGCCGTCTTCACCTGGGAGGTGGGGATGGCGACCGTCGTCCTCATGGGGGCGTTCAAGGTTGCCACCTCCTTTTTCGGCCCGGCCCTGCGCCGGTTGATCCCCCGGGCGGGGCTTCTCGGGAGCATCGCGGCGGTGGCGCTCCTCCTCATCGCGTACCTGCCGACCCTCAAGCTTTTCGCCTCGCCGGTGGTGGGCTTCGTCTCGCTGGCGGTGGTGCTGGCGGCGCTGGTCGCAAAGCTCAAGCTTCCGTTCCGGGTCCCCGGTGCGCTGGCCGGCATCCTCTGCGGCACGCTGGCCTACTACCTCCTCGGGTCCTTCGGGCTCCTGCCGGCGAACCATCATTTCCTCCCCCATCTCCCCGAACTCCGCTTCGCCCTGCCGCTGCCGACCTTGGCCTTCCTGCACGGGGTGCCGAAGGCGCTCACCTTCCTGCCGCTCGCCATCCCCTTCGCCCTGGCCACGGTGGTCGGCGGGGTGGACGTGGCGGAAAGCGCGGCGGCGGCCGGCGACGACTACCCCACCCGCGACATCCTCCTCGTCGAGGGGTGTGCCACGCTCCTGGCCGGGATGTGCGGCGGGGTGATCCAGTCGACTCCGTACATCGGCCACCCGGCATACAAGGATATGGGGGGAAGGGCCGGCTACACCCTGGCGACGGCCATCTTCATCGGTCTCGGCGGGGTCTTCGGCTACCTCTCCTTCTGCGTCGACCTCCTCCCCGAGGCAGCGGTGGCGCCGATCCTTGTCTTCATCGGCATCGAGATCACCGCCCAGGCCTTTGAGGCGACTCCGCAGCGGCACTTCAAGGCGATCGCCCTGGCCTTTCTTCCCACCATCGCCTACCTCGTCCAGGTGGAGCAGGGGCTCCTCCTCTCCGGCCTCGGGAAAAAGGCTTCCGAGCTCACCGGCGAGCTCGCCGCCACCTTCAAGTCGACCCTCCTCCTCGGCAACGGCTTCATCGTCACCTCACTTCTCTGGGGGGGTGCCTTCGCCGCGCTCCTCGACCACCGGCTGCGGCGGGCGGCCGCCTTTCTCGTCGTCTGCGCGGCAGCCACCCTCTGCGGGGCAATCCACTCGCCCCTGGAGTCTGGGGCGCTCTTTCTCCCCTGGGCACCGCCCGAGCCCCTGGTCTGGCACCTGGCGGCGGGGTACCTGGCGATGGCGCTGGTCTTCCTCGGGCTGGGGCGGACCGGCTCGGTGGGAGCCCAACGCGAGGAGGAACGCTAAGGAGAGCGCACAGGCTTGACCGGTGTTTGAACTGAATTTAATAATCTGGTGGAGTTGTTCCCGGAGGCTGCACAGGCGGGGGCGTTGGTGTCGAGCGATACATGCGGACTGGCCGCGGTATTTGATTCCCGTAAGAAACCATGCATTGAACATAGGCGCCATCGTAATAAAATTGCGCTTCTTGGGACGAGGAATAATCGTAATATTTTCCCATCCGATTATTAGCCCACTGTTGGCATTTGCCAACTTCCGATTGGAAAACATCAAAAGGTTTTCCCTGTGCCGGCAGCACCAGCACGCTGGGGCCTGTTGGCATGGTCACGCATCCGTTCGCTGCCAGTAAAGCCGATATAGCTAAATATCTTCCCGCGCGCTTTCTGAACATAGATAGCTCCTTTGCGGCCGGCGGAGTTTTCGGGGGAATCACCTTCGCTGATTGTTGGCTCCCCGTGCTTGAATATCGGGATTTGCCAGGGATGTTACTAACAATTTAAACATCACTTGGCAGGCCCTGCAACAGCATGTCCGTAGAATGAAAAAAGGCGGCCCGATTTTCCGGGCCGCCTTTTTAGTGCGGTGTTGCTTCCTTCGATCTGCTACATCTTGCTCAGCAGCGGAACGATGAGGAGCGAGACGATGTTGATGATCTTGATCATCGGGTTGACTGCCGGGCCGGCGGTGTCCTTGTAGGGGTCGCCGACGGTGTCGCCGGTGACGGCAGCCTTGTGGGCGTCGCCACCCTTGCCGCCGTGGTAGCCGTCCTCGATGTACTTCTTAGCGTTATCCCAGGCGCCGCCGCCGGTGGTCATGGAGATGGCGACGAAGATGCCGGTGACGATGGTGCCGACGATTACCCCGCCCAGGGCTTCCACGCCGAGGGTGAAGCCGACGATGATGGGGGCGGCGATCGGGATGATGCCGGGGATGACCATCTCCTTCAGGGCGGTCTTGGTGACGATGTCGACGCAGGAGGCGTAGTCCGGCTTGCCGGTCCCCTCCATGATCCCCTTGATGGTGCGGAACTGGCGGCGCACTTCCTCGACCACCGCGCCACCTGCCTTGCCGACCGCTTCCATGCACATGGCGGCGAAGTAGTAGGGGAGCATCCCGCCCAGGAAGAGGCCGACGATAATTTTGGGGTTGGAGAGGTCGAAGGAGACCATCTTCCCGGCGGCCTTCAGCTCATCCACGTAGGAGGTGAAGAGGATGACCGCAGCGAGGCCGGCGGAGCCGATGGCGTATCCCTTGGTGACCGCCTTGGTGGTGTTCCCCACCGCGTCCAGCGGGTCGGTGACGGCGCGGACCGAATCGTCGAGCTCGGCCATCTCGGCGATGCCGCCGGCATTGTCTGTGATCGGGCCGTAGGCGTCCATTGCCACGACAATGCCGGTAAGCGACAGCATGGAGACCGCGGCGACGGCGATGCCGTAGACGCCTGCGCAGCTGAAGGCCACGATGATGCCGGCGGAGATGACGATGACCGGCAGCGCCGTGGATTTCATGGAAACGCCGAGACCGGCGATGATGTTGGTGGCGTGGCCGGTGGTGGAGGCCTGGGCAATGTGCTTGACAGGGCCGTACTCGGTGGCGGTGTAGTATTCGGTGATCCAGAAGATGGCGCCGGTGACGACCAGGCCGACGATGGCGGCGATGAAGATGTTCATGGCGCTGAAGCCGGTCGGGTTCCCGTCAGGGAACATGGCGGCGGTGACGAAGTAGAAGGCGATGCAGGCGATGACGCCGGAGGCGATCAGCCCCTTGTAGAGGGCGGGCATGATCTTCTGGCTGGCGCCCAGCTTGACGAAGAAGGTGCCGATGATGGAGGCGATAATGGAGATGCCGCCGAGGATGAGCGGATAGCTGACCGCGCCGGCGAAGTTGTTGAAGGCGATGGCGCCCAGCAGCATGGCGGCGATGAGCGTCACGGCGTAGGTCTCGAACAGGTCGGCGGCCATGCCGGCGCAGTCGCCGACGTTGTCACCCACGTTGTCGGCGATGACCGCGGGGTTGCGCGGGTCGTCCTCGGGGATGCCCGCTTCCACTTTTCCAACCAGGTCGGCGCCGACGTCGGCCCCCTTGGTGAAGATGCCACCGCCGAGGCGGGCGAAGATGGAGATGAGGGAGCCGCCGAAGCCGAGGCCGACGAGCTGGCTGACCACTTCCTTGACCGGCGCTTCGGGCATCAGCTTTTGCAGGACCAGGTAGTAGCCGGCAACCCCCAGAAGGCCTAGGCCGACCACCAGCATGCCGGTGATGGCGCCCCCCTTGAAGGCGACGTTCAATGCCTTGTGGATGCCCGACTTGGCCGCCTCGGTGGTGCGGACATTGGCGCGTACCGAGACGAACATGCCGATGAAGCCGGTAAGCCCGGAGAAGATGGCGCCGATGGCGAAGCCGATGGCGGTCTTGACGCCCAAGGTGGCGAAGAGCGCCACGAACATGACCGCGCCCACCACCGCGATGATGGTGTACTGGCGCTTCATGTAGGCGCCCGCCCCCTCCTGGACGGCCGCGGCGATCTGGCGCATCCGGTCGCTCCCCTGGGGGAGTCCCAGGATCCACTGGGCCGAGATGAGGCCGTAGGCGACAGCTGCCACGGCGCAGACCAGGGCGAAGATTACTGCATACTGTTCCATGAAAAAAAACCTCCTCTGTAATTGCCTTTCAAAAGGCTGTTCGACGTTATATCCGGAAAAAGGAAATCTCTATCGGGGCCAACCACAAAAACGAAAAATTGTTATAGGAAATGCCCAGGTTTGTCAATCTTTTATTGAATTTCTGCGCAAAAAATCATGCAGGGGTCACCTGCTGCTCTGCCGGCCGCAGGTGCCGTTCTCCGCCCCAGTTGGAAAACCTTGCGCTTTAAGCCGCGAAACTGTATCATAAAAGGGTTATGGAACTGCGCTACGGCGACACATCCTTCCCCGTGGACCTGCCACCGGCAAGGCTTCTTTCCGTTATCCGCGCTTCAGCCCACACACCTCGGCACGAGCCCGCAGAGATCGTCTCCGCGGCCCTCGAAGAGTGTGGGCCGCTGCTGGATGGCTTCAAGCGCGGCGAACGGGTGGTGATCGTCACCTCGGACATCACCCGCTACACCGGGAGCGAGATCTACCTGCCGCTCCTCGTGAAACGGCTCACAACCGCCGGGGTCCGGGAGGCGGATATCGAGATCGTCATCGCCCTCGGCATCCACCGCAGGCAGACGGAGAGCGAGCACAAAAAGATCCTGGGCGGGCTGTACGGCCGGATCAGGGTGACCGACCACGACTGCGACGACGCGGGAAAGCTCGTCTACCTCGGCCGGACCTCGAACGGCATCGAGGTGGCGATCAACCGGAGCGTTGCCGAGGCTGACCGGGTGATCCTCACCGGCACCATCGGCTATCACTATTTCGCCGGCTTCGGCGGCGGGAGAAAGAGCATCCTGCCGGGGGTGGCGAGCCGGAAGAGCTGCATGGCGAGCCACTTCGCGGTGCTCAATCCGGAGCCGGGGACGGGACGGAACCCGCGGGCCACCACGGGGAGCCTGGACGGCAACCCGGTCCACGGGGCGATGGTTGAGGCCTGTGCCATGGTCGCTCCCGCGTTCATCCTCAATACGGTGCTTAGTCCGGACAAGCGGATCGTCGCCGCCTTTGCCGGCGACTGGCAGGAGGCCCACATCGCGGGATGCCGGTTCTACGCGGAGCGCTTCGCCGCACCGATCCGTGAGCGGGCCGACCTCGTTGTCGTCTCCTGCGGCGGCTTCCCCAAGGACATCAACTTCATCCAGGCCCACAAGTCGATGGAGTACGGCAGCCAGGCCCTCAAGGAGGGGGGGGTGATGATCCTCCTCGCCCAGTGCCGGGACGGTTACGGCCACGCCACCTTCTTCAACTGGTTCCGCTTCCGGGAACTGTCCACGCTGGAAGCGCAGCTGCGGCAGCACTACGAGATAAACGGCCAGACCGCCTACGCGACCCTGCAGAAGGCACAGCGCTTCCGGGTGATCCTCGTCTCCGACTTTCCCCCGGAAGAGGTCGTAGCCATGGGGATGACCCCGGCGGCCTCCCTCGATGCGGCCATGGCAGAGGCGCTGGCGCTCCTGCCGGAGGATTACACGGCGTACGTCATCCCCGAGGGAGGGAGCGTTTTGCCGGTGGCAAAACGTGTTCAAGGTTCGACGTTCGATGTTCAACGTTGAACAGCCTTTATAACCTGAACGTTGAACGTTGAACATTGAACGAGGTGTTCATGCTTGAATCTCGCATAATCGAAAAATTGAAAGCCATCGTCGGCGCGGAGAATGTCGCCACCGACCGCCAGGACCTCATCTGCTACGGCTACGACGCCACCCAGTTCGAGTTTCTCCCCGATGCCGTCGTCCACCCGGGGAGCGCCGCGGAGGTGGCGGAAGTCCTGAGGCTCGCCAATACCCAAGGGTTTCCGGTTTTTCCCCGGGGTGCGGGGAGCGGGTTCACCGGCGGGGCCCTTCCCAAGGGGGGCGGGATCGTCCTTGTCACCACCCGGATGAACAGGATCCTCCGCATCGACACCGAGAACCTGATCGCCGAGGTGGAGCCGGGGGTGGTGACGGAGGAGTTCCAACTGGCCGTGGAGAAGCTCGGCCTCTTCTACCCCCCCGACCCGGCGTCCCTCAAGTTCTCGACCCTCGGCGGCAACGTGGCCGAGAACGCTGGTGGACCGCGCTGCGTCAAGTATGGCGTCACCCGCGACTTCGTGATGGGGCTGGAGGTGGTTCTCCCCACCGGCGAGATCATCCGCACCGGCGGCGAGACTTACAAGGGGGTGGTGGGGTACGACCTTACCCGCCTTCTCTGCGGGAGCGAAGGGACCCTCGGTGTCATCACGAAGATCATCTTCAAGCTCCTGCCGCTCCCGGAGGCGAAGAAGACCATGCTCACCATCTTCGACTCCATCGACGGCGCGGCCCGGGCGGTCTCGACCATCATCGGCAACAAGATCATCCCCACCACCCTGGAGTTCATGGACCACGCGACGCTGCAGTGCGTGGAAAAGCGCTTCAGCCTCGGCATCCCCGAGACGGGGCGGGCGGTCCTCCTCATCGAGGTGGACGGCGACCGGGAGCTGATCGAGAAGCAGGCGGCCCGGATCCAGGAGCTGGTTGCGCCGCTCGGGCTCGTGGAATGCAAGGTGGCGAAGGATGCCGCCGAGGCCGAGGCGCTCTGGAAGGTGCGCCGGCTCGTGTCGCCCAGCTTGCGCGACGTGAACCCGACCAAGTACAATGAGGACATCGTCGTGCCGCGAAGCCGAGTACCCGACGTCATCCGGCGGATTGACGCCATCGCCGGGAAGTACGCCATCCCCATCGTGAACTTCGGCCACGCCGGGGACGGCAACATCCACGTGAACGTCATGATCGACAAGGAGATCCCGGGGATGGAGGAGAAGGCCCATGGGGCGATCCGGGAGATCTTCCAGGCGGCCCTCGATCTTGGCGGCACCATGTCCGGCGAGCACGGCGTCGGGCTCGCCAAGCAGCCGTACATCGACCTGGAGCTGAAGCCGGAGCAGGTGGCGGCGATGCAGGCGATAAAAAAGGCGTTGGACCCGAACAATATCTTGAATCCCGGCAAAATGTTTCCGTTGGAATAAAACCCGTTCAACGTTCAATGTTCAACGTTCTGTGTTGAAAACAGAAACAAACCTTGAACGTTGAACCTTGAACCTTGAACATTGAACAACAGGTTTTGAATGGATCCGTTGAAAAGAGTTGAGCAGGAACTGAAGAAGTGCGTGAAATGCGGCGCCTGCCGTGCCCACTGCCCCGCGTTCCAGGAGCTGCGGCGGGAGCCGGCCGTGGCCCGGGGAAAGGTGGCCCTTGCCCAGCATCTGATGAAGGGGGACATCTCCCTGGACGACCAGACCTACCTGGCCATGTCCAAGTGCCTCCTCTGCGGCAGCTGCGTGGAGAAGTGTCCGAACGACGTCCCGACCGACGAGATCGTCATTGCCGCCCGCGAGGCACTGGCGGCCCAGCGGGGGCTCACCACCTTCCACAGGGCGGTCGGCCGGGTTATCCGGAACCGCAGGCTCATGAACATGGGGGCGGCGATGGCCGCCCTCCTCGGGCCACTCTTCTTCCGCAAGGTTCCCCGGACCTCGGGGCTCAGGCTCCGGTTTCCCCTCCCCTTCATCGGCGGCAAGCGCCACATCCCCCAGTTGGCGAAGAAACCGTTCATGGACCGCCATCCCGAGGTGATCGAAGGAGAGCCGGGCAAGCCGCGCATCGTCTACTTCGTCGGCTGCATGACCAACTTCGTCTATACGGAGATCGGCGAGGCAGCCCTCGCCCTTTTCCGCCACCTGGGGTGCACCGTCATCATCCCCAAGGAGCAGCAGTGCTGCGGCCTGCCGGGGATGTCCGGCGGTGACCTGGCCACGGTGCGGGAGCTGGCGGAGAAGAATCTCGCCGCTCTGGAAAAGTTCGAGGCCGACTACATCGTCACCGCCTGCGCTACCTGCGGCGGAGCGCTTCACAAGCTCTACCCCCTCGTGGTCGGCAAGCGCCACCCGGAGCTTAAGGCCCGCCTCGATGCCCTGGCGGCAAAGAACATCGACGCGGCGGTCCTCCTGCAGAAGCTCGGGCTCCATCCCGAGGAAACCGGTGCCGGCGAGCAGCTCGCGGTCACCTACCACGACCCGTGCCACTTGCGGACGCGTGCCGTTACCCGCCAGCCGCGGGAGCTCCTCAGGGAGACCCCTGGGGTGGAGTTCCTTGAGATGGAGGGGGCCGACAAGTGTTGCGGCCTCGGCGGCACCTTCAACGTCTACCACTACGATACCTCCCTCGCCATCAATGCCCCGAAGGCGGCCGCCATCGAGAAGAGCGGTGCCTCCGTGGTGGCGACCGGCTGCCCCGGCTGCATGATGCAGCTTGCCGACGGGCTCCATCACCGCGGTGCAAAGACCCGGGTGATGCACACGCTGGAGATCCTGGCCCGCCGCCTGCGCTGATCTTGCGGGACGAGGCTGTTGCAGGAGGCGATAAGCTGTTTTAAAAAACCGGTCGGCACCCCGGAAAGCCGCTGATTCGTTGCCGCGAAGCCCTCTTTCCGACCCTGTTTCAGATGCATTTTGATGCCAGCCATTTTTAAGGCGGGTAAAATATTTTTTATTGACATTAGAATCTAAATTGTTTATTTTTCTGCGGAAATAAAAACCAGTTTTATTTCCCTTGGAGACATGGGATGACCGATTACAATATCGGGGCTAAAATCAAGAAACTCCGCATCGCAAAAAAGATGACCCTCCAGGCGGTGGCCAAGGAAACCGGCTTTTCGCCGGCACTCATCTCGCAGATCGAGAACAATAACGTATCTCCCCCCATTGCCACCCTCTCGAAGATCGCAAAGTTCTTCGACGTGAAAATCGGGATTTTCTTCACCGAGGACGAAGAGGAGTACCGCTACGAGGTAGTCCGTAAGGGTGAGCGGAAGCAGATCCCGCGGGTTATTTCCCGCTCCGGCACCAGCCAGGGGTATTCCTACGAGTCGCTCTCCTTTCGCAAGCAGAACAAGAAGATGGAGCCGTTCCTCCTGACCGTGACGGAAAAGGCCGCCGAGGAGAATACCTACAGCCATGACGGCGAGGAATTCCTGTTTATCATGAACGGTACGGCGGAACTCCTCCTTGATGAGGAACGGATTCCCCTCGAAGAAGGTGACTGCGTTTATTTCGACTCCTCCCTGAAACACCGGCTTCTTTCCCGGGATGGCTCCGAGGTCAAGGTGCTGGCGGTCGTTACGCGGTAGGGATTCCTTCAAAATTCTGCAGGGCTTGTTTTCAGTACATGCCCTGTTTTTTTTAACTCCATGTGTATACGGTATGCGGTATGCGCCGTTCCGGAATTGTAGCCGAAACAGGCACCGTCGGCCGGTTGGCGGACGCGGCCATCGATAAACCACCCTTGCAGAAGACGATAGCTTCAAAACGAAATTGGAACGATTGTCGCTGGTGAAAAATTTTAATACCGGAAGGATGACGGACATGTCCAAGAATGCGATTAAACCTTCACTGAAAAATCCCTTTGATCCACCCGAGAAAGTCGAATTTACCATCCCGGGCGAGATCTCCCGAACGACGGGGGGCTACGAGGAGGCGATGAAGGAAGGCTACGACCTCATTCAACGCCCCATCAAGTCGGTGAAAATCGACCAGATCGAGAAACAGCACTTCAAGAAGCGGATGACCGTCTGGGAACGGATTCGCGTCCTTTCCGACAAGGCTCCCAACGTCCTCTACCAGAACTGGGGGAAGAACCTCGACGGTGCCTCGCTGGTGACCGCGATCCTCAACATCGGCGGCCGGGACGTGGCAGTGTACGGCCATGACTTCACCGTGCGGGCCGGTTCCATCGATGCCACCAACGGCAGCAAGCTGGCCCGGCTCTTCAACATGGCCGGCGAAAAGGGGATCCCCCTCATCGGCATGAACGATTCGGCGGGCGCCTTCGTGCCGGCCGGGGTCGGTGGCCTCGACGGCTACGCCGAGGCGTTCACCGCCCTGCGCAAGATCAGCGGCGTGGTCCCCTCCATCATGTGCATGTTCGGCTTCAATGCGGGGGGCGGTTCCTACCTGCCGCGCCAGGGAAGCTTCGTCATTCAGCCCAACGAGACCTTTTTCGGCCTCACCGGACCCGGCGTCGTCAAGTCGGTGCTGGGCGAAGACATCACCCCCGAAGAGCTGGGTGGCCCCAAGGTGCACGGCAGATCCGGCGTGGCCGACCTTACCGTTGCAGACGAAGTGGCGGCCCTGCGGACGGCGATGCGGCTCCTCTCCTACATCCCGGACAACAACAGCGTTGCCCCGCCGTTCCAGGAGACGAGCGATCCCCTCGACCGGAAGACCTGGGAAATCAACACCCTGCTGAAGAAGGCCTTCAACTCGCCGACCGGCTTCAACACGCCGTTCGACGTGTCCATCGTCATCCAGCAGATATGCGATCACGGCGACTACTTCGAGCTGCAGCCGGAACGGGCCAGGGAGGTGGTTACCGCCTTCGGACGCCTCGGGGGCAACGTCGTCGGTTTCTGCGCCAACAACTCGGCGGTCGCCTCCGGCCAGATCGACTGCGATTCCGCGGTGAAGATCGCCCGGTTTGTCCGCTTCTGCAATATCTACAACATCCCCATCATCTTCATGGAAGACACCACCGGGTTCCTCCCCGGCCGCGAGCAGGAATCGCGGGGCATCGTGCAGGCAGGACGCTCCATGCTCGATTCCATCGTCGACGTCCGCACGCCCCGGATCCTGCTGATCCTGCGCAACGCCTTCGGCGGCGCCTATGCGTCATACAACAACTATCCTACCGGCGCCGACCTGGTGCTGGCGCTCCCCACCACGCGCCTGGCGGTCATGGGGCCGGCCGGCAAAGAGTTCGTCTACAAAGACGAGCTGCGCAAGATTCGGGGGGCCGCTGCCGAAATGGCCAAGAAAGGGGCCGAGGAGCGGATCAAGTGCGGCATGGAAGCGGCTGCAGCCAAGCAGGACGCGGAGAAGGAAGCGGCCGAGTGGCTGAAGGGGCAGGAAGCACTCCTCAACCAGCGCTACGAAAAGGAGCTGATGAACCCGAAGGAGGGTTTGGCCCTGGGCTCCATCTCCTCGATCGTCATGCCGACCGACCTGCGCCAGGTGCTTGGTGAAAACATGAACTTCCTGCTGCGTCACTACAAACCGG
This sequence comes from Geobacteraceae bacterium, assembly GCA_024281055.1. Taxonomy (GTDB): domain Bacteria; phylum Desulfobacterota; class Desulfuromonadia; order Geobacterales; family Geobacteraceae; genus JAMXLF01. The sequence continues at coordinate 23,984 of JAMXLF010000003.1, forward strand.
GGCCGATGGGCGGACCCCAGCGCGAGTTCCACTAAATCGGATCTGTTATTGAGAAATTTAAATCAACGAATTCGAATTCGGACGGAGAGCAAGGCGGCAAGGAGGGACAACCGCAGGCGTAGCAGCGCTACGTCGAGGATTGTCCCGACGATGCCAACGCAGCTATACGTTTGAAGGCGAATTCGAACGAATTGGAGATAGAAACCAATGACCGACCTGTACATGAACAACCCCATGATTCACCGGGACCGCCGCCTGGGTAACTCACCGTCCGAATGGGTCCGCTCATTCGCCTGTGTGGATCTGAAACCGCTCATCGTCTGTCGTGGCCCGATCCGCAAGGAAGCCATGGATGTGTTCGAAGAGATGGGGATGACCCACTACGGCATTCTTCTCTCCGAGAAGGACTCGATTGTCTACGCCAATGCCCTGGCGCCCGAGCTGCGCCAGCTGACCGACTCGAACCGCGTCCACCGGGTGCCCGACTATACCGGCGCCAGCAAGGAGGAGCGGGTCGAGCGGATCGGACAGATCATCCAGATCGCCCTCGACAACGGCTATGATTCGGTGTTCGCCGGCTACGGCTTCATGGCTGAGGATGAGGAGTTCGTGGCGGAGATCGAGAAGGCGGGCTTGGCGTTCATCGGCCCCAACTCCCGCACCCAGGCCGATGCGGGCAAGAAGGACGAGGCCAAGCGGACCGCCCTGCAGGTGGGGGTGAGCGTCACCCCGGGCATCAACAATGTCACGGCCCGGACCCTGGTGAAGAAGCACCCGACCCGCGACCAGCTACTGGCTCTGGTCAAGGCCGAAGGGATCGAGCTGGACGCCCAGGTGGCGAAGGACACCAAGCTCTCCCTTGAGGACTTGGCCGACCAGATCCTCTATGCCAGCTACGAAAAGGGGATCGACCTCTACACCATCGAAGAGCTCTGCGCCCAGGTAAAGGTGGAAGTGGAGCAGATGTTCAAGGAGTTCCCGGGGAGCCGGATCCGCCTGAAGGCCATCGGCGGCGGTGGCGGGAAGGGGCAGCGCATCCTCGGCGCATCGCTCCTGACGGCCAAGAACCCCACCGACACGCAGATCAGGGAAGCCGCCGCCGAAGCCCCGACCCTGGTGCGGGAGGTGTTGAACGAGGTCAAGGCCAACGGTGTCGGCGACAACAAGAACGTCCTGATCGAGTTGAACATCGAGCAGACCCGCCACAATGAGATCCAGCTCGTGGGGAACGGCGAGTGGTGCGTGTCGCTGGGCGGCCGCGACTGCTCCCTGCAGATGCACGAGCAGAAGCTGCTGGAAGTTTCCGTCACCCAGGAAGGGCTGGCGCGCGCCATCGAAACGGCGAAGAAGGCGGGACGCAAGGCCGAGGTGAAGGCCCTGGAGAGTGACTTGAAGGTGCTGAAACGGATGGAAGAGGATGCCGCAAAGTTCGGTGTGGCCGTCGGACTCGACTCCGCCTCCACCTTCGAGTGCATCGTCGACCGGGACCGCTACTATTTCATGGAGGTGAACACCCGGATCCAGGTGGAGCACCGGGTTTCCGAACTCTGCTACTCGCTCAAGTTCACCAATCCCAAGGACAAGAACGACTTCTTCATCGTCGAGTCGCTGGTGGAGGCCATGGCCCTGCTGGCCCGACACAAGAAACGGCTCCCCAAACCGGAGCGCATTCCCCGTTTCGGGGCCGGCGCCGAGGCCCGTCTCAACGCTACCGATGCATCGCTGTCGCCCCATGCCGGCGGCATGATCCGCTACTGGTCAAAGCCGATCGAAGGCGAAATCCGTGACGACCAGGGTATCTGCCTGGTGAACCCGGATACCGGCATGTTCATGCGCTACAAGGTTGCCGGCGCTTACGATTCCAACATCGCCCTGCTCCTGACCAGGGGTGAGGACCGGCTCGCCAGCTATGAGCACCTCGCCAGGGTGCTGGGCACGACCAACCTGCGCGGCAGCGATCTGGCCACCAACCTGGAATTCCACTACGGTCTCGTCAACTGGTTCCTCGGGCAGAACGTCATGGCTAAGCCGACCACTCGCTTCGTCGTACCGTACCTCACCCTGGTCGGCCTGTTGAAGGAAGAGGCGAGCAAGATCGACACGGTCGCGGCCTTCCTGGCGCTGAAGAAGCACTACGCCAAGAAGATGGCCGATGAGTTCCCGGATGACCCGGCCATCGGCAAGTCCATGTCGCAGATCCTCGACCGAAAGGGGACGCTGGTTACCCGCCCGATGGACAAGCTGCTGGAAGACCCCCATCTCCTCTCGGGCTGGCTCTCCGTCAACCGGAAGAATTTCACCATGGAGAAGGGGAAGGTGGTGTGGCATGACAACCCCTTCGTCATCCTGGCGGATCTCTACGAGTACCTGAACATGCAGTACGATCCGGCCGCCCCGGCTGCCGAGGTCATCTGGAGCCATGACGACGAACTGCTCCAGAAAGGGCTCCGTTTCTACACCACCCTGTCCGGGAAGTTCCAGCTGGGGATGCACGAATTCGACAAGCTTTCGGCGATCATCACCAAGGAAAAACCGCAAGGGGGCTTTTCGCCCGAGGAGTGGGCGGAGATCCAGTCCGCCCATATGGGCTTCGAGGCCGGCCTGGAACTGCTCGGCATGCTGTTCCTCGTTGCCGAGAACGTCAAGTTCTGGGATTTCAAGGTGGAAGACGACTTGGAAGTGACGATTCCCGATTATCTCCACGATGCGGAACTGCAGGCCCGGATGAAGAAGGTGCTGGTCCCGCCGCCGGCCACCAAGGCCGACGAGATCGTCGCCATCTGCGGCGGCATGTACTACGGCCAGGAGGCGCCCGGCATGCCGGCGTTCATCTCCGAAGGGATGCACTTCGAGAAGGGGCAGGCCCTCTACATCATCGAGGTCATGAAGATGTTCAACACGGTCCGGGCCACCTTTTCCGGCACCATCGACAGGATCATCATGCAGGGAGCGGACGGCAGCATCGTCCAGAAGGGGCAGCCGCTGTTCAAGGTCACACCGGACGAGAAATTCGTGGAAGTGGACCCGGAAGAAATAAAGCGGCAGAAGCGGGAAAAGACCCTCGCCTATCTGAAGGCGATCATCTAGGAAACTGTTAGTGTCACATCCGGAGTTTCAGGATGGACACCATCTAGGAGGATATCGTGAGAAAAGGGAAATTTATCGTAGTCGAGGGGATCAACGGCTCGGGGCAGTCGGTCAAAGCAGCCATTGTCGGGTTGCATAAGGCGCTGGTCGAGCAGCGCTACGATGTGGTCGAGTGCGCCAATCCTGATTCAGGGCGGGTCCAGGAGCTGGGGGGCGCTACGATGCTCAACTGGCCGTTTGGCAAAACACCCCGGGCAGATTTCCTGTTCGAGGGGGCGGTGCGGTGCGAAATCTTCAAGAATGTCGTTGAGCCGGCGCTGCAGCAGGACAAGATCGTGCTCTGCAAGCAGTCGAGCATCTCCTCCCTGGCCAATGTCTGGATGAGCGGTTACACGAAACATTTTGACGTGCTGCGGCACCTGGACAAGATCTCCCGCGGCTTCCTTTTCGAAGACGAGATATATCCCGACCTGACCATCTTCATGGATGTCCCCGCGAACGAGGCCTGTGAACGGATCGAGGAAGTGCTGCAGATTCACCACGAGGGGGGGCTCGAGTTTTATGAACAGATGCGGGAATTCTATCTCAAGGAAATCCCCCGCTGGCACGGCGTCAGAGTCGATGCACCGGCCAGCCGACACCCGGACGAGATCAATGCCGAAGTGCTGGCTCTGGTCAAGCAGATTCTCTGATCGGACATTCGCGGTTCGTTAATGCCTTTGACATCCCCTTTCCCTGCCGGCATTGAGGGTTTTTGGCCGCCGAGGAGGAAGGGGATGTTCTGCATTCATCATCTTCGAAGGAGAACGTAATGGGCATCGCCGATAGGAAAAAGAACTGGCAGGACACCATTGTCGCCAAGAACATAGCCAAGGCACCGGAGCGCAAGTCCGAGTTCCGGACCACCTCTGGGATCGAGCTGGAACGCTGCTTCACCCCTGGGTTCGACTATCCCGGCTACGCGGACGCTCTCGGCTTTCCCGGGGAGTATCCGTTCACCAGGGGGGTGCAGCCGACCATGTACCGCGGCCGTTTCTGGACCATGCGGCAGTATGCCGGGTTCGGCACCGCCCGGGAGTCGAACGAGCGGTACAAGTACCTCTTGGCGGCAGGCCAGACCGGGCTTTCCGTCGCCTTCGACCTGCCGACGCAGATGGGGTATGACTCCGACGCGGCCATGAGCCAGGGTGAGGTGGGCAAGGTGGGGGTCGCCATCGACTCGCTGGCCGACATGGAGATCCTCTTCGACGGCATCCCCCTCGACCAGGTCTCCACCTCCATGACCATCAACTCCACGGCGGCGATCCTCCTCGCCATGTACATCGCGGTGGCCGAGAAGCAGGGCGTTTCGGCCGACAAGATCTCCGGCACCATCCAGAACGACATCCTCAAGGAGTACATGGCCCGAGGCACTTACATCTATCCCCCCAGGGAGTCGATGCGGATCATCACCGACATCTTCGCCTTCTGTAGGGACCACGTGCCCAAATGGAATACGATCAGCATTTCCGGCTACCATATCCGCGAAGCCGGCTCAAGCGCAGTCCAGGAGGTGGCGTTCACCCTGGCAGACGGCATTGCTTATGTGGATGCAGCCATCAGGGCGGGGCTCGACGTGGACGAGTTCGCCCCCCGGCTCGCGTTCTTCTTCAACGCCCACAACAACCTCCTCGAAGAGGTGGCCAAGTTCCGCGCTGCCCGCCGGATGTGGGCAAAGATCATGAAAGAGCGCTTCAAGGCCAAGGATCCCCGCTCGATGATGCTCCGCTTCCATACCCAGACCGCCGGCTGCACCCTGACCGCCCAGCAGCCGGACAACAACATCATGCGGGTTACCATCCAGGCGCTGGCTGCGGTGCTCGGCGGCACCCAGTCGCTCCACACCAACTCCCGGGACGAGGCCCTCGCCCTTCCCACCGAGGACTCCGTGCGGATTGCCCTCAGAACCCAGCAGGTCCTCGCCTACGAGTCCGGGGCAGCCGACTCCGTCGATCCCCTTGCCGGGAGCTTTCTCGTGGAATCGCTCACCGACCGAATCGAGCAGGCCGCTTTCGCCTACATTGAGAAGATCGACCAGCTCGGCGGGGCGGTGGAGGCCATTTCGCGCGGCTTCCAGCAGAAGGAGATCCAGGACTCCGCCTACGCCTACCAGAAGGCGATCGAATCGGGCGACCAGGTGATCGTCGGGGTGAACAAATTCACCATCCAGGAGCCGCCGCCAGCGGATCTCCTGAAAATCAAGGACGAGGTGGAACTCGCCCAGAAAAAAGCCCTGACGAAGATGAAGGAGAAGCGGGACGCGGCCAAGGTCCAGGCATCCCTCTCGGCGCTGGAGGTGGCGGCCAAGGGGACCGACAACCTCATGCCCCATATCTTGAATGCCGTCAAAGTCTATGCCACGCTGGGCGAGATCGCCGACGTGTTCCGCGAGGTGTTCGGCAAGCATCGGGAGACGGTGGTTTTATAAATCTCATGAGACGTAAGACGTAAGACGCAAAGACTTCGATCCGGTTTACGTCTCACATTTCACGTCTTACGGGGGTTACCATGCTCAAAAAGATCAACCACATCGGGATCGCCGTTACCTCTCTTGAGGAGACGCTCCCCTTTTACCGTGACAATCTCGGCATGGCCGTGCAAGGCATCGAAGAGGTCGCGGACCAGAAGGTCAAGGTTGCCATGCTCCAGGTAGGGGAGTCGAAGATCGAACTCCTCGAGCCCACCTCCCCGGAGAGCCCGGTGGCCAGGTTCCTGGAGAAAAACGGCCCCGGCATTCACCACCTGGCCTACGAGGTGGATGATATCGCGGCGGCCCTTGCCAAACTGGAGAATGAAGGGACGCGGCTGATCGATCGGACCCCGCGCAAAGGTGCCCACGGGACGCTGATCGCCTTTGTCCATCCCAAGAGCAGCCAAGGCGCTCTGACCGAGCTTTGCCAGACGTCCCATTAAAATGTCTTTGACCCGCGGCCGAAGGACTCCTTGGGCCGGAACACGAAAACCCGCCTTGAGCGGGTTTTCGTGTTTGCATACGAGAAATCGCGGAGCAAGGGCCTTTGGCCTCGCGTTGAGCAGGGTTTTGCGGGAAGTTCGTTGACACCGATGGGAAAATCTGGTTTGCTCATTTCATGAGAGGTTGGCTCAACACCCCGCAAGTACGGCAGATGGAGGAGAGCAGATGGAGCGCGATAACGCATATCCAAAGGAAGTGCTGACTCAGGAACAACTCGATGCCATCCGGCGTTTCGATACCTGTACCATCGCCAACGCCATCGAATGCTTCGGCGTCCGGTTGCGCAACGAGGGGTTTACCCGTCCGGGGCTGAGCTGCGTGACCGGATCGGACGAGCGGATTCTCGGTTATGCCGCGACGTACCGCGTTAAGTCGGCCGATCCGCCGGTCACCGGCGGGCGGTTTGATGACCGGACCGACTGGTGGGGGGAGATCGAACGCCTGCCCCGCCCCAGAATAGCGGTGTGTGAAAGCATCGATACGGACTCAGGAGCAGGGGCCTGCATCGGGGAAGTGCACGCGGCCATCCTCAAGGCCTTCGGTTGTAGCGGCGCGATTACCAACGGTTCGGTTCGCGACCTTGATGGCATCCGGAATCTGGGATTGCCGGTGTTCGCGGCATCCCTTACGGTGTCGCACTCCTTCATGCATGTCATCGACTTCGGCGTCCCGGTCGAGATTTTTGGGCTTAAAGTGCGGCCGGGAGATCTTTTGTACGCAGACTGCCACGGCGTCTTCGCCATCCCCATCGAGATCGCGGCGGAACTTCAGGAGGTCGCCGAGCGTATGCGGCGGCAGGACCGGCGCATCATCGAGGTCTGTCTGGCGCCGGATTTTGCCCCCGAAAAGCTTTTGCAGGCCATACGCGAAAGCGACAAGTGCTAAAACCTTCTGTTGCTCAGTTGTTTGTACACAAAGAAATTGCTTGCTAAACATTCTTTTTTTGGTATAGACTTACTCCTCATGAAAGCATTGCGAAATTCATTCACCAGCAAAATGCTTTTGATGCCGGCGATCGTCAGCATCACCTTCTTCTTGGTCTTTCTGGGGATGCGGACGCCGAATGTTCCCAGGACCTCTGCCTCCAAGGCACAAATCCGTGCCGTCGTCGAATCCCAGACCAAAGCAGCCCAGACGGGGATCGAGAAGAACGGACAGACAGCTGATGTGTGCCGATGCGTCGCACTGCCCGCGACGTTGCCCGTGCGCGTCTCAATCTGCCGTTTCGAAGACGGCACAACTCCTGCCAATGTAGTTCTCACCATTCCCTCCCGGGCTCCACCCGCATTCCGTGCTTGAAATTTCCTGTTTATCCATTATCAGTACTAAATAGCCAGATACTTCTCATGATGCCACGCACGCGTGGTTGAAAAAAATAACTCTCTCCATCGATACTGCTCCCGGAGAGGCCGGACAGATTCAGTTCCGACGATTGCTTTTGATCCGAGACACCACACAGTTTCGTGCGTCCGACAAAATGACCGCCCGAAGTTTGGAGAAAATAGTACGAATTCGTGCGCAGGTACGAAAACGTCATGGATTAATACATAACTCCATATACCAGGAGAATTACAATGCCAAGATTCGTTGCACCTGCTGCGGGCGCGCTGGCGCTCGCCATTGCTGTCCTGTTCGTCACGTCCTGCTCAAAGACCGGCAAGGAGACGGCCACGGTGGCCTCGTCGCCCACGGTGGCGGTGGCCAAGGCCGCGCCGGAGGACTTGGCGCGTGACCTTGCCCTGACCGCCGAGTTGAGGCCGTTTCAGGAGATAGAAGTCATGGCCAAGGTGGCGGGATACGTCAAGGCCATTCATGTCGATATCGGGGACAGGGTGAGGAAGGGTCAGTTGCTGGCCGTGCTCGAAGTCCCGGAGATGGCGGACGACCTGGCGCGGGCGACTTCCGCGTTGAAAGCGAGCGAGGCCCAGGCGGTCCGCGCCAGGGACGAGCTGCACCGGGCGCAATCGCTGCATGACATAGCGCATCTTTCGTATACCCGGTTGGCAGGTGTCGCTGCACAGCGCCCCGGATTGATTGCCCTGCAGGAGATTGACGATGCCCGGAGCAAGGACCTGGCCACGGAGGCCCAGGTGGCGGCGGCGCAGTCGAGTCTCGAAGTGGCCAACGAACAGGTCCGCGAAAACCGCGCCGCCCTCAACAGGGTTAAGACGATGTTCGATTACGCGCGGGTTACCGCACCTTTCGACGGTGTGATAACCAAGCGCTACGCCGACATCGGCTCGATGATTCAGGCCGGCACAGCATCCCAGACCCAGGCGATGCCCGTGGTGCGTCTCTCCCAGAACAGCATGCTTCGGATCGTCATACCGGTTCCCGAGTCGGCGGTCCCCACCGTTCGCGTGGGGCAGCAGGTGGACGTGCGCGTGCCGACGCTCAATCGTTTGTTCTCTGGTAAGGTGACCAGGTTTGCCGATAAGCTTTCACCGAGTACGCGCACCATGGACACGGAGATCGATGTGGCGAACCCGAATTCGGTCATGGTGCCGGGGATGTACGCGGAGGTCCGCCTCGGGCTGGAGCAGCGCAAGGGGGTGCTGGCGATTCCCGTTACCGCGGTCGACCTCACCGCCACTGCCACCGCCGGCCAGGCCGCGGGTTCTGCGGGCAGTGCCGGGGCGGCCCGCACCGGTCAGGTGATGGCGGTCACGGCTGATAACCGTATAGAAGTGCGGCAGGTCACCCTGGGGCTCGAAACGGCCTCCAAGGTGGAAGTGGTGTCGGGTCTCAAGGAAGGGGAGTCTGTCGTGATCAGCGGGCGGTCGAGCCTGCATGCCGGTCAGACGGTGCAACCGAAGGTCACAACCCTGGGCGGAGCGCCGTCCTCGAACGGCCGCTAGGAGGTTCTCTGTGTCACGCTTTGCCATTCGTAATCCGTATTTCATCATAGTCGTCAGCCTGATCGTTCTGGTGGTGGGGGTATCGAGCCTGAACCGGATGCCGGTGGACATGTTCCCCTCGATGAACATCCCGGTGGTGGTCGTGGCGACCTTCTACTCAGGGATGCCCCCCGAGCAGATCGAAACCGACATCACCAGCCGCTTCGAGCGCTTCTTCACCCTGGGGAGCGGCATCGAACACATCGAATCGCGCTCCCTCCCAGGGGTGAGCGTCATCAAGGTCTATTTCCAGCCCGGCACCAACCCCGATTCGGCGGTAACCGCCATCTCCAACTTGGCCATGGCCCAGCTGCGGCGGCTGCCGCCGGGGACCCTGCCGCCGGTGGTGCTGAAGTTCGACGCCTCGAGCCTCCCGGTCTGCCTAGTGACCCTGAAGGGGGAAGGGCTGAATGAGACGATGCTGCGTGACCTGGCGCAATTCCAGGTGCGCAACCAGATCGCCGGCGTTCCCGGCGCCAGCGTGCCGCAGCCGTTCGGCGGCCGCTACCGCCAGATCATGGTCTACACCGACCCCCACAAGCTTGAGGCCCATCAGCTGAGCATCATGGACGTGGTGCGGTCGATCAACGAGTCGAACCTGATCCTTCCCTCCGGCGACGTCCAGATAGGGCCCCTCGACTACAACATCTACACTAACAGCCAGCTCGACACCATCGACCAGATCAACGAGCTGCCGATCAAGATGGTCAACCAGGCCCCCGTGCGGGTGGCCGATATCGGCACGGCGAAGGACGCCCAGCAGATCCAGACGAACATCGTCCGCGTCGATGGCCAACGGTCGGTCTATCTCCCGGTTTTGAAGCAGGGGGGGGACACGAACACCATCGCTGTCGTGGATGGAATCAAGCATGCGGTGAAGCGGCTGTTCGACGTGCCGAAGGAGCTGGTGAGCCGGGTGGTGTTCGACCAGTCTGTATTCGTAAAGACCGCCATCGAGACACTGCTGCACGAAGGGGCCATCGGCCTCTTCCTCACGTCGGTGATGATCCTGGTCTTCCTCGGCAGCATGCGCGCCACCGTGGCAGTCTTCTTTTCCATTCCCCTCTCGGCGCTGGCGACGTTCATCATGCTGGCGATGGGCAAGGGCTCCGTGAACAGCATGGTGCTGGGGGGGCTGGCGCTCGCCTTCTCGCGGCTGATCGACAACTCGGTGGTCGTTCTCGAGAACATCTATCGGCACCTGGAACTGGGCGAGTCTCCTGAGGTGGCCGCCGAAAAGGGAGGGCGGGAAGTGGCCCTCCCCGTTCTGGCCGCCACTCTCACGACGGTGGTGGTGTTCTTCCCGGTCACTTTCCTCTACGGGGTGAGCAAGTTCCTCTTCTCCGCCCTGGCCCTAGCCGTCGTCCTCTCCCTCTTTGCCTCCTACGTCGTGGCCATGACCGTCGTGCCGCTCTTTTGCGCTCGCTTCATCAAGGCGCCCGCCCACCACGGCACGCCGGCGGCGGAGGCGCCCGTCACGGTCTGCCATACCAAGGGGCGGTTTACCCTCGGCGAGCGCTTCAATATCTGGTTCAACGACCGCTTCGAGGGATTTCTCAAGTTCTACGACCGGGCCGTCGCCCTGACACTGCAGCGTCCCGTCGCGACGCTGGCGGGCTTTGCCGTGATCTTCGTCCTCAGTCTCGCGCTCTTCCCGCTGTTGGGAGTTTCCTTTTTCCCGCGCACTGACGCCGGGCAATTCGTGATCAACCTCAAGGCACCTTCCGGCACGCGGCTCTCTGTGACGGAGGACGAGGTTGCCAAGGTCGAGGACCTCGTCCGAAAAGAGGTTTCACCCGAAGACCTCGGCATGGTCGTATCCAATATCGGCTCGACCCCGGATTTCTCCGCGATCTATACCCCCAACTCCGCCATGCACACTGCGTTCGTGCAGGTAAGCCTGAAGGAAGATCACAAGGTAGGCAGCTACGAGTACATGGATCGGCTGAAGCGGCGCATAGCCTCTGACTTTCCCGAACTGACCGCCTACTTCCAGTCCGGCGGTCTTGTGGATGCCGTCCTTAACATGGGGATGCCGGCGCCGATCGATGTCCAAGTGGCAGGTTCCAACATGTCGGCCGCCTTTGACACCGCCCAGAAGCTGGCCGAGCAGATCCGCAAGATAAAGGGGGTGGCGGACGTCTACATTCCCCAAGACCTGGATTACCCGGCGCTCCGGATGGATATCGACCGAACCCGGGCCAGCGAGCTGGGACTCAATCAACGGGAGGTGGTTGACAACGTCATTACTGCCCTTACCTCCAACGGTATGATCGCGCCGAGCTTCTGGATCGATCCGAAGACCGGCAACGACTACATGCTGACGGTGCAATATCCTGAAAACCAGATCAAGTCGCTGACAGATCTGTCGGCGATCCCCCTCAAGGCCGCCAAGAGCAGCGAGCCGACTCGACTGGACATGATCAGCAGCTTGCGGCGCATCAACTCCCCCACGGAGGTGGACCACTACCAGCTGCGGCGCACCATCGACATCTACGTCCGGCCGCAGCACGAGGACCTGGGCAAGATCGCCACCGCCATCGACAGGATCATCGCGAAGACCAGCGTGCCGGAGGGGCTCTCCGTCACGCTGCGGGGGAGCGTGCAGGGGATGCGGGCCTCGTTCAGCAGTTTCGCCGTGGGGCTCTGCCTCTCGGTGGTGCTCCTCTACCTGATCCTGGTGGCCCAGTTCCGCTCGTTCATCGACCCGTTCATCATCCTGGTTGCGGTTCCGCCGGGGCTGGCCGGGGTCATCCTCACCCTCATCCTGACGGGGACGACCCTAAACGTCATGTCGCTCATGGGGGTGGTCATGCTGGTGGGGATTGCGGTGTCGAACAGCATCCTGATCGTCGAGTTCACCCGCCACCTGCGGGAGGAGGAGGGGATGGGAGTCAAGGAAGCAGTGGCCGTAGCCTGTCGTGTCCGGCTGCGCCCGGTCCTCATGACCTCCCTTGCCACCATCATCGGGCTTCTGCCGATGGCCCTGAAGCTGGGGGCAGGGAGCGAGGCGTACGCTCCGCTGGCCCGGGCGATCCTGGGGGGGCTCAGTGTGTCGGTCGTGCTTACAGTGTTCCTGGTACCCGCCGCGTATCTCCTTGTGTACGGCAGAGAGCGCAAGGGGTGGGATATCGGGGCGTTATTCCGGAAACGGAGGATTGCTTGATGAAACGTTTACTGCTTACCATTGGAGCGCTGCTCCTCGTCGTCCACAGTGGTCTGTCGCACGCCGGTGAGCCGCTTCGCCTGAACCTGGGTGAGGCGGAGAAACTGGCGGTGAAGAACAACCCGCAACTGACAGCGGCCCTTTTGAATGCCGCGGCGTCCCTGCAGGTTCCGGTGGAGTTCCGCTCGGCCTACCTGCCTACCCTGCAGGGGAACGTGACGGGGGTGATAGCCGACAGGAACAGCCGGCTGGCGGCGGGGGGGCTGAACAACCCCATCGTCTACGACCGGCTCGCCACGGGGCTCTCCCTTAGTCAGATGATCACCGACTTCGGCCGGACCGGGAACCTGGTCGACATGGCGAAGCTGCGGGCGGATGCCCAGAATCAGGTGGCCGAACAAACCCGCGCCGATATCCTGCTCGTGACCGGGCAGGCCTACTTTGCCGTATTGCGGGCGAAGGCGGTCCTGGAGGTGGCGCAGCAAACGGTCGCCGCGCGGCAACTGGTGGCCGATCAGGTGACGGCGCTGGCCCAGAGCAACCTGAAATCGACCCTTGATGTGAGCTTTGCCAACGTCAACCTCGCCGATGCGAAACTCCTGCAGGTCCAGGCGGAAAACACCCTTAAAGCTGCCCAGGCCCAACTGGCGGCAGTGCTGGGAGCGCCGGGCGACTCGACCTTTGTGCTTGCCGAAGAACCGATGCCGGCACCGCTGCCCGAGCAACCTGACAGCCTGATTCAGGCAGCACTCCAGGACCGGCCCGACCTCAAGGCGCTGCGCCTGGAACATGGTGCGGCGGAAAAATTCACCAAGGCCGAACACGCCCTGCACTATCCGAACATCGGCATAGCGGGGGCCGCCGGTTACGTGCCGGTCACCCCGGCACCGTTGCAGCCTGGGGGCCAGTCCCCGCTGCGCGACCATTACGCCGCCATCGGCGTGAACATCACCATCCCGATCTTCAACGGCTTTCTCTTCAAGGCGCGGGAGGCTGAAGCCGACTTGCGGGCGCAGGCGGCGCAGCAGCACGTCAACGACCAGGAGATTGCAGTGGCCCGTGATGTGCGGGTGGCCTACCTGGACGAGAAAACGGCGTACGACCGGGTGGGGCTGGCCGAGCAGATGCTGAAGCAGACACAAACGGCGCTCGATCTTGCCCAGAGCCGCTACAACCTCGGCCTGAGTTCCATCGTCGAGCTGAGCCAGTCCCAGCTGAACCTGACGGCGGCCCAGATCGGCTACGCCAACGCCAGATACGACTGCCAGGCGCGCCGCGTGAATGTCGATTTCCAGGTCGGTGCACTGAAATAAAAGCAGCAAGGCGTTGTCCAATTGTTGACGTGGATGTGGGTGTTTCAATCTCGCGGGAAAATGGCCCGCTCATCGAGGATGGATATATGGACGAGAAAAATTTTACAGTACCATCATCTCAGGGGGAGAAATTGAGTCAGGAACAACTCGACGCCATTCTACGCTTCGATACCTGTGCCATCGCGAACGCCATCGAGTGCTTCGGCATCCGGCTCCGCAACGAAGGGTTCACCCGCCCCGGACTCCACTGCATGACGGGAGAGGAGGGCCGGATACTCGGCTATGCCGCGACGTTTCGGGTCCGATCTGCCGAACCGCCCATGACCGGATTGAGGTTCGGCGACCGGACCGATTGGTGGGGCGAGATCGAACAGCTGCCGCGCCCGAGGATCGCGGTGTTGGAAAGCCGCAACGGAGACATCATGACAGGCGCCTGTGTCGGAGAAGTACATGCGGCGATCCTCAAGGCTTTCGGCTGCTGCGGCGTGATTACCGACGGAGTGGTCCGCGATCTTCCCGGACTCAAGAAGCTGGGACTTCCGGTGTTCGCCACGGCTGCCGCAGTGTCCCACTCCTACATGCACGTCGTCGACTTTGGCGCTCCCGTCGAGATCATGGGGCTGGAGGTGCAGCCGGGGCAGCTCCTGTACGCCGATCGTCACGGTGTACTGGCTATTCCGGATGAAATCGCGGCTGAGATTCCTCTGGTTGCGGAGCACTTGCTTCGGGAGGAGCAGGCCGTCCTGGACGTCTGCCAGTCCCCCGACTTCTCGCCCGAAAAACTTCTTGCTGCTCTTCGGAAAACGAGCAACGCGCCGGATCGGGATCGAACAGGAGGAGCATGACTGTGAACTGTTAATTAGCGATTTAACTCATTGAAATCACAGAAAAATCGATAAGGGTCCTCGTCAAACGGCGAGGACTTTTTTTGTGCAAAATGCGATGCAAGGCGCACAGGCACCAAGACGTGGACGTCGTTATCGCAAAATCAAACAGTATCGGCGAATCGGTTAGTCCTTCGCGGCTGGTCGAAAATGTATCGGTTTAACCATGTCGCCTGTCCTATTCAACGTACGCATGCCGATTGTCCGGTGCTGGAATCTGCCGAATGGATACAGCCAAGACTTTTCACTGGTAATGAGTCGTAAAAAGAAGTAATATCCAGCATTGACTATTATTAATAAAGTATTGAAATGAAATTAATTCTTGACTTTTATTTGAAAACAAATATATTAAATCAAAATTTTTAGAACATTGTTATTTCTGCATAATGGATAAGATGCCAGACGTGTATGTTTCTCCAGAGAAGCATAGGCGGCCAATGGCTCCGTATGCGGTTGGTTTTTCTTAAATGATCAGGCACTATTCGGACCGGGTAAACGCTTTTGCTGACACGAACTTTCTCTGAGCTCCTTGTGTCCCAGTAATCGATGCCGGCCTTTAATTCATCCAAGGAGACCATGTTGCGTCTGCATAAAGTCATCGCCTTTTCCACCTGCCTCCTCCTCGCTGCCTGTGCGGGGAACCGCCCGGCGACCACGCCGAACCCCAACGACTACGTCGAGATTGACAATCCCTATCAGACCATGTCAAAAGATGCCCCGGCCACGATCTGGGTCCCCAGAAGCTCCGTGGAGGGAGCCTTCGTGCCCCGCGCCGGAGAGGTTATGAAAGCGGGGACGGAGAAAATCATGCAGAGTGGCAAGCAGCCGTCTCCGCAAGCGCAGCAAGGTGTCCCCGAGCGCCAGCAGACAGCCTCGGCTGCCCGAGCTCCTTCGCCGCCCGCCAGCCGGGTGGCTGCGGCTGAGGAAGTTGTTCCCCCGGTGAAAAGCCGAATCGCTCTCCTTGAGTTCGGCCAGAACGGGTTGGTCCCGCCTCTGTACGAAGATTTGCGCCATGCGGCAGCCGGGGTCTTGCTCGATCCGGCACAGGTGGCTTTCCTTGCCCAGTATGCCACCATTGCCAACCAGGCAGAAAAGGGCGCGTTTGCCAAGCGGCTGCAGCAGGATTACGGCGCAAACGTGGTGATGTATGTTACGGCTCCCGAGGGAATTGTCGCGGGGAAAACGATCACCTGCGAGGTGTATGACGCCATGGGGGGCGGTTTGTTGCGCAAACTCGACGCGGCTATTCCGCCTTTCGCGGCAACCGACCAGACTGCCAGGGATGCCGCTGTCGCCAAGGCCCTGGCAGGGCTCACGGAAAAGGTTCGAGACCTGGTGGCACTTCTCCCCTGGTATGGCCGAATCACTGCGGTGGAAGGAAACAGGGCATACATCGCCGCCGGCAGGGAAGTCGGCCTGCGGGTCGGGCAGGTCCTGAAGGTTTACCACGATGGCAAATTCGTGGAGGGGCTCGGTTTTGCTCCCGGTGAGCAGATTGGGACCCTGGTGGTCGGCGGTTTCGTCGGCCCCAACGGCTCGTTCGGCGTCATCAAGGATGGCCAGGGCGTCCGCGCCGCAGACGTGGTTTCTGTCGAATAGCTCAGGCAGTTTTTGCTGCGCTATCCGTTCCGTACAAATATCTAGGTGAAAGGAGGTGGGCGGTTTTCAGTCATAGGGAAACGAAAGCTCATTGGTCTGTTGTTTAATTTACGTAAAATGAAGGAGGCAAAAAATGAAGAAAGCTCTAGGTTTGATCGCGGCCTCGCTGCTCATGGCGACCCCGGTCTTAGCGGCTGAGGCGGAGTATAACTGCGATTACCAGCCGTCCTGCGAAGTGGCCCCCGGTATCTACGGCAAGATGTCCAACCCGGTAACCAGCAAGTTCAAACTCTCCCTCGGCGGCTACGTCAAGTTCGACTACGCCTACAACTCGGTGAACTTTGGCCCCAGCGGCGCCATTTCCCCGGGTACCGGCGCGATCCCCGCACCGAACATTACCGCGCAACGTTTCCAAACCCAAGAGGAGCAGTCGATCTTCACCATGCGGCAGTCCCGCCTCTGGGGCAAGGTGGACGGTCCCACCTTCCTCGGCGCCAAGACGAGCGCCTTGGTCGAGGGTGACTTCTACGGCGATCCCTCGGCTCCCCAGGAGAGCCCGCAGTTCCGGCTGCGCCTTGCCTACGGTGCCTTGGACTGGGCCAACACCCAGGTCCTCTTCGGTCAGCAGTGGGATATCTTTGCGCCGATGGTCGCCTCCACCCAGGACTTCCGGAGCGGCGCCCCCTACGGTGCCCCGAACACCCCGCGCAGCCCGCAGATCAGACTGACCCAGAAGATCAACCTCAACGCGGACAACCAGATCAAGATCGTCCTCGGCATGCAGGACCCCGAGCAGTTCGGCAACAACTCGAATATCGGAAATCCGGGAGCGGCTGGATTCACCGCTACCACCAACTGGGGTACGAACCTGAACTATGCCGGCCAGATCATGTACATCAACAAGAGTCTCGGGGTTGCCCCGGGCTACTTCGGCATGTCCATGAATCCGCTGACCGTCGGCGTTTTCGGCCTCTACGGCAGGGAGCACATCCCCGCCGACCTCAACCAGCTGGTTGATTCCTGGGGCTACGGCGTCTACACCTTCGTTCCGGTGCTCAAGTCGAAGGACGGAAAGAGCCGCGCCATGACGATGTCCATGGAAGGCCAGGCGTACTTGGCGGCCAACCAGACCTTCAACGGCGCCACCGCTTCGGCCACTGTCGGCCCGACCACCAATCAGAAAGCGGCGAGAAGCTGGGCCGCCACCGGCCAGGTCATCTTCTACCCGACCCAGGAGCTGGGAATCACCGGCGGTTGGGGCGCCCGTTATGCGTTCAACAACGGGGACTATACCATCGCCAACGGTGCCAACATCGCCAACTATCAGAAACTGACCCAAGAGATCTATGCCAACGCGACCTACGACCTGAACGCCGCAATCCGGGTGGCCGTCGAGTACCAGAACATGAAAACCGTGTACGGAAACGCCAATGACATTGCCAGGGCGGAAAACACCGGCAACGACAACACCGTCCGCTTCTGCGCCTACTACTTCTTCTAATAGCGGCTTGCGTTGTTCTGCAGCTGAGGGGCCCGAATGGGCCCCTTTTTTTATGTCAACCTGCTCAGAATCACCGCAGCGCGGCGGGGATTTATTCGTTGACATTCACCCGGTATATTGCTAGCATTTCATGGTTTTGCGGCAGGTTATGACCGTTTGCCCAAGAGTATCACTTCCTCCCCGGAAAGCTTATTTACCGTGACCCATTCCACAGGCGTAGATGCCCCCATCCCGAAGGGGGTGAGCGATTTTCTTCCGGAGAAGGCCGACAAGATCGGTTTCATCGAGGGAAAGATCCAGCGCGTCTTCGAACTCTGGGGCTTTCGGCGCATCATTCCCCCCCTCCTCGAGTTCAGCGACGTGATGGCTGTCGGTATGGGGGACGATCTCAAGGGAAAGACCTTTCGCTTCGACGACCGCCAAAGCGGCAGGCTTCTGGCTATCCCGCCGGACATCACACCGCAGGTGGCGAGAATCGTCGCCACCAGGATGCGGGGCTACCCGCTTCCCCATCGACTCTGTTACAGCGGTCGGGTTCTGCGACACGCGGAGCTCCAGTCGGGACGAAGCAGGGAGATATTCCAGGCCGGGGTCGAGCTCATCGGTCTGGACTCTCCCGAGGCGGACGCCGAGATGGTGGCAATGGCCGTCGAAGTGCTCAGCGGATTGGGCCTGGATGATTGCAAGATCGACCTTGGTCAGGTGGAATTTTTTCGCGGCATCATGGCGGACTCTGGACTTCCGGTCCCTGTCCAGCGGCTCCTGCGGGAGGCGATTTCCAAGAAAGATGCCGCTGCCGTGCGCTCCTTGCTGGAGAATGAGCCGGTTTCCGATGCGGTCAAGGAGGGTATCGCCGCTCTTCCCCGGCTCTTCGGGGGAAGCGAAGTCCTGGCAGTGGCAGAACGGGTGACGGTCAGCGAGCGTTCCCGGCGAGCGCTTGACAACATCGCACAGGTGCTCGACATACTCGCCATCCACGGGGTGTCCGACTACCTGACCGTCGATCTCGGCGAGATCCGCGGCCTCGACTATCACACTGGCCTGACCTTTGAGGGATTTGTCGGGGGGCTGGGCGAGGCGGTATGTGGCGGTGGCCGTTATGATGACCTGACAGCCAGCTACGGGTTCCCCGCTCCAGCCACCGGCTTTGCCTTCAACATCCTGGCGATGCTGGCTGCGCTTGAACGGCGGCCTGAAGTAGAGGCAAGCAAGAGCAGAGACTTCCTCCTTTTCAACCTCAAGGAGGATCGGCGCGAGGTGCTCGAGATCGCGCAGCACTTGCGACGGCTGGGTTTTTCCACCGCTCGCGACATCATTCGTCGGGATTTCGAGAATTCCCTTGCCTATGCCCGACGGATGAGTATCCGCCGCATGATGGTCATTGGCGGCGACTTTTGCGGGGATGATGAAGTCTATATCGTCCGAGTGTGCGACAAAAAAGGAAAAATCATCAAGAAGGACGAACTTCTCAGGGAGAACGCACCCCTGACATTTGAATTCTGACGAGGAGACGGTAATGGCTAACGTGGTAGTGGTTGGCGCCCAGTGGGGTGACGAAGGCAAGGGGAAGGTGGTCGACATCTATACCGAGTTTGCCGATGATATCGTCCGCTATCAGGGTGGGAACAACGCGGGGCATACCCTTGTGGTGGGGAATGAAAAGGTGGTGCTTCATCTCATCCCTTCCGGAGTGCTCCATCCCGGGAAACGTAACGTCATCGGCAACGGGGTAGTCCTTGACCCCGAAGTGTTCATCCGGGAGGTGACCAATCTCAAGGCCGCCGGTCGACTCCAGGACGACTCCACTCTCCTCCTTTCCGAGTCACTTCACATCATCATGCCGTACCACAAGCGGATCGACATTGCTCGCGAGGCGAAGAGCGGTGCGAGGAAGATCGGCACCACAGGGCGTGGCATCGGCCCGGCATACGAAGACAAGATCGGCCGCCGCGGTATCCGCCTCATGGACCTGCTCGACCGGGAGACCTTTGCCCGCAAGCTTCGCGAGAATCTTGACGAGAAGAACTTCATCCTGGAGAAGCTCCTTGGCGAGAATCCCTTCAGTTTCGAGGAGATCTTCGAGGAATACAGCGGCTATGCCGAGGTTCTCAAAACGTATGTTGCCGATACGACTCTCATGCTTTACCTTGATATCAAGGGGGGAAAACGAATTCTTTTTGAGGGTGCCCAAGGGACCCTGCTCGATGTGGATCACGGCACCTATCCCTTTGTCACTTCGTCGTCTACCTGCGCGGGGGGGGCCTGTACCGGCACAGGGGTGAGCCCCCGCGACATCCATGAGATTATCGGCATTTCCAAGGCATACGTTACCCGGGTGGGGAGCGGGCCGTTTCCGACTGAACTTGAGGATGTCGACGGCGAAAAGCTACGCACCACCGGTCACGAATTTGGCGCCACGACTGGCCGGCCGCGCCGATGTGGCTGGTTCGATGCACTGGTAATCAGGTATGCCGTGCGGGTGAATGGCCTCACCGGCATCGCGCTTACCAAGTTGGATGTGCTCGACGATTTCGATACCATCAGGGTCTGTACCGGTTATTCTTACAACGGCAAAATGCTGGAGGAGCTACCAGCCAATCTGGAGGTGTTTGCTCAATGTCGGCCGGTCTACGAGGAGATACCGGGATGGAAATCTGACATAAGCGGCGCCAGGTCCTTTGGTGATCTGCCGGAAAGGGCGCAGCAGTACGTCAGACGCCTGGAGGAACTGGTTGGCTGCCCGATTGTCCTTGTTTCCGTCGGGCCTCGTCGTGACCAGACAATCACCCTTAAGAATCCCTTTAACGGAGAATAAATAAGCGTAAAAAAACCTTGACGAACTGGTGAAAGTTTAGTATAAAGTTTTTCTTGTCAGTTCGAGCCGCTAGCTCAGTCGGTAGAGCACCTGACTTTTAATCAGGTGGTCGTTGGTTCGATCCCAACGCGGCTCACCATCCAAGTCCCCTTCGTCTAGCCCGGCCCAGGACACCGCCCTTTCACGGCGGCGACACCGGTTCAAATCCGGTAGGGGACGCC
>JAMXLF010000004.1 GCA_024281055.1 Geobacteraceae bacterium
TCCGGGAATGCATGGGCGGTGAGGGCGACGATGGGGGTGTGGCCTCCCCGCAGGTTTTCCTTTTCACGGATGATGCGGGTCGCCTCGAAGCCGTCAACCCCGGGCATTTGCACATCCATCAGGACAAGGTCATACTCTCCCTTCTCCCACAGGGTAACCGCCTCTGCCCCGTTGGCGGCCACGTCTAGGTCGTACCCGCGGTTTCGCAGGATCGTTTCGAAGAGCCCGCTGTTGACCGGATCGTCCTCGGCAACAAGGAGGCGCACCTTTGCTGGCCCGGCGGGGGGAGTGGCAACCCTCTTTGCTTGTGCCAACGTCTCAGCCGGGAAGTCCACCGTCGAGATCCCTTCACTTTCACCAAGGGGAATGGTAAAGGTGAAGGTGCTTCCCTTGCCCTCTTCGCTTGTACAGTCAATAGTGCCTCCCATCTGTTCCACAATCCTTCGGCAGATGGCGAGCCCTAGTCCGGTGCCGCCGTATCGGCGGTTATGGGAGCTATCGATCTGGCTGAACGGCTGGAAGAGGAGCTCCATCTTGGCTCTGGGGATACCGATACCTGTGTCGGCGACTGCGAAGGTGAACTGCCTTGTGTCGGCGGCGTTCCTCTGTCCAGCCCTGACCTGTACCGCCACCTTCCCCTGCTTGGTGAACTTGATGGCGTTGCCTACAAGATTGGTGAGGAGTTGACGGACCCTTCCCTCGTCCCCCTTTACTAGCTCGGCGGTGCCGGGAGCAATTTCCAGAGAGAGTTCCAGCCCCTTACGCTGCGCTTCGAAGGAGAAGAGCTCGGCGACGCTGCTAAGGCACCCGCCCAAGCGGAACGGTTCCTCGACAAAGGTGATGAGTATGCCCGCCTCGATGCGCGAGAAGTCGAGGATGTCGTTTAGAAGACGGTGGAAGGCGTTGGCAGACCTCTTCACGGTCGCCAGGTATTCCCGTTGTTTTGGGTCGAGCTTCCCGTCGAGAGTGAGTTCGAGCATACCGAGGATGCCGGTCAGCGGGGTGCGGAGCTCGTGGCTCATGTTGGCAAGGAACTGGCTCTTGGCTTTGTTGGCCGCCTCGGAGGCCTCCTTCGACTGGCGCAGCGAATCCATCAGGTCTTCCCGTTCCGTCAACGCGCGTGCCAGCTTGATGTTGCTGGAGCTCAACTTTGAGACGAAGTCGGCAAGCTCCATGAAATATGCCATGCCGGTGGCAAGAAATTCTCTGTTTATCCTCGGAACACGTTCGAGTGCTTCGATATATTCTTTTCCTTCGAATCCGTACCGCTTTGCCTGGGACCGGAAAAACTCGTAATCTAGCGGCTCGTCCTCAAAGAAGAATTGCCCCATGAAGAAGTTACCGAAGTGTCTGTCGCCGACCATGATCGGCGTGGCCACGTCCCACATGTTGTTCTTGCACTTGTAAAGCTTGAACTCGCCCCGGGGAACGCCTGCTGACAGCAAAGAGTCGCTTTCGATGCAGTTCTTGCAGGTCTCGGGATTGACACGGTGGAATTTCGTGCAGATATCCTGCCACCCTACGCCGACTAGAACTTTGCCGTGGACATCGATCATGGCCATAGGTGTCCGGGTAAGCTTGTAGAAGTTGTCCATGAGCGACTGCATCGACTGGGCATCGATAATGTCGGCAAGATTCAGGTCCCCGATGTCCCCCTCGGGGGTGAGTATGCTATCAAGTTTACGCCTGACCCGCAGCTCGCTCTCCCGCAGCGTCTCTTCGGCCCGCTTACGCTCGGTTATGTCGCGTATTACGCAGATAAGCATTCGCTTGCCGCTGATAGTCGCCCCGCGCAAACTTACCTCCACCGGGAAGAAGCTAGCGTCCTTGCGGCGATGGACGGTCTCGATGCGCAAACCGCTGACGTCGGCTTTGGCCAAAAGTTCGGTGGTCAGCTCCAGGGTGTCGGCCGCACGCAGGTCGCGCAAAGTCATAGCTACCAGCTTTTCACGAGCCCAGCCGTAGGCTCTTTCGGCCGCGATGTTGGCTTCCAGAATCCGCCCATCGTCACGCCGCACGAACAGAATGATGTCCCGGCTGTTGGCCGCCAGGAGTTGATAGCGCCGCAGGATTTCTTCCGTTTGCTTGCGCTCTGTGATGTCGGTGAAGATGGTGGCGAACCCCTGTTTTTTGCCCCATGGCACGATGGAAATGTCGAAATATCGAGCGATCCGGTTGAAGAATGTCTCGATGCGCAGGGCCGTGCCGCTGTTGACGACACCGGCGAATTCCTCCAGATACGGCGGTGCGGAAACACCAAAGGCGTCTGATGCCAGCTTGCCGACGATCTCCTCACTTCTAAGATTGAGGGTACGCTCGTAGGCGGGATTTACCTTTACGATGCGGTAGTTGACGGCATTGCCAGCGCTGTCGAAAACGAGCTCGTGGAAGGCCACCCCCTCGGACATGTTCGTAAACAGGGAGTTAAAGCGTTCCACATCGGCGCCCATCTCCGTCCGTTCCTGGTCCCTGAAGTCACCGTCATTTGCCTGCGGAGTGCCTATCGGCGGCTTCTTTTTAGGCATGCATTTCCCCTTGGTTTAGAGCGTTGTCGAGTTATTGGCCCGATGTCTGCGCCATAATCCGTTCTGCTGGTCGCGTTCACGGCCTTATAGAGTAACCGGGACGGCAATGGCAATTCAAAATAACATCGTTTTATAGGAAAGATGAGTTGTTGTCAATGGAGCCAAACAAATTAGTTCGACGAAAAGATGATACTTGGGGTTCAGTGTTTCAGGTAGCCACCCACTGGTAATGTCATACAAAATAGCCTTGTCCGGTGCGACGATCGGGGCTTACTCTCTCGGCCACATGTCAAAAGATTTCACAACCGGCTTTTCTCTCAAGCAGTCCATGCACTTTCACCTTCCGGATGGATTTCAAGATGCCTTCCAGCTTGATCTCGTCTCCCGAAAGGTGGCCTGTTATTGAAATGGCCTCCGCCTGATCGGAGGCCAGCAAGCCGAAGATGCCCAGAGGCTCTGCCGCGTAATAGCTCACTTGGAGATTCCCGTGGAATCGATCACTCTCCGAAGCGAAATTGCCGATGTAATATACCCTGTCGTTACCACCGAAGATTTTCCCCTGACGAAAAACAAGCACAACGGTGCCTGGTCGAATTCCGTTACTGATATTCGTAGCCCACTTGCCTACCCACAGTCCATCAATCATGTCCGCGACTCCTTCTTGTCGAGGACCAGAGCTGCTTAAACCTTTGCATCTATGGTTCCTTTGGTGAACTCGGTGAAGGCGCCAGAACGGGATTTAGCCTGGCCGGTGCGCTTCTCGCGGATTACCTTTTCAAATCTGTAGATTCATCCGCAGCGGCACCACGAAGTAATTGTCTTCGGGCGCAGTGTCCAGTCCCGCCCGTTGCGGGATTGTGATCGGTAGCGAAGTCATTGGGTGGGGGACGGGAGGTTGGTGTGCGAGGCCGAAGCAGAGGGGAATGCTCCGGTCGGTGATATTCTACGCCCGCATGACGGCCAAGAGGACGGTGTGAAAATGCGAGGAGAAGGGTGGGGGTGAGTCGATTCATTTTAATTACCTCCGACGATGTGGGATATCGCCGGGGGTAATAAAAAAGACCTTCACCCTCGGCGTGCTGCACGCTCTGGATAAAGGTCTTGTTGACAGAATTCTGTCCCGGTTCCGGGCCTCTCGGCCGTATTGACGAAATCCGGGTCGGCCTTTTCGGTGGCCGATAACTACTCCCCTTTACGTATGTGATACCCTAGCGATTATCCCTGTTGCCTGTCAATAGTTTTTTTCTGCAGGCGTGTCACTTGGCCCGGGTGGCTGGTCTGCGCCCTGCATAACCCGCATGGCTTGCGGCAAGCGTGAGTGAGATAGCCTGAAAATGATTGCAATTTCTAAAAGGGAAGTGTGAAGATAAGGGATTCTGCAACAGGCTATGCCTTTTCAAGTTGGTATCGGAGTAGTCCCCTATGGAAATAGCACACCCCCGGACTGCCAAGGACGCCGCCACCTTTCAGGCGCTTTTTCTCCTTTGTGTGGCAGGGCTGCTGCTCCTCGGCAGCAATAGTCAGGCGGTTCTCAATCTCGCCACCGTGTTTGCAGGCATCGTCCTCGAGGCGCTTCCCTTCATGTTGCTCGGCTCCCTGGCCGGGGGAGTCATCGAAGTCTACGTTTCCCGAGAACGCCTGATCGCCAAGTTGCCTAGGAAATCCTGGCAAGTCGTGCTGGCGGCGGCATCGCTGGGCATACTCTGCCCGATCTGCGAATGCGCCGTTGTACCGGTGGTGCGTCGTCTGCTAC
>JAMXLF010000005.1 GCA_024281055.1 Geobacteraceae bacterium
CTGGAGACCGGGGTGACCGGCGACATGCGCCACCCGAGCAAAAAGCTCTTTTGCCAGTAGCACTCGCCGAGAACGAGCAGCGACTTCTCGTGCTGGCCGACCTTGACGCCGATTTTCCAGCCCCGGCTTTGCCTTGCCGGCGGATAGGCGGTGGCGATCACGACTATGTCGGTTTTCGGTTTGAAGGGCGACAGGTCGGATGGGTACTTGAGGCTGCTTGCACCGGGCTTGCCGAAGTAGCAGTCGGTCAACTTGAGGGGCAGTTGTTCATCGGCCAGGGAGAGCGGGGCAGCGGGCACGATCGTCGCGGTCGCCCGCACCACCACGGTGTGAACGGGACAGCCTTCGGGACCGGTCGATTCGAAGCATAAGGAGGGAAAGGGCGTGTTGTTGGTAAACTGCATGCCTTCTCCGGGATTGGAAGGTCCTACAGCCGCGCCAATGACGCCAAAAAGCAAACCTTACGATGATACTAACGCGGCGGGAAATGTCCAGCTCGGGCACGAGCGGATGAGGGAGAGGAGATGGTTATCTTCAGGAAGGTCGGGCGATCCGAGGGGCAGTTGATTTGTCGAGCAAAAGCCGGGTCAGTCGACTAATCAACTACCCCCCTTTTTTCACATGATCAGGCAAGGTCGAAGCGGTCAACGTTCATGATCTTGCTCCATGCCGCTACGAAGTCCTGCAGGAATTTCTCCTGGCAATCCTCGCATCCGTACACTTCCGCCACGGCCCGGAGCTGGGAGTTGGAACCGAAGATCAGATCGACGCGAGTTCCGGTCCACTTGACTTCGCCCGTCGCACGATCACGACCTTCGAAGATGTCTTCGTCGGCCTGGGTTGCCTGCCAGGTCGTCCTCATGTCCAGTAGATTCACGAAGAAGTCATTGGTGAGCGCCTCGGGCCGCTTGGTGAAGACGCCGTGCCGGGACTGTCCGACGTTGGCATTCAGGACGCGCAGGCCGCCAACGAGCACCGCCATCTCGGGCGCGCTCAGCGTCAATAGCTGCGCCCGATCAACCAGCAGCTCCTCCGCCGGTACGGCGTATCTGGTTTTGAGATAGTTGCGGAAACCGTCCGCCACCGGTTCGAGCACCGCGAAGGCCGCCGCATCGGTTTGCTCCGGCGACGCATCGGTGCGCCCCGGGGCGAAGGGAACACTCACCTGGTGGCCGGCATTCTTGGCGGCCTGCTCGACAGCCGCGCAGCCGCCCAAAACGATCAGGTCGGCGAGGGAAACCTTTTTCCCACCGGACTGCGCGCTGTTGAACTGCTTCTGGATCCCCTCCAGGATCTCCAGCACCCTCTTCAGTTGGGCCGGCTGGTTGACCTCCCAATCCTTCTGCGGGGCGAGACGGATGCGCGCCCCGTTGGCCCCGCCGCGCTTGTCGGAGCCGCGGAAGGTGGACGCCGACGCCCATGCCGTCGAGACCAGTTGGGAGACCGACAGCCCCGAGGCGAGGATCCTCCCCTTGAGGTCGGCGATGTCCCGCTCGTCGATCAGTTTATGAGTGAGCGCGGGGATCGGGTCCTGCCAGATGAGCTCTTCCGCGGGGACCAGCGGGCCTAGGTAGCGCGCGCGGGGGCCCATGTCGCGGTGCGTCAGCTTGAACCACGCCCGGGCGAACGCGTCCGCGAGCTGATCGGGATGCTCGTGGAAGCGCTTGGAGATCGGCGCATAGACCGGGTCCAGCTTCAGAGCGAGGTCGGTGGTGAGCATCATGGGCGCGTGCCGTTTCGACGGGTCGTGGGCGTCCGGCACGGTGTCCGTTCCGGCGCCCCCCTTGGGAGTCCACTGGTGCGCGCCGGCGGGACTCTTGGTGAGCTCCCAGTCATGGCCGAACAAGACGTCGAAGTAGCCGTTATCCCATTTCACCGGGTGCGTGGTCCAGGCGCCCTCCAGACCGCTGGTGATCGCGTGGGTACCTTTTCCGGAGCCAAAGCGGCTCTTCCAGCCCAGCCCCTGCTCCTCGATGCCGGCACCCTCGGGTTCCGGCCCGACCAGCGCCGCATCGCCCGCGCCGTGGCATTTGCCGAAGGTGTGCCCGCCGGCGATGAGCGCGACGGTCTCCTCGTCGTTCATCGCCATGCGAGCGAAGACCTCGCGGATGTCCTTGGCCGCGGCGAGCGGATCCGGGTTGCCGTTGGGCCCTTCCGGATTCACGTAGATGAGCCCCATCTGCACGGCGGCCAGCGGGTTTTCGAGTTCCCGCTCACCGGAGTAGCGCTTGTCGCCCAGCCACTCGCCTTCGGCTCCCCAGTAGATATCCTCACCCGGCTCCCAGACGTCCTCGCGCCCGCCGCCGAAACCGAAGGTCTTGAACCCCATCGACTCCAGCGCGCAGTTGCCGGTCAGGATCATCAGGTCGGCCCAGGAGATCTTCCTGCCGTATTTCTGCTTGACCGGCCAGAGCAGCCGGCGCGCCTTGTCCAGGTTGGCGTTGTCGGGCCAGGAGTTCAAGGGAGCATAGCGCTGGCAGCCGGCCCCTGCGCCGCCGCGGCCGTCGCCGGTGCGGTAGGTGCCTGCGCTGTGCCACGCCATCCGGATGAACAGAGGTCCATAGTGACCGTAATCCGCCGGCCACCACTCCTGTGAAGTGGTCATCAGCGCGAAGATATCCTTCTTGAGGGCGGCAAGGTCGAGGCTCTTGAACTCTTTAGCGTAGTTGAAAGCCTCGCCCATCGGGTTGGACAGGGGGGAATGTTGGCGCAGAATCTTCAGGTTCAACTGGTTCGGCCACCAGTCTTTATTCGATCTGCCACCGCTTGCTACCTGTTGGTCAACTTTGCCCGTTACCGGGCCCTTGGTTTCGGCACCCATGACATTGGCTCCTTTCTCCCGGGAGATATGAGTAAAGCAGCCTTCATTATATCAGAGAAATACCCTCGCAAATTCTTGCCAGCGGTCCTCTAACAGTGTGCCAAGACGCACCAATGGGAGCAGGAGAAACTTGATCTGCCCTGGCATAGCAAAATCTGCCAGGAAATGCCGTTGTGGAGTCGTGCCCCGCTTGCTTCTGCGTAAACCTACCGGCCAGTCCGGAGGGCTTTTCAATTACTTCGCCTGACAGCGCCCATCTGGTGGGTTGCCAATGCCACGTGACAGGCTACAATCTGTCAAATGTAATCGAGTAGCTTGCATGCAGATCACTCCTCGTCGTCGCTTTGTAGCTGAATCCAACTGTCCTCCTGATGCCAACTGGAGAAGCGTTATGGCTGTCACATTTTTTGGTAGATGGATAAAATGGTCAGCTATTGTCACGATACTGACAATGAGTATTTGGCAGGTCGCATCAAGTTATGCTGGAAGTTCATATCCGGTAACACCTGAAGCCGTCGTGCAGTGCTTTTGTGTCGCAGATTCCGAAGGTCTTGCACTCAGCGCGGGGGGCTCTGATGGAATCTATAGGTACACTACATGGAAGGATGCACCTGGCTGGGACCACGCAACCATAATTCAAAATTTCAAGATAATCTCCGTGCAGCAGAGCGACATCTCTGCCCAAGTTGGAGTTTCATACCGAAAGATAGGGACCCTTGAATCGGGTGCCTCTCATTCTGAATTACATTTGCAGGAAGCAGATGAAAGGATAAGCATCCGGCTGGTAAAGGCAGGCGGGCAATGGAAAATTTCAAAGCCGATGTTACCACCACATATCTCGCTAGATTCAGCCATTAAACTTCTAGAGGCTGAAGTACCCTTAATGACATCTGAAAAGGTAAGTAGGCATCAGAAAGAACTTGCCTTCCTCAAAAGCCTCAGGGATAAAAAACGATAAGAGGTATTTATGGCTACTCTGCTGAAAATAGCTTCCGGGATGTACAACAATCGAGGGTTTGAATATGTATACGGTGGCAGTGGCGGTGACAAGAACAACAATGGCATTCTTGATATAGATTGCTCACATCTGGTCTACAAGGCTTTACACGCAGCAGGCTATTCTATCCCGTACATGACAACATCGGCTCTCAACTCCACTGCTGCCGAAGTATATTTTGACGTCATACCTTTGAGTGAGGCGACACCCAAAAAGGATGATCTCATCCTCTATGAAGGACATGTTGGGGTTTTCAAGAACTTCACGCCTGACAAAAAGAAAGGTTCTTTTTTTGGTTCACAACGTCGCGGGCCCGGTGTAGCAAGATTTGATGAAAACGAAACCTTCGGCTGGGGACTCGACTGTAAAATACTTCGTCCGAAAAAACAGTTTAAAATCAGGCCGATACTAGTCAAAGGATCTTCATACCCGCAACACGCGAGATGGTCAACTCCATCGAGCCGGTCTAGTACGTTAGATCGATGGTCCACGGATGATAATTTTGATCTAGCTCAACAACACCTGCGCTGGGGCCGGATAAGAATGATAGAGTAGCTTTCTTAATCAGCATCCTTTTCGCTCAAACTCTCAACGTAGCGTGTCCAGCGGCAGTTCCGTCTTGCTCAAGATCGTGCGCAGCGCGAAGGAGGATTACACCCTCAACACGCCGTGGAGGCCGGTGAGCTAAAAAAAGGCCGCGTGGAACTCATCCACGCGGCCCTTTAGCTTTTGGTTTCCCTTCCTTTACCCCTCGCGCCTGTGCTCCTTCATGTGGCCGAGTTTGCGCCCGCGCCCGTGCTCCTCGTGCTCGCGAAACTCACGCCGGCCCTCATGCCTTTCGTACCTACGGTCCCTTTTCATATAGACCCGATGCCCTCTTTCCACATAGTAGGGACGCCCGCTTTCGGCATAGACGTGCACCCCTGGGGGGGCCGGCAGGTAGCCGTTTATATTGACGTTCACATCGACCGGCGCGGCGGCCGCCACGCCGGGAAGGGTGGCGGAGGATAAAGCGACCACCGCCGCCGTCATCAAAACTGGAATAATCGAACCGTTACGCATAGCTGCTCCTTTTGAAACGCGCCCCCTTCAGCAAAGAGAGCGCGGGATTTTGCATGTATTTAACTCAGTTGAAAAAGTACCGGACCCCGAAAGTGGTGGAGAAGTTGGTCGGATCGAAGTTCCCCGTGTGGTCGCCAAAGCGGTCGGTGATGTTGGTGTCGGGGGCGACCACGATCTTCGCCTCGCCGGTCAGCGCCAGCCTTTTCAGGATGAAGTAATCGACGCCCCCTTTGACATGGAAGCCGACCGTGGTGTCGACGTTGCGGCTCGATCCGTCATAAGGGCTGTAGTCGCTGGCCAGGATGTCCAGACCGACGCCGGCATAAGGGACCAGCTGGTTTCTGGGCATGAAGCGGTACTGTCCTCCCAGCGAGATGTCGGTGACACCGAAGTCGCCGGTCTCGGAGCCGAAGGATGCGCGGGTGACGTCGAGTTCGGTGGCGAAGTGGTCGTCGATGCCGTAGATGAGGCCGCCGCCCCCGATCAGGCCGGCGTCGGTCTTGTTGTGCAGAAAATCGGACTCGTTGTCCGACGGTACGATGAAGCCCAGTTTTCCGGTAAGGCCGAAACGGCCACTGATGCTGTCTGCCATGGCCGTCCCGGAAACCAGGGATACAGCCGCCACCAGGCAGGCAAGAGCGATAAGTTTTTTCATTGTCATTCCCTCCATTAGTTCAATTTGCTACGTCAACACCAGCACCTGCGATCTGATCGGCACACCTCCTCGACCCGGTTTTTCAGCAAGATTTGGCGGCAGAGGCACAAAAAAAGCCGGGTCACCTGAATATCATCATGATATTTCGGCGACCCGGCTGTCTCGGTGAGACCCTGTAGGCTTTCCGTCCCATCCTCGCGGATGGTTTAGTATTGTCGTGTATCTGGAACTTTAATTTAAGGTGGCCGGAAGATAGCGCCAGACAGTCTCCATGTCAAGCCCAAAGTTAGAGAGCC
>JAMXLF010000006.1 GCA_024281055.1 Geobacteraceae bacterium
GGCGGTGTGACGGGAGCGGTTGGGGCCGGCGCAGCTGCAGGGGTTCCCGCCTGCGGGCTGGCAACCGGCAGGTTCACCACGTCCACGTAATAGACCGGCGCTTCGGGGTACTTGGGGCCGGGGAAAAAGTTGGCCCGGGTCAGGAGAACGAACATGGTTAAGTGAATCAGGAGGGAGAAGACCACCATCGTACCCAGTCTCTCCCTGCTTCGTGAAGGCTTGTGCGTCATTTCCTCTGGGTGGGCTCGGTGAGCATGCCGAGGCGTTCAATGCCGGCACCCTTGATCTCGGCCATGGTTCTGACCACCTCGCCGTACGGGACATCCCGGTCGGCCTTGAGAAAAACCTCTTTCTTGCTCCGGTTGGCAAACATGGTCATGAGCTTGCCGCGCAACTCGCCGGTGGTCACCTCCGAGTTGTTGATAAACATTCGGCCGGATTTTTCGATGGAAACGACTACCGTTTCCTCCTGCGACGGCAGGGCCTTGGTTTCGGCCTTCGGGAGGTTGACCTGCACCCCCTGCTGCATCATGGGGGCGGTCACCATGAAGATCACGAGCAGCACGAGCATGACGTCAACCAGGGGGGTGACGTTGATCTGCGACATGGTGCCGCGGTCGCTGTTGTCCCTGCTTCCTATTTCCATGGCATGGTTCCTTATTTCTTGGCGAACGTGCGCTGCACGATGTTCAGGAACTCAGTGGAGAAGCTGTCCATCTCCGCGATGAGGACCTTGATCTTGTGCTGGAAATGGTTATACCCCATGACAGCCGGAATGGCGGCCACCAGGCCGATGGCAGTGGCGATGAGCGCCTCGGCGATGCCGGGGGCCACCACGGCCAGGCTGGCGGAGCCGGTTTCGCCGATTCCCTTGAAAGAGGTCATGATCCCCCAGACGGTGCCGAACAGCCCGATAAACGGGGCGGTGGAGCCGGTGGTGGCGAGGAAGGTGAGATACTTTTCGAGCCGGGTGATTTCGGAGGTTGTGGCCCTGCGGAGCGCACGGGCGATGTTGTCGATACCGCCGAGGTCGGTGCTGATCACGTTGTGCTCGACCTGCTCGTCCCCCTTCTCCATCAGTTTCTTCAACTCGCCGTAGGCCTCGCTGAAGAGGACGGTGAGTGGGGAGTTGGCAAAGCGGTCGAGCTGGCTGTTGATGGCGTCGAAGCGCTTGGTTTTCCAGAAAAAGTCGATAAACCGTTCGGACTCGTTATTGGCCCGGTGTACCTGGAGAAACTTGAAGAAGATGATGGCCCAGGATACAACCGAGAAAAAAAGCAGGATCAGCAGCACAATTTTTACGATTATGCCGGTTGTGGCCAAAATTCCCAGATTAGTTGGCAAAATAAGGTACCTCCGCATTGTGTAGGATGCCAATCTTCGAAAAAATATTCTTTAGTTCGGGGGAAGTCAACACGATTCTTCCTTATTAAAAGTATACCAGATTTTTGATTCAATAGAACTGCGGTTTGCGATCTGGGAAACAGGTGATCTGCTGGCGCCACTTCGTCATTTCCTCGAAGTCGAGAGCGGCGATGAGTTCCGCAGCATCGTACCCTCCTTCGGCGAGAAACTCTCCCTTGGGGCCGATGATGAGGCTTGAGCCGAAGAAGTCGAGCTTGCCGACGACGCCGCAGCAGTTGGCGGCAACTACGAAGAGCTGGTTTTCGATGGCCCGCGCCTTGAGAAGTGCCCGCCAGTGCTCCTCCCGCGGTTTCGGCCATTCCCCGGGGACGATGAGAATCTCGGCCCCTTCCACGGCGAGGCGACGCGCCAACTCCGGAAAGCGGAGGTCGTAGCAGATGAAGACGCCGATCCGTCCTGCGGAGGTGTCGGCCACCAGCCACGAGTCGCCGCCGCTGAAGGAGCGGTCCTCGTTCATGAGGGAGAAGAGGTGGATCTTCCGGTACTTGCCCACCAGCCGTCCCCGGTCGAGCACATAAGCGGTATTGCAGACCCGGTCGCCGTCGGGCTCGGGCAAGCTCCCCACGAGCACGAGGCCGTGCTCCTCCGAGAGCCGCCCCATCTCCTCCACCGTCTCCGGCGTGCGCCGGGCGAGCTCGTTCAGCTCCTTATAAGCAAAGCCGGTGCTCCACATCTCGGGCAGCACTGCAAGCCGGCATCCCGCCGCGGCCACCCGTGCGACAGCCTCCCGGACATGGGCCACGTTGGCGTCGATATCCCCCAACTGGATGGTGAACTGGATGGCGGCGGCCTTGATTTCCCGTTTCGTGGTCATTTTCCTCCTCCTGAGCATGACAATTGATAGGGGAGTGTAAACCGATAACCGGTGGATTTCAAGGGGGATGTTTGCAGGGATGGGGAGAGGTTTTTCGTGGTAAATGGGGCGGGATTCTGTTCATTTTTGAAAAGTATCTCCACCTCTTTTAGCCGTTTTCGGAAAATATGAAATTTTACATTTTACTTTCCGGCCAAAAAGGAAAATATAAATTGGCATAGGTTACTTTATTGCGTAAAAGTAAAACATGATGGACAATTTCCGAAAAGGGGAAATGACACCGTCGCTTCTCTGCAGTTGCTGAAGCGAGGTATGCGATGGCGATTATGCAAACCCACTGGTGGCAGGGAAAACGGGGGGAGTGGTATCTCCCTCTTCAAGCTGGTCTGTTCATCCTGATCGTCGTCGGCCCGCGCACGTGCCCGGGGTTGACGGTGTGGAGCGCCGGCTGGTCCCAGACCGGCACCATTGGCGGAGGGCTGCTTTTCCTGGCCGGGGCGCTCCTGGCCGTTTCGGGGGCGGTGAGCCTGGGGCACAACCTCACGCCGCTTCCCAGCCCGAAAGACGATGCGACCCTGGTGACCACGGGTGCTTACCGGCTCGTGCGCCACCCCATCTACAGCGGCCTGATCGCCATGACCTTCGGCTGGGGGATGTGGGTGCACGGTTGGCTGACGTTGGGATACGCGCTCCTTCTCTTCGCCTTTTTCGATCTCAAGTCGCGCCGCGAGGAGCGGTGGCTCAGGGAAAAGTTCCCGGACTATGCCGCCTACCAGCGGCGGGTCCGGAAACTGATCCCTTTTGTCTACTGAAAGAAACACAATGGCGACCGCGCTCTACATCCACTACCCCTTCTGCCTCCAGAAGTGCCTCTACTGCGACTTCAACTCCGTAGCCGATTCCCGGATCGCGCCGGAGGAGTATGTCACCGCCGTGGTGCGCGAGATGGAGCTCAGGGCGGAGCGACCACCGTTGCCGGTGACCGTCCCCACCCTCTACTTCGGCGGCGGTACCCCGTCGCTCCTGGCACCGGCGCTCGTGGGGAAAGTGATCGACGCGGCGGCCCGCCTCTACGGTCTTGCCGCCGACGCAGAGATTACCCTGGAGGCAAACCCCGGCACCCTCACGCGGGAAAAGCTCGCCGCCTACCGGAGCGCCGGCGTGAACCGCCTCTCCCTCGGTGTCCAGTCCTTCCACGATCCGCTGCTGGCACGGCTCGGCCGAATTCATTCCGCCGCCGAGGCCCGCGCGGCTTTTTCCGCGGCGCGGGAAGCGGGCTTCGCCAACATCGGCATCGACCTCATCCATTCCCTCCCCGGGGAAACACCGACTCTGTGGGAGGAGGACCTGCGGCAGGCCGTTAACCTCGCCCCCGAGCACATCTCCGCCTATGCCCTCACCGTCGAGGAGGGGACGCCTTTTTACCGCCTTGAGCAGGAAGGAACGCTGCCGCTCCCCGAAGAGGAAGAGGCGGTGAGCATGCTGGAAATGACCGTCTCAATTCTCCAGAAAGCGGGCTTTGAGCACTACGAGATCTCCAATTTTGCCCGGCCCGGCTTCCGTTCGCGCCATAACCAGGTGTACTGGCGGCGGGAGAACTATTGCGGTTTCGGCGCCGGCGCCCACTCATTCTTCGTGGAACCGGGCTGGGGTGTCCGCTGGCACAATACCGATGCGCCGGAGCGTTATCTGGGCGCCATCCGGGCGGGCGCTCCTGCCGAGGAGGAGCGCACCTGTCTCAGTCGCGGGGAGGCCATGGCGGAATCCCTCTTCCTCGGGCTGCGGCTGCTGGAAGGAGTGGAGGAGGAGGGCTTTGCCCGGGAATTCGGCTGCACCATCGATGAGGCCTATCCCGGCGTGGTGCGGAAGCTCTGTGCCGACGGTCTCCTGGAGCGCCGAACCGGCCGGCTCCGGCTTTCCCCCCGCGGGGTGTCGGTAGCCAACCGGGTGTTCGTCGGTTTCCTGTAGATTTCCTGGAGGAGGAACGACGGTTTGCGGGAAACCCCTTGACAAACCGCGGGTGATGTTATTAAGTTAGGCTTAGCACTCACAAAACATGAGTGCTAAACTTTTTTGGGGCTTGCTATGCGGGACTATCTGAACGAGAGGAGCAGGCAAATCCTCGAGGCGATCATCGAGGACTACATCGCGACCGCGGAGCCGGTCGGGAGCAGGGCGATCACCCGACGCCACGCCATGTCCCTCTCTCCGGCCACGGTCCGCAACGTCATGGCGGACCTGGAGGAGATGGGTTTTCTCATCTCGCCCCATACCTCCGCCGGTCGTGTCCCGACCGAGCAGGCTTACCGCTTCTACGTGGATTCGCTCCTCGACGTGCGCCGGATGGCCCGGGAGGAGCGGGAAGAGATTCGCAAGCGCTGCCAGCTCTCAGGGAAGGACATCGGCGAGGTCCTCAAGGAGACGAGCCGGCTCCTCTCCTCGGTTTCCCACTACATGGGAATCGTGGCGGCGCCGCGGTTCGCCTCCAACGTCTTTCGCCACATGGAATTCGTGAAACTCGGGGGACGGAGGATCCTCGCCGTCCTCGTCTCCCGCAACGGCGCGGTGCAGAACAGGATCATCGAGGCGGACGAGGAGCTCCCGCCGGCGGACCTGGTAAGGATGGGCAATTATCTCAACGGCCTGCTCGAAGGGCTCACCATTGCCCGGGTGCGGCAGCGAATCCTGGAGGAGATGGAGGACGAGAAGACCCGCTACGACCTTCTCCTCACCCGGGCGCTGCGGCTTTCCCAGCAGACCGTCGCGGAAAACGGCGACGAGGTGTTCATCGAGGGGCAGGCGAACATCCTTGAGCAGCCCGAATTTGCCGACGTGGTGAAGATGAAGGAGATATTCCGGGCGTTCGAGGAAAAGGGGCAACTGATCGGGTTGCTCGACCGCTGCATGGAGGCGGAGGGGGTGCATATCTTCATCGGCTCCGAGTCGTCCCTCGGCCAGATGGCCGGCATGAGCCTCATCACCTCGACGTACCGGACCGGGAAGAATTCCATGGGGGTGCTCGGGGTCGTCGGCCCGACCCGGATGGGATATGCCAAGGTCATCCCTATCGTGGACTATACGGCCCGGCTCGTGAGCAAACTTCTGGAGCTGGAATAGCACCATCAAGCCGAAAAGTGAGAGTCGGCTTCCCATGATCATTGCGTTTAAGGAGATATAAACGGTGACAGACAAGAAGAAACACGACGGCACCAAGGGTGCTGAGCATCATCAGGTGGAGGGACATCCGGCGCCGGCAGCGGAAGTGGAGAACGCGCGCATCGAGCAGCTGGAGGAGGCGCTCGCCGCGAAGGAGGAGGAGGCGAAAGCCAACTGGGACAAGTTCGTGCGCGAGCGGGCCGACCTGGAGAATTACCGCAAGCGGGTCCAGAAGGAAAAGGAGGAGCTCCTCAAGTACGGCAACGAGTCCCTCATCCTCGAGATCCTGCCGGTCCTCGACAACATGGAGCAGGCCCTCGCCCATGCCTCTGAGGAGACCCAGGGGGCGGTCGTCGAAGGGGTACGCCTCACCCGCGACATGCTTCTCGCCGCCCTGAAGAAGTTCGGGGTCACCCCTGTCGAGGCTTCCGTCGGCGGCGCCTTCGATCCTGCCTATCACCAGGCCATGTGCCAGGTGGAGAGTTGCGATCAGGGGCCCAACACTATCGTGGCGGAACTGCGCAAGGGGTATCTCCTCAACGAGCGGCTGCTCCGGCCGACGATGGTTACCGTGGCCTGCCCGCCGAAATAAATCCGTTCAACGTTCAAAGTTCGAAGTTCAAGGTTCTCGATCCATTCGTAAACTTTGAACATTGAACCTTGAACTTTTTTCCGTTGCCCCCTTGTTTTTTGATGCAGGGGTGACTAGCTTTAGATGGAAACAAAAAATAAAGGAGGACTGTGTACATGAGTAAAGTCATCGGGATCGACCTGGGGACCACCAACTCCTGCGTGGCGGTCATGGAAGGAGGGGAGCCCGTTGTTATAGCCAATGCGGAAGGAAGTCGCACCACACCGTCAATGGTGGCGATCACCGAGAGCGGCGAGCGGCTCGTGGGGCAACAGGCCAAGCGGCAGGCGGTGACCAACCCCGAGAACACCCTTTTTGCCATCAAGCGTCTCATCGGTCGCAAGTACGACACGGCAGAGGTGCAGAAAGACATCAAGATCTCTCCCTTCAAGATCGTCAAGGCGGACAACGGTGATGCCTGGGTAGAGGTCCGGGAAAAACGCTACTCTGCGCCGGAGATCTCGGCCATGGTGCTGCAGAAGATGAAGAAGACCGCCGAGGATTATCTCGGCGAGACGGTGACCGACGCGGTCATCACCGTCCCCGCCTACTTCAACGACTCCCAGCGCCAGGCGACCAAGGATGCGGGGAAGATCGCCGGCCTGAATGTGCTGCGGATCATCAACGAGCCGACCGCGGCGGCACTCGCTTACGGCCTCGACAAGAAGAAGGACGAGAAGATCGCCGTCTTCGACCTGGGTGGCGGAACCTTCGACATCTCTATCCTCGAACTCGGCGAAGGGGTCTTCGAGGTGAAGTCGACCAACGGCGACACCTTCCTCGGGGGCGAGGACTTCGACCAGCGGGTCATCGACTGGATCGCCGACGAGTTCAAGAAAGACCAGGGGATCGACCTGCGCAACGACAAGATGGCCCTCCAGCGCCTGAAGGAGGCGGCCGAGAAGGCCAAGTGCGAGCTTTCCACGTCCCTTGAGACCGATATCAACCTCCCCTTCATCACTGCCGACGCCACCGGTCCCAAGCACCTCAACCTGAAGCTCAGCCGGGCGAAGCTGGAGGCCATCTGTGCCGACCTCATCGCCAATCTGGAAGGACCATGCCGGACCGCCCTCAAGGACGCCGGGCTCTCCCCGGCCGACGTGGACGAAGTGATCCTCGTCGGCGGCATGACCCGCATGCCGGCCGTGCAGAAAAAGGTCCAGGATATCTTCGGCAAGACGCCGAACAAGGGGGTGAACCCTGACGAGGTGGTGGCCATTGGCGCCGCCATCCAGGGAGGGGTCTTGAGGGGTGATGTGAAGGATGTGCTCCTCCTCGACGTAACGCCCCTCTCCCTGGGGATCGAGACCCTGGGCGGGGTGATGACCAAGCTCATCGACAAGAACACCACCATCCCCTGCCGGAAATCCCAGGTCTTCTCCACCGCCTCCGACAATCAGCCGGCGGTCACCATCCATGTCCTCCAGGGGGAACGGGAAATGGCGGCCGACAACAAATCCCTCGGCCAGTTCGAGCGGACCGGCATTCCGCCGGCACCCCGTGGCATCCCCCAGATCGAGGTGACCTTCGACATCGACGCCAACGGCATCGTCCACGTTTCCGCCAAGGACCTGGGGACCGGCAAGGAGCAGTCGATCCGGATCACCGCCTCCTCCGGCCTTTCCAAGGAAGAGATCGACAAGATGGTCAAAGAGGCCGAGTCCCATGCCGGTGAGGACAAGAAGAAGCGGGAGCTCATCGAGGCACGCAATCAGGCCGACAGTCTTGCCTACCAGACCGAAAAGTCGCTGAAGGAGTTCGGCGACAAGATCGACGCCACGGAGAAGCAGAAGATCGAGGATGCCCTCGCCGCCCTGAAGAAGGCCCTGGAGGGGAGCGATGCCGACGCCATCAAGAAGGCGTCCGACGAGCTGATGCAGGCCTCCCACAAGCTGGCCGAGGCGGTCTACGCCAAGGCCCAGCCCGGGGCGGGCGCCGAGGCCGAGGCGCCGAAGGAAGAGGGCGCCAAGGGGGAAAAGGTCGTCGAGGCCGAGTTCGAAGAGGTTGACAAGGACAAGAAATAACCGGATTGTCGACGACGATACGTCGGTGACATCGTAGGGGCGGGTTTCAAACCCGCCCCTACACGTATTTTGATAAAAAGGATCATATTTTGGCAAACGGCGACAAGCGTGACTACTATGAGGTGCTCGGGGTAAACCGGAACGCCTCTGACACCGAGATCAAGAAAGCCTACCGCAGGCTGGCCATCCAGCACCACCCCGACAAGAACCAGGGGGACAAGGAGGCCGAGGACAAATTCAAGGAAATCAACGAGGCCTACGAGGTCCTCTCCGACCCCCAGAAAAGGGCCCAGTACGATCAGTTCGGCCATGCCGGGCTTGGTGCAGGCGGGTTCTCCGGCGGCGGCTTCGGCTTCGGCGCCGGCTCCCCCTTCGGCGACATCTTCGGCGACATCTTCGGCGATATCTTTGGAGGTGGCGGCCGGCAGCGCACCCGTGGCAAGCGGGGCGACGACCTGCAGTACACCCTGGACATCTCCTTCGAGGAAGCGGCCTTCGGTGTGGAGAAGCAGATCGAGATCCCCTACAGCAAGCGCTGCGACACCTGCAGCGGAAGCGGTGCCAAGCCGGGGACCGAGCCGAAGACCTGCCCCACCTGCCGGGGGGCCGGCCAGGTGCGCTTCCAGCAGGGATTCTTCAGTGTCAGCAAGACCTGCGGACAGTGCAACGGGGAAGGGCGGGTCGTGGACAACCCCTGCCCGTCCTGTCGGGGGACCGGCAGCGTACGTGACAGGAAAACCCTGTCGGTGAAGGTGCCGCCCGGGGTCGAGACCGGCAACCGCCTCAAGCTGGCCGGCGAGGGGGGGCAGGGGCTCAAAGGGGGACCCAACGGCGATCTCTACGTGCTCCTGTCGGTGCGTGAGCACCCGCTCTTCACCCGGGAAGGGAACGACGTCGTCTGCGAGATTCCCATAAGCTTCACCCAGGCGGCACTTGGTTGCGAGGTGGAAATCCCGACCCTCGACGGTCGCGTCTCCATGAAAATCCCCGAGGGGACCCAGTCCGGCAGGGTCTTCCGGCTCCGGAGCAAGGGAATTCCGGTCCTCCAGGGGTACGGCCGCGGCGACCAGCTCGTGGTCGTCAAGGTGGAGACCCCGACCAACCTCAACAAACGGCAGCGCGAGATTCTCGAGGAGTTCGCCCGGATGAGCGGCGAAGAGGTCCAACCGATGCGGAAGAACTTCTTCGACAAGGTAAAGGATATCCTCAGTTGATCCGCCTCCCGGAACAACGGCGCCTGGCCGCGGGGAAAGGGCTTTTCTGCATCCTCTTCCTCATCCTGGCGCTCCTGGCCCCTCTTGCTGCTGCCGCGGATACCGCGGCTTCTGCCCCGGTGACACTCCTCAAGAACCGCGACTATGCGACGGCATTTCTCAAGGGGATCAGGGAGGCCAGATCGAGCATCCTCCTCTCCACCTACCTTTTCAAAGTGGGCGACGGGGTGGACAACATCCCCCGCCGCGTTGCCGAGGAACTGGTCAGAGCCCGAAAACGCGGCGTGGCTGTAACGGTCATCCTGGAAAGGTCGGCGGACAGCACGGACAGCCTCAACCGGGAAAACCACCATGCCGCCGACATCCTCGCCCGCGGCGGGGTGAAGGTCTATTTCGATTCTCCCAGCATCACGAGCCATGCCAAGGTGGCCGTCATTGACGGCCGCTATGTCTATCTCGGCAGCCACAACCTGACCCAGGGTGCGCTGGCGCACAACAACGAGCTCTCCGTCCTTGTGGATTCCCCGGAAATGGCCGCCGAGATTCGCTCCTACCTGGACCGGCTCTGAGTCCGATCCGTTCCTCTCTGCATCCCTGCCAGCAGCTTCCCGCGGGGTGATCAACAATGATGTTTCCCTTTATAATCCCGCATGATATAATCATTTCCCATTTAAAACGAGAAGGACACCTGATGGACACCAAGGAACTGAAGATCCTGCTGGAGAATCTGAAGAGCGGCGACATCGACATTGACGACGCCCTGGAGCGGCTGAAGCACCTCCCCTTCGAGGACCTCGGCTGCGCCACGGTCGACCATCACCGGGGACTCCGACTGGGATTTCCCGAAGTGATCTTCGGTGCCGGCAAGAGCGTCGGCCAGATCGAGCGGATCATGACCGCCCTGCTGGAGAAGGGGAACAATATCCTCGTCACCCGGCTGGCCGAGGCCGATGCCCTGCAGATCCAGCGCGGTTTTCCAGCCGCCCGGTACCACGGGGACGCCCGCTGCCTCACGGTGGAGCAGAAGCCGGTGGAGCCCCGGGGGAAGGGATGCATCCTTGTCGTTTCGGCCGGCACCTCCGATATCCCGGTGGCGGCCGAGGCGGTGGTGACGGCCCGGTTGATGGGGAACGAGGTGGAACATCTCTTCGACGTGGGGGTGGCGGGGATCCATCGCCTGCTGGCTCGAAGGGAGCGGCTTCTCGCCGCCTCGGTCATCATCGTCGTGGCGGGAATGGAGGGGGCACTCCCCTCCGTGGTGGCGGGCCTCGTCGACCGGCCGGTGATCGGCGTGCCGACCTCGGTGGGGTACGGCGCCTCCTTCGCCGGTATCGCGCCCCTGCTCGGGATGCTCAACTCCTGTGCCGCCGGGGTGACAGTGGTGAATATCGACAACGGCTTCGGCGCAGGGTATGCGGCGAGTCTCATGAACAGGGAAAGCTAAGAGCATCCCAGAAAAAGCACTTGTCCACGAACGACACGAAAGAACACGAACGGAACCATAAAATACGTGTGTCTGCTTGATGGATAGACTGTTCGGCGAATTGTCGATTTCATGTTTCGTGACCTTTCGTGTCGTTCGTGGACCCCAACAGCCATTACGGAGTTATCTTGAAAATTCTTTACTTCGACTGCTTCGCCGGTATCTCCGGCGACATGACCATCGGGGCACTCCTCGACCTTGGCGTCCCGCTGGAGACGCTGCGGACCGAACTCGCCAAGCTGCCGCTTCCCCTGAGCGCCTACCGTCTGGAGGCGGCGCGGACCACCCGCCACGGCATCGGTGCCACCCAGTTCACCGTCCATGTGGGGGAACACCAGCCACACCGCCACTACCGCGACATTGCCGGTTTGATCGAGGAGAGCGGGCTGGCCGAGAAGGTGAAGGAGAAGGCGCAACGGGTATTTTTCCGGCTGGCAGAGGCGGAGGCACGGGTGCATGGGGTGGAGATCGGCCACGTCCACTTCCACGAGGTGGGGGGGATCGATTCCATCGTCGATATCGTCGGCACGGCGGTCTGCCTCGACTACCTGGGGATCGACGAGATTCACGCCTCTCCGCTCCCCCTCGGGAGCGGCTACGTGGAGACGGCCCACGGCCGGCTGCCGGTCCCGGCCCCGGCGACCGCCGAGCTGTTGAAGGGAATACCCGTCCACGGCGACATCGGGCCTGGGGAGCGGGTGACTCCCACCGGCGCGGCCATCATTGCCGCCCTGGCCGAAGGGTTCGGCAGGGCGCCGGCCATGACGGTCGGGAGAATCGGCGCCGGCGCCGGGAGCAAAGATTTTGACGACCTCCCCAATATCCTTCGCCTTGTCATCGGCGAAACATCTGCTACACTTGATCGTGATGAGATTCAGGTCGTCGAGACCCACATTGACGACATGAACCCGGAGATCCTCGGCTTTCTCATGGAGCGCCTCCTCGCGGCCGGCGCCCTTGACGTCGCCTTCTCCCCCCTGCAGATGAAAAAGAATCGTCCCGCGGTCAAGCTCACTGTCCTCTCCCCGCCCGGCCGGCTGGACGAACTGGTCCGTCTCGTGCTGACCGAGTCGACGGCTGCCGGTGTTCGCTATTACCCGGCGCGGCGGTTGAAGCTGGAGCGGGCTGTCGAGGAGCGGGACACCTCCCTCGGCCGGGTCCGCATCAAGACCTTCCGCAGCGGCGGCACGCTCCTCCGGGTGGCCCCCGAGTTCGAGGAGTGCCGCCGCATCGCCGTGGAGCGGAAACTCCCCCTGCGGGAGGTCTACGCGATCATCGAACGGGAGGTCGCCGGGCGATGAGGCGCTTCGTCATTGCCTTTGCAACCTGGGGGGGGACCGGGTTCAGCCCCTTTGCCTCGGGGACGGTCGGGACCCTGGCGGCGATCCCCTTCTATCTCCTCCTGGCCAGGCTGCCGATTTCCCTCTATCTCCTGGTGCTCGTGCCGTTCTTCCTTTTTGCCTGCTGGTGCTCGGGCCGGGCGGAGGAGATCTTCGGCGAGAAGGACTCGGGGAAGATCGTCATCGACGAGGTGGTGGGGTACCTGGTCACCATGACCGCCGTGCCCCTTGCCTGGCAGTGGGTGGTGGCCGGATTTTTCCTGTTCCGCTTCTTCGATATTGTCAAGGTGCCGCCGGCCAGGTATTTCGACCAACAGGTGAAAAACGGCTACGGCGTGGTGCTCGACGACGTGGTGGCCGGAATCTATTCCTGCCTGGCACTCCATCTGCTCGTGAGGTTCTGGTGAACGTCTCTACCCTCTCCATCGGCGACGAACTTATGTACGGCGAGGTGATCGACACCAACGCCGCAGCGATCGCCACGCGCCTTTACGCCTGTGGTCTGAAGGTCAGGCAGCACCTGGCCGTCGGCGACGCGGAGGCGGAGATCGTCGCCGCGATCCAGTCCCTCGCCGCAGCGAGCGATGCAGTCATCGTCAGCGGCGGGCTGGGGCCGACCATCGACGACATAACCGCCCGGGCGGCGGCAAAGGCTACGGATGACCGTCTCGTCATGAACGACGAGGCGCTGGCCCATCTCCGTGGCGTTGCCGGGAAGCTCGGCGGTCCGCTCCATCCCCATAACGAGCGCCAGGCGCTTCTTCCCGCCGCGGCGACCCTCATCCCCAACCCGGCGGGAACGGCGTGCGGCTTCATCCTCACTCGCGGCTGCTGTTCCCTCTTTTTCCTGCCGGGGGTTCCCGGCGAGATGACGCGAATGCTCGAGGAAACGATCCTTCCCGCCCTGCGGCAGCGGCCGGGTGGAGGACGGTGCCTCCGGACCGGGGTGCTCAAGGTGCTCGGCCCCTCCGAGGCCGAGGTGGATGCCCTCCTCTCGGACCTTGCCGATCCGGGCACCGGCGTTTCCCTTGCCTACGGCGTCACCTTCCCCGAGATCTTCGTGAAGATAAGGGTCGAGGGGGAGATCGCGGAGGATGTGGCCGCGACGCTGGCGCGCACCCGCGAGAGGGCGCGCCAGAGGCTCGGCGAATCTGTCTACGCCGAGGATGATGAAACCATGGATAGTGTGCTGGCTGGGCTTTTCCGGGGAAAAGCGGTCACCCTCTCCCTGGCGGAGTCGTGCACCGGTGGGCTGGTGGCCAAGCGGATCACCGATATCCCCGGCAGCTCCGCCTATTTCCTGGCCGGTGTCGTCTCTTACGCCAACGCTGCCAAGTCGTCAGTGCTGGGGGTCTCTCCGGAACTTCTCGCGGAGAAGGGGGCGGTGAGTGCCGAGGTGGCCACAGCAATGGCCCATGGAGTCCGCCGACTCTCCGGCAGCGATATCGCCCTGGCCGTCACCGGCATCGCCGGTCCCGAGGGAGGAACTCCGGACAAGCCGGTCGGCACGGTGTACATCGCCATGGCCACCCCTACCGATTGCCGGACGAAGTTATTCCACTTTCACGGTAGCCGCGAAGAGATCCGGACGATCACCGCCTTCATGGCCATGGATTGGCTGAGAACATACCTCCACTCCCTCTGAAACACTGAACCCTGCACCTTTGTCTGCCGCCGTCCGCGGCTGCGGAGGACAGTATGAAGCTTCCCAACGATCAGTCTGCGTACAAGGCCCTCTCCTGGACCATCGGGGTCATCATCCTCGGGCTGGTGGCCGATGGCTTTTTCGAGATGCATGCAGGGGACAATGTGCTTCTCGAGACCCTCCATCTGGTCATGGTGCTCCTCCTCATGCTGGCCTTCTTACTGTTGCAACTCATCAGGAAAAAGAACCGGATAGTCGAGGAGACTGCCCATTCCCGGGCGATCCTGGCCATGCAGCGCGAGGTGGACACGAGCGAGCAGCGCTACCAGAGCCTCCTGGAATGCGCCGGCGACGCCATCTTCGTGATCGGCTTCGACAACGGCCGACTGGAGGAG
The DNA here is from genome assembly GCA_024281055.1 of Geobacteraceae bacterium. Classification (GTDB taxonomy): domain Bacteria; phylum Desulfobacterota; class Desulfuromonadia; order Geobacterales; family Geobacteraceae; genus JAMXLF01. The sequence continues at coordinate 14,128 of JAMXLF010000006.1, forward strand.
GTAAATCGGGCCGCTACCGATCTCCTCGGTTACAGCAAGGAAGAGCTGGGCCTTGTGAGCGGTGGGGAGCTGATCCCGGCGGAAGAGCAGAAGGCGTTTGCCGCCCTTGTCCTCCAGGTCAAGCGCTCCGGCCGGGTCGGCCCGCAGAGTATCACCTTCCGGCGCAAGGACGGCGGCACCTTTCTCGGAGAAGTGACGGCCCGTCTGATCGATCTCGGTGACCGCAACGTGGTCCAGGCGATCATCCGGGACATCACCCTGAAGCAGCAGGCGGAACAGGAGATCAGGCAGCGCAATCGGAAACTCTCCATCCTCAACAATATCATCGTCAGGGCGAGTCAGAACCTTGACCTTCCGGCAGTCCTCGACGTGATCCTGCTGGAAACACTGGCCGGCTTCGGTGCCGTGGCTGGGACCATTCACCTCGTGAACGACGGCGGCCGCATCGGCCCGCTTGCCGCCGCCAGCAACATCAAGGAGTGCTTCCTCACCGGGGCGCGGCCGGCAGAGCTCCCCGATGGCCGTCCCTGCCCCATGACGGAGCATCAGAGCTGCCAGGCCCGTGCGAATCTGACGCAAAAAGAGTGCGGCATGACCGCTGTGGTGCGGGCCCAGGGCTGGTGCAGCGTGGTGGGGGTGCCGCTGTTCGCCAAGAAGCGGCTGCTCGGGGTCATGCACATCATGGCCGCGAAGGAGCGGCAGTATAACGCCGAGGATATCAAGCTGTTCACCACCATGGGGAACCAGATCGGGATCGTCATCGAGCATGCCCGGATGTTTGCGGAGCTGAACTTGAAAACCGACGAGTTGCTCCGTTCCCACGGACTTCTGGAAAAGAGCAGCCACCAGCTGGCCCAGTCCCAGCAGCGGCTCAGGAAGAACCTGGCCCTCGTCGAGCGGGCCAATTCAGAACTGGAGCGGCTCAACCGGATGAAGAACAATTTCCTCGGCATGATCTCCCACGAATTCAAGACCCCACTGACCGGCATCCTCAGCAGCGCGGAATTTCTCCTGGCCGATCGTTCCCGGGACAGAAGCGAAGAGGAGCGGCAGTTGCTGGAAACGGCCTACCAGTGCGGGACGAGACTCAACGGCATCGTCAACGATCTCCTGAAAGTGGCGCGACTCGAGGCAAATACGCCCGCGGTGGTGAAAACGACCCTCCATCTGGGGGAGCTCCTGGAGTTTGTGCGGGAACAGAGTGCGCCGCTCCTGGCGGAGCGACGGCAGCGGATCGTCTTTTCCGACCTGGGCGGGCTTCCGTACTTCAGCGCCGACCGGGAATCCCTCCTTGAAGTTTTTACCCGGCTTCTGGAAAACGCCATCAAGTTTACCCCCGATGGTGGAGAAATAGGCATAGTGGCGCAGGTGGCAGACCGAAGGCTCCTGGAAGACAAAAAGGAAATCCTCTGCCGCTTCAACCGCCGGTTCTACGAGCAGATGGGAAGTTCGTCCTTTCTCCAGGTCGAGGTGCGCGACAGCGGGGTCGGTATCGCGGTCGGCGAGCAGCTCCAGGTTTTCGACAAATTCTACGAAGTCGGCGAAATCCGCTTCCATTCCAGCGGCAAGTCAAAGTTCCAGGGGAAGGGGACCGGCTTGGGACTGACCATCGTCAAGGGAATGGTCGAAGCCCATGGCGGCATGGTGTGGGTGGAAAGCCCGTGGGAAAGCGATGGGAACGCAGCGGGAAGCTCGTTTTTTCTCCTCCTCCCGCTGGAGGAAGACTCCCGTCAGCCGGCCTTCCCCTTCATGCAGGCAGAGCAGACCGTGGCGTCGCGCACCTTCGGAAACTACCAGGAAACCGTTACCAAGGTAATGGCGGGCATGGAGCCGACTCTCCGCAACGGCGGGGATACTGCCGGCGGCGCGGAGTGGGACGGGGAGGAGGCAGGGTGACGGCATTGATTCCGGGAGACGGGATGAGCTAAAGATACCCTTGATAATGACCGGGAAACTATGGTATTTATGAACACATTTACCATCCGGCAGGGGCACATGCGCCCCTGCCGGGAGACCCAGGAGGGGATCGGATGCAGGAACGAGACAAGGCGATTGACCTGGCGTTGAGCCAGATAGAGAAACAGTTCGGCAAGGGCGCGATCATGCGGCTCGGCAATGACGAGGCGTTGCCGGATGTCGCGGCGATTTCCACCGGTGCCCTCTCCCTCGACATGGCCCTTGGTGTCGGAGGGGTGCCGCGCGGCAGAGTGATCGAGATCTTCGGCCCGGAATCGTCGGGAAAGACGACCCTCGCCCTCCACATCATTGCAGAGGCCCAGAAGTCGGGGGGGATCGCCGCCTTTGTCGATGCCGAACACGCCCTCGACATCGGCTACGCCCGCAAGCTCGGGGTGAAGACCGACGATCTGCTCGTTTCCCAGCCCGACACCGGGGAGCAGGCCCTGGAGATCGGGGAGATGCTCGTCAGGAGCGGGGCGATCGACGTGCTCGTGATCGACTCGGTGGCGGCCCTCGTTCCCAAGGCAGAGATCGAGGGGGACATGGGAGATTCCCACATGGGGCTCCAGGCGCGGCTCATGTCCCAGGCACTCCGAAAGCTGACCGGCATCATCTCCAAGTCCAACTGCTGCGTCATCTTCATCAACCAGATCCGGATGAAAATCGGGGTGATGTTCGGCAACCCGGAGACCACGACCGGCGGGAACGCCCTCAAGTTCTACGCTTCGGTGCGGCTGGACATCAGGAAGATCGCCTCCCTCAAGCAGGGCAACGACGTCATCGGTTCCCGGACGCGGGTCAAGGTGGTGAAGAACAAGGTTGCGCCCCCCTTCAAGGAGGTCGAGTTCGACATCCTTTACGGCGAGGGGATCTCCAAGGAAGGCGATGTGCTCGATCTGGCGGTGGACAAGGGGATCGTCGAGAAGAGCGGTTCCTGGTTCTCCTACGGCAAGGAACGGATCGGCCAGGGGCGGGAAAATGCCCGACTCTATCTGAAGGAGCACGGCGACGTGCTGGCCGAGGTCCAGGGCAAGCTCCTGGAGCAGATAGGTCTGGCGCCGGCACCGGCTGCCGGGATGAAGGTGTAGGCCATGGAACTGAACGAGATACTGACCATAGCCGTAAAGGCAAAAAGTTCCGACGTCCACATCAAGTCGGGACTGCCGCCAATCGTGCGCATCGACGGCAAGCTGCGCCCCATTCCCAATGCGCCGCGGCTAACCCCGGATAACGTACGGGACATGGCTCTGTCTATCATGAACGAGCGGCAGAAGGCGCAGTTCACGGAAACCTTCGAAGTGGACCTCTCCTACGGGGTGCCGGGACTGGGGCGGTTTCGCGTAAGTGCCTTTTCCCAGCGGGGGACCGTGGCCATGGTGCTGCGCACTATCTCCTTCGGAATCCCCACTCTGGACAGCCTCAACCTGCCACCGGTCTTGAAAAAGATCTCCCAGGAAGAGCGCGGGCTAATCCTGGTCACCGGCACCACCGGCAGCGGCAAATCCACGACCCTGGCGGCGATGATCGACCATATCAACGAGAACCGCTCCTGCAACATCATCACGGTCGAGGATCCGGTGGAGTTTCTGCACCGGGACAAGAAGAGCATCATCAGCCAGCGCGAGGTCGGATTCGACACCCTTTCCTTCGCCAATGCCCTGAAAGGTGCGCTGCGCCAGGACCCCGACGTCATACTCGTCGGGGAGATGCGCGACCTGGAAACCATCGAGACCGCCATGACGGCCGCGGAAACCGGCCACCTCGTCATGTCCACCCTCCACACCCTCGACGCAAGCGAGACCGTCAACCGGATCATCTCGGTCTTCCCCCCCTACCACCAGCGGCAGGTGCGGATGCAGCTCTCCGGGGTGATCAAGGGGGTCATTTCCCAGCGTCTCGTTCCCCGGGCGGACGGCAAGGGGCGGGTTCCCGCCGTGGAAGTGATGCTCGGCACCGCCCGCATCCGCGAATGCATCGACGACAAGGAGAAGACCAAGCAGATCCCCGAGGCCATTGCCCAAGGGTTCGTCTCCTACGGGATGCAGACCTTCGATCAGTCGCTCATGCAGCTCTATACCAAGAAGTTCATCACCTACGAAGAGGCAATGCGGCAGTCCTCCAACCCCGATGATTTTGCCCTCAAGGTGTCCGGTATTTCCTCCACCTCCGATTCTTCCTGGGACCAGTTCGTCGCGGCCGAAGGGGAGGATGTCGAGGGCGGGAAGCTCGAGGTCGAAAAATTCTGAGATGGACGAGCTGAAGCGGGCCTTCGCGGCCGCGCTCCGGGCCCTTGGCCGCCGCGACCACAGCGAGTCGGAGCTTGCCGGCAAGCTCGTCGCAAAAGGGTTTTCCCCGGCTGCCGTGACGGATGCCGTCATCAGGCTTAAGGCGGCGGGATATCTTGATGACCGGCGCTTTGCCAGGCAGTGGGCGGATTCGGCCCTGCGCAACCGCCGGGGGTTCGGTCCGCGCATCCGCCAGGAACTGTTACGGCGGGGCGTTGCCGAGGGCGTGGTGGCAGAGGCGTTGGCGGAGCTGGCCGACGAGTACGACGAGGCGGCACTTATCGGGGATGTGCTCGCCAGAAAATTTCCCACCTTCTCCCCGGGCGAGACGCCGGACCGGGAAAAACGGCGGGTCATGCAGTACTTGCAGCGCCGTGGCTTTGCCTGCTCAGCCATCCTGGCGGTTTTTCGGGATAGGGACAGAGGTTGCTGAGGCAGCCGGTGCACATTCCATTGACAGAGGTTTTCATGACAGGGAAAGAGATTCGAGCCCGTTTTTTGCAGTATTTCGCCGAACGGGACCACACCATAGTCGCCAGTTCCAGCCTTATCCCCCACAACGATCCGACGCTCCTCTTCACCAACGCCGGGATGAACCAGTTCAAGGACTGTTTTCTCGGCATGGAGAAACGGGACTACGTCCGGGCCTGCTCGTCGCAGAAGTGCGTTCGTGCCGGTGGTAAGCACAACGACCTGGAGAACGTGGGACGGACCGCCCGGCACCACACCTTCTTCGAGATGCTCGGCAACTTCTCCTTCGGCGACTACTTCAAGAAAGAGGCGATCGCCTTTGCCTGGGAGTTCCTGACCCGCGAGCTCAAGCTGGACAAGGAGAGGCTCTATGTCACGGTTTACCAAGACGACGACGAAGCGGCCGACATCTGGCACGAGCAGGAGGGGGTCCCCCGCGAGCGGATCTACCGATTCGGAGAGAAGGACAACTTCTGGTCCATGGGGGACACCGGTCCCTGCGGGCCGTGCACCGAGATCTTCTGGGACAACGGCCCGGAGGTGGGGTGCGGCCGGCCGGAGTGCGCCGTGGGGTGCGACTGCGACCGCTACATGGAGATCTGGAACAACGTCTTCATGCAGTTCGACCGCTCTGCCGACGGCACGCTTACGCCGCTCCCCAAGCCGGCGGTGGATACCGGCATGGGGCTGGAGCGGATCTCCACGGTGATGCAGGGGGTGAAGTCCAACTACGACACCGACCTCTTCCAGGGGATCATCCGGCACATCGAGCGGCTCTCCGGAAAGAATTACCGGGACAACGAGAAGGATGACGTCTCCATGCGGGTCATCGCCGACCACGCCCGGGCAACCACCTTCCTCATCTGCGACGGCGCTCTCCCTTCCAACGAGGGACGGGGTTACGTCCTGCGCCGGATCATGCGGCGGGCCGCCCGCCATGCCAAGATGCTCGGCTTTGCCGAGCCGATGCTGTACCGGGCCGTGGACGCGGTAAACGAGATGATGGCCGATCAATACCCCGAGCTGCTCGAACGGGAGGCCTACATCAAGAAGGTGGTCCTGGCGGAGGAGGAGCGGTTCATCGATACCCTCGACCGGGGCCTTGCAATTCTCAACGATGAAATGGCCACGCTGCGGGAGGCCGGGCGGACGGTCATCCCCGGCAAAACCCTCTTTCGGCTCTACGACACCTATGGCTTTCCCACCGACCTGACCGCCGACATCGTGGCGGGGGAGGGATTCACCATCGACGAACCGGGCTTCGAAGCCTGCATGGAACGGCAGCGGGAGCTGGCGCGGGAGCACTGGAAGGGATCGGGGGAGGAGGGGATCGCAGCTACCCACAAGGCCCTCCACAGCCGGGGGGTCCGGAGCCGTTTCGTCGGCTACGACGAGCAGACCGCCTACGCCCCCATCGTCGCCATGCTCAAAGGGGGGGGCGAGGTCTCCGAGGCCCGCGCAGGGGATGAGGTGGAGGTGATCACCGAAACGACCCCCTTCTATGGCGAATCGGGTGGCCAGGCGGGGGACACCGGCTGTATTTCCACCGGGAATGCCCACCTGCGGGTGACCGCCACGCTCCGCCCCTTCCCTGATCTGATCGTCCACCGGGCTACTGTGACCGAGGGAAGCGTGGCCGTCGGCGAGGCTGCCGACCTGAAGGTTGCGGTCGGAGAGCGTAGCGCTACTGCCCGCAACCACACCGCCACCCACCTCCTCCAGTCGGCCCTCAAGGAAGTGCTCGGCGACCACGTCAAGCAGGCGGGCTCGCTGGTGACCCCCGAGCGGCTCCGTTTCGATTTCACCCATTTTTCGGCCATGGCCCCGGAGGAGATTCGGCGGGTGGAGAATATGGTCAACGGCTTCATCATGGCGAACGACGACGTCCACGCCCGGGAGATGGGGGTACAGGAGGCTCTGGAGAGCGGCGCCACGGCCCTGTTCGGCGAGAAGTACGGCGACCGGGTCCGGGTCATCAGGGTAGGCTCAGTCAGCTCCGAGCTGTGTGGCGGGACCCACGTCCATGCTGCCGGCAACATTGGCTTCTTCAAGATCGTCACGGAAATGGGAATCGCTGCCGGGGTCCGGCGCATCGAGGCGTTGACCGGAAACGGGGCGGTTGCCTACGCCCAGAAGCTGGAAGATGAGCAGCGGAAAATGGCCACTCTCATGAAGGCCGAGGGAGGCGACCCGGTGGAGAAGCTGGAGAAGCTCCTCTCCCGGCAGAAGGAGCTGCAGCGGGAAATCGACATGCTCCAGGCGCGCCTGAACGCCTCCACGGCGGCGGCCCTCCTGGCCGGAGCCCGAGAAGTGGCCGGCATCAAGGTGCTTGCCACCAAAGTGGAGATTGCTGATCCCAAAGGGTTGCGCGAACTCGCTGACACGCTCAAGGACCGCCTCGGTTCCGGGGTGATCGTGCTCGCCTGTGCCGGCGAGGGAAAAGCGAACCTGCTGGTCGCGGTCACGAAGGATCTGACCTCCCGGTTCAAAGCGGGGGAGATCGTCCGGGAGCTTGCCCCCATCATCGGTGGCAGCGGCGGCGGCAAGCCCGAGCTGGCCCAGGCTGGCGGAAACAGGCCGGAACAGCTCGATGAGGCACTCCAGGCCGTATCCCGGATGATTGGTTGAGGAAACGCGACACTCATTCGTAAAGCCATGGTGCATCGGGAGGGGAGATAGCGGTGCCGAGGGAGGGACTTCCTGCGGATGACCGTTGGCGAGCGAGACTCAGTATGCTGGACATGAACCAAAAACCGAATATGGAGCTCGGCTGTGAGCAGCACAGCAAAACGGTCCTGATCGTTGACGATGAAGCGATCATCCGTGACCTTTGTGCCAAGGCCCTGAAGGGATACCGGGTGGTCGAGGCGTCCGACGGCGAAGAGGCGCTGCGGCTCTTCGAGCAGGGGGGGATCGACGTCATCCTCACCGACGTGATGATGCCCCGGATGGACGGCATCGAGCTCCTCAAACGCCTGAAGGAGATCGAGCCGACCCTCGTGGTCATCGTCATGACCGGCTTTGCGGAAAAGGACATCATCCTCAACGCGCTCAAGGCAGATGCCGACGACTTCATCACCAAGCCGCTCAATCTTCTCCAGCTCAAGACAGCGGTCGACAATGCGCTGGACAAGCGGGCCCTCAAGGAGGAGCTCGCCAACCTGAAGAGCCTCGACCGCTTCAAGACCAATTTTCTCTCCCTCATCTCCCATAAGTTCCGTACTCCCATAACCACTATCTCGCTCTTCCTGCAGAACCTGGCCTCCGGGGTGTACGACCCCGAAGACGAGACCTTCAGGAAAAACCTGCGGCTGATCTACGAGGAGGCCGGTTATCTGGAGCGGCTCGTTGCCGAGCTCCTCGCCTTCAGCCAGGTCATGGACACCGGCCGTGGCCTCAAGCTCGAACCGTGCAAGCTGGACGAACTCCTCGTCCAACTCCTCCAGGAAGCGCGGGCGATGTTCGGCAAGGAGGGGCTTGAAACGTCTCTTGCCCTGGAGCCACTCCCGCCGGTGCCGCTCGACCGGGAAAAGATCACCTTTGCCCTCCGGCAGGTCATCGACAACGCCTGCAAGTTTTCCGGCGATAAAGGCTCGGTTGGCGTCTCTCTTGCCCGGGAGGGGAATGCCTGCCGGATCGTTGTCGCCGATGGCGGGATCGGCATTGCCCGGGAGGATCTTCCCAAGATCTTCGAGAAATTTTATCAGGTGGATGCCGGCCGGACCGGTCAGATAAAGGGGTTCGGCCTCGGCCTCTTCTACGCCAAGGAATTCGTCCGTCTGCACGGCGGCACCATCGCCGTTGACAGCGAGCCGGGTAAAGGGACCAGGGTGACCATCACCCTGCCTCTGCCGGCGAGTTGAACGGGCTCTGCGGTTCCCTTTCGCGCCACCCCTTGTTTTCCCTGCGGAAAATCCCCCGATATGCGGTTCTAACCCCTCTTTAATGTTGATTATTTCGACCTTTCTGCTATAGTACCCCTTTCGGCAGAGTCAACCCGAGGCACGGAGAGCCGGTGATGCAGAAACTGATCGAGAAAGCCAACATCCTCATGGAGGCGCTTCCCTACATCCGGCGCTTTTCCGGGAAAACCATCGTCATCAAATACGGCGGCCATGCCATGGCCGACGAGACCCTCAAAAAATCGTTCGCCCTCGACGTCATCCTCCTCAAGTCGCTCGGCATCAACCCGGTCATCGTCCATGGCGGTGGGCCGCAGATCAACGAGACCCTGAAGCGCTACGGCATCGTCTCCGAGTTCGTCAGGGGAATGCGGGTGACCGATGCGGCCACCATGGCGGTGGTGGAAATGGTCCTCGTCGGCCAGGTGAACAAGGAGGTGGTGGGCTACCTCAACCAGCATGGCGGTCGGGCGGTCGGGCTTTCGGGGAAGGACGGTACGCTGCTGCTCTCCCGGAAGCTCCTGCAGGAGGTGCGCCGGGAGGATGGCACCCCGGAAGAAATCGACATCGGCTTTGTCGGCGACGTGGTGAAGGTGAACGAGGAGCTGATCAGGACTCTCGAGCAGGGACGCTTCATCCCGGTCATCGCCCCGGTCGGCGTCGGGGTTGATGGGGAAAGCTACAACATCAATGCCGATCTCGTGGCCGGCCGGGTCGCGGCTGCCCTCAACGCCGAAAAGCTCATTCTCCTTACCGATGTGGCAGGGGTCAAGGCGAAGGATGGCCAGCTCCTGTCAAGCATCGGCGTGGCGGAAATCCACCGCCTCATCGAGGAGGAGGCGATCACCGGCGGCATGATCCCTAAGGTGACCTGCTGTGCCGAGGCGCTCCGGGACGGGGTGAAGAAGGCGCACATCGTCGATGGCCGGGTGCAACACGCGGTGCTGCTGGAGATATTTACCGACGTCGGGGTCGGCACCGAAATACAGAAATGAACCTGGAACCTGTTCAAGGTTCGATGTTCAACGTTCAACGTTGAAAATCCAGAACCTTGAACGTTGAACAGCTTTGACACAAAGAGGCGGATCATGAACTCGCAGCAATGGATCGAAAAAGCTGACCGGTACATCATGACGACCTACGGTCGCTATCCCATCGTGCCGGTACGGGGCGAGGGGTGCCGGGTCTGGGATGCCGACGGCAAGGAGTATCTCGACTTCCTGGCTGGCGTGGCGGTCAACAACCTCGGCCACTGCCATCCCAGGGTGGTGGCTGCGCTGCAGCAGCAGGCAGCAAAGCTGATTCATTGCTCCAACTACTACCATATCCCGAGCCAGATCGAGCTGGCCGAGCTCCTCTGCAGCCACTCCTTCGCCGACAAGGCCTTTTTCTGCAATTCGGGGGCCGAGGCGAACGAGGCGGCCATAAAGCTCGCCCGCAAGTACAGCCGCGACACCTACGGTCCCGAGCGCTATGAGATCATAACTGCCACCGAATCCTTCCACGGCCGGACCATGGCCACGGTTTCGGCCACGGGGCAGGAAAAGGTGCAGAAATTCTTCGACCCCCTGCTCCACGGCTTCCGCCACGTCCCATTCGACGACGCGGCCGCCCTCGCGGCGGCGGTCGGCCCGCAGACCTGTGCGGTGATGCTCGAGCCGATCCAGGGGGAAGGAGGGGTGAACGTTCCCTCCCCTGACTACTTCCGTGAGGTGCGGCGGATCTGCGATGAGCACGACCTCCTCCTTATCTTCGATGAGGTCCAGGTCGGGATGGGGCGGACCGGCAAGCTCTTCGCCTACGAGCACTTCGGGGTTACCCCGGACATCATGACCCTGGCCAAGGCCCTGGCCGGGGGAGCACCCATCGGCACCATGCTGGCCAGGGAGAAGTACGCCGCGGCCTTCACTCCCGGCACCCACGGCTCCACCTTCGGCGGCAACCCGCTGGTGACTGCGGCTGCCGTGACAACGGTGCGGGTCATGCTCGAGGAGGGGATCCTCAACCGGACTGAGGAGATCGGCGAGTACCTCCTCGGGGAACTGGAGCGGCTGAAGGAGAAGTATCCCTTTGTCATGGAGGTGCGCGGCATCGGCCTGATGATCGGAATGGTTCTCACGATCCCCGGCGCCGACATCGTCAAGCAGGGACACGCCCGGGGGGTACTCCTCAACGTGACCCATGACACGGTGCTCCGCTTCGTGCCGCCGCTTGTGGTCACCAAACATGAGATCGACCGGATGATTGCGATCCTTGACGGCATTTTCGCCGAGATCAAGGGATAGGAGGGGAAGTTGGCGCGACATTTCCTGAAACTCAGCGATTATACCAGAGACGAACTGGACAGCCTCTTTCGCCTTACGCGGGAGCTGAAGGAGAAGCAGCGGAAGGGGGTTTCCCACCGCCTGCTCGACGGCAAGACCGTGGCCCTCATCTTCGAGAAGTCCTCCACCCGGACCCGCGTCTCCTTCGAGGTGGGCGTTTTCCAGCTGGGCGGCCACGGCCTCTTCATCTCCTCGGGAACCTCCCAGATGGGACGCGGCGAGCCGATCAAGGACACGGCCCGGGTGATGGCCCGTTACTGCGACGGGGTGATGATCCGCACCTTCGGCCAGGAGATTGTCGAGGAGTTTGCCGCCTATTCCACCGTCCCGGTCATCAACGGGCTCACCGACCTCTTTCACCCCTGCCAGATCATGGCCGACCTCTTTACGGTCATCGAGGCAAAGGGGGACTATGAGGGGCTCACCTTCGCCTGGGTGGGGGACGGCAACAACATGGCCAATACCTGGATCGAGGCGGCCGCCATTTTCGGCTTCGAGCTGCGACTTGCCTGTCCGCAGGGGTACGAGCCTGATCGCCAGGTCCTCGCCTGGGCCCGGGAGCGGGGGGCACGGCTCCTGCTGACCACGAACCCGCGGGAGGCAGTACGGGATGCCGACGTCCTCAACACCGACGTCTGGGCGAGCATGGGGCAGGAACAGGAACAGGCGGCACGGGCGAAGGCCTTTGCAGGCTATCAACTGGACGAGGCTCTCCTGGACGATGCGAAGGGGAACTGCATGGTGCTCCACTGTCTCCCCGCCCACCGCGGGGAAGAGATCAGCGACGCTGTGATCGAAGGGCCCCATTCGGCGGTCTGGGATGAGGCGGAGAATCGGTTGCACATACAAAAAGCCATCATGGCCACCCTGATGGGTTAGGAGCCAGGAGCGCCGCTTTTTCCCAATCTCTGCGTCAATCATCGGATTCCCTTGTGCGACGTGGCCGCTGCCACGCCTCCGCGCGAATCCTCGATTTCCTTGACCTTGGAAAAAATCGACGCTCCTTATGAAAGTCAAATTCCTAAAAGGAGAGATAAGTAATGGCTAAGAAAGACGTGAAAAAGATCGTCCTTGCCTATTCGGGCGGACTCGATACCTCGATCATCCTCAAGTGGCTGAAGAACGAGTACGGCTGCGAGGTGATCACCTTCTCCGCCGACCTCGGACAGGGGGACGAGCTGGCCCCGATCCGCGACAAGGCGTTCGCCACCGGCGCCGACAAGGTCTACATCGACGACCTGAAGGAAGAGTTCGTCCGCGACTTCGTCTACCCCATGTTCCGCGCCAACGCGCTCTATGAGGGACACTACCTGTTGGGCACCTCCATCGCCCGGCCGCTCATCGCCAAGCGGCAGATGGAGATCGCGAAGATCGAGGGTGCCGACGCGGTTTCCCACGGTGCCACCGGCAAGGGGAACGACCAGGTCCGCTTCGAGCTCGGCTACTATCACTTCGACCCGGCCATCACGGTCATCGCCCCGTGGCGGGAATGGAAGCTGAACAGCCGCCAGGCGCTTGTGAACTATGCGAAGAGAAACGGCATCCCGATCCCGGTCACCAAGAAGCGCCCCTGGTCCTCGGACCGCAACCTCCTTCACATCTCCTTCGAGGGGGGAATCCTCGAGGACACGTGGGCCGAGCCGCCGGAGAACATGTTCGTTCTCACCAAGGCGCCGGAAAAAGCCCCCAACAAGCCGCAGTACGTGGAAATCGAGTTCAGGAACGGCAACGCGGTCGCGGTGGACGGGGAGAAGATGAGCCCGGCGCAGCTCCTGGCGCACCTCAACTTCATCGGCGGCGAGCATGGCATTGGCCGCGTCGACCTTCTGGAGAACCGATCTGTGGGGATGAAGTCCCGCGGCGTCTATGAGACCCCCGGTGGCACCATCCTGCGGGAGGCCCACTCCGCTGTCGAGCAGATAACCATGGACCGCGAGGTGATGCGGATTCGCGATTCCCTCATCCCGCAGTACGCCTGGCAGGTTTATGCCGGTTACTGGTTCTCGCCCGAGCGCCTGATGCTCCAGACGCTCATCGACGATTCCCAGAAGACGGTCAACGGCGTGGCGCGCGTCAAGCTCTACAAGGGGCACTGCCGGACGGTGGGACGCAAGTCCGAGACCGACTCCCTGTTCAACCTCGATTTTGCTACCTTTGAAAAGGACCAGGTTTACAACCAGGCCGACGCGGAAGGTTTCATCAAGATCAACAGCTTGCGGATGCGGATTCAGGCGCTGATGAAGGCCAAAAAGAAATAATAACCGTAGGGGCACTGCTTGCTGCGCCCTTTTCAGGGCAGGGCAAGCCCTGCCCCTACATAACCCGAAAACCCGCAGGGGCACGGCGCGCCGTGCCCCTTTGACCTTTCATGCCCCAGATCAAGTTCAAGAAAGAGCATATCGTCACCTCGGTAGTGGCGGTGATCATCGATGACGAGGAGCGTGTCCTGCTCACCCGGCGCAATGTCGCCCCCTTCCAGGGACAGTGGGTGATGCCAGGCGGGAAGATCGACCTGGGAGAGCCGATCCTCAAGGCCCTGCACCGGGAGGTGCTGGAAGAGGTGGGGCTCGACGTGGAGGTGCAGGGGCTCGTCGACGTCTTCGAGCATCTTACTCCCGGGGAAGAGAACGCCCATTTCATCATCCTCTACTACCGCTGCCGGCCCCTCTCCTGCGTCATCAACCACAATCCGGGCGAGGTGGCCGAGGCGCTCTGGGTCCCCAGGGATGAACTACCCGACTATCCGATGCCGGACGGCACCCGTTTCATCCTCGGGAAGATTTTTCCCTTCCGCCGTCGCCACGACGACAGGTAGCCGCTCATGGTCCAGATCATCGACAAGAAGGTCAACCTGGAATTCCCGCTGGGGCATCACCTCCACTGCCTCATCGCCCAGCTTCCCAACCACCTGCGGCGCTCCGAGCAGGGGTTTGCCCTGGTCGAACCGGACAGGAAATGGCACCAGGTGCGGAAGATACTCGACCTGGTGACGGAAGGCTCAGGGAACCTGAAGAAACTCCACTTCCTCATGCTGCCGGAAACCTCTATCCCGTTCGCCCGTTTCGACGAGCTGCTTGCGGTCATCGACGGCAGCTTCCGCCCCAACACGGTTACCATGTTCGGTGTGGAGCATGTCCGGCTCAAGGTCTACCGGGAACTCCTGGAACGGTTCCGCGACGACAACGGCGAGGCGATCGAGCTGGTCGACCGGGACATCGACTCGGGCGATGTGCTGGAAACGCCGGTCAACTGGTGCTGCATCGCCATCAAGGAGGCGACCGGCCGGCTCCGTGTGTTCCTCGAGGCGAAGTCCCACCCCTTCAGCGGCGAGGAGTTCCTCGACAAGTTCCACGACCTCTACCGGGGGCGCCACTTCTACCTCTTCCGGAGCAAGCCCGCCTGCTTCAACTTCATGACCCTGATCTGCCTCGACTACCTCTACCGCGACCTCTACGCCTCCAACATCAGGCAGATCGTCGACCATGCCAACCAGCTCTACTTCAGCACGCGCCAGGGGCTCGACACCCTGTTCGTCATCCAGTGCAACCCCAAGCCGGAGCACCGGGCGTACCACGAGGTGATCAGCGGCTTCTACGGCGAGTACCTGGAGGACACCCCCGGGGTGCGGGAGACCATTACCGTGTTCGGTAACGCCTCGGACGAGACGCGGCTGGAAGACCTTGCTGCGGAGGGGGGGTTCGGCCACTCCTTCGTGGTGATCAACCGACACCACAAGCTGGCCAAGGTGGAGCTCTCCGAGTTCGCCACGGACGACTTCGACGGTGCGCCGGTCTGCCGGCTCCGCTTCGGCTCCGGCACGCGCCTCTACTACTTCAACCTGCCGCTCCACCACGAGCTCGACCCGCGCACCAGCAGGGTCCCCCTCAAGGTGCACACCATCATGCGGTGGTCGCCGGACGGGGAGTGGGTACGAGTGAGCGGGGATGAGATGGTGGCGGGGTTCGAGATCGGGCAAGAAACGGACCGCATGTAGGTCGACGCTTGCGTCGTCCATGACAGACCATTCAGGGCGAGGTATGCTCGCCCCACATAAACGTTAAATCAAAGGGAGTCAGTCATGACCCATGAAAAGCTCTGGGGCGGCCGCTTCACCCAGCCGACCGACAAGTTCGTGGAGGAGTTCACCGCCTCCATCGAGTTCGACAAACGGCTCTACCACCAGGATATCCGCGGCTCCATCGCTCACGCCCGGATGCTCGGCAAGCAGGGGATCATCCCCATGGCGGACGTGGAGGCGATCGTCGAGGGGCTCCAGGATATCCTGCGTCAGATCGAGGCGGGGCAGTTCGACTTCTCGGTCTCCCTCGAAGACATCCACATGAACATCGAGGCACGCCTCTCCCAGAAGATCGGCGAAGCGGGGAAACGGCTCCACACCGGGCGCTCGCGCAACGACCAGGTGGCCCTCGACATCCGCCTCTACCTGCGTGACGAGATCGTGGCGATCACCGCCTACCTCGACCTCCTCATCGATTCCCTCATCTTCCAGGCGGAGGAGAACCTGGGGGTGATCATGCCGGGCTACACCCACCTGCAGACCGCTCAGCCGATCCTCTTTTCCCACCACATGCTCGCCTATGTGGAGATGTTCAAGCGGGACAAGGGGAGGATGGAGGACTGCGCGGTGCGTGCCAACGTCCTTCCCCTCGGTGCCGGGGCCCTGGCCGGGACCACGTTTCCCATCGACCGGGAGCATGTGGCGGAGCTCCTCGATTTTCCCACCGTGACCCGGAACTCCCTCGATTCGGTCTCCGACCGGGACTTCGCCCTGGAGTTCCTCGCCGCTTCCTCCATCCTGATGATGCACCTCTCCCGCTTCTCCGAGGAGCTCATTCTCTGGTCGACGAGCGAGTTCAAGTTCATCGAGCTCTCCGATTCTTTCTGCACCGGCTCCTCCATCATGCCCCAGAAGAAGAACCCCGACGTCCCCGAGCTGGTACGGGGGAAGACCGGCCGGGTCTACGGCAACCTGATGGCGCTCCTCACGGTGATGAAATCGCTCCCCCTCGCCTACAACAAGGACATGCAGGAGGACAAGGAACCCCTCTTCGACACCATCGACACGGTGAAGGGGAGCCTCAAGATCTTCGCCGATATGGTCCGGGAGATGCGGGTGAACGCCGATACCATGCGGGGGGCCGCTGCCAAGGGGTTCTCCACCGCCACCGACGTGGCCGACTACCTGGTCCGCAAGGGAATGGCCTTCCGTGACGCCCACGAGGTGGTGGGAAAGGCGGTCCGTTACTGCGTCGAACAGGGGAAGGAGCTCCAGGACCTTTCCTCGGCCGAGTGGCAGATATTCTCCTCCGAGATCGGCGAGGACATCCGCGACGCCATCACCCTCGAAGCCTCGGTGAATGCCCGCCGGGCCATCGGCGGCACGGCGCTGGAGAGGGTAAAGGAAGAGATCGAACGGGTAAAGGCGGGAAAATAAGGTTCAATGTTCGAGGTTCGAAGTTCGACGTTAAACCGTGAACCTTGAACATCGAACGTTGAACAGATTCTCGGGTGACGGTGGGAAAACGATGATACAGAGAGTCCTGTTGATAGCGATGACGGTGCTTGTTCTCGCCGGCTGCGGCCGGAAAGGACCGCTTGTTCCTCCCGAGGCGATGGTCCCTGCGCCGATCACCGACCTGCGCACCGTGCAGCAGGGTGAGCGCTTCATCGTCTCTTGGACGCAGCCGGGACGCGAGGAGGCGGGTGGTCCCCTCAAGGATCTGGCGGGCTTCCGGGTTTTTCAGCGTGAAGTGCTCCCACCCCAGGAGGACTGCGAGGAGTGTCCCACTGCCTACAAACTCATCCGGACGGTGGACCTTGAGTATCTCCAGGACGTGGTCCGGGCCGGCAATGCCTATTCCTTTGTCGAAACCGGCCTGGATACCGGGAAAACCTACCAGTACAAGGTCATTGCCTTCAAGTCGGACGGAAGCGAGAGCAAGCCGTCGAACCTGGCCCGGCGCAAGAAAGTGACCCCGCCGCTGCCGCCGGTGGTCCAGGCGACTTCCTCTCCTACCAGCGTCGTTCTCCACTGGGAGGCGGCTGCACTCCCGAAGGACGGAACCCTCGTCGGCTACCAGGTCTACCGGAAAAAGGCTGGAACTGCCGCTCCGGAGCTTCTCACCGGGAAGCCCCTTCAGGAGGCGAGCTTCGAGGATCTGCACCTTGAGCGGGGAGTAAAATACGACTACACCGTCCGGACCGCGGCAAAGGTCGGCGGGGAAACGGTTGAGAGCGAGCCCTCCGCAGCGGTGACCGGCCAGTTGACCGAACCCGAGTAATCGGCAAAAGTCCTACCTTACGGAATATTTTGACTTTTTCCCGCCCGTATGGTACATAAAACCACTTTATTTGGATAAAATGGGGCTCATCCCCGTACTTTTCATTCGATAGCGGAGGCGACCGGACATGCACCATTTTCAGTACAAGGGAAACGAGCTTTACGCCGAGGACGTGGCGATCAGGGATATCGTGGCCAAGGTGGGAAGCCCCGTCTATGTCTATTCGCAGGCGACCCTCGAGCGGCACTTCCGTGCCTTTGACGAGGCCTTTGCCGGCACCCCTCACACCATCTGCTACTCGGTCAAGGCTAATTCCAATATGGCAGTGTTGAAGAACTTCATCAAGCTTGGCGGCGGGGTAGACATCGTCTCCGGCGGTGAGCTCTACCGAGCCCTCAAGGCCGGGGTCGACCCGCGGAAAGTGGTCTATTCCGGGGTCGGCAAGCGGGACGACGAGATCGAGTATGCTCTCACCACCGGCATCCTCATGTTCAACGTGGAGTCGGAGCAGGAGCTGACCCGGATATCGGAGATCGCCAGCCGCATGGGGAAGAAGGCGGGGATCGCCATCCGCGTCAACCCTGACGTTGATCCCCAGACCCATCCCTACATCACCACGGGGCTCAAGAACGCCAAGTTTGGCATTACCATCGAGCGGGCCATCGAGGAGTACCGGCGAGCCAAGGCGCTGCCCGGGATCGAGATCCTCGGGATCGACTGCCACATAGGAAGCCAGCTCACAAAGGTGACGCCGTTCGTCGATTCCATCAAGAAACTGAAGAAGGTGATCGCCACCCTGCGGGAGATGGGGATTGACCCGAAGTACCTTGACCTGGGCGGTGGCCTCGGCATCACCTACAACCAGGAAGAACCGCCCCTTCCCGCCGATTACGGCAAAGAGATCGTCGCCGAGACCAAGGAGCTCGGCATGCATTTGGTGTTCGAACCGGGACGCAACCTCGTCGGCAATGCCGGCATCCTGGTGGCCAAATGCCTCTACACTAAACAGCGGGATGAGAAGAACTTCATCATGATCGACGCCGGGATGAACGACCTGGCCCGGCCGGCCCTCTACGGCTCCTTCCACGGCGTGCAGCCGGTGGTGAAGGACCAGGACGGCCTGATCGTCGCCGACATCGTCGGTCCCATCTGCGAGTCGGGGGACTTCCTCGTCAAGGACCGCGAAGTCCCCATGTTCAAGCAGGGTGACCTGATGGCCTTCATGTCCGCAGGCGCCTACGGCTTCGCCATGTCGTCCAGTTACAACAGCCGGCCGCGGGTGGCCGAGGTGATGGTGAAGGGGAGCGCCTTCGAGGTGGTCCGCGAACGGGAGACGGTGGAAGAGTTGATCAAAGGCGAGCGGGTTCCGTCATTTCTGTAACCAATTTCTGTAGGGGCGCATGGCATGCGCCCGAGGGCGAACGCCGTTCCGCCCCTACAAGGAGGATAAAAATATGTTCAAAGGAAGCATCGTTGCGATCGTCACGCCGTTCAGAAACGGCGCAGTGGACGAAGAAAAACTGCGGGAACTGGTCGAGTTCCAGATCGCGGGGGGGACCGACGCCATCGTGCCGTGTGGCACTACCGGCGAGGCCTCGACCCTCGACTACGACGAGCATATCGGCGTCATCAGGACCGTCGTGGAGCAGGTGAACAAGCGGGTCCCCGTCATCGCCGGGACCGGCTCCAACTCCACTGCGGAAGCGATCGAGCTGACGGAGAAGGCAAAGACCGTCGGAGCGGACGGCTGTCTCCTGGTGACCCCCTACTACAACAAGCCGACCCAGGAAGGGCTCTACCGCCATTACAAGGCGGTGGCGGACGCGGTTGCGATCCCCCAGATTATGTACAACGTTCCGGGACGTACCGGCGTGAACCTGCTCCCCGACACGGTGGCGCGGCTCGCCGATCACCCGAACATCGTCGCTCTCAAGGAGGCGACCGGCTCGCTCCAGCAGGCGTCCGAGGTGATCGCACTCTGCTGCGGCAAGATCGACGTCCTCTCCGGCGACGACTTCATCACCTTCCCGATGATGAGCTGCGGTGCCGCGGGCGTCATCTCGGTGACTGCCAACATCATGCCGAAGGAGGTCGCTGCCCTGGTCGACGCCTTTAACGCGGGCAACCTGGAAGAAGCGAAGAAGCTTCACCTGCAGCTTCTCAAGATCTCCAACGCGATGTTCATCGAGAGCAACCCGATCCCGGTCAAGACTGCCCTCGGTCTGATGGGGAAATGCTCCGACGAGGTGCGGTTGCCGCTCTGTCCCATGTCTGAGGGGAACAAGGCGAAGTTGGCCGGCATCATGAAGGAATACGGTCTTATCTAACTATGAGAATCCAGGAGCCAGGAGTCAGAATTCAGGAGGAAACCCTTCTGACGTCTGGCTCCTGACTTCTGATTACCGAGGTTTTTATGATCAAGATAGCTGTCTGCGGTGCCGCGGGGCGCATGGGGGGGCGGATCATCGCCGCCATCAAGGAGGCGGAAGGGGTGGAGCTCTCCGGAGCACTGGAACGTCCCGGCCACCCGATGCTCGACATGGACGCTGGCATGGTCGCCGGGGTCGGCTCGAACCACGTAAAGATATCCGACGACATCAATGCCGTGGTCCATGGGTGCGACGTCATGATCGACTTCACCACCCCGAAGGTATCGCTGAAGAATCTGGAGGTCTGCGGCCTCCATAAAAAGGCGATCGTCATCGGCTCCACCGGCTTTACCCCAGAGGAGCGGGAGCTCGCCCGGGAGCTCGCCCGGGAGATTCCGGTGGTCCTCGCCCCGAACATGAGCGTCGGGGTGAACGTCTGCTTCAAGATCCTCGCCGACATCGCCAAGATCCTGGGGGAGGACTTCGACGTGGAGATCGTCGAGGCCCACCACAAGCTGAAGAAGGATGCCCCTTCCGGCACTGCGGTGCGCATGGGAGAAGTGGTGGCCGAAGCCCTCGGGCGCGACTACACCAAGGTGGCCAACTATCACCGCGAGGGGATCTGCGGCGAGCGAACGAAAGAAGAGATCGGCATGCAGACCATCCGCGGCGGCGACATCGTCGGCGAGCACACCGTCTACTTCATCGGCATGGGGGAGCGGATCGAACTCACCCACCGCGCCCACACCCGCGACATGTTCTCCCGGGGCAGCGTCCGCGCGGCCAAGTGGGTGGTGGGGAAGGCGCCCGGCATCTATGACATGCAGGACGTATTGGGCTTGAAATAAGAACATGGGCGGCCTTGGCCGCCCTTACTTTATACACTCTACAAACCGGAGGTTTTTCCGCAATGGCATTGGTTAACGAACACTACCTGAAACTGAAGGCCGGTTACCTCTTTCCCGAGATCGGCCGGCGCGTGCGGGCCTTCGCCGATGCGAACCCCACCGCCAGGGTGATCCGCCTCGGCATCGGCGACGTCACCCAGCCGCTTCCCCCCGTGATCCTCAAGGCGTTCCACGAAGCGGTGGACGATCTGGCGAAGGGGGAGACTTTCGCCGGCTATGGGCCGGAGCAGGGGTACGACTGGCTGATCGACACCATCATCGACAAATCGTACCGCCCCCTCGGGGTCAACCTCAAGACCAGCGAGATGTTCATCTCCGACGGCTCCAAGTGCGACTGCGCCAATATTCTCGACATCTTTGCCCTGGAGAACGTGGTGGCGATCGGCGACCCGGTCTACCCGGTGTACAATGACACCAACGTCATGATCGGCCGCACCGGCGAGGCTGACGAGCGGGGATATTACAAGGGTCTGGTCTATATGCCGTGCACCGAGGCGAACGGGTTCAACCCGGCCTTTCCGGAGCAGAAGGTGGACATCATCTATCTCTGCTTCCCCAACAACCCCACCGGCGCGGTGGCAACCCGGGAACAGCTTAAAGGGTGGGTCGACTACGCCCTTAAGACCGACGCGGTCATATTCTTTGATGCAGCCTACGAGGCGTTCATCACCGACCCGACCATCCCCCACTCCATCTACGAGATCGAGGGGGCGAAGAAGTGCGCCATCGAGTTCCGCTCCTTCTCCAAGACCGCCGGCTTTACCGGGGTGCGCTGTGCCCTCACCGTCGTTCCCGAGGAGCTCATGGCCCACACCGCCGGCGGAGAAGCGATCCAGCTCAACAAGCTCTGGAACCGGCGCCAGACAACCAAGTTCAACGGCGTCTCCTACCCCGTGCAAAAGGCAGCAGCGGCGGTCTACACCGACGAGGGGTGGCGGCAGACCAAGGAGATTATCGACTACTACATGGCCAACGCGAAGATCATCCGCGGCGGCCTTGCGGAGGCGGGGCTTACCGTGTATGGCGGGGTGAACGCCCCTTACATCTGGCTCAAGACCCCCCACGGACTCTCGAGCTGGGACTTTTTCGACAAGCTCCTCACCGAGTGCAACGTGGTCGGCACCCCCGGCTCAGGCTTCGGTCCCAACGGTGAAGGGTTCTTCAGGCTCTCGGCCTTCGGCCACCGGGAAAACGTGGAAGAGGCGGTGGAGAGGATAAAGAAGAATCTGAAATAAGAAAAACTGAAACAAGAAGAGGAAAAGGGCGCCCAGCGAGGCGCCCTTCGTTTTTCCGGGACTGAGTATTTGGCAGGTAAGGCGGTATATGACCGGTGAACCTACTTCCCTCTCGGTGGTATGTTCACAAACCGGGCAACGCAGACACTGACCATCACCCCCAGCCAAGCCCCGGCGAGCACATCACCGAGAAAGTGATAGTTGGTGGCGATGAGCGCCACCCCCAGCACGACCATGAGAGCGAGATAGAGGGGGCGAAAGCGGGGGTAACAGAGCCAGGCGCTCACCATGAAGGCGGCGAAGACGGCCATGTGCCCCGAAGGAAACCCGCTGTATCCCTCATCCCCCTGAAACCAGTGGAAGTCGTGCTCCGGCCGGTGGATGAGCCAGACCCGCGTGTTCACCCTGCCGAAGAGCTGCTTCAGTACCGATTTAAGAACGAACGCCAGCGGGACAGTCCAGGCGGCCAGCCGGAAAAAGCCAGTCCGGGTGTCGTCGATCCCCCGGAGGTGGCGGTAGAGATAGCCTCCCCAGAGAAGAAGCGTAGCCACCAGGACGGACAGGAAAAGGAGGTCCGGGATATCGGCGGCCAGAGCCGTCTTTCGCAGGGCCAGTTTTGCAACGAAGCGAGCGATGGGGTGGTCCAGGTAGAGGCAGCTGACCACGGTGGCAGCAAGGGACACAGCCGAGAAGATTGCGACGGATTTCCGTTCCATGTGATTATGTTAACCGTTTTCCCGGTCCGTGTCCACAGCCTTAGCTTGCCGACGACGATTTCCGGCCTCGTTGCGTCTATCCCCCATGTGCCTCTCGGTCGCTCTTGTGGAGATAGTAGTCGTAGTCCCCCTCGTAGCGACGCATCTCGCCGTGGTCGATCTCGAAGACCCGGGTGACCAGGGCGCGGAGGAAATGGCGATCGTGGCTCACGAGGACCACAGTGCCGGGGAACTCCTTCAGGACGTCGAGGAGGATCTCCCGCGACTGTATGTCCAGGTGGTTGGTCGGCTCGTCGAGGATGAGGAAATTGAGGGGCCGCCCGAGGAGGGTCGCCAGCACGAGCCGGCTCCGTTCACCCCCCGAGAGACTCTCAACGCGCTTGTCCACCGCGTCCCCCTGGAAGAGGAAGGCGGCGCATAGGTTGCGCACCACACCGACGGTGGCCCGGGGCATGGCCTCCTGCACCGTCTCGAAGACGGTACGGCGCGGGCTGAGGATCTCCATGGCGTGCTGGCTGAAGTAACCGATGTTCACGCTGGCGCCGATGGCGACGCTTCCCGCGGTCGGCTCCGTCTCGCCGGCCAGGCACTTGAGGAAGGTCGACTTCCCCGCGCCGTTCACCCCGACTACCGCTACCTTCTCCCCGCGCCGGATGATGCCAGAGACCCCGCCGAAGACCGACTTCGCGCCCCCCTCCGGCAGCTCCCACACCTTTCCAAGCTCCGCCATCTTCACCACGTCGTCGCCGCTCCGGGGCGGCTCCGGGAACTCGAACCGGATCGTCCGCTGCTCGGGGGGAATCTCGATCCGGTCGATCTTCTCAAGCTTTTTCACCCGCGACTGCACCTGCGCCGCGTGGGAGGCCCGGGCGGCGAATCGGGCGATAAACTCCTCCTCCTTGGCGAGCATCTCCTGCTGACGTCGGTGGCTCGCGAGGAGCTGCTCGCGGCGTACCTCCCGCTCGCGCAGGTAGAAGTCGTAGTCGCCGCTGTAGGTGGTGATGGTGCGGTTGGCCACCTCCACAATCCGGGAAACGGTCCGGTTCACGAATTCCCTGTCGTGGCTCGTCATGAGGAGCATCCCTTTGAACTCCGAGGCGAGCCACTCCTCCAGCCAGATGATTGACTCTACGTCAAGATGGTTGGTCGGTTCGTCCAGCAGGAGCAGATCGGGGTTGATGGTGAGGATACGCGCCAGGGCGATCCGCATCTTCCATCCGCCGCTGAACGACTCCACCGGGCGGCTGTATGCGTCAGGACCGATGCCGAGTCCGGTGAGGACTGCCTGGGCGCGGTTCTCCAGGTCGTAGCCACCCCTGTGCTCGAACTCCCCCTGTGCCTCGCCGTAGCGCTCCAGAAGCGCTGCCATGGCGTCGTCGTCCATCGGCTCGCACATCTGCGCCTCCATCGCCCTCAGCTCCTCGCCCAGGCGAACCGTTGCGGCACTTGCCGCCATTACCTCCTCAAGGGCGGAGCGGCCGGACATTTCCCCCACGTTCTGGGAGAAATAGCCGATCACCGTCTTCTTCGGGATGACGATCTCGCCGCTGTCGGGGTTCTCCTCGCCGGTGATGAGGCGGAAGATGGTGGTCTTCCCGGCGCCGTTAGGGCCGACGAGGCCGGTGCGGGTTTCGGGGAGAATCTGGAAGGAGGCGTTCTGGAAGAGAATCTGCGAGCCGTGCTGCCGGCTGATGTCAACGAGTTGTATCATCGGTGAGTCCCTTTGCGTGGAGAGTAAACTTATGCATCTTACGCGATCGGGGTGATTCATTAAAGAAAAAAACGTTTGTCGGGAGAGGATTATGCTATTGCCTTCCAGCAACCAACGATTTCATTTACCCGACTCGGCGTCGAAAAGTGTGCAGACAAGAAGAATAGTTCCGAATGGCTCTCTGACGCGGGTTTGCGGGGCAGACCTTCACATTCCGCCTCTCTAGCCCTTTTCGGATCAAAAACATATCTTCATCTGTCCAGGATGACAAAATCGCTCAGAACTAAAATTTGACAAGAGAATCCATATAAGGCAGGTTATCCACAAGATACCAACAGATTCCAGGTCGAGCAGGCCTCATAACATCTGCGGATTCAACTGCCGAGGGTGTCAGTCGGTTGCGATGCGGGAGCCTCCCGCTCCATGACCACCAGCGACCGGGCATCGCCGGAGACGGGAAGACGGAACTCGATGACCTCCGCGACCTTCACCCCCATCTCGGCGAGGGAGGAGGAAACCAGATGCGCCTCCTCGCGCCCTCCCCTCCCCTTCATGGCGACGATCTTCCCGTTCTCCCTGATCAGGGGGAGCGCGATCCGGACGAAGGCGGGGATGTCGGAGAAGGCGCGGGAGACGGCCCAGTGGAAGGTGCCGGCGTAATGAGGGGGGAGTTCCTCCCCCCGGGCATGAAGAGCCGTGAAGTCGTGGAGACCGAGGAGCCGCGCCGTGTGGCGCTGGAAGATGATCTTCTTCTCCACCGCGTCGACGGAGATGATGTGGAGGTCGTGGCAGACGATCTTCAGCGGAATGGCGGGAAACCCGCCGCCGGAGCCGATGTCGAGAAGTTTCCCCCTGCGACCGATGGCCTTGAGGAGGGTGAGGGAATCGAGGAAATGCTTGACGGCGATCTCTTCGTCGGTATGGATCGCGGTGAGGTTGATCTTTTTGCTCCACTTCTTCAGCTCGGCGGCAAGCCGGTAGAAGCGGCCGAGCTCAGCGGCGGTGAGCTCGACGCCGAGCTCCGCCGCCCCCCGGGCGAGGAGTTTTTTAGCCTGGTCGTTCATCGCTCGCCCCGTGCTTTAAGGGCGATAGAGAGGACGGCGATGGCCGCCGGGGTCACGCCGGAGATGCGCGAGGCCTGGCCGAGGGTGTCGGGACGGAACTTGTGGAGCTTCTCCCGCACCTCGGCGGTAATTCCCGTGAGGTTCAGGTAGTCGAAGTCGACGGGAAGGCGCGTCCCCTCCAGCTTGCGCGTCCGTTCCACCTGGTCCAGCTGGCGATCGATGTACCCCTGATACTTGACCTGGATCTCCACCTGCTCCGCAACCGTGGCCGGCACTCTCCGGCTCACCTCGTCGAGGTGGGCAAGCTCGGCGTAGGTGACGTCGGGACGGCGCAGCAGTTGCTCAAAGGTGACGGCGTTCTGAAGGCCGGAAAGGCCGAACTCCGCCAGAAACGCCGGGTCGGCCTCAGAGGGGAGGATCTTCGTCTGGCGCACCCGGTTGAGCTCGGCTGCGATCATCTCGCGTTTCTCCAGGAAGCGCTGGTGCTCCGCCTCGGGAACGAGACCGACGGCATACCCTTTTTCCCGAAGGCGCAGGTCGGCGTTATCCTCGCGCAGGAGCAGCCGGTACTCGGCCCGGGAGGTGAACATCCGGTATGGCTCCCGTGTGCCGAGGGTGACGAGATCGTCGATCATCACCCCCGTGTACGCCTCGTCGCGACCGAGAACCAGGGGCTCTTTCCCCTTCACCCGCAACGCCGCATTGATTCCGGCGACGATCCCCTGAGCTCCCGCCTCCTCGTATCCGGAGGTGCCGTTGATCTGACCGGCGTGGTAGAGGTTGCTGACAAGCTTCGTCTCCAGTGAGGCGTGGAGCTGGATCGGGTCGACGTAGTCATACTCGATGGCATAGGCGGGCCGCATGATCTCCACGTTCTCGAGCCCGGCGATCGAGCGGTAGAAGGCCCACTGGATATCGATGGGAAGCGAGGTGGATAGTCCCGACGGGTACACCTCGACCGTGTCCCGTCCTTCCGGTTCGAGAAAGGTCTGGTGCCGTTCCTTCTCCGGAAAGCGAACCACCTTGTCCTCGATGGAGGGGCAGTAGCGAGGGCCAATACCCTCAATGATCCCCGCATACAGGGGCGAACGGTCGAGGCCGCTTCGGATGATTTCGTGGCTCCGCGGGTTGGTGTAGGCGATGTGGCACGGCACTTGGGCACGGTCGATCCGCTCAGTGGCAAAGGAAAACGGGATCGGCGGGTCGTCGCCGTACTGGGGTTCGAGCCTGCCGAAGTCGATGGTACGACCGTCGAGTCTAGCCGGCGTTCCTGTCTTGAGCCGGCCGACGTTGAAGCCGAGGTCCCGCAACTGGTCGGAGAGGCCCACCGATGGAAGGTCCCCTGCTCGCCCGCCGGGATAGTTGGTGAGGCCGATATGGATGAGCCCCCGCATGAAGGTACCGGTGGTGAGGACCACCGTCTTCCCCCGGTAGCGGACTCCAGCCCGGGTGTCCACCCCCCGCGCCCTTCCCTCTTCCACCACGAGTCCAGTCACCTCCCCCTGCTTGAGGTCGAGGTTGGCCGTATTCTCCAGAACCCGCTTCATGCGGAGCCGGTAGAGCTGCTTGTCGGCCTGGGCGCGCGAGGCACGCACCGCCGGTCCCTTTCGAGTGTTGAGGATGCGAAACTGGATGCCGGTGGCGTCGATATTCTTCCCCATCTCCCCGCCGAGGGCGTCGATTTCTTTGACGAGGTGCCCCTTGGCAAGGCCGCCGATGGCCGGGTTGCACGACATGAGGGCGATGGCATCGAGGTTGATGGTAAGGAGCAGGGTCCTGCACCCCATCCGCGCCGACGCCAGAGCCGCCTCGCATCCCGCGTGGCCTGCCCCCACCACAATCACGTCGTATGTCCTGTCGTAAACTATCACCTTTTCGCTCCAGCACCCAACAGTGCTAACGGCTTTATCTGCTACACACCAGTCACTATTTGACTTGCCTGAAGAAACCCGCGACTTCGAGCAGATTTGCATCTCTATTATTTAGCCACAGGTTGAGAAAAATAACAACGAAGAGGTTGGTCGCCTAGTCCTGCATACCGGCACTGTTTCACAACACATTCATCCGGATACTGTATCCCAGCTATAATGCCAACAGCCAAGCGGATTTAGAGCAATTGTTTCACGTGAAACATCTACTATTTGCCGACACAAAACCTCTGGAAGATGATATCCAACACTTCCTCGGGTGTAGTCTCGCCAGTCACCTCGCCGATCGCCCGGAGTGCCTCGCGCAGCTGAATGGCAAGCAACTCAAGGGTCGCCCCGCTGGCGAGGTCGGTAACGAACGCCGCCAGGGCATCACGTCCACGGGAAAGCGCATCGCGGTGGCGTGCCTGGGAAACCGCGACGTAGTCGCGGCTGTCTACCGCCTCGCCACTGAGAAACATATCAAAGATGGCGGAGCGGAGTTGTTCGATTCCAGCACCGGTCAGCGTCGAGACTTCTACAGTTGGAACGACTGCCAGATTATCGGGAAGAACGAGCATGGATGGAAGATCGCTCTTATTGATAACAATGACCGATTTTTGCCCTGCAAGTGCGGCGAGAATGGCGTCATCGTCACTATCGAAAGAGCGCGTGCCGTCGAGGACAAACAGAACGAGGTCGGCGGTGGAAATCCGCTCCATGGCGAGTCGGACTCCCTCCTGCTCGACGAGGTCGTGGGTTTCCCGGATGCCGGCCGTATCGAGCATGCGCACCGGAAGCCCGCGAATGTTCACCACCTCTTCGATGATGTCGCGGGTCGTTCCGGGAACGGAGGTGACTATGGACCGCTTCTCACGGAGCAGAGTGTTGAGGAGACTTGACTTTCCCACGTTGGGCTTACCGGCGATCAGAACCGACACCCCCTCGCGGAGGACCTTTCCTTCGCGGAAACCCACAAGGAGGGAGTCGATATCGCGACGAGTCGTCGCAACCAGTTCAGCGACCCGGCCAGCATCGACAGCGCCGATTTCGTCCTCGGGGAAATCGATATAGGCCTCCACAAGAGCGAGAGCCTCCACCAGGTGTTTTCTAATCTCGGCCAGTCGCTGCGACAGGAGTCCTTCGCGCTGGTGCTGGGCAAGTGAAAGGGAAGCCTCGGTTTTGCCGCGGATAACATCGATGACCGCCTCGGCCTGAATAAGATCGATGCGTCCGTTAAGAAAAGCGCGACGGGTGAATTCCCCGGGATCGGCAAGCCGCACGCCCTGGTCGAGCACGAGATCGAGGACCTTCTGCACGACCAGATAGCCACCGTGGCAGTGGATTTCGAGAACATCCTCGCGGGTATATGAACGGGGCGCTCGCATGAGGACGATGAGAACCTCATCTATCAACCGGCCATCAGTCGGGTCGATAAGGTCTCCATAGTAAAAACGGTGGCTTTGAAAGCCACCGTCTGATTTGCCCTTAAAGAGAGCCTGTGCTACCGGGAGAGCCCGGTCACCGCTTATTCTTACGATGCCGATTCCTCCCTCACCGAGGGGGGTGCTGATGGCAGCTATGGTATCCTGCACGTACATGACTGACCTGCGCCCTGCCCTATTCCTTGAGCAGCTTGTTGATATAGGCCTGCTGTGCAATGGTGAGGACGTTGTTGACGAGCCAGTAAAGCACGAGACCGGAAGGCAGATTGATGAACATGACGGTGAACACCACCGGCAGAGCCATCATCATCTTCGCCTGGGCCGGGTCCATCCCGGTCGGCGGGGTCATCTTCTGCTGGATGAACATCGTCGCCCCCATGACGAGCGGGGTAACGTAGTATGGGTCTTTTGCCGAGAGATCATGTATCCAGAGAATGAACGGGGCATGGCGAAGCTCGATCGACGACATCAGGGCACGATAAAGGGCGATGAAAATCGGCATCTGAACCAGCATCGGGAGACAGCCGCCGAGGGGGTTCACCTTATGCTCCCTGTATAATTCCATGACCGCCCGGTTCAAACCATCCCGGTCGTCCTTGTACTTATCCTTCAACTTGGCCATCATCGGCTGGATCTTCTGCATCTCCTTCATCGACTTGTAACTCTTGAACGTCAGAGGGTAGAAAAGGATCTTTATGATGACGGTGATGATGATAATCGCCACACCGTAGTTGCCGGTGTACTTGTAGAAGAACTTCAGGGAATAAAGAAGAGGCTTTGCTATCGCCGAGAACCAGCCGAAATCGATGACTTCATCGAGCCGCGCCCCCTGGGCCTTGAGAATATCGAGGTCTTTGGGACCGAAATAGAGGCGATACGCGATGGACCGCGCCTCACCCGGGTTGAGGCTTAACTGCGGGGAAGAGATAACATCCTCCACGAAGTTCTGGCTCTCCTGGAGGCGGACGTTTGCGATGCTCCCGTCACTTGCAAGGACAGCAGAGAGAAAATACTTGTCCGCGTAGCCGCTCCAGAGGATTCCCTTGTCATACTGTTTGGCCCCTTTGGCAAGGTCGGTCACTTTGAGCAACTGAACAGAGTTATCGGTAAGAATAACCGGCCCATGGGCCTCAAAACGGGAGTCACCTTTTGTAGGCTCAACGTGGGTCTTCTCGATGAGTTGGAGAACGCCCTCCTGCTTGACCGACGTGCCGTTGCCGACCTGCTCGTTGAGATCGATCTCGTAGCTGTCGGCATGAAGTGTGAAGGTTCTCCTGAAGGTGAGCCCCTGCGGAGTCGTCAAGATAAACTCCAGGGTCCCGGTTGCTCCTTTTTCGAGATGCATGCTGCCGGCGTTGGTGCTGTACACGGCATCGGCAGGCAGAGTAAACCCTTGCGCCACAGTCCGCAGCGTGTAGTTCGTCGGGACATCCTCATTGACGAGGGTCACCTGGGGTGCACCCGCAGTTGCGGTCACCCGGTACTTCTTCAGCGTAAACTTCTTGAGAGCGGCACCGCGCGAGCTGAAAACGGCCGAATACAAATCGGTATCAACTGTCACATCCTTTTCGGGCAAAGCCGCCGTAATTGGCGCCGCAGGAATATTCGGTATGACAGAGCCGACGGCTGCGGAAGGCTGTCTGACGGCGGACGACATCGCCTGCTGGGCGCCTTTCCCAGGCTGAACCGCAGGTTTCGGCGCAGGGAACAGTACTGAATAACCGTACATGACGGCAATCGACAGGATGACAGCTATCAAGACACGTTTTTCCATGAGGTCTCCTCAACTACTTGACAGGATCATAACCACCGGGATGCAGGGGATGGCACCGGACGACCCGCGTCAGCGAGAGCCAGACACCCTTTGCCAGACCATATTTTTCCAAAGCTTGAACAGAGTAATGTGAACAGGAGGGGTAGAAACGACAGGAGGCCCCGGTGAAAGGCGACAGAAACTTCTGGTACAAGCCGATGATGAAAATGAGAAGCTGGCGTATCATCACACATTATGAAGGCGCCGTAGGGCACGGACCAGTTCCTGGGCTACTTGGCAGAAGTCGAGCTTATCGGCTCCCTTCCGGGCTATGACGTTGAAATCGCCAGCGGCGAAAAGGCCCTTGTTCTGCCGGTAGAATTCCCTGATCAGACGTTTCAGCCGGTTTCGCACCACCGCGTTCCCGACCTTGCGGCTGACAGTAATCCCGATGCGAGCCACCGGTCCCGTCGTGCTTCGGTACACTATAATAAAATGAGGGGCATGTAACGCATGCCCCTGCTCGGAAAGCTCAAGAAACTCGCTGCGAGACAGCAGACGCTCTTCCTTGGGAAATCCAGGCAAAATGCGGACGCTACTTCGAAGCGATGGTTACGGCCAATCTCTTCCGTCCCTTGGCACGCCGGCGCTTGATAACAAGACGGCCGTTCTTGGTAGACATGCGAACAAGAAAACCGTGGGTTCTTTTCCTGGAGGTATTGCTTGGCTGAAAGGTTCTTTTCATGATCTATGACTCCTGTATGTGCATGTACGATTGATGCTCATATAACGATGGAAACTGTACTATTAAACATAGCCACCGGAAATTGTCAAGGGATAATTTATGAGCTGTGGATAAATTAGCCTTGCAAATTCCGCCCTCCTCTGCTAATCTGCACTATCCGGCGTATGATACGTGAACCCCCCCACATTTGCTTTATAACTTACTGATTCTGCAAGATAATAATTTTATCAACACCTGTTGATAACTCTGTGAATAACACTGCAATGTCATCTTCCCGATGCAAGGGTTTCTCCCATGGAACATGTCTGGCTCGAAGCCCAATCGAATATCGCCAAAGTACTCACCCAGCAGACATTTAACACCTGGATAAAACCGGTCAAATTTCTCGGCGTTACCAGCAACGCTATTGAACTGGCAGTACCCAGCAAATTTGTCAAGGAATGGATTACGGAAAAATACCTGGCCATGATCCAGGAAGCCGTATCCTCCCTCACCGAGTCCCGGTACCAGGTTGAGTTCCGGGTCATCGACCCTCCCGAACCCCAGGATAGTGTCGCAGCCAACGACGGGGAAGAACCGGCGGAGCCGAAGCCCACCAGGGATAAGGTGAAATCCTCCGAGTTTAGCACCAACCTCAACCCCAAATATACCTTTGATACGTTCGTGTGCGGAGGGAGCAACCAGTTCGCCCATGCCGCCTCGCAGGCCGTTGCCAACAAGCCCGCCACAAATTACAATCCTCTTTTCATCTACGGCGGTGTCGGCCTCGGCAAGACCCATCTTCTCTCCGCCATAGGGAACCACATCCTCGCCCACAGCAAAAAGGCGCGAATCAGCTACTACACCTCCGAAAAGTTCATGAACGAACTGATCAACTGCCTGCGCTACAACAAAATGGAGCAATTCCGGAACAAATTCCGGAGCATGGACGTCCTGCTGATCGACGACGTCCAGTTCATCGCCGGCAAGGAAAGGACCCAGGAGGAGTTTTTCCACACCTTCAATGCCCTCTACGAATCCCATAAACAGATCGTCGTAACGTCCGACAAATTCCCCAAGGACATCCCGGGACTGGAGGAAAGGCTTCGTTCCCGATTTGAATGGGGGCTCATCGCCGATATCCAGCCACCGGATATCGAGACCAAGGTAGCGATCCTCAGAAAGAAGGCGGAACTCGATGCTATAGTCCTCCCGGACGATGTGGCCCTGTTCCTCGCCTCAAGCTCCACGAGCAACGTGAGAGAACTTGAAGGAATGCTGATCCGTCTCGGAGCTTTCGCCAGTCTTACGGGAAGTGCCGTTTCCCTTACCATGGCGCGACAGGTTCTGAAGGATATCATCATCGACAAATCACGGGACATCACGGTGGAGATGATACAGAAACACGTGGCGGAGCATTTTAAGATAAAACTTTCTGACCTCAAATCGGAAAAACGGCTGAAAACCCTCGTGGTCCCCCGTCAGATAGCCATTTATCTCTGCCGCGACCTCACCAAGTGCTCCTATCCGGAAATCGGCGAAAAGTTCGGTGGCAAGGACCATTCGACCATCATTCATTCGGTCAAGAAGGTGGAACGGTTGATGACACAGGACCTGGACTTCAAGGGAACCGTCGATCTCATAAAACGGGAGCTGTTGAATTGATGGTAACACCTGTGCATATGTCACCGCCGGCTGTGGATATTTAGTCTATGCCAAGACGCACCGTGGAAATTGTGGATATCTCACACACTCCCATCGACAGGGAAAACGTCGTAAATACGGGGTATACGGTCAGTTGTCCACAAATTAACAGGTATCTACTTTCTTTTACTAAAAAAGATTTTTTATAAAGATAGAACCAGTTTCATTTACCGGGAGGGACGATGGAATTCAAAATTGACAAGGAGACTTTTCTCAAGGCGTTGCAGAAAATCCAGGGAATCGTTGAAAAGCGCAATACCATGCCGATTCTCTCGAACGTCCTCATCGAAGCTGCGGGTGAGAGGATCTACTTGACCGCAACCGACCTGGAAGTCGGCATGAAAAGCTTCTACCCGACAACGGTTGTCAAGGACGGCAAAATCACCGTCTCTGCCAAGAAAGTCTACGAAATCATCAAAGAACTCCCCAACGAAGAGATCCGCTTCACCACGCGCGAGAACGACTGGGTAGAAATACGTTGCGGCAAAGCACACTTCAACATAGTAGGTCTTTCGCCCGAGGAATTCCCCTACTTCCCCAAGGTGAACGAGGACAGCTTCATCGTACTCAACAACCGGATATGCCGGGAGATGATAGAACAAACATCATACGCAATCTGCCATGACGAAACAAAGTACAACCTCAACGGTATCTTCATCAAGGCAACAACAGAGAACGAACGGAATGTCATCCGCATGGTGGCCACGGACGGCCACCGTCTCTCCATTGCCGAACGGGAATTCAGCGGCAAGATCAGCGGCGAGCTGGGCAAGGGGATCATCTTTCCCAAAAAAGGTATTTTCGAACTTAAAAAGATGACCGAAGAGGAAGAGGGGGACATTCTCCTCGGCTTCATGGACAACAGCGCCGTGATCAAAAAAGGTAACACCGTTGTGGTCATGCGCCTTGTGGACGGCGAGTTTCCCGATTATACCCGGGTCGTTCCCGTCGGCAACGATAAGGTCGTCACGATCGCCCGCGAGGTCTTCTTCCATTCGTTGCGCAGAATGGCGATCCTTTCCAGCGAAAAATTCAAGGGGATCAAGTTCGACATCAACTCAGGGGGCATGGAAATATCGTCAAGCAACCCCGAGCTCGGTGAAGCACGGGAGGAGATCGAGGCTGTCTATAGCGGCGACCCCCTGACCGTGCGCTTCAATGCCCGGTACCTCATCGACGTGCTGTCGGTACTCGGTAACGAACAGGTCGAATTGGTCCTCCGAGACGAGCTTTCTCCGGCCATCGTCAAACCGTCAGGCTCCGAAGGATTCCTTGCGGTAATCATGCCGATGCGCCTGTGACATATGTCTCGGTGACGAAACACCAAAGGCAGGCGGCAAAAAGGCCTCTCTCGCCAGGAGCGGCCTTTTTCACGGAATAAGTCACTAACCATGCGACTGAAGAAGATATCCCTTGCCTCGTTCAGGAATCTCCAAAAAGTCGAACTGGAACCGGGCGCAAGGTTCAACATCCTGTATGGCAATAACGGCCAGGGTAAGACCAATCTCATCGAGGCCATCTACCTCCTTGGGACCCTGAAATCGTTCCGGCTGGCGAAAAACAGCGAGTTGATGACCTGGGGCACTCCTTTTGCCCTAGTGAAGGGAATGGTCGAACACGAGGGTGTCGACCGTGAAATAGCCCTTGTTGTCGAGCGGGAAGGAAAACGGGTACGGGTGGACCAGAAAACGATCGCCCGCCCGGCCGACTTTTTCGGCAGCCTCAACGTGGTGGTGTTCTCGCCGGATGAAATGGCCATGGCCAAGGGCGGACCGGACGTGCGGCGCCGATACCTGGACAGGGCGGTATTCAGCGGCGATGCTGCATACCTCGGTTTTTTCCATGACTACTCCCGGGTCCTGAAAAATCGCAATGCCCTCCTGAAAAAGGATGACAACGACGGCCTCGATGTCTGGAGCGAAAAACTGGCCGAGGCGGGGACCAGGCTCATCGCCAGGAGAATAGGCTTTCTGCGGGAGATTGAAGGGCTGCTCCGAGAGTTTTACCGAAGCATCTCCGGAAACGGGGAAGATGTGGGGATCGCCTATCGCCCCCACCTCCTCGACCGGGAGCGACTCCCGGCCGAGGGAACGACGCTCTTGCTGGAGGGACTGGCCAGAACCGCCGCCGAGGAACGGCGCACCGGCGCGACCGCGGTGGGTCCGCACCGCGACGACGTAGAGTTCATTCTCAACGGCAGAGCGCTCAAACAGTACGCGTCCCAGGGACAGCAACGCAGCTTCATCCTAGCGCTGAAGATGGCGGAGATCGAGTACCTGCGGAGGAAATTCGACTCTCCCCCCATTCTGCTCCTCGACGATATGACCTCCGAACTCGACCGGGAGCGGAACCGTAACCTGATGGAGTTCCTGAAGCAGAAAGAGATACAGGTGTTCATAACGACCACCAGCTTGCAGAATTTAAGACTTGACGGCATTGACAATCACAGAACCTTCCTCGTCAGCGACGGGGAGGTATCCCAACAGAGGTAACGATGGCAGAAGAACAGAGCTACGATTACGGCGCAGACAAGATCAAGGTGCTCGAGGGACTTTCCGCGGTGCGGAAGCGCCCGGCCATGTATATCGGGTCCACCTCCTCCCAGGGGCTCCACCACTTGGTTTACGAGGTAGTGGACAACTCCATCGACGAGGCCCTGGCCGGCTACTGCGACAATGTATCGGTCACCATTCACATGGACGGCTCGGTAACCGTGGAGGATAACGGCCGTGGCATCCCCACCGACATGCATCCGACCGAGGGGCGTCCTGCGGCGGAGGTGGTCCTCACCGTCCTCCATGCAGGGGGGAAATTTGACAACAGCTCCTACAAGGTTTCCGGCGGTCTGCACGGTGTCGGCGTCTCCGTGGTGAACGCCCTTTCCATGCAGCTGGAACTGGAGATCCGGCGCGACGGCAAGGTCTTCCGCCAGTCGTACCGCCAGGGGGACCCGGTGACGCAACTCACCGTCGTGGGGGAGACGAAGAAGCGGGGGACCAAGGTCACTTTCCTCCCGGACGACACGATCTTCGAGACAACTGAGTTTTCCTTCGATGTCCTCTCCCAGCGGCTCCGCGAGCTCGCCTTCCTGAACGCCGGGGTCCGGATCAGGATCGCCGACGAACGGACCGATCCCCCCAAGGAGCATGAGTTCCACTACGAGGGGGGTATCCGCGAGTTCGTGGAGTACCTCAACAGGAACAAGACCCCCCTCCACCCGAAGCCGATCTACGTGAGCGGCGAGAAGTCCGGGGTGGAGATGGAGATCGCCCTCCAGTACAATGACTCTTACGACGAGAAGGTCTTCTCCTTCGCCAACAACATCAACACCCACGAGGGGGGTACCCACCTGGTGGGCTTCCGGGCGGCCCTTACCCGCACCATGAACACCTACGCCGCGACCAACAACCTCCTGAAGAACGTGAAGGTCGCCATCTCGGGCGAAGACCTGCGGGAAGGGCTCACCGCCGTCATCTCGGTGAAGATCTCCCAGCCCCAGTTCGAGGGGCAGACGAAGACCAAGCTCGGGAACTCAGAGGTGAAGGGGTACGTGGAGTCCCTGATGAACGAGAAGCTCGCCGTCTTCCTGGAGGAGAATCCCCAGATCGCCAAACGGATCCTCGAGAAGTCGATCGATGCGGCCCGGGCGCGGGAGGCGGCCAGAAAGGCACGGGAGCTCACCCGGCGCAAGGGGGCGCTCGACATCTCATCGCTGCCCGGAAAGCTTGCCGACTGCCAGGAGAAGGACCCGGCGCTGTGCGAACTCTACCTCGTCGAGGGTGATTCCGCCGGCGGAAGTGCCAAACAGGGACGGGACCGGAAGTTCCAGGCGATCCTCCCCCTCAAGGGTAAGATCCTCAACGTGGAGAAGGCCCGCTTCGACAAGATGCTTTCCTCCCAGGAGATCGGCACCCTCATCACGGCCCTCGGCACCGGGATCGGCAAGGACGACTTCGATGTGGCGAAGCTCCGCTACCATCGGATCATCGTCATGACCGACGCCGACGTGGACGGCTCTCACATCCTGACGCTTCTCCTCACCTTCTTCTTCCGCCAGATGCCGGCCCTCGTGGAGCGGGGCCACCTCTACATCGCCCAGCCGCCGCTGTACAAGATCAAGCGGGGGAAAAAGGAGCGCTACCTCAGGAACGAGGCGGCCCTCCAGAACTACCTCCTGGAGGAGGGGACCGAGGGGACGACCCTCTTCCTTGAGAACGGCGACAAGAGCTATGCGGGGAAACAGATCATCCCGCTGCTCAAGCAGCTGGTGGAATACCGGGCCCTCCTGGACAAGGTGGTCAACAAGGGGATCAATGAAGAGCTGGTGCGGGTCTTTCTCCGTCTCGGCGTGAAGCCTGATCTGGAGGATCTGGAGGGGCTTCTTCCCCACCTCGCGAACCTCCCCGCCGCCTACGAGGGAGGGGAATATAGCGTCATGCCCGACGGCCGGATAATACTGCGGCTCGGTAATCTCCGGGTGGCCATCGACCAGCACACCCTCGACATCCTTACCTCCTACGAGTACGGGCTCCTTAAGGAAAGCCACCGGAAGGTGCGGGAGCTGTTCGGCACCGGCCGGGCGGTCGTCTCCGAGGACGGGAAGGAGCTCTTCGCCACCACCGTCGGCCTGGAGCTCCTCGCCTTCTTCATGGAGAGCGCCAAGAAGGGACTCTACATCCAGCGCTACAAGGGTCTCGGCGAGATGAACCCGGAGCAACTCTGGGAGACCACCATGGAGCCGGCCAACCGGACCCTCCTCCAGGTGAAGATCGAGGATACGGTCGAGGCGGACGCCACCTTCACGGTCCTCATGGGAGACCAGGTGGAACCACGCCGGGAGTTCATCGAGCAGAATGCTCTGAACGTGTCGAATTTGGATATATAACTCCAGGCGCGAGGCGCTGGGCGCTGGGCACGAGGAAACGCTTTTCCCCAGTGCCTAGCGCCCAGAGCCTAGTGCCTCGATTTTATGAGGTTATGCAATGCTTGACCAGAACATGAACAAGACCGCCGTCAACATCGAAGACGAGATGAAGCGTTCCTACATGGACTATGCCATGAGCGTCATCATCGGCCGGGCGCTCCCCGACGTGCGGGACGGGCTGAAGCCGGTGCACCGGCGCTGTCTCTACGCCATGTACGACATGGGGAACGACTGGAACAAGCCGTACAAGAAGTCGGCCCGCGTGGTCGGTGACGTGATCGGTAAGTACCATCCCCACGGCGATACCGCCGCCTACGATACCATCGTCCGGATGGCCCAGGACTTTTCGCTCCGCTACCCCCTTGTGGACGGCCAGGGGAACTTCGGCTCGGTGGACGGCGACTCGCCGGCAGCTATGCGCTACACCGAGGTCCGGATGTCCCAGCTTGCCCACGAGCTCCTCGCCGACATCGACAAGGAGACGGTGGAGATGGGGCCGAACTACGACGACTCCCTCAAGGAGCCGCTGGTGCTGCCCGCCAAGTTCCCCAACCTCCTGGTGAACGGCTCCGCAGGGATCGCGGTCGGCATGGCCACCAACATCCCCCCCCACAACCTTGGGGAGGTGGTGGACGGGATCATCGCCGTCATCCGGAACCCGGAGCTCACCTTTGAGGAGCTCATGGGGCACGTCCCCGGCCCTGATTTCCCCACCGGCGGATTTATCTACGGCCGGGAGGGGATACTCCAGGCCTACAAGACCGGCCGCGGCATCATCCAGATGCGCGCCCGAGCCATGATCGAGACCCAGAAGAAGACCGAGCGCCAGTCGATCGTGGTGACGGAGATCCCCTATCAGGTGAACAAGGCGCGGCTCGTCGAGAAGATCGCCGAGCTCGTGCGGGAAAAGAAGATCGAGGGGATCTCGGACCTGCGGGACGAGTCGGACCGGGACGGGATGCGGATCGTCATCGAGCTGAAGAAGGACGAAAACCCCCAGGTGATCCTCAACCTGCTCTACAAGCAGACCCAGATGCAGTCCTCGTTCGGCATCATCAACCTGGCCATCGTCAACAACCGGCCGAAGATCCTGACGCTCCGGGAGATCATCGGTCACTTCATCGACCACCGCCGGGAGATCGTCACCCGGCGCACCATCTTCGACCTGAAGAAAGCCGAGGCCCGGGCCCACATCCTGGAAGGCCTCAAGATCGCCCTCGACTGGCTGGACGCGGTGATCGAGCTGATCCGCGGCTCCGCCACCCCGGCCGAGGCGAAAGAAGGGCTGATGGCGGGGATTTTCTCCGACGAGGGATGGTTGAAGAAACTCGGCCTCCCCCTCCCCGCGGCAGCCGGGGAGTACGTGCGGCCGGTCCGCCTCTCCGACGTCCAGGCCCAGGCGATCCTTGACATGCGGCTCCATCGGCTGACCGGACTGGAGCGGGACAAGATCCTGGCGGAATTCCAGGAGATCCTCAAGTACATCGCCCGCCTGAAGGAGATCCTCGGCTCGGAAACCGAGATCCTCAACATCATCGTGACAGAGCTGCGCGAGTTGAAGGAGAAGTTCGGCGACGACCGGCGCACCGAGATCATCGGCCAGACCGCTGAGATCACCCTGGAGGACACCATCGTCGAGGAGGACATGGTGGTGACCATTACCCACTCCGGCTATATCAAGCGGAGCGCGGTTTCTCTCTACCGGGCCCAGCGCCGCGGCGGCAAGGGTAAGACGGGGATGAAGACCAAGGAGGAGGATTTCGTCGAGCAGCTCTTCATCGCCTCGACCAAGGACTACCTGATGTTCTTCACGGACGCCGGCCGGGTCTACAAGCTCAAGGTGTATGAGATCCCCGAGGGGGGGCGCGCCACCCGCGGCAAGGCGATCGTGAACCTCCTCAACCTGGCGGCGGGGGAGAAGGTGAGCGCCATCCTCCCGGTCAAGGAGTTCAGCGAGGACAAATTCGTCATGATGGCCACCCGCCAGGGAGTGGTGAAGAAGAGCCCGCTCGTGGAGTACGCCAACATCCGCTCCGGCGGGATCATCGCTGTGAACCTTGACGAGGGGGACAAGCTGATCACCGTCTCCCTCACCGACGGCGGGCAGCATGTGCTCCTCGCCTCCAGGAACGGCAAATCGATTCGCTTCCACGAGGAGGATGCGCGCCCCATGGGGCGGGTCTCCCGCGGGGTCCGGGGGATGACCCTGGAGGACGACGATGTGGTGATCGGGATGGAGATCATCAACCCGAGCTTCACCGGTTCCACCATCTTCACGGTCACCGAGAACGGCTTCGGCAAGCGGACCGAGCTGGACGAGTACCGGGTCCAGAGCCGCGGCGGCAAGGGAATCATCACCATCAAGACCACCGAGCGCAACGGCTGCGTGGTGGACATCAAGCAGGTCACCGACGAGAACGACCTGATGCTCATCACCGACCAGGGAAAGATCATCCGGATGCAGGTGGCCGGGTTCTCGGTCATCGGCCGCAACACCCAGGGGGTGCGGCTCATGGTGACTGAGGAGAACGAACGGATCGTGGCGGTGGCCCGCCTGGCCGAGAAAGAAGAAACGGATGAGAGCGGCGACGAGGGAGAAGCGCTTCCCGAAGCCGAGGTGCTCGACGAGGAGGAATAACAGGCACGAGGCATGAGGCGGGCTCCAGGAAAACCGTCGAGCCTCGTGCCCAGTGCCTCGCGCCTTGATCAATAATGGAACCGCGCAAGAAAATCGATACCACCCTCCCGGAGAGATACGGGATTATCCGTCTCCTGGAGCGGCTGCGAAAGGACAGCATCACCATCGACGAGATGGACGAGATCGGCGCCAAGCTCCGGAAATCCGGGCGGCGCGCCCTCTCCCCCTTGGTGCGTACGCTGTGGCGGGAACGCAACGGCGACCTTATCTCGCGCTACGCCTACCTCCTCGATTTCTTCGAGGATGAGACCTGGCTCGACCAGCTCGTCCAGATGACCCTGCGGCGGAGAGACCTGGGGGAGGAAGGGAAGGCGGCGCTCCTGGCGGCCTTGGAGGGGTATGGCGTCGACGTCAGCACGCCACTGTTCGCCAGGATCCTCTCCGAGATCGGCGGGCCGCTCACTCTTACCCTCCCCCGCCTTCTCGACCGGGGGGAGGAAGGGGTCATCGGCTTCATCGAGGACCTCCTCGCCTATCCCCCCGAAGCACGCCTGGCGGTTATCCGCGAGCTTCCCACCGTCACGGACCCGCGGGTGCTCCGTCTGATGGAGATTCTTCTCCGGGTCGACGACGGGGGGGTGATGCGGGAGACCGTCACCGCATTGGGGAGAGTACGGAGTCCTGCGGCGGCAGCCCTCCTGTGCACACTCGAAGATGTGTCGGATTCCCCACTCAGGGAACTGGCCCGGAGAAGCCTGCGTCGGCTCTCGTTCCTGGGGGTGACGACCGCACCGTCCCCAGCCCCGCAGGAGCTTCCCTTCCACGAGTGTTTCGCAAGCCCCCTTGATGGCGCCGGCTATCGGACGCTCTGGCTGGCCCGCAAGCAGGAAAACGGGCTGCTGACAGCTCTCTGCATGGAGATTCACGAGAACAGGGGAATGACCTCCGCCTGGGGAAAGGGCGACCTGACCGATGAGGAATGCGCCCGTCACGTCACCGAGATCTGCTGCGAGGAAGAGCTCTTCACGGTGGCGACGGAGTATGCTCTCATGCTCCTTCGGGATGCCTGCCACCTGAGTCGGGAAAACGGCGCCTTCCTCCCCGCGGAATTCTACGTACAGGGCGGGATGTTCCGGTCCGCCGAGGTCAATCCCGTTCCCTACACCCCGGAATTCGCTCCCCCCGCCGGGCTCGTCGCGGACAGCGCCGAACTTCTGGATGATGACTGCTTTGCCGGCTGGTTTCTGGCCAGCATGCGGGTCTACGATTTTGCCGAAGAGTGGAGTGCCCTGGAAAAAGCGGACGGCGCGAAGGGTCGGACCCGGGGGATGGAATCGCTCCTGGAAAGGTTTTGCCGGGAGCTCATCGTTCCCGACGCCGAACTCATCCGGCGCAGGCTTCTCCTCACGGCCGATCTGATGCGGCGCATCGGGAGGGACCGAGAAATGGTTGACCAGGCAGTGGTGCTGGCTGCCGGCCTGGCGATACCTCAGATCAAGCCGTGGCGGCAATCTTTTTTTCGTCGCTTTGCCCTGGAGAGCATGCAGATGGCCCGGGAAGCATTGGCCGAAGGGTACGACCCGCGGCAGCACGGAGATGAGGAGGAATGGGACGATGAGCGCTGATGAACTGAAGAGCGGAAGCGCTGAACGGAAGCCCCTTTTCGCCGGCCTTTCACATCATTGTTGCACGAGGCTGCCACAACGAATCGAGTCGAGGGACGCATGATTGAGAATATCGGTGTTATCGGTGCCGGGAGCTGGGGAACGACCCTGGCCGATCTTTTGGCCAAGAAGGGGCACAGGGTGACCCTCTGGGCCTATGAGCCGGAACTGGTGGCGGAGATGGCGAAAGAGCGGGTGAACAGCCTGTTTCTCCCCGGCATTCCCCTCTCGCCCCGCCTCGTATTCACCAATTCCCTCGCCGAGGCGGTGCGGGGCAAGGAGCTTATCCTGTTCGTCGCTCCTTCCCAGGTGACGCGCCGGGTGGTTGGTACGGTTCTCCCCGATCTTCCGGCGGATGCGGTCATTGTCAGCGCCTCCAAGGGGGTCGAGCTCGACACCCTCAAGACCATGTCCCAGGTCTTTGCCGAGCTGCTCCCGCCGGAGCTCTACGCCCGGTTCGCCGTGCTCTCCGGCCCCAGCTTCGCACGGGAAGTGGCCCTCGAGATGCCGACCGCGGTGGTGGCCGCGGCAGCGGACGCGGCCATCGCCGGGCGCGTGCAGCAGAGCTTCAATACCTCATTTTTCCGCCTTTACACCAACAATGACGTGATAGGTGTGGAGCTGGGGGGAGCCATCAAGAATGTCATCGCCATCGCAGCCGGCATTTCCGACGGACTCGGGTTCGGCCACAACACCCGCGCCGCCCTGATCACTCGTGGTCTCGCGGAGATGAGCCGGCTGGGAAGGGGCATGGGGGCGCGGTCCGAGACCTTTGCCGGCCTGGCCGGGATGGGCGACCTGGTGCTTACCTGCACCGGAGACCTCTCCCGCAATCGCACGGTGGGGGTGAAGCTGGGCGAAGGCATGCGGCTGAAGGAGATCCTGGCGGAGATGCGGATGGTCGCCGAGGGGGTCAAGACCACCGAATCGGCCGTGAATC
Organism: Geobacteraceae bacterium; assembly: GCA_024281055.1. Lineage (GTDB taxonomy): Bacteria > Desulfobacterota > Desulfuromonadia > Geobacterales > Geobacteraceae > JAMXLF01. Next base: position 57,073 of record JAMXLF010000006.1, read on the forward strand.
TCGCCCGCCGGCTGGCCATCGACATGCCCATCACGGAAAAGGTGTACGAGGTCCTCTATGAGGACAAGCCGGCCCGGGCGGCCGTTATCGAGCTCATGACCAGGGACCTGAAAGCGGAAGGCCGCTGATGCCGGACGCTGGACTACAAATTTTGGGTTACGCCCCGGGTAAGCCTTCCGCCGGGGATTATCCCTGCTGACGGGAACCGGCCAAGGGGACGTTCCATGCAACCAGGTCTGAGCATACGCACCAAGCTCCTTTTTTCCATCCTCCTCATCCTCGTCATTTCCTATTCCTTCCTCATCTACTTCAACGTCCGCAGTGTCTCCGCCTCCCTCGAGGAGAAGATCGGCAAAGAGCTGGAACAGGACCTCAATTACGTCAAGAGTCACTACCTGTTGCGGGCCAATCAGATAAATTACGTGATGCAGCAGACCGCCTCGGCGCCTTCCCTCCAGGATGTCGTGAGGCACCGGGATTCCGCCTGGCTCAAGAAGGCGCTCAAAAGATGGCAGCGGAACCTTCCCTCCGTCGAAGTCCTGACGGTGGTGGATGCGCGGCAACGGGTTCTCGCCAGGGTTAGCAGCTCCGCGACCGGCGATATCTTTGAAGTGGGCGGTGCCGTGGCCAAGGCGATGCACGAGAAACAGCCCGTCATCTCAACCGAGCTGATCCCCCTGGAACTCCTCTGCAGGGAGAACGCGGATTACTGCGTCCCCCTCGCCAGCGGCAAGGAGGCGATGATGGTGACGGTCGTCACGCCCGTTCTGGATGACAAGGGAGCGGTGCTGGGGGCGATCGTCTGCGGTGACGTGATCAACCGGGACCCGCAGATTCCCTTCAAGGTGCAGGAGATTTTCGGCAAAGAAGTGGCGGTGACTATCAACCAACGGCAAATCAGCATCGCCAGCACCTTTTCCGATCACGTCACGTTCCTGGCCACGGTCGCTCCGGAGATCCTGGCGAGGCTCAACAAGGGTCTCTCCTACCGGGGCGAGGCCCGTTTCGGCGACACGGCCTACAAGACCGCATTCGAGCCGATCGCCAACAGCAAAGGGGAGATCGTCGGCTCTCTGGCGGTAGCTCTCTCCATGGAGGACGTGAAAAAAATCCGTCACGACAGCCTGGAGAACATCCGCAATTCGGCGGTGGTTGCGATCATTCTGGCGTTTGCCATGGCCTGGTTCGTTGCCCGGAAGCTGACCGGACCGCTCCGTGAGCTGGCCCGCAGTGCGCAGCGAATCGAGACCGGCGACCTGAGCCAACGGGTTGCGGTGGCCACCTCGGACGAATTCGGCATGCTCGCCGATTCCTTCAACCGGATGGCCCGGGCCCTGGCGGAACGGGACCGGACCATCACGAAAAAGACCCAGGACCTGCAGGAATTGAATGAGCTCCTGGAGAAGAAGGTGGCGCTGCGGACCACTGAGCTGCGGCTGGAGATGGGGAGGCTGGAGGCCATTCTGACGAGCATGGCGGAAGGGGTCGTGGTTACCGACCGCGACAACCGCGTCATAGTCTGCAATCCGGCTGCCCTGAAGATCTTCGAGCTTGTCCCCCATCGGATCCTGCATCAGGCGGTCGACCAGGTGTGTGAGGTCGGCGGGTTCTGCCGGCTCGTGGACCTCGTCGGGGAAATCAAGGCAGGGGGCGATCTGACGACGGTGCGCGAGGAGGACCTGGCGGTAAAAGGGAAAAAGCTCAAGGTGAACCTTGCGCCGCTCCTCGACGAAGGCGGGATGTTTGCCGGGGTGGTCATGTCGCTGCGTGACGTGACCGTCGAAGAGGAGGTGGACAGGATGAAGAACGAATTCATCTCCACCGTCTCCCATGAGTTGAAGACGCCGCTCACTTCCATCAAGGGGGCGCTGCAGTTCGTCCTCAACAAAGGGAAATGGCTGACCGCCACGGAGCGCGAACTCCTCTCGGTCTGCCTCCGCAACACCGATCGCCTCATCAGGTTGATCAGCGACATCCTCGATATCTCGAAAATCGAGGCCGGCCGGGTAGAGATGACCTTCGAGCCCCTGTCCGTCAATGAACTGGTGACCTATTCCATCGAGGAAATCAAGGGCTTTGCCCTGAGCCGCAACGTTTCCATCATCAACCGGGTCGACCCCGACCTCCCCCCTGTCTATGGCGACCACGACCGCCTCATGCAGGTCCTCACCAATCTCCTGTCCAATGCGGTCAAGTTCTCCCCCGAAGGGAAGATCATCACCGCTGCTGCCGAGTTGCAGGGTAACTATGTGGCCGTTTCGGTGGTAGACAATGGCCGGAGCATTCAGTTATCGGACCGCGACAAGCTGTTCAAGAAATTCCAGCGCCTTGAGAGTTCAGGGACCCCGGAAAATGGCGGCACCGGCCTCGGTCTGGCCATCTGCCGGGAGATCATCGAGCGGCACCACGGAAGAATCTATTACGAGCCGGGGCTGGCGGGAGGGAATATCTTTACCTTTACCGTCCCGGTTTTCGAGGAGACCAGATGACCAGCAAGAAAATACTCATCGTTGACGACGAAGTCGATATCGCATTGATTCTCAAGCTGCACCTGGAGGATGCCGGGTACAAGACCGTGCGGGCCAGGGATGGCCTGGAAGCACTGGAGCAGGTAGGCAGGGAGAGCTTCGACCTTGTCCTCCTCGACATCAAGATGCCGCGCATGAGCGGGATGGAGGTGCTGGGAAAGATCATGAGTGACCATCGTGACACGGCGGTGGTCATGATGACCGCCCATGGCAGCGAGGATGTCGCGGTGGAAGCGATGAAAAGGGGGGCCATCGACTACATCGCCAAGCCGTTTTCCACCGACGATCTGCTCAAGCGGGTGGAGCGGGCCATCCAGTTCAACCGGACCCGCCAGGAAAACATCCGGCTCCAGCAGGAGGTGGCCGAAGAGCGGCAGAAGATGGCCACCATTCTCGAGGGGATGGCCGATCTCCTCATCGCCGTGGATGCAGAGGGGCGGATCATGACCTGTAACCGTATGGCGGCGGCTGTGCTCGGGGTTGACAGCAAGGAGGTCCTCGGGATGCCCGTGGAAGAGGTGCTGAAGGCCGACATCGCTCCGGAAGCCCTTCCCTGCCGGATTGCGCTGCGGACAGCTGCTCCGTGCCTCGATGTTGCCTACACGATCCAGGCGCCCAAGGGAAACATTCCGGTCCTGTCAAGTGCCGCCCCCCTCGTGAACAGTGCCGGCGGCCTTCAGGGGAGCGTGGAGATCATTCGTGACATATCCACCCTGAAGGCCCTGGAGAAGGAACGGGAAGACTTTGTCAGCATGCTCTCCCACGACCTGAAGTCGCCGATCACCGCCATTGTCGGTTCCATCGATCTGGTTCGCGACGGACGCCTGGGGCCGCTCAACGATGAGCAGCGGGAATACCTGGAATCGGCCCTCGAAAGCTGCACCGAGATGGTCGAGATGATCGATACTCTCCTCGATGTCCACAAGTTCGAGGCGGGGAAGATGGTGCTCGCCTTCAAGGAGGAAGACCCGGAACTCCTCATCCAGCGCACCCTCAGCCGCTACCGCCCGGTGGCGCAGCGCGCCCGGATAAATCTCTATGCAACCGTCGTGGGCGAGCTCCCGGCGGTGCGGGTGGATCGGACGAAGTTTGGCCGGCTCCTCAGCAACCTTCTGTCCAACGCCTTCAAATTTACCCCGGAGGAAGGAGAGGTCGAGGTGCGGGGGGAAATAGTGGCGGCCGGAGTTGAGCTCGCCGGCCGGATCCCGGCACGAAATTATCCCGTCGTGGAGCTTCCCGACCGTGGCCGCTTCTTCCAGCTCATGGTCAGGGACAGCGGTGCGGGCATACCCGCGGATGCTCTGGCCGACATCTTCGATCGCTTTGTCCAGGCGAAGACGCGGCATACGGCAAAGGCCAGGGGCACCGGACTGGGGCTCGCCTTCTGTCGGAAAGTTATGGATGCCCATGGCGGCTACATCTGGGCGGAAAGTGTGGTGGGCCGGGGAAGCTCGTTCATTGCCCTGTTTCCCCTTGATGATGGCGCAACGTCTGACTGAACCCCTGGGCAGATCGCATTCGACGCCACTGCGGTCAACCTGCGGGGAGGGAAATCCGAGGATGCAAAAGCGGCTCCGGGTACTATTCATTGCTGATGCAGACGCCGACACTGAGCAGCTTGTGCACGAGCTCGCCCATGACGGTTACGCGCTTTCCGCGGAACGGGTAGCCACGGCCGCTGATCTGGCTGCAGCCTGTGACAGGCAGAGTTGGGACCTCATCCTTTCCGGCTGCGTGATGGAACAGCTTTCGGCCACGGCCGCCCTTGCGGTTGTGAAGGAGAAAAAACTCGATATCCCGTTCCTCGTCGTGTCGGAACGGCTGGAGGAAGAACTGGCGGTGTCCGCCATGAAGGCAGGAGCCCACGATTTCCTCCTGAAGGGGAACCTGTCCCGGCTGGCTCCCGCCGTCGAGCGGGAGTTGAGGGATGCTGGCGAGCGGAGCAACCGTCGCGGGATGCAGACCGCCATCCGGCGCGGCAAGATGGAGTGGGAGGCGGCTTTCGATGCGGTGTCGGATCTCATCATCCTGACGGACCTGACCGGCAGGATCATCCGCTGCAACAGGCGGGTGATCTCTTCCTTTAACTGCGACTACGGGGATGTACTGGGGAAACAGGTCGGAGCGTTGTTTTTCGGCGCACAGCCCGGCGACCCGCGGATATTTCAGCTCTCCCAGGACCCCACGGACGCCACGGCCGGGGAGGATATCCGCTTTCCCACCATTGAGGGGTGGTTCAACGTCACCAGCTACCCGATGCAGTTTGCGGGGAAGCCGTATGGTATGGTCCCGTATGGTATGGTCCATATCATCAAGGACATCACCACGCGACGGCAAGCGGAGGAAGAGAAGAAGGCCAGCGAGCGGGAGCTCCAGGAAAACCTCCGGGAGGTGCAGCGGGCGAACATCGAGCTCGGCCGGCTCAATGACGCAAAAAACAGCTTTATCGGCATGGCCTCCCACGAACTGAAGACGCCGATCACCTCCATACTCGGCGGGGTGGATTTCCTGTTCAATTACAGCGGGCTCGTGATGAGCGAGGAGCAGCGGCGAATCTTTTCTTCCGTTTATGAGGGGGTACTCCAGCTCAAGGGGCTCATTGCCGATCTCCTCTCCCTGTCCCGTCTTGAGACGGATGGTTCCCTCCAGAAAAGGCCGTGCAATCTCATGGCCCTGGCCGGCGAGGTCCGGGAAACCTTCGCCCTTCCCCTGTCGACACGCCAGATTCGGGTGAGCGTAGCGGGAGCGGAGATGCCGGTGCCGGTGGACGAAGGTTACTGCCGGCTGGTTGTCCGCAACCTCATCGAGAATGCCATCAAATTCACTCCTGACGGCGGCGTGGTCGCGGTGTCGGGGCGACTGGTAACCCGGAGAGAGGTGCGAGGCTGGGAGGCGGAACTTACTCCCTTCTATCCGGAACTTTCGCGGTGCCTGCATGACAGCGCCACCTTCTTCCGCCTCGACGTTTCCGATACCGGCATCGGCATCCCGCAGGACGAGCGGCAGCGGGTTTTTGAAAAATTCTACGGGGTAGGCGACCTGGACCACCACTCGTCGGGAAAGACCGAATTCATGGCGAGAGGCTCTGGCCTTGGCCTTGCCATCGTCAGGGGAATCATGGACGGCCATGGCGGGCTGGTCTGGAATGCGGCGAACCCGGCTGGCGCCGGGACAGTTTTCTCCCTCCTCTTTCCCATGGAGTAACAAAGAAGAGAACGGTGAATAGTGAATGGTGAACGGTACTAACAGCGCAGCGGCAATAGCCATGCATGGGATAACCAAGCTCTACGGCGAGCTGCGCGCGGTGGACGACTTTTCCCTCGACGTGGCGTCGGGTACCATTTTTGGGCTTCTCGGCCCCAACGGTGCCGGCAAGACCACCCTCATCCGGATTCTCACCACGCTTCTGCGCCCTACCAGTGGCGCTGCCTTCGTAGAAGGCAGAAACGTGCTGACTGAGGGGAAGGAGGTGCGCAGGCTGATCGGCGTGGTTCCCCAGGAGAACAACCTCGACCGCTACCTCACCGCCCGGGAGAACCTGATCCTCCACGCAAGGATGCACGGCATGGCGCCGGTCGATTACAACCCCCGGATCGACGAACTGTTCGAACTGATCGGGCTGGCCGGCCGACAGCACGACTTTCCCGACACCTTTTCCGGGGGGATGCAGCGGCGGCTCGTGGTGGCACGGGCACTCGTCCACAATCCGCGCGTTCTCTTCCTCGATGAGCCGACCACCGGCCTCGATCCCCAGTCCCGCCGCGCAGTCTGGGAGTACATCGCGTCGCTCAAGGCGAAGATGACAATCTTCCTTACCACCCATTTCATGGACGAGGCGGATGTCCTCTGTGACCGGATCCTGATCATGGACCACGGGCGGGCGCTCGTCGACGGCACGGCGGCGGAGCTGAAAGAGCGGTTCGCCCATGCCCACATCTACGAGGTGGAGTTCCGGAGGAATGCCGACCGTTACGAGGCAATGCTGCGCAACCTTCCCTATGTGGAGTCGGCGGAGCGCAGCGGCAACCTTTTCCGTCTGACGCTCGCCGGTGAGGAAGCGCTCAAGACGCTCATGGACGAGCTCGGCAGTGCGGACATCCGCAAGATCTGCCTCCGGGAGCCCTCCCTGGAGGATGTGTTTATCGCCCTGACGGGGCGAACGGTGCGGGACTGACATCGGTTCAATGTTCTATGTTCAAGGTTCAAGGTTTTCAACATAGAACGTTGAACCTTGAACACTGAACCACGGGGTTTTCATGTTTCGAGGTGCCTTATCCATCTGGTGGCGGGACATGCTGGTGCTGCGGCGAAGCCTCTTCTCCGAGTTCCTGGCGGTGGTCGCCTACCCTCTCACACTCTACCTCGCCTTCGGGGTAGGGCTCAAGGGGTACATCGCCGATGTGGAGGGGCTTCCCTATCCGGTCTTCATCGCCCCGGGGCTGATCACCATGACCGCGGTGAACGCCGCCTTCGACGAGAGCGCCTGGAGCATGTGGTTCCACCGGCGGGTGCAGCGCACCATCGAGGAGTACCGGGTGACCCCGATCACGGTCTACGACATCGTCGTGGGCAAGATCCTCTGCGGCTTCTCCCACGGCATCATCAAAGGGGTGGTGGTGACGGGGGTGATCTTCCTCTTCACCCCCTTCCGCTTCACCCTTCTTCACCTCCTGATCTACCTGGTGTTCATCACCCTCGGCTCGATGATCTTCTCCTGCCTCGGGACCATCGTCGGCACCACCATCAACAAGCCGGAGAACATCGGCCGGATCCAGGCGGTGGTCATCGTGCCCCTCATCTTCATGTCCGGCATCTTCTTCCCCCTCTCGTCGTACCCGGCGGCGCTCGTCCCGGTCGTCAAGCTCCTCCCGACCACCGCCGCCTTCGATGGGGCGCGCCAGGCGCTCCTGCACGGTGCCTTTCCGCCCGGTTACGCGGCGAACCTGGTGATTACCGCAACCGTCGTGTTCGTCCTGGCTGTCGCCATTTTCAACCGGAAAATGTCAGAGTAACGGCACATTCCCGGCCGGGCGAATCTTCTTGTTTTTTTTCTCCCCTTCATAGTACAATTATTTGGTTAATTAATAATTTGGAGCTGCCATGAGTCAAGAGTTCGTTCCCAAATGGATCGCCTGGGAAACCACCCAGAAATGCAATCTCAAGTGCGTCCACTGCCGCTGTTCCTCCGATATGACCTCCTCCGAGGGGGACTTCACCACCGAGGAGGGGAAAAAGCTCCTCAAGGAGATCGCCGACTTCTCCAAGCCGGTCGTCGTCCTCTCGGGCGGCGAGCCGCTCCTGCGCAAGGATATCTTCGAGCTGGCCGAATACGGCACCTCGCTGGGGCTGCGCATGTGCATGGCCACCAACGGGGCACTGGTAAACGACGAGGTGTGCGAGAAGATGAAGAAGGCGGACATCAAGATGGTGTCCCTGTCGCTGGACGGCTCGACTGCCGCGGTCCACGATGACTTCCGCTCCTGCGCCGGCGCCTTCGACGGGGTGGTGCGGGCGGCCGAGTACTTCCGCAAGCACGGTCAGAAGTTCCTCATCAACTCCTCCTTCACCAAGCGGAACCAGCATGACATCGCCGCTACCTTCAAGCTGGCGAAAGAGCTCGGCGCCACCGCCTGGTACATGTTCATGATCGTCCCCACCGGCCGCGGCGAGGAGATCATGAGCGAGCTCATCTCCAAGGAAGACTACGAGGAGATCCTCGAGTGGCACTACCAGCAGGAGAAGCTCGAGGACGACATCCTCATGCGCCCCACCTGCGCCCCCCACTACTATCGCCTCGTGCCGCAGCGGGTCAAGCAGGAAGGGATCAAATTCGAGCGCCGCTCCCTCACCTTCTCCACCGGTGGCGGCAAGGGGTGCATCGCCGCCCAGTCCATCTGCCTCATCGACTGTTTCGGCAACGTGAAGCCCTGTTCCTACTTCCACCGCACCGCCGGTAACGTGAAGACGACCCCCTTCCGGGAGATCTGGGAGAACTCCGAGATCTTCAAGGCCCTGCGCAACTTCAAGGCGTACAAGGGGAAGTGTGGCCAGTGCGAGTACATCAACGTCTGCGGCGGCTGCCGGGCGCGGGCCGATGCGGTGTATGGGGATTACATGGCCGAAGAGCCGTTCTGCAACTACGTCCCTATCCGGCTACAGAAGTAGCCGGAGGGAACGCGCTCTGCACGCCATCTCGCCGCCGTCCTCGTCGCTTCCTTGTGCGGCGTGGCGCTGCCACGCCTCCGCGGGCGCTCCTGTGGGTGCGACGATCTGACGCACATATCGCGTTCCCGGTTTCCCCCCTCTCTCCACTCAAAAAAACTTCCCCTCTCCCTCAGGGAGAGGGCCAGGGTGAGGGGGACGTGAGTTTTTCAGCGTTTTTTCTATTCCAAAGGAGGAATTTCCATGAATACACGTTTTCTCGATGCCTGCTGGGGAAAGCCCGTTGACCGGACCCCGGTGTGGCTCATGCGCCAGGCCGGCCGCTATCTCCCCGACTACATGCGGGTGCGCTCGAAGTGCACTTTTCTGGAGCTCTGCAAGACCCCGGAGCTCGCCGCCGAGGTGACCATTCAACCGGTGGACATCCTAGGGGTGGACGCCGCCATCCTCTTCTCCGACATCCTCACCCCGGTGGAGCCGATGGGGATGAAGCTCGACTTCACCCCGGGGCCGGTCTTCGAGCACCCGATCCGCACCATGGCCGACGTGGAGGCGCTCCGCATTCCCGATCCTGAGAAGGACGTCCCCTATGTCCTCGATGCTATCAAGATCCTCCGCCGCGAGCTGGAGCACAAGGTGCCCCTCATCGGCTTCGGCGGCGCCCCCTTTACCCTTGCCTGTTACATGGTTGAGGGGAAAGGGTCCAAGGACTGGGCCACCATCAAGCGGATGATGTACGCCGCCCCCGATGTCTACGCCGCCCTGATGGAGAAGGTGACCATGATGGACATGGAGTACCTGAACGCCCAGATCAAGGCGGGCGCCCAGGCGATCCAGGTCTTCGACACCTGGGGCGGGGTCCTGTCGCCTTCCGACTACGAGAAGTACGTCCTCCCCTACACCACCAAGCTCATCAACGGCCTCAACCGCGAGAACACCCCGGTCATCCACTTCGTCAAGGGGGCCGGCACCATGCTCGACACCGTCAAGAAGGCCGGCGGCAACGTCATGGGGCTTGACTGGCACATAAATCTGGGCAAGGCCCGCGACGTGCTGGGCGACATGGCGGTCCAGGGGAACCTGGATCCCACCGTCCTCTTTGCCCCCAAGGATGTCATCGAGGCGGAGGTGAAGCGGGTTCTCGACGAGAACGCCGGCAGGCCGGGACACATCTTCAACCTGGGGCACGGGATACTTCCCACGGTGCCGCCGGAGAACGCGATTCACATGGTCGAGTGCGTGCACCGGTTGTCGCAGAAGTAGATTCGCTGGAAACATTAAGGCGGCCGAAAGGCCGCCTTTTTCTTTGCGATCTGGAGGGTCCGTGGAATTCTATAAACAGGTGATGGAAGAGCAACCACCCAGCGGAGTCCTGTATCATTACACAACTCAGTCTGGCATTCTGGGGATCTTGTCAAACAAAGAGATTTGGGCAAGCAAGATTTACTACCTGAATGATAGCAAAGAGTACGAGCATGCTAATGATTTGGTAATTACATTTCTAAGATTTCAGAACAAACACATGATGAATACAGGCAACTAACTTTAAGGACCATACTTGATGCTATCAAATTCAGCAGAGGCATGAACCTATGTGTTTGTTCTTTTTCCAGTGAACCTGACTCGCTTGACCAATGGAGGGCTTACTGTGGTGGAGGTGCAGGTTTTGCAGTGGGATTTCAATACTCAAAGCTTGCCGAGCTTGCAAAAAGGCATGATTTTGTGATTGGTAAATGCGTATACAAAGAAGAAGACCAACTCAGGTTGGTAACGGAACTTGTTGAAGAGCTAGTTGCTTACTACGATAAGCTTCCAGCACGAAAAACTGAAAACATTAAATCTGAGTTCAGAGGCGAAGTTGTTAGCAGGTTTAATAAATATGCTCCTCTTATTAAAGACTACCATTTCTCTTCGGAAAAGGAATGGCGACTTATCTCTACTGTGAAAATGTATAGTGACGAAAAGTTTGGATTTCGGGAAGGGACCTCAATGCTGATCCCTTACTTTAAGTTCCCGTTAGTTTTACAGGAAGATGATGCTATTGAGTTAGAAGAGGTGGTAGTTGGTCCCTGTCCAAATTCGGAGCTGGCATCACAAGCGATAATGGGTTTGCTTATTTCCAACAAATGTAAACCGACCAAAAACCAACTAAGAGGCATAGGTGCTCCCACCTCTCCTGATGTGCGTACAAGCAAGATTCCTTTTCGGAATTGGTGAAGGCACACACAAACAATTGAGGGCCTCGGTAAGCATACAGTGGGAATTCAACAAGATAGGTAACCATTCCACCTGATGAAAGGCAGCGAAACCCGTTGCCTTTTTTGTTGGTTTCGCCTGATGAAGCGGAAAAGTAATATACGCTTCAAAATTTGAAGCGAATAAGACGCCTAAATGTTTCATTACCTCTGGCAACATAAGAACTGGACCGAATTTCGTTGGGACGCAAACTCCCTTCTGGCCCGCTGGGCGAGTGCCGGCTACGGCAGGGTCGGCTGCTGGAGAAGGTGCGGGGGCTGGGGTTCGAGTTGGAGACCGAAACTGTGGCCGATGCGGCTTGTGTGCCGGATCGGGCTTCCAAGCAAGATTTTAGGCAGCGGCAATCGCTGCTTTTTTTCTGCTTGACTTTGTGCATACAACGTGCACAATAAAAACATGAAATTTGAATGGGACCCGGACAAAGCGACGTCAAACCTCAAAAGGCACGGTGTTGACTTTGCTGATGCCGTCGGGGTCTTTGAGGACGAACAGGCAATAACCATCGAAGACGAAGATGCTGAAGGAGAGCAACGTTTCATCACCATCGGCTTGGATTTCACCTTGCGAACTCTGGTGGTTATCTATGCCTGCCGACAGGCAGACACCATAAGGATCATCTCAGCCCGCAAGGCGACAAAGAAAGAGAGAGCGGCATATGAAGAAGGAATATGATTTCAGCAAAGGCAAGCGCGGCCGCGTCATCCCTCCTGAGCTTGGCAAGTCACGGATCACAATCCGTCTCGACAACGAGATTCTCGACTGGTTTCGGGAGAAAGCCAACCAGCAAGGGGGGGGGAACTACCAGACCATGATCAACCAAGCCCTCAAGGAGTATATCCACCAGGACAAACCGATCCAGGAAATCCTCCGCCAAGTCATCCGTGAAGAGTTGAAGAACGTGGCATAGGCCCCCTACCCTACTCCGAGGGCCGAAAAAAAGCGGCCCGTCGGCCGCCTTTTCTGCTACGTCCAGTTCACCCGCTCTTCCGAGTACAGAAACCTCTGGATGGCGCCGACCTCCCGGTCGCCGATGTCGAGGAACTTCAGCCCCATCCCGGCTGGGAGGAGCGGCTGACAGCGCTGCTCCGGTCTGTTAACCCACGTGACCTCGCCGGTGCAGGTGATGGTTGCGTCATCCCCCGGGAGGGTGAAGACCATCTGGAGTGGTGTACCGATCGGCATCATGCGCTCCGCCTCGATAAAGAGCCCGCCGGTACTCAGGTTGACCATGGAGCTGTCGGCCAGATCCTGGTGCAGGATCCCGCAGCGTATGGGGAGTCGCACCTGGAAGCGTGGCGTCCCTCTCCGCTCGCTGAAGAGGAGCCGGGTGATGATGCCAGACAACCGCTCGTACGCCAGCGGTTTCACGAGGAGGGCGTCGCAATTCACGTGCAGGCACCGCTTGATGTCATCGCTGTTGTGCACGCAGGCCATGAGGGCGACGACCGTTGCGGGGGCGAGGTTGCCCAGTTTGACAGCCTCGCAGCACTCATCCCCCCTTTTTTTCGGCAGATTGACGTCCAGGATCGCCAGGTCAGGCTTCTCCTCCATGATACACCGGAGGGCCTCATGTCCGTCATGCACTTCCGTAACGTTGAATTTTCCCCGGTTGGAAAAGAACTCCGTGGTCATGGGGAGGGCGTCTGCATCAACTCCCAGAAGGATTCGTTTCTTCCTCATCCAGTAACCTCCTCTCCAGGAAAAGACCGCATAATAAAATGCCTCGCCGGCTTTGCAAATTTCGTACTGAGGAGCGGGCCGGTGCAGACCATTTCAGTCACCTGACGGGCACGAGCCGGCGAAACCACGTACGCTCCAGGCGGCGATATGGCGCTGTAGTGGTCAGAATGCCCGATGAAGCGTGAGCAAACTCCTACCTCATCAGAATAGAAAATTGGATGGCTAATGAAAAATGCAATATTTAAGCCCGTAACAAAACAAAGAAAGGCAGCGCTATGTTCCGCTGCCTTTCTGGTCTGGCTTGATCTTGTCTTGGACAGTGCCAAGCCCGGTGGCTGCTAGTGCTCGTGGCCGCGCCCATGGCCGTGCCCGCCGCCCTCACCGCCGCCGCGATGCTCGCCTCCACCGTGGTGCCCACGCCACTCACCGTACGGGATATGCCGTTCCCGCGCATAAATGTTCCGGTAATCGTGGGGGACGCGGAACACCGGCCGTGGGATGAAGCGCCGATCGACGAAACGCCATGGTCCATTGTAGGCCCGAGCGCGGTACCACCGGTCGCCGCGCGGACACCACCAGTAGCCGTTATAGAAGAAGACGTCGAATTCGGCCCCCGGCACGAAATAGACCTGGCTACCAGGCACCAGGACCACTTCCGGCGGTGCTACGGCAACGATCGGGGGAGGGCCGAGATTAATGCTGACCCCCACATTAACCCCTGCGGTCGCCTCGTTGGGGGCGCCGCAAGCAAGCAGCACCCCGAGCAGGAGAGCCGAACCGCCGACTTTGTAGTAACTATTTCGCATAATGATCCTTCCTCCTTCGCGGCCAGTTGCCGCAAAAACCGGGCTTTTGAATATCTACCCTTTTATTTATATTACCATAAACACGCATAGGGGGGGTACCGTTGACATGGGACGTCGAAAAATTAAACCGCGTCACGAGCCTATCCGCCTTTTCCCCTCGACAAAAGACAAAACCACTAAAATGAAAGGCCCGCCATTGCGGCGGGCCTCTTGTTGCTGTTGCTCGGTCTCCCTTTTCAAGGGACGTGTCCGGCGTTCGTTACCGCCGGTGTCATACTACCGAATATTTTGGTTCCTGCCCGGTGGAGTCTCCTCGATTGGATTGTCCTCCTTTCTCAGACAGTCTCTCCAGATGTCTATCTGTACTTTTAATGTAGCGCAGCTACCCATGGAATTACAGTCTGTTGAAAAAATTTTTTTACGTGTATAATGAGTTGTTGACCACAGGAAAGGCAGCGTGTGAGCGCTGCCGTTTTTATTGGGTTGCAGGACCGGCCGCTCTGCAAATGAAAGGCCCGCCGGTTCTGGCGGGCCTTCGGATTTTCTTCTTCTGCGCACCCTGTCACCCAGGGTCAAGGCGGCAACTGGTTATGCCGCTTCGGGTACTGCCTCAGCTTTTCCTCGGAATGTCCTTCCTCGATTCCGCTTGACCTCCTTGGCAGTGGTTTCAGGTAGCTACCCTGATATAAGTATACCACATCCTTCCCCTTTTCAAGTCCGCCTGCTTATGCTAGTATCCTTTCCCCCAAACGCCGGAGAATTCAGGAGGCACTATGTCCCTAACCGAAACAAATTTTTCCCGTATTGTCGGCTGGATTGCCGAGGAGACCGGGTTTTCGCAACTTCAGGTGGAAAACAGTGTCGCGCTGCTGCGCGACGGGGCAACTGTCCCCTTCATCGCCCGCTACCGCAAGGAACGGACCGGCGAACTCGACGAGGTGGCGATCCGCGTCATCGAGGAGCGCTTCGCCTATTTCTCTGAGCTCGAAGAGCGAAAGCTCACCGTGCTGAAATCGGTCGGGGAGCAGGGAAAACTCACTCCGGAGCTCGCTGCGCGGATTGACGCGACCAGGCTGAAGACTGCGCTCGAAGACCTCTACCTCCCGTACAAACCGAAACGACGTACCAAGGCGACCATTGCTCGGGAGCGGGGACTGGAGCCGCTCGCCGACCTGATCATTGCCCAGGAACTGATGACCGGCATTCCGGAAGAGGCGGCCCTTCCCTTTGTCGACCCGGACCGAGAGGTTCCCGACGCAGCCACAGCCCTTGCCGGGGCGGGGCATATCCTGGCGGAGCGGTTTGCCGAGGATGCGGACCTGCGTGCCTTTGTCCGTCGTCTTACCGGGGAGCAGGGGCTCATCGCCTCCCGGGTTGCGGCTGCCAAGAAGGAGGCGGTCACCAAGTTCGAGATGTATTACGACTACCAGGAGCCGCTGGGCGAGGTTCCCTCTCACCGGATGCTCGCCATGCGCCGCGGTGAGAAGGAGGAAGTGCTCCTCCTCACCATCGTCGCTCCGGTGGAGGATATTCTCGCAGGGCTCACCGCCCGGGTGATGAGAGGGGAGAGCATCTTCCGTCCGCTCCTCGCGGAGGTGATCGAGGACGCCTACAAACGGCTTCTCGCCCCCTCTATCGAGGCAGAACTTCGACTCGATGCCAAGGAGCGTGCCGAGGAAGCGGCTATCAAAGTCTTCGCGGCGAACCTGCGTAACCTCCTCCTGGCACCGCCGGCGGGAGGAAAGCGGGTCCTCGGCATAGATCCCGGGTTGCGCACCGGTTGCAAACTGGCTGCGGTGGACGGGACCGGCCGGCTCCTCGCCCATGCCACCATCTATCCCCATACCGGTGAGGGGAAAGCGGCCGCCGCGAAGGAGGTGCTTCTCCGACTCGTCGAGGTCCACGGCAGCGAAATGGTTGCCATCGGCAACGGCACCGCCGGCCGGGAGACGGAGCAGTTTGTCCGGGAGGCACTCGGCGCGGTCGGGAAGAGGCTTGCGGTGGTGATGGTGAGCGAAGCGGGGGCAAGCGTCTACTCCGCCTCGGAGATCGCCCGCGAGGAGTTTCCGGAGCTCGACCTGACGATTCGCGGCGCTATCTCCATTGCCCGCCGGCTCCAGGACCCCCTTGCCGAACTGGTGAAGATCGACCCGAAGAGCATCGGCGTCGGCCAGTACCAGCATGACGTGAACCAGACGAACCTGAAGAAGGCCCTCGATGCGGTGGTGGAGTCGTGCGTCAACTACGTGGGAGTCGACCTGAACACTGCTTCCTGGGCGCTCCTCTCGTACGTTTCCGGCGTGGGCCCGTCTCTGGCCAAGGCAATCGTCCGCCACCGCGACGAACACGGGGCGTTTTCTTCGCGCCAGGCGCTCCTGCAGGTGCCGCGTTTCGGCGCCAAGGCTTTCGAGCAGGCGGCCGGCTTTCTGCGCATCCGGGGGGGCGCCCATCTGCTCGATGCCACGGCGGTTCACCCCGAACGCTACCCGGTCGTTGAGGCAATGGCTGCCGACCTCGGCGTGTCGCTCGCAGAGCTGGCCGCCAAACCGGCGCTTGCAGCCAGCATCGATCCCGCCCGATACGTGGGCGAAGGCGTCGGCCTTCCCACCCTGCGCGACATCCTGGCGGAGTTGCAGAAGCCGGGGCGCGACCCGCGCGAGGAGTTCGTGGCGGCTGCATTCCGGGACGACGTCCGGGAGATCTCCGACCTCCGGGAGGGAATGGTCCTCCAAGGTGTGGTGACCAACGTGACTGCCTTCGGCGCCTTTGTTGACATCGGGGTCCACCAGGACGGCCTTGTCCATGTGAGCCACCTGGCGGAACGCTTTGTCAGGGATCCAAACGAGGCGGTGCGGGTCGGGCAGGTTGTCCGGGTGAAGGTCCTCACGGTGGATCCGGCGCGGAAGCGGATCGCCCTTTCCATCCGCGAGGCGACAGATGGAAGTGCCCGACAGACAGAGCGAAGCGCCCCAAGGGGAAAAGCCGGTGGGATCGATGTGAGTGGTCTTCAACGGGCGGGGTTCAGGGTGCGGGCAAGCTGACTGGAGATTGGCGCTGCGAAAGCGATTCCCCTTGCAATTAGCAGCCAACCTGCTACTACTTACGTATCATGACCGAGTCGCATGGCAGAAAACGGGAGAGACACACACCTCGGGGAAGCAGGAGAAGCACTCGGGCTTACGGCGCAGGGACACGGGTCGTGGCGCTGTTCGAAGCGGCCAAGGGGGCGGTGGTCATCCTGGCCGGGTTCGGGCTCCTGGCCCTGATCCACCGCAATGCCCAGGACGTTGTGGAAGAGATCGTCCGTCATCTTCACTTCAATCCCGCCAAGCATTTCCCCCACATCTTCCTCGATGTCGCAGCCTCGGTCACCGACGCCCGCTTGTGGGCGCTGGCCGTGACCGCCCTGGTGTACGCCGTAGTCCGCTTTGTCGAAGCCTATGGCCTCTGGCGGCAGCAGGCGTGGGCCCAATGGTTCGGCATCCTGTCCGGCGGCATCTACCTCCCCATCGAGGCGTATGAACTATTCGAGAAGGCAACAGTGGTCAGGGCGGGCATTCTCGTCGTCAACCTCCTCGTTGTCGGCTGGCTGGCATGGGTGCGCTGGCGGGCAGCGGATACTGACTGACTCCCTTGACAAAGCTGACCAGGAATGAAAAAGGGAGCGGCCGAACGGTCGCTCCCTTTTTTGACTTTGCGGGATGAGGATTTTTCGTCCTGGGCAGGAAGTCGAGGGATGGGGCGGAGGCGTAGCAGCGCTACGCCGCACAACCCATCCCGAAGACTGACGAACGCAGGGCGGAAAAGCGTCTTCCCGTGTTTACATCATGCCGCCCATGCCACCCATACCACCCATGCCGCCCGGCATTGCCGGCATCGGAGCCTCTTCCCTCGGCTTGTCGGCGATCATCGCTTCGGTGGTGAGCATGAGTCCCGCTACGGAGGCGGCGTTCTGGAGGGCGTAGCGAGAGACCTTGGTCGGGTCGATGATGCCGGCCTTGATCATGTCCACGTACTCGTCGTCGGCGGCGTTGTAGCCGAAGGCGTCCTTGCCGTTCTTCACCTTGTCCACCACGATGGAACCGTCGACCCCGGCGTTCTGGGCGATCTGACGGATCGGCTCCTCGAGGGAGCGCTTGATGACGTTCACGCCGAACTGCTGCTCGGTGGGAAGGCTGAGCTTTTCCAGGGTGGCGAGGGAGCGGATGTAGGCGACGCCGCCGCCGGGGACGATCCCCTCGTCAACGGCCGCGCGGGTGGCGTGGAGGGCGTCCTCGACGCGGGCCTTCTTCTCCTTCATTTCGGTTTCGGTGGCGGCACCGACCTTGATCACGGCAACGCCGCCAACCAACTTGGCGAGACGCTCCTGGAGCTTTTCCCGGTCATAGTCGCTGGTGGTTTCCTCGATCTGGGCGCGGATCTGCTTGACCCGTCCCTGGATGTCGGCTTCGCTGCCGGCGCCGTCGATGATGGTGGTGTTGTCCTTGTCGATGACGATCTTCTTGGCTTGGCCGAGCATGTCCATGGTGGTGTTTTCGAGCTTGAAGCCCACCTCTTCGGAGATCACCTTGCCGCCGGTGAGGATGGCGATGTCTTCGAGCATGGCCTTGCGGCGGTCGCCGAAGCCCGGGGCCTTGACGGCGGCGATGTTGAGGACGCCGCGCAGCTTGTTGACGACGAGGGTGGCGAGGGCTTCACCCTCGATGTCCTCGGCGATGATGAGGAGGGGCCGGCCACTCTTGGCGGTCTGCTCAAGGACCGGGAGGAGGTCCTTCATGTTGGAGATCTTCTTGTCGTGGATGAGGATGTTGGCGTTCTCAAGGGCGGCTTCCATCCGCTCCGGATCGGTGACGAAGTAGGGAGAGAGGTAGCCGCGGTCGAACTGCATCCCCTCGACGGTTTCAAGGGAGGTCTCCATCGCCTTGGCTTCCTCGACAGTGATGACCCCTTCCTTGCCGACCTTCTCCATGGCCTGGGCGATGATGTCACCGATGGTCTTGTCGTTGTTGGCGGAGATGGTGCCGACCTGGGCAATCTCTTTGTGATCCTTGATCGGCTTGGAGATGCTCTTCAACTCGGCCACGAGGGTCTCCACGGCCTGGTCGATGCCGCGCTTGATCTCCATGGGGTTGTGGCCGGCGGCCACGAGTTTGGCCCCCTGGCGATAGATGGCCTGGGCAAGGACGGTGGCAGTGGTGGTGCCGTCGCCGGCCACGTCGGAGGTCTTGGAGGCGACTTCTTTGACGAGCTGGGCGCCCATGTTCTCGAACTTGTCATCCAGCTCGATTTCCTTGGCGACGGTCACGCCGTCCTTGGTGATGAGCGGGGAGCCGAACGATTTCTCGATGACGACGTTGCGCCCCTTGGGACCGAGGGTCACCTTGACGGCGTCGGCCAGGGTGTTGACACCTTTCAGGATGGCGTTTCTGCCTTCCTGATCGAATTTGATGATCTTAGCTGCCATGTCTCTATTTCCTCCATTGTGATGTATATTTTTTGGCGTAGGGGCGAACGGTTGTCGCCCGGACAAGGGCGCATGGCCATGCGCCCCTACAATGCGTCGTATCTTATTCCATGACGCCGAGGATGTCGTCTTCCCTCATGATCAGGTACTCCTCGCCTTCGATCTTGATCTCGGTGCCGGCATACTTGCCGAAGAGCACCTTGTCGCCAGCTTTCACGTCCAGCGGAATGACCTTGCCGTCGTCGGTCTTCTTGCCGTTGCCGACGGCCACTACCTCACCCTTCTGGGGCTTTTCCTTGGCGGTGTCGGGAATGAGAATACCGCCTGCGGTCTTGGTCTCCTCTTCCAGTCTTTTCACGATAATACGGTCCTGCATCGGTCTCAGTTTCATCTGCTGCATCTCCTTTCTCCATGCTGGGTTGTATATAGGGATAATCAAAAAAATTAGCACTCGGGACCACTGAGTGCTAACAACTGGCTAATATATAAACACGCCCTCGACAAAAATCAAGTCATTAATCGAAAAAAAATTGCTGCTTGCTGGAAAATAGCGGGTACGCGGTTAACCCGAAGGAAGGGTGGATGAGCTGGGGCGAAAGGGGCGCTAGCGTTTTCTCCTGGCCATCTCCTCTTCGTAGAACTTGCGGTAGAGGATCTCCCACTCTCTGCTGCCTGGCACCTTGGCCTGGCTGTACGAGGCGAGCTTCCTGCGGACCGCCTCGTCCACCTCCTCGGCCACGGCGAAATAGGCGGCGATGCTCTCCTTGACGGTTGCGAGTGCCCGGGGCTCGTCGGGAAAATCGGCCAGATCGTCTCGCCAGAGCTTATCGACGATCTTGTGTGCGATATGGGAGATGCGGTCTTCGGAAATCATGGGAACCTCGTGCAAGGTGAATAGTGAGAAAAATCAGAGGACAGTCTTCCGTTCCCTGGCGAGTTTCTCCTTGATCATCCGGAGCATCTTGTGCCGATCGATGTCGACTGCCCCGCGGCCCATCGAGCGGAGGGTCTGCTCTAGGAGGGTTTCGGCGTCCTTCTCCAGGGAGGCTTCGGCCTGGATATCGGCTGTAATTGCATCCCTGATGCCGGCAAGGGCCGCGCCCCGCTCCTTTTTCAGCGCGATGAGATTGGCAGCTGTCAGGTCCGCCAGGACTTTTTCGGCCAGTCGGGCAATCTGGTCTTCCTTGAGTCGCATCTGGTCTCCAATCGGCACCTCACCGGTGCCGCGGTCATATCGTGCCGGAAGCCTCCGGGCAGCAAGAGTGCACAGAGTGTCCTCATTGTACTGGATCGAGACAAAAAAGCAAGATGTTCCGCAGGCGGCGCATTGGCCCTTGACCTTGCGCAGGCAGCTTGGTATCTTTGGCGTATCACATGCCCGGAGAAAGCGGGATGGAGGGGGACTGCATGCTTATCGTCATGAACCACAAGGCTGGACCGAAACAGATCGAGGCGGTAATCGAAGCCGTGGCGAAGATGGGGTTGAAGGCCGCCCCCATTCCCGGGAGCGAGCGGACCGCCATCGGCGTCTTGGGGAACAAGGGGTACGTGGATGACTCGACCATCAGGGATCTGCCCGGAGTGCAGGAGGTAATCCACGTCTCCAAGCCATACAAGCTCGTGTCGCGGGATTTTCACCCGCGGGCCACGGTGGTTAATGTGGCCGGAGTTGAGATCGGCGAAGGGAAGCGGCCGGTGGTCGCCGCCGGACCCTGCGCGGTGGAGAGCGAGGAACAGATCGTCAGGACTGCCCGGGCGGTGAAAAAGGCCGGGGCCAACCTGCTGCGCGGCGGAGCCTTCAAGCCGCGGACTGGCCCCCACACCTTCCAGGGGCTGCGCGAAGAGGGGCTGAGGCTCCTCGCCCTGGCAGGAAAAGAGGTCGGGCTTCCCATCGTCACCGAGGTGATGAGCCCGGACAGCGTGGAACTGGTAGCCGAGAGCGCCGACCTTCTCCAGATAGGGGCGCGCAACATGCAGAATTTCGACCTCCTGCGGGAAGTGGGGCGGGTCGGCAAGCCGGTGCTCCTGAAACGGGGGATGAGCGCCACCATCGAGGAGTTCCTCGCCGCGGCTGAATACATCCTCGCCGAGGGAAACCACCAGGTAATCCTCTGCGAGCGGGGCATCCGCACCTTCGAAACCGCCACCCGCAACACCCTCGACCTGTCGGTGGTACCCCTGGTCAAGGAGCTGTCGCACCTCCCCGTCATGGTCGATCCGTCCCACGCCACCGGCAAGCGGAGCCTCGTCCCCCCCATGTCCAAGGCCGCCCTCGTGGCGGGTGCTCACGGAATCATCGTCGAGGTCCATCCCGAGCCGGAGAAGGCCCTCTCCGACGGGCCCCAGTCGCTCACCTTCCCCGGTTTCGAACGGCTGATGGAGGAGATCGCCCGGCTGAGCCCCTTTCTCGGTTTCTGAGGGAGTTCCGCAGGTACTGCAAACTCCCCCTTGATTTATCCGAGCGGCGGGAGTAAACTGACTCAAAAGTTCGAATTCTCTCTACCCTGCACGTGAGGTTACAAAAGCCCAGGCGGAATACTTCAATTGTACGGGAGCCTTTCAGGTCGTGGTGTGCTGCCCCATCGCGCGGGATTTGCCTGAAGCGGTACAAAGGAAACCCACCTCTTAGTGACTTCGCTCGGAGGCCATCGAACCCACGGCATGGTGGAGAGAACGGAAATGAGGAGGCTGGCTACCAGCCTCCTTTTTTTGTGCATGGCCCTGTCGAACAGGAACTCCGTCTCCCCTGATACCATATTCATTCCACTTTCAGCAGCACCCGGATCGGGCTCCCCATGGAAAGAACACCCCTCGCAACCCTGAAAAACGTCTTCGGCTACACCGCATTTCGCCCCCACCAGGAGGAGATCATTGCGGGGGTTATCCGGGGCAAGGACGCATTCGTCCTCATGCCGACCGGCGGCGGGAAATCGCTCTGCTACCAGATCCCGGCCCTCCACCGGGAAGGAGCGGGAATCGTCGTCTCCCCCCTCATCTCGCTCATGAAGGACCAGGTAGACGCCCTGGTCGCCAACGGAGTCGCGGCAGCCTGCTACAACTCTACCCTTGGCGAAGCAGAGGCACGGCGGGTGTTGGCCCGGTTCCACGGGGGCGAGCTCGACCTTCTCTACGTGGCGCCGGAGCGGCTGATGAGCGAAGCCTTCCTGGAGCGGCTGCGGGAGGTGCCGCTCGCCCTTTTTGCTATCGATGAGGCGCACTGCGTCTCCCAGTGGGGGCATGACTTTCGGCCGGAATACGTGCAACTTGGCCGGCTGCGCGGGCTTTTTCCCGGAGTGCCGCTCATCGCCCTCACTGCCACCGCCGACCCCCAGACCCGCGCCGACATCGTCGCGCGCCTGGGGCTGGCAGATGCACCTTTTTTTGTCGCCGGGTTCGACCGCCCCAACATTCGCTACACGGTGGTGGAGAAGCAGAAGCCCGCGCAGCAGCTCATGGCGTTTCTGAAGGACCGTCCCGAGGAGGCGGGGATCGTCTATGCCCTCTCCCGCAAGCGAGTGGAAGAGGTGGCGGAGCGCCTGGCGGCGGCCGGGATCAAGGCCGCCTCGTACCATGCCGGACTCCCCGACGCGGAGCGGCACCGGGTGCAGGAGGCGTTTCTGCGCGACGACCTGCGCATTGTGGTGGCCACGGTCGCCTTCGGCATGGGGATCGACAAGCCGAACGTCCGTTTCGTAGTCCACTATGACCTACCCCGCAACATCGAGAGTTACTATCAGGAGACCGGCCGGGCCGGCCGCGACGGCCTTCCTGCCGAGGCGCTCCTCCTGTTCGGCTACGGCGACATCGCCATCAGCCGTGCCCTCATCGAGTCGGGTGGAAACGGCGAGCAGAACCGGATCGAGCTCCACAAGCTGAATGCCATGGTCGGTTTTGCCGAGGCCCTCGCCTGCCGGCGGCGGGTGCTTCTTGGTTATTTCGGGGAGCGGCTTGAAGAGGAGTGCGGTAACTGCGACGTCTGTCTCTCGCCGCCCGAGCGCTACGACGCCACCGAAGAGGCCCGGAAGGCCCTCTCCTGTGTCTACCGGGTGGGACAGCGCTTCGGGATGGGACACGTGATCGAGGTCCTGCGCGGCTCCCAGAGCCAGCGCATCCAGGGGCTGGGGCACGACCGGCTTTCCACCTACGGGATAGGCCGGCAGCTCTCCACCGACGCCTGGGGGAGTATCATTCGCCAGTTGGTGCACCTGGGATACCTGGAGCAGGACATGGGAAACTACTCGGTTCTTCGCCTCACCGAACAGGCGCGTCCGCTGTTGCGCGGCGAGGAGCGGCTGGTCCTGGCACGGCCGCGCGTGAAGATGGCTGCGGTGAAGAAGGAGGCAAAGAAGGGGCGGGGAGCGATGGCCTGCGACGAGGAGCTGTTCCAGGCCCTGCGCGCGTTGCGCAAGCGCCTGGCGGACGAGCAGCAGGTGCCGCCCTTCGTGATCTTCGGCGATGCCACCCTGATAGAAATGGCCGCCCTCCGTCCCGTGGATGTGGAGGGGATGGCGCGGATCAGCGGCGTCGGCAAGCACAAGCTTGGAAGGTACGGGGCGGAATTCCTTGAGGTCATTCGCGGTCTTACTGCGTGATCCATCCGCCCGCGACTTGAGGGCGGTTCAGTTGGCTCACATTGGCTCACTCGATTTTTTCCCCGGCAATTCCCGGAGGATCGCCGTGAACATCGGGCTGTGATCGGTCTTCGAGGCGGCCAGGGCCATTTCCACCTCGGTCACGCGCCCCTCAGTATCCCGGACCTTTTGGAGGGTCGTCTCCCCTACCCCGCCACCTTTGCCGTCCCGGAGATAGGTGGCTATTCCTTCGCGCAGCACCTCCCCGTCGACCAGGAACTTGAAAACGCTTTCCCCCAGGATCGCCTGCCGGGAGAGGCCGAAGAGCTCCTCTGCCCGCTGGTTGGATATGACGATCTTGCCGTCCTCCATGAAGGTTACCACTGCCGACTGCGCCATTTCGATGAATTTGCGGTAGCGTTCCTCAGACTCCCTGCTCTGTGCCGTCTTGCGGGACAACTCCTCCATCATGTCGTTGAAGGCGTCGATCAGCCGGCCGATCTCGTCGTTGCCTGCCTTCGGCAGTCGTTCGGCGAAGTTGCCGGTCCTGGTCACGCGGATGATGGTTTCGGCCAGCAATGTGACGGGGCTGATGATGGTTCTGCGGATCAGGGTGCCCATGATCGCGATGATCAGGAAGAAGATCGCCCCTCGGTAGAGGAGGTCGAGTCGCAGATTGACCCCGATGACCCGGTACAACTCCTCCATGGGGACGGACACCGAGACTGCACCGATGACCTGACCCACCTCGTAGTTGTACGAGTAGTGGCCGCGCGGAAAACGTTCCTGGATGAATTTCGGGGCGTCCTCGAACTTGCCGTGGCATTTCAGGCAGGACTTTTCCGCCAGCATCGGCAGCATGTAGCGAAAGGTCGGCTCCTGGCCGGTTGTGACCACCTCGGAAATTTCCTTTGCAGCCCTGGTGGCGAACTCCTGCAAGTGTGCCGTTTCGTATGGGTCGGGGCGATTGTTCGGGTTGCGGTAGCGCAGTGACACCTGGCGCACGTAGTAGGGGCTGTCCTTGGTGATTCTCTTGGCGATCTGGGTGGCCACCACTTGGGGGACCAGGGCGTAGTTGTGGGCCGGTTCGTCATGGACCACGCTCGACATATAATCGCGGGATTCGATGATCACCCTGGCGATGAGGCGCGCCTGATCCGCGGCCATCTTCAGGATGAGGGACTGCTGGCGCTGGTAGACGAAAAAGGCCGCGGCGACGAAGAGAACAATGAGGAGAAGGGACAGGATGAGATTGAACTTGGTATTGATCTTCAGGTTGACAAACCACGACATGCAGGCCTCCGTCATTGCCGGTTTATCCCTCAATTATACCCGGAGCTGCAGGCGTGGCAAGCAGTAAAGGCACCGGCATTCAGCCGGCACACCGGTGAACGGGGTTAGGACGATGACCCCGGCGGATTGCTCATCCTTTATGGCATTCGAAGCAGAGGGGATCGGCAACCCGCCGTTTGAGGAGAGAATTCCGGTCCTTGGGCTGAGCCTTGCCCATCAGTTTTTCCCCTACCTTGTGGCAGTCGAAACATCCCCTTCCCTGGAGTGCTTTGTGCATTTTCACCATGGCCGGGTTCTTGCTGTGACATTCGTTGCATTCAAAGGCGCGGGCCGCCGGCGCGGTGAGTGCCAGCAAGATGAGCAAAGCTCCTGTCTGTGCCGCCAGTTTGTTCACGGTTTTTTATCCTCCATTGATTTGTTTTTCGTCAGTATAGCCGGTTGCTCGGACTGCCGGATTGACTGAAGTCAAAAAATGCACCTAAAACGTTCTGTCGGCAATGAATGGGGATCCGCGCGGCATTCCATAGTGGACGGGACTGAGGTCCCAGGCGGGGTGAGGGCGGCCTTGTATGAAAAAATCCTTTCAATTATCAGAGTATTGTGGTAGTTTGCGAAACTCCCGCGACCTTCCGGAATCTGACCTGCCTGACACTGTAACGAAAAACCAACAGTACACACAGAACAATCTATGGCCAAGATCATCTGCATAGCCAACCAGAAGGGCGGGGTCGGCAAGACAACCACGGCGGTCAACCTCGCCTCCTCGCTTGCCGTAGCGGAGAGGAAGACTCTCCTCGTCGACATGGACCCCCAGGGGAACGCCGGGAGCGGTGTCGGCGTCGACAAGGGTGCTCTCAGGCAGAGCATCTACGATGTCCTCGTGAACGAAGATGACCCGCGGAGCGTGGTGAGACAGACCGAAATCCCTTTTCTCTCGGTTTTGGCAGCCACCACAGACCTGGCCGGTGCGGAACTGGAACTTGTCTCGGTCATCGGCCGCGAACTGAAGCTCAAGGAGGCCATCGAACCGTTGAGCGGGGCCTTTGATTATATCATCATCGATTGCCCTCCCTCCCTAGGCCTTCTCACCATTAATGCCATGACCGCAGCCCATTCCGTTCTCATCCCCTTACAATGCGAGTTCTACGCCATGGAGGGACTTTCCCATATTCTCCAAACCATCAAACTGGTCCAGAAATCCGTGAACCCGTCCCTCGCCATCGAGGGGATCCTGCTGACGATGTACGATGGCCGCAACAACCTCTCCCGCCAGGTGAGCGAGGAGATCCGCGCCCACTTTCCCCGGGAAACCTTCGAAACCGTTATCCCGAGAAATGTCCGGTTGTCCGAGGCCCCCAGCCATGGCAAGCCGATAATCCTCTATGACATCGCCTCGCGGGGGGCTACCAGCTATCTGGAGCTGGCCAAGGAAATCATTCAGCGTGAGGGTACCCATGGTTAAGAAAACCGGCCTCGGCAAGGGAATGGGAGCGCTGCTGACGGTGGTGGAAAATGAACGGAGCAGCTACTTCCTCTGTCCCATCGAGGAGGTCAAGCCGAACAAGGAGCAGCCCCGCAAGACCTTTTCCGCCGAAAAGCTCGAGGAGTTGGCCGCGTCCATCCGGGAAAAGGGAATCATTCAGCCCCTGGTCGTGCAAAAAAAGAGCGGGCACTATGAGCTCATTGCCGGTGAAAGACGCTGGCGTGCCGCCCAGAAGGCGGGGTTGCGGGAAGTTCCGGTGGTCATCCAGGACGTTTCCGATGACACAGCCCTGGAGATGGCGCTTATCGAAAATATTCAGCGCGAGGACCTGAATGCCGTGGAAGAGGCGGAGGCCTTCCATGCGCTTCAGGAAAAGTTCGGCATTTCCCAGGAGGAACTGGCGAAGCGCGTGGGCAAGGATCGGTCGACGGTGGCCAACTCACTTCGTCTGCTCAAGCTCCCTGCCGAAATCAAGCGGGACATCGTCGAGGAAAGGTTGGCCATGGGGCATGCCCGGGCGCTGCTGGCACTCGACGAGCCGGGCCAGATGAAGAGGGCCCGGGAAGAAATAGTCAAGGGACACCTCACCGTACGTGCTGCGGAAACCCTGGTGAAACGCCTGAAGGCGAACCGTCCGGCAAAGCAGCCAAAGCCGGTCGATCCGCATCTCACCGATCTCGTGGAGCGGTTGAAGCGCCACTTCGGGGCCAGAGTGGCAATTCGCCCAAGCGGACGGGGGGGAAAGGTCGAAATCTCCTTTTCCAGTGCGGACGATCTGAGCCGCATTTTGGACATTATAAATTGCTAATTTATCTACTGTTTTAATTCTCCGGTCATTTTGGAAAAAACTTGACTTTCGCTACGTCGTATGATAGCAATGCGATGTTTTGCGTCATCACTTCAATTTTTTTGGTAAAACGAAACAATTGTATACAGTATACATAAGCTCATCGAGGTGTTCGGGTGATTAATCTTGACATTGCATTCGTAATCCAGGCCATCAATTTCGGCATCCTCCTGCTGGTTCTGAATATTCTCCTGTACCGGCCAATCCGCAAGGTTCTCGCCGACCGTCAGGGGGAACTCGCCGGAGCAAAGGAGAAGGTGGCTGAGGTTGACCGGGAGGTGCAGGAGAAGATCGCGCTGTACGAGGCCCGTCTGAAAGACGTGAAAGTAGCGGCTTCCGGCGATCGTGAGGTGCTGAAGAAAGAAGCGCAGGCCGAAGAGGCTGCAGTTCTCGACAAGGCTCGCAAGGAAGCGAACGATTCCCTGGCGAGCATCAAGAACAAGGTAGCCAAGGAGGCGGCCGACGCCAGGGCGCTGTTGCGTGAGCAGGCTAATGCCCTGTCACTGGATATCTGCGAGAAGGTTCTCGGAAGGAGTCTGTAACAATGAAACAACGTGCAGGGCATAACGGGGCGTTGAAGCCCGCTCTGATAATGGCGACGGCCTGCCTCCTTCTCGTTGGCTTGGCAACAGTCGGCTTCGCCGCCGAAGGGGGCGAGGGTGCCCACCACGTGGATACGGCTAAGCAGTTGAAGGACTTTGGCTGGCGGGTGCTCGACTTCGCTGTCCTCATGGGTATTCTCATCTGGGCGTTGAAGAAGGCCGATGTGAAGGGGTCGCTCAAGGCCCGCCGGGCCGGGATCGAGAAGGCCCTCCAGGAGGCTGTTACTGCCCGTGAAGCGGCTGAGCGGAAAATGGCGGAGTATCAGGGGAAGCTGGCCAAGGCCAACGAAGAAATCGAAGCTATCTCTGCCGCCATCCGCGAGGAAGGACAAAAGGAGAAGGAGCGGATCATCGCCGAGGCTAAGGTGACGGCGGAGAAGATCAAGGAGCAGGCGCGCCAGGCGGCCGACCAGGAGGTCATCAAGGCCCGCGCGGAGCTTCGGACGGAGGCCGCACGGCTCTCTGTACAACTGGCGGAGCAGACCCTCAAGGAAAAGATCAATAAGAATGACCAGGACAAGCTGGTTAGTGAATATCTTACCAAGGTGGTGGAGTTACATTGAGCGCGAATGCCATAGCAAAACGATACGCCAAGGCCCTGGTGCAACTGGGGGCCGAAGAGGGAGCGGTGGGAAAGTTTCAGGCCGAGTTAGCCGGGATCGACGCCTTGCTGGCGGCCAAGGGTGAGCTGAGGGCCATCTTTACCAACCCCGCTTTTGGCGTTGAAGCGAAGAAGAACATCCTCAAGGACCTCATAGCTAAGCTGTCCGTTTCGCCGACGGTTGCGAACTTCCTCCAGTTGCTTCTCGACAAGGGGAGGATATCCATTCTGGGGATGATCATCGCCAGTTACGGCACCCTGGCTGATGAGCTTTCCGGTACGGTCAGGCCAACGCTTGTTTCGGCTATGCCTCTCGGTGATGCACATGTGGCGGAGATCAAGGCCTCACTGGAGAAGATGACCGGCAAGCAGGTGGTGCTGAACGTGGAAGTCGATCAGGGACTCATCGGTGGCGTGGTCACCAAGATCGGCGATCAGCTGTTCGATGGCAGCGTGCGAACTCAGTTAAAACGAATTGAAGATACATTACAGAAGGGGTGAGACGTTATTATGGAAATCAGAGCGGAAGAAATCAGCGAGATAATCAGGAAGCAGATCAAGGAGTACGGCAAGGAAGTCGAAGTAGCCGAGACCGGAACGATCATTTCGATTGGTGACGGTATCGCCCGTATTCATGGCCTCGACAAGGCAATGTCCGGTGAGCTGCTCGAATTCCCTGGTGGAGTGGCCGGCATGGTTCTCAACCTCGAGGAAGATAACGTTGGCGCCGCCATCCTTGGTGATTTCGAGCACATCAAGGAAGGGGACACGGTCAAGCGCACCGGCAAGATCAACGAGGTTCCGGTCGGCCAGGGGCTCATCGGCCGCGTCGTCAACGGTATCGGCGAGCCGATAGACGGTAAAGGCCCGATTGCTAGCAACGAGAGCCGCAAGGTGGAGATCAAGGCCCCCGGTATCGTCGCCCGTAAATCGGTACACCAGCCGATGCAGACCGGCTTGAAGGCTATCGACTCCATGGTTCCGATCGGACGCGGCCAGCGTGAGCTGATCATCGGCGACCGCCAGACCGGCAAGACCGCCGTTGCCATGGACACGATCATCAACCAGAAGGGGGGCGACGTCATCTGCATTTACGTCGCCATCGGTCAGAAGCGTTCCACCGTCGCCCAGGTCGTATCAAAACTTACTGAGCACGGCGCCATGGATTACACCATCGTCGTCGCCGCGACCGCCTCGGAACCGGCGCCGCTCCAGTTTATTGCTCCCTATACCGGCGTTACCATCGGCGAGTATTTCCGTGACAACGCCAAGCACGCCCTTATAATCTACGACGACCTTTCCAAGCAGGCGGTTGCCTACCGGCAGCTCTCCCTGCTGCTCCGTCGTCCTCCCGGACGTGAAGCGTATCCCGGCGACGTCTTTTATCTCCACAGCCGTCTGCTCGAGCGCGCCTGCAAGCTTTCTGACGCCGAAGGCGCAGGTTCGCTGACTGCGCTGCCGATTATCGAGACCCAGGCCGGTGACGTTTCCGCTTACATCCCGACTAACGTCATCTCCATCACCGACGGCCAGATCTTCCTTGAGTCCGACCTATTCTACTCTGGTGTTCGCCCGGCGATCAACGTTGGTATCTCGGTATCCCGCGTCGGCGGCTCCGCCCAGGTTAAGGCGATGAAGCAGGTTGCCGGCACGCTCAGGCTGAGTCTAGCCCAGTACCGCGAGATGGCTGCCTTCGCCCAGTTCGGCTCCGACCTCGACAAGGCGACGCAGATGCAGCTCGCCCGCGGCGAGCGGCTCGTCGAGATCCTCAAGCAGCCTCAGTACCAGCCGCAACCAGTGGAGAAGCAGGTTCTGGTAATTTTTGCCGCCAACAACGGCTATCTCGACGACTATCCGGTTGCTTCCCTGAAGCGCTACGAGTCCGAACTCAACAGCTTCTTCGATTCACGCAAGAGTGATGTCATAGCTGAAATCCGTGACAAGAAGGCGATCGACGACGATCTGAAGGCGAAGATCATTGCCGCCCTCAACGAGTTCCAGAAAGAATTTACTGCGTAATCGAAGGACGGTACCGAGAATATGGCTACTCTTAAGAGCATAAAGAAGCGCATTACGTCGGTGAAGAACACGCGGCAGATCACTAAGGCCATGAAGATGGTCTCGGCCGCCAAGTTACGTCGCGCCCAAGAAAACGTCGTCGCTGCCCGCCCCTATGCCAGAAAGCTGGCCGAGGTGCTCGAGAAACTGGCGGACAACCAGCAAACCGATTCCCATCCGCTCTTGGCACAGCGGGATATCGAGAAGGTGCTCCTCATCGTTGTCACTTCAGACCGGGGTCTCTGCGGCGGCTTCAACGCCAACCTCTGCAAGGCGGCCGAACGTTTTGTCAAGGAGAACAGGGACCAGTACAGCGAAATTAACATCATGACCATTGGCCGGAAGGGGAATGAGTTTCTCAAAAACCGGCAGAAGGTGGTGAAGTCCTACGCCAACATCTTCGGCACCCTCAATTACCAAACGGCGGCCCTGCTGGCGCAGGAGGTGATTCAGGGGTACCTGGCTGAGGAGTACGATAAGGTCTACATCCTCTTCAATGCCTTCAAGAGCGTCATGACCCAGGAGATCACCCTCGAGCAGCTGTTGCCGGTGGCACCGCCTGAGCAGGCAGAGGAAACGCCGACTCAGTACATCTACGAGCCGTCCCAAGGAGCGCTCCTCGACGAACTGCTGCCGAAGAATATCGAGGTACAGATGTTCAGGGCGCTTCTGGAATCGCTCGCTTCAGAACACGGCGCGCGGATGACCGCTATGGACAGCGCCTCGAAGAATGCCTCTGAAATGATTGGCAAGCTAACGCTCATCTACAACCGGGCGCGCCAAGCCGCTATCACCAAGGAGTTGATGGAAATCATTTCCGGCGCAGAATCAATCAAAGGCTAATTTCCAGGAATTCACACATAGAGGCCGCCTGGCGGCCGCAGGAGGAAAAGGTTACATGAGCCAGAATATTGGTAAAATTTCGCAGGTCATCGGCGCGGTTGTCGACGTTGAATTTGAACCCGGGAAACTCCCCCCTATCTTTAATGCACTTCGGGTGACCAATCCCGGTATCGACGATCGCGAGGACAATCTGGTCCTCGAAGTTGCCCAGCACTTGGGCGAGAACTCAGTCCGCACCATTTCCATGGATTCGACTGATGGCCTCGTGCGCGGTCAGGCTGCCCGTGATACCGGCAAGCAGATCGTCATGCCGGTTGGACGCAAGACGCTCGGCAGGATCATGAACGTCATCGGCGATCCGGTCGACGAAATGGGCCCGATCAACGCCGAAAAGGAATACGGCATTCATCGCCCTGCGCCTGCCTTCGTCAACCAGTCGACGAAGATCGAGGCCTTCTCCACCGGCATCAAGGTCATCGACCTGCTGGCCCCCTACGTAAGGGGGGGGAAGATCGGCCTCTTTGGCGGCGCCGGAGTCGGCAAGACCGTACTTATCATGGAGCTGATCAACAACATCGCCAAACAGCATGGTGGTTTCTCCGTCTTTGCCGGCGTTGGCGAGCGTACGCGTGAAGGGAATGACCTCTGGATGGAGATGAAAGAGTCGGGTGTTCTTGAGAAGGCGTCCCTGGTATACGGCCAGATGAACGAGCCTCCCGGCGCCCGCGCCCGTGTTGCTCTCTCCGCCCTCACCGTGGCCGAATATTTCCGAGACGAGGAAGGCCAGGACGTGCTCCTCTTCATTGACAACATTTTCCGATTCACCCAGGCGGGTTCGGAAGTTTCCGCGCTTCTCGGCCGGATCCCCTCCGCCGTCGGTTATCAGCCGACCCTGGCCACCGAGATGGGTGAGCTGCAGGAGCGCATCACCTCCACCAATAAAGGGTCCATCACGTCGGTGCAGGCGATCTATGTTCCGGCTGACGACTTGACCGACCCGGCGCCAGCGACGGCATTCGCCCACCTCGATGCTACCACCGTTCTTTCCCGTCAGATTGCCGAGCTCGGCATCTACCCGGCGGTTGACCCGCTTGACTCTACCTCGCGGATCCTCGATCCCCAAGTCATCGGCGAAGAACACTACACGATTGCCCGTCAGGTACAGTACGTCCTGCAGCGCTACAAGGACCTCCAGGATATAATTGCCATTCTTGGTATGGATGAGCTCTCAGAGGACGACAAGCTGGTCGTCTCCCGGGCGCGGAAAATCCAGCGCTTCCTCTCCCAGCCGTTCTTCGTCGCTGAGGCTTTCACGGGCTCCCCCGGCAAGTACGTGGAGCTGAAAGACACCATCAAGGGCTTTCAGGAGATCGTTGCCGGCAAGCACGACGACATTCCCGAGCAGGCCTTCTACCTTGTCGGCACCATTGAGGAAGCTCTTGAGAAGGCGAAGAAACTGATGGCGTAAAGGCAAGGTTGAATAGTGAATGGTGTGTCCGTAGGGGCAACCCGGCG
Source organism: Geobacteraceae bacterium (assembly GCA_024281055.1). Taxonomy (GTDB): domain Bacteria; phylum Desulfobacterota; class Desulfuromonadia; order Geobacterales; family Geobacteraceae; genus JAMXLF01. Next base: position 89,782 of record JAMXLF010000006.1, read on the forward strand.
GGGCACTCTTCCATAAAGGATGACGATATATGGCCGAAAAACTGAAAGTCGAACTGGTAACCCCTTACAAAAAGGTGCTCTCCGAGGAGGTGGATGAGATCACCGCCACCGGTACCCTAGGTGAATTCGGGGTGCTCCCCGGACACGCCCCTTTTCTCACCTCCCTGAAGATCGGTGAGCTTTCCTACAAGAAGGAAGGGGGTATCTTTAACCTTGCGGTCAACTGGGGCTATTTCGAAGTGGAAAACGATACGGTCACCGTTCTCGTGGAGACTGCGGAGCGGGCGGACGAGATCGACTTGGAACGCGCCAAGGCTGCCCTCGGTCGCGCGGAAGAAGCCCTCAAGAAACTCACCCCCGAGGACAAGCAGTACCGCGTCTATGAAGCTGCCCTTGAGCGTGCGCTGATCAGGGTACAGGTAGCGGGCAAGGCAGTACGCAGATAAACCGGAACATCATAGAATATACATGAGCGGCTTTTGCCGCTCTTTTTTTTTCGGAGGTCGTGGAGATGGAGGCGAAATCCTGGAACAAGCCGGTTGTCGCCGTGACCATGGGAGACCCGTGTGGCGTTGGCCCGGAAATCATCGCCAAAGCCCTGGCAGACCCGGGAACGACAGCATCCTGCATACCCTATGTCCTTGGAGATGCTGCAGCCATGGAACGTGCGCTGGCAGCGACAGCGTCACCCCTGCGTCTTGAAATTCTCAGCAAAGAGATGCCCCCTGCGGAACCTGCTGCTGGTGTCATCTATCTCCTGGCGCTTACGGATCTTGCCGGTGCCGATATGGCATACGGCCGTCCGACGGCTGCTGCCGGCGACGCCGTGTTTCGTTACATCACGGCGGCGGCCCGTCTCTGTCTCGAAGGCAAGGCGCAAGCAATGGCGACGGCTCCCATCAACAAGGAGGCGATGAACCTGGCCGGGCACCGCTATCCCGGTCATACCGAGCTCCTTGCGGAGCTTACCGGGACGAAGGACTTTGTCATGATGCTTGCCGGCGATCGGTTGCGGGTGACCCTTGTCACCATCCACGAAGCCCTGGCTGACGTTCCGCATCTTGTGACCCGTGAACGAGTCCTTTCCACCATCAGGATCACCCACCGAGACCTTCAGCGATATCTCACCCCCCATCCCCGGCTTGCAGTCCTGGCCCTGAACCCCCACTGCGGTGAGGGGGGAATGTTTGGGACCGAGGAGGAGAGGGTCATTGCGCCGGCTGTGGCTGCGGCTCGGGCCGAAGGTATCGATGCTACAGGCCCGCTTTCCGCCGATACCCTCTTTCACTTTGCCGCTCAGGGGACATACGACGCCGTGGTCTGCATGTACCATGACCAAGGACTCATCCCCCTGAAGCTCCTCCACTTCGACGACGGGGTGAACGTCACCCTCGGCCTACCCATCATCCGGACCTCGGTGGATCACGGCACGGCCTACGACTTGGCCGGGACCGGGAAGGCGTCGGCGGCGAGCATGGTGGCTGCGGTCAGGATGGCGGCTGAGATGGCAGCCGTCAAGCAGCGGGCGGGGGAGGACGAGCCGTGAGCCTGACCAAAAAGATCGTCCTTGGCGTCATGATCCTCCTCCTTGGGTTTGCCGGGTATGTCGGCGTTTCACTCCTGTCTCTTCCATCGGTGGCGACGCTGCAGAGCCGTCGGGTGAGTATGACCATTCAGGTAAAGGACTGGAACGGAAATTTCCACCCATTTGTTGTTGGGCCGAAAAACCGCTATTGGACGCCATCCGGGGCAATTCCGTCGGAGATGAAATGGGCGGTTATCCTTGCTGAGGACGAGAGGTTCTATAAGCACGAGGGGATCGACGTCAAGGCGATCAAGAACGCGATCAAATATGATCTGGAAAAGAAGAGTTTTGCCCGGGGGGCCTCCACCATCACTCAGCAGGTGGCAAAGAATCTCTTTCTCACCCGTGAGAAGACCATCACCCGCAAAATCAAGGAGGTCATCCTTGCCAAACGGATGGAAGAGTTGTTGACCAAGGGGCGCATCATGGAGCTGTACCTGAACGTCGTTGAACTCGGTCCGATGGTGTACGGGGTCGGCCATGGAGCCCAGTACTATTTCGGCAAGCCGGCATCTGCCCTTACCCCACGCGAGTGTGCCTTCCTTGCCGCCATGCTCCCCGGCCCGCGGGTGGCCTACAACCCATACAAGAATCTGCACCGGGTGCTCAGGCGTTCCGACATGATATTGGGCTTGCTTCGCAAGAAGGGGGTTCTTTCCGAGGAAGAGTACCGCCTTGCCTTGGCCGAAGAACCACCTGTTGCCGGACTGCAACGCAAGGTCGATGAGAGTATCGCGAAAGAAGTCGTCCAGATGCCGATGACGAGTGCCGTCCTGAAGGTGCCGGCGGCTCCGGCAGAGAAACCTGAGGAAACAGCGCCGGCGCCCGAAGGAACTGGAAAAACCGAGACGGAGGGAAAGCCAACAGCTCCTGTAGAGCAGGTCCCTGCGCGCCAAGAGGAAGAGAAGCGATAGGGGAGCATCGCAGTAAGGTGGTTTAGCCCCCCCCGGATGCAACAAGATCGGTGGAAAGGAAAAGCCCGCGTCTGCGGGCTTTTCGTGTAATCAAGAGGGGTGTTGACAAAAATCAGATTCGGAACTCTTCAATCCGCCGCTCGTCAAAGTCGTTGATAACCTTTATGATGCGCTCATTGCTGTCAACGGTGTACTTGACGGCACATTCCCTGCCCGTATCGGCCTTGGTGTAGCGCAGAAGTATCTTTGCGGCGACAGAAATGAGGTCGTCGGACTGCTCGCCCAAAACGACCCCCGTGGGACTCCCCCCTTCCAACCAGCGCAGAGCTGCCTCGCTTGGTTGCATCGCGTTCGTGAGGACTTCATTTTCCGCTTCGTTGCGGCCGATAAGTACTTTCGTGCGCGGGCCAACCCGAAAATGTCTGCCGAGCTTCAGGAGACGGAAGTCGCGCAGGTCCAACTGGTCGGTATGATCGAAGACGTCACGCACCTTGGAGACGAAGGAAACCTCGGTGAGGAGACACCCCCCTGCCGGGCAGGGATAGTTCTTGACCTCAAGCTCGTCTGCAAGCTGCATCTGCTCTTTGCGGGAGCGTCCCTTGATGGCAAGGAGCTTTGAGCGGTCAACCCAGCCTTCCTGTTCGGGAAGGGTCGGCTCAAAGTATTTGGCTGAGAGGGGACGCAACAAGAGCCCCTCGAGGCCACTCTCCCGTTCTATGACGCGCAGGGTGTCTCGGCGCTGGCTCATGGGGCGTTGGCCCAGGACTTCGCCGGTGATGACGAAGTCCGCGCCGCTCTCCGCCATGTATTCCTTGGCCTTGCGCAGGAGGAAGATGCGGCAGTCGATGCAGGGGTTCAAGCCTTTGCCATAGCCGTGTTTCGGCCGCCGGACGATCTCCAGGTACTCGACCCCCTTGTTCATCACCTTGATGGGAATATCGAATTCCTGGGCGACTCGAACCGCTTCGGACTTGCAGCCAGCATTCTTGGCGGTGCAGGTGCAGAAGGGAGAGGTGAAATTGAGGGCCTCGACTGCGATTCCTTGCTCTAGCATGACCTTAACGGCAAGGGTGGAGTCGAGTCCTCCGGAGAGGAGGGCGAGGGCTTTCCTTTGCATGACGGCTCCTGGGGCACCATCCCGGGACATTATGTCACAACGGGTCACGGTACGGCACCTGATTCTTCTGTAAGTGTGCATCAACACTAGCACAGTGGGCTGGGAAAAGTAAAGTGCTATGAAGCCGGCTGAACCGGGCCTGAGAGAGACAATCCGGTTGACGGTAGTGGTTTGGCGTGGTTTAATAACGGACTCGCCCTGCTCCAGGCACGACGAAACCACAGCAGCTTGCGGATTATCCCATGCACCCGGATGGACATTATGACGGAGGCGCGATGGAAGGATTGATGAAAGAAGGTTCGCTCGGCTCGATTCTTTTCAAATCGCAGATCATCACCGAAGGGGATATTGCGGCGGCCCTTGAGCGACAGAAAGCGGCAGGTTGCCGTTTTGGTGAAGCCTTGGTGGACTTGGGGATCGTGACCCAAGAGGACATCGACTGGGCTCTGGCCAACCAGTTGGATATCCCCTACGTACGACTGAAGGAAGAGATGATCGATCGGGAGGCCGTCTCTCTCGTTCCCGTCGTCTTCGCCCGCCAGTTCAACCTTGTCCCCCTCATCAGGGTCGGCGAGGAGCTGAGCATCGCCTTGGCAGATCCTCTCAACCGCACGGCCATTGTCGAAACGGAACGGATCACGGGGTGCCGGGTAACTGTTTCCGTAGCTTTGCTTCGGGAGATCCGCGAGATGCAGGAGATCTTTTACGGTCCGGCGACGGCAACATTCGGTTTTTCGTCCGATCGCTTCCCGGCAAAAACCCTGGCGGCAATGAATGCCGACACGAGCGGGGCCGCATTTCTCAACTATCTGCTGCTGTTCATGGTACAGAACAGGCTAACGAGTCTTTCCTGCCAGCCCCTTGGCACTACGGTGAGGCTAACCGGGAGAAGGGGAGGTATTGCCCGGGAGGTCGGCTGCCTACAGGCCACCTACTACCCCGATTTCGTCCAGCACGTGCGCAAAACAGCACGGCTGAACGGTACTGTGGATATTGCGGCGAAAGGGATCTTGGGGTATCGCCACAAGGGGCATAACGCCCGTTTTCAGGTGTTGCTGCTGCGAGGGGAAGGAAGCGAGTATGTTACGCTCAAACCCCAGCCGTTCGTCCCGCCGCCTGCCAGTATTGCCGGCTTGGGCCTCACGGCAGAGAAGGAGGCGGCGTTCCACGCGCTGGCAACTGTGCGGCACGGCATGGTGGTTTTTTCCTCCCGTGATCAGGAAGAACGCTGTCGGCTTATCGATCTCTTCCTGAAGGAGAGCAACCCCTCCGGAAAGACCGTTCTGCTACTGGGGGACTATCTCGGCCACGCTAAAGTCCCCTTCCCCCGCATTTCGCTCCGTCATCTTTCCCCACAAGAAAAGCACCGACTGGTCATGGCTGCGCTGGAGCACGATCCCGACGTGATCGCTTTGGAAGATGCAACCGATCTGCAGACCCTTGCCGCAGCGGCCACCGCCGCGGCGCGGGGAAAGCTCGTGTTGGCCGGCATCGCCGGCCAGGATACGCCCGACACCCTGGAGCACCTTCTCCATGCCCGGCATCGCCATTATGCCATTCCCACGGTTGTCAGGGGGGTGATAAGCTGCGCCGCGGTGGCAACCCTCTGTTCTCACTGTAAGGAAAACTATTCCCCTCCCGCCGACGAGCGTGACCTACTCCGCCTCCCCGTTGACGTCCAAGTCTGTTTCCGGGCGGTTGGCTGCCCGGCTTGCAACCAGAGCGGCTACCAGGGTGACCGATATCTCCTGGATGTCATCCCGTTTGATGCACGGATGGTGGAGGATTTTACCGCTGCACAGGGGGGGGAAGAGCTCGCGCGGGTCTTGGAGGAGCGGGGTTTGTGCCGCGCTGCTGCAGAAGGACGGGAACTGCTGTATGCCGGTGATATTTCGCCGGACGAGTTTGTTGCCTCGATACTACGGTGATGGAGTAACTGCATGGCACGAATCGATGGTTTGTTCAAAATGCTGAAGGAACAGGGGGCCTCGGACCTCCACCTCTCGACCGGGTCTCCGCCGATCTTTCGCCTCCACGGCGAGATGGTGCGGTCAAACTTCAAGACGCTCTCCCACGAAGAGACCAAGGCAATCCTGTACGAGATACTGACCGAGCAGCAGCAACAGGAGTTCGAGGAGAAGAAGGACCTCGATTTTGCCTATGAGTTGCCGGGCGTGGCGCGATTTCGCGGCAACATTCTCATGCAGTACCGGGGGATCGCAGCTGTGTTCCGGATCATTCCGAGCAAAATTCTTACGGCGGACGACCTCGATCTCCCCGACGGGGTACGGAAGATGACCCACAACAAGAAGGGGCTCGTCCTGGTCACCGGGCCGACCGGCTCTGGGAAGTCGACTACCCTGGCGGCCATGATCGACCTGATCAACAGCACTCGCCGCGAACATATCCTGACGCTGGAAGACCCGCTGGAATTCATTCACGAAAACAAGCAGTCGCTCGTGAACCAGCGGCAGATCGGCGCACACTCGGAGAGTTTTACAGCGGCCCTGCGTGCGGCTTTGCGAGAAGACCCGGACGTCATCCTTGTCGGTGAGATGCGCGATCTGGAGACCATCAGTCTGGCCATGAGCGCGGCCGAAACCGGCCACCTGGTCTTCGGGACCCTGCATACCAACTCAGCGGCGAAGACCGTTGACCGGATCATCGACGTCTTTCCGAAGGATTCTCAGGAGCAGGTTCGGGCCATGCTCTCCGAATCGCTCAAGGGGGTCATCTGCCAGCAGCTGCTGAAAACGGCCGATGGTCGCGGGCGGGTGGCTGCCCTGGAGATCATGATCGGGACTCCGGCCGTCGGCAACTTGATCCGGGAGGGAAAGACTTTCCAAATCCCGTCTATCATCCAGACTGCGCGCAAAGAAGGGATGCAGCTGCTGGACCAGCACCTCCTCGATCTCCTGAAGACACGGAAGGTTGCGCCGGAGGAAGCTTATCGCTGTGCCCAGGACAAGAAACAGTTCGAACAGTACATTCCTCACCGGCCAGCGCCGTAAGAAGCAACGGTCAAACGTATAAATAAAAAGGGGCTCTCGTATGAGAGCCCCTTTTCTATCGGCAGCCGTTCGGCAGATGTTTGAGTTAAATGGTCGGGATGACTGGATTTGAACCAGCGGCCCCCTGCTCCCGAAGCAGGTGCGCTACCAGGCTGCGCTACATCCCGACATTGCCTTTTATAGCCTGTTCCGGACGGTTTGTCAACAGGATAACTACCCCCGCCATAAAAACCGTTGTCATAATGTCCCCAAAGTGTTAAAAATTTAAGTTTGAACCCGTGATGATGCCAAGGAGTTTCATGGTCGACCGGGACCTGCATGATTTCCTGGAGAAGTTGGAGCGGCTGGGGGAACTCCAGCGTGTTGGAGTAGAGGTTGACCCCTGCCTGGAAATAGCCGAAATCACCGACCGGGTGAGTAAGGCGGGCGGAAAGGCACTTCTCTTTGAGCAGGTGAAGGGGAGCGCGCTTCCCGTGGCGACCAACCTGTTCGGCTCGGCGCAGCGTCTCGCCGTGGCCCTTGGTATGGACGACGCCAGGGTCTTGGGGGATCGGTTGGCGAAGCTCATAGCCGACCTGTCGCCTGCTCGGTTAGAAGAGAGACTGACGGCGTTCTCTGAACTTTCTTCTGTTGTCTGCGTCCGTCCGAAAATCGTGGCGGAGGCCCCCTGCCAGGAGATTGTGGAGGACAAGCCCGACCTGATGAGCTATCCCTTTCTCAAGGGATGGCCCGGCGATGGCCTTCCGCGCCACGGGGGAAGGTTTATCACCCTGCCCCTGGTCTTTACCAGGGACCCCGAGACCGGCCGGCCCAACTGCGGCATGTATCGGGTCGCCTTGGTCGATGCCAGGAGAGCTGGCATCCACTGGTATGCGGGGCGAGGGGGTGAGCGCCATTACCGTGCCTACCAGGCACGCCGGGAGCGGATGCCGGTGGCCGTGGCTGTGGGTGGCCCTCCGGCACTCGTCTTTGCCGCCATGCTGCCGCTGCCGGACCCCCTCGACGAGATGCACTTTGCCGGTTTCCTGCGGGGAACACCGGTTGAGATGGCCCGGTGCCGGACCAGCGAGCTCCTCGTGCCGGCCCGCGCCGAGTTGGTGATCGAGGGCTATCTGGAGCCAGGAGAAATGATGATGGATGGGGCCTTTGGCAACCACACCGGTTATTACTCGCCGCCTGCTGAGGTCCCTGTCCTTCATGTGTCCTGTATTACCCGGCGGCGCGACTGCATCTGTCCGGCGACCGTCGTCGGTCGGCCGCCCATGGAGGATTGCCATCTGGCCAGGGCTGCCTGGCGGCTGCTCCTTCCCCTCGTGCAACTGGAAAATCCTGAGGTGGTGGACATAAACTTTCCTCCGGAATGGATTTTCCACACGAGTGGCGTTGTTTCGGTCAAGCGAACGGAGCAGACCGGCCGGGAGATCCTGGCGAGGCTGTGGCAGAATGCGTGGCTTTGCGCCGCCAGGCTCCTCGTGGTGGTCGATGCCGATCAGGATGTCGGTGATCTTGCCGGTGTGGCGTGGCGGGTCATCAACAACGTTGACTGGGCAAGGGACCTCATCAGCTCTCCGGAGGCTGAGACGGATGCACGGGCAACCGGCATGCCGTGGGGAGGAAGCAGAATGGGCATCGATGCGACCCGCAAGGATGTGACCAGCAGCGGTTCTCCATGGCCTGCGGAGATCCGGATGGATGACGCCATCAAGCGGTTGGTTGACAGACGCTGGAAAGAGTACGGCTTTTAAGGCAGCAACAATGGTTGTTCCGGGAAGGGAAGTATCCGAGGTATGCAGATGTCACGGCAGAACGACCTGACCATGGGGATGTGCGGCAAGATCAGGGTATTCCTGGAGATGATCAAGTTCGCCCACACCATCTTCGCCCTCCCCTTCGCCCTGACCGGGGCACTGCTGGCGGCCCGGGGCCTCCCCACCATCGGCCAGCTGTTCTGGATCGTCATGGCCATGGTGGGGGCGCGGACTGCGGCCATGGGACTCAACCGGGTGATCGACGCCGAGATCGATGCCGAGAATCCACGCACGTGGGGCCGGGCGATCCCGGCCGGTCTCCTCGGGAAGGGGACGGTGCTGGTCTTTATCGTCCTCTCCGTGGCCCTCATGTTCTACGCGGCCCACCGGCTGAACCCGCTCTGCTTCAAGCTTGCCCCGCTGGCTCTCTTCTTTCTGGTGCTCTACTCCTACTGCAAGCGGTTCACCGCCATGGCTCACGTGGTTCTTGGCCTTTGCCTCGGCGCCGCTCCGATCGGCGCCTGGATCGCCATCCGCGGGACGGTGGCACTGCCGGCTGTGCTCCTCGGCTTGGCGGTCCTCTTCTGGGTGGCCGGCTTTGATATTCTGTATGCCCTTCAGGACCTGGAGTTCGACAGGCAGCGGGGACTCCACTCCATCCCGGTCCGTCTCGGGGTGACCGGCTCTCTCTGGATGGCGCGGCTTTTCTCCCTGGTGATGGTTGCCCTGCTCATGGCGGTCTACCGCCTTCTCCCCGTGGGCGGGTTTTTCCTGGCCGGCATGGCGGTCGCGGCGCTTCTTCTCCTGTATGAGCATTGGCTGCTGCGCAAGGGGGATCTGGCCAGACTTGACATGGCCTTCTTCACCATGAACGGCTACATCAGCGTCATAATCTTCGTTGCCACCCTGGTGGACATCCTGGCGGGAAGGGGTGGGGCATGAGGCAGCAGCGTGTCCTCCTGGCATTCACCGGCGCCTCCGGCGCCATTTACGGCGTCCGTCTGGGGGAGGAGCTCCTCATGGCAGGCGTCCGGCTGACCATGCTCATCAGCCGCCCCGCTTTCACGGTCCTCATGGAGGAGTGCGGCCTCGACTGGGGAGGGGGGCCGGAGGAGGTGACGGGCAAGGCGTGGGAATACTTTGCCGCGGCGATTTCCACGGGAAGGGATGAAACCGCCTTCGAGCCCTCCATCACTTACTATGCCGAGGACGATTTCCTCGCCCCGATCGCCAGCGGTTCCAGCGCTCCCGACGCCATGGTGATCTGTCCCTGTTCCATGGGGACAACCGGCAGGATTGCGGCCGGCCTCTCCGGCACCTTGATCGAGCGGAGCGCCGACGTCATGCTCAAGGAGAGGCGACCTCTTCTCCTCGTCCCGAGGGAGACGCCCGTTTCAGCCATCCATCTGGAAAACCTCCTGAAGCTGGCCCGCGCCGGCGCTTGCATTGTTCCAGCCATGCCGGCCTTTTATCATCGGCCAGCCACCGTGGACGACCTGGTGAATTTCGTGGTGGGGAAGGTGCTGGATCAGCTCGGAGTCGAGAACAGTCTGTACAGGCGGTGGGGAACTGGAGGGACCGGGGACTAGGGACCGGGGACTGGTATAGGTACGATGATTTCACTTTCATCCGTTTCGGAAAAAGTCCACGCCGGAGAGAGGATCTCCGACGACGAAGCGCTCTTTCTCTTCGAGAGCAACGATCTTCTCGCGATCGGCGAGCTGGCGGCCCTTGCCAATGAACGGAAGAACGGCCGGCGGGTCTTCTTCAACGTGAACCGCCACATCAACCACACAAACATCTGCGTCAATCGCTGTCGGTTCTGCGCCTTTTCCCGTACCGCAGACGAGCCTGGTGCCTACTGCTACGACTTGGACGAGATCCGCAACCGCACCCTTGAGGCGGTGGCCGGAGGAGCGACCGAGATCCACATTGTCGGGGGGCTTCATCCGGAGCTTTCCTTCGAGTTCTACCTGGAGATGCTCCGCACCGTCCGCGCAGTTTCGCAGCAGCTCAACATAAAGGCGTTCACCGCCGTGGAGATCGACTACCTGGCGCGGCTTGTCGGGCTCTCCATTGCTGAAACCCTGGCGGAGCTGAAGGCTGCCGGCTTGGGATCGCTCCCCGGCGGCGGCGCGGAGATCCTCCGCAGGGAAGTGCGCGACCGTCTCTGCCCTGAGAAGATCTCCGGCGAGCGCTGGCTGGAGGTGATGGCACAGGTTCACCGGGCAGGGCTCAAGTCCAACGCCACCATGCTCTACGGCCACATTGAGTCCTGCGCGGATCGGGTGGACCATTTGCGCCGGCTGCGGGAGCTTCAGGACGAAACCGGCGGCTTCCAGGTATTCATCCCCCTGGCGTTCCAGAAGGAAAACAACCCCCTCGGGCACCTGAAAAACCCCGCCAGCGGCGGCGTGGATGACCTGAAGACCCTGGCCATCGCCCGCATTTACCTGGACAACTTCGCCAACATCAAGGCGTATTGGGTGATGCTCGGCGAGAAGATCGCCCAGACCGCCCTCTGCTTCGGAGTGAACGACCTGGACGGTACGGTGGTGGAGGAGAAGATTGGCCACGATGCCGGCGCCGCCTCTCCCCAGAGCCTGAGCCGGGAGGGGATCGTTACCCTCATCAGGAAGGCGGGACGGGTGCCGGTGGAGCGGGATACGCTTTACAACGAGTTGCGGGTGTATTGAAAAACCATCGAGATTTCCGGGATCATGCTGAACGAAGTGACGAAAAAAATCGATACCGGTGTGCCGCTCGATCGGGCAGAGGCCTTCTGGCTCCTGACCGAGGCGGAACTCCTGGCGGTGGGAAAGCTCGCCGACGGCATCCGCAGGCGGCTCCACCCGGAGAACCGCGTCACCTTCGTGGTCGACAGGAACGTCAACTACACCAACGTCTGCGAGTCCAGGTGCAAGTTCTGCGCGTTTTTCCGCGAGGCAAGCGCGCCGGACGCCTACGTGCTGGCCGAGGAGGATATCTACGCCAAAATCGGCGAGCTCGTCGCCCAGGGGGGCACTCAACTCCTCATGCAGGGGGGGCTCCATCCCACCCTCGACATCACGTGGTTCGAGAAGCTTTTCCGGGAGATCAAGCGCCGGTTCCCCCAGGTGCAGAACCACTCCCTGTCGCCGGCCGAAATCTCTCACATCGCCACCCTCTCCGGCCTTGATGTTCGGGAGACGCTGGGGCGGCTCCACGCGGCCGGGCTCGACTCGGTGCCTGGCGGTGGGGCGGAGATCCTCGTGGACGAGGTGCGTCGCGAGATCTCGCCGAACAAGATCGGCTGGGCGGGGTGGGCGCGGGTCATGGCCGAGGCGGCCCGTCTTGGGATGCCCACCACGGCGACCATGATGTTCGGGAGCCGCGAGCGGCCGGAGGATATCGTCGAACATCTGTTCCGGGTGAGGGAGCTGCAGGCTAAGGGAGGCTCCTTTACCGCCTTCATCCCCTGGACCTACCAGCCGGGGAATACCGAGCTGGGGGGAAAGACCGCCAGCGGGGTCGAGTACCTGAAGGTCCTTGCCCTTTCCCGGGTGGTCCTCGACAACATCCCCAACGTCCAGGCGAGCTGGGTGACCCAGGGGGCGAAGATGGCCCAGGTGGCGCTCTTCTTCGGCGCCAATGACCTTGGGGGGACCATGCTCGAGGAGAACGTGGTGGCTGCCGCCGGCTGCACCTTCCGCATGAGCCGCGAGGAGATGGTGGCGCTCATCCGGAGTGCGGGATTCACCCCGGCGCGGCGGACGACCACCTACGCCATTTTGCAGGAATACTGAAATCGAACGACTGGAGCAGTCATGATCCCATTGCGCAGAAACATTGCCGAGATGGCCGGCTACGTACCCGGCTTCCAGCCCCCCGACACGGAGGCCTGGATCAAGCTCAACACCAACGAAAATCCATACTCGCCCTCCTGTCGGGTGCGGGAGGCGATCCTCGCCGAGCTCGGGGAGGACGGGGAGAGTCTCCGGAAGTACCCCGACCCCGGGAGCCGCCTGGCCCGGGAGGCGGCTGCCAGCCTTTACGGCGTCGACTCGTCGTGGGTCGTTATGGCCAACGGTTCGGACGAGCTTCTCAACAACCTGATCCGTGCCTTCGCCGGCGAGGGAGAGGAGGTTGCCTATGTTCACCCCTCCTACTCCTACTACGGCACCCTCGCCGAGATCCAGGGGGCGCGCGTCCGAACCTTCAACCTGACCGATAAGTTTCGGCTCGCCGACTTCCCCGAACGGTACACCGGGAAGCTCTTCTTCCTCACGAGCCCGAATGCGCCCCTCGGCTGCGCCTTTCCCCTCGACTACATCGAAGAGCTGGCCCGGCGCTGCGCTGGCATGCTCGTGGTGGACGAGGCATACGCCGACTTTGCCGACGGCACGGCCTTGGAGCTGGTGCGTCGCTGCGACAACGTCGTCGTCACCCGCACCTTCTCCAAGAGCTACTCCCTGGCGGGGATGCGCCTCGGTCTCGCCGTAGCCCGTCCCGAAGTGGTCGCCGCCCTCGACAAGATCCGCGACCATTACCACCTGGACCGATTGGCTCTGGCTGCGGCGACGGCGGCGCTCCTCGACCAGGAGCACCTGCGGGAGGCAGTCCGGCGCATCAGGGAAACCCGCGCCTGGTTCACTCGGGAACTTGAGGCCATTGGCTACCGGGTCATCCCGTCCCAGGCGAACTTCGTCTTTGCCGCGCCTCCGGACCGGAACGGCAAACGGGTCTACGACACCCTCTACGCCCGTCGCATCTTGGTCCGTTACTTCTCCGACCCCGTCCTTGCCCATGGCCTCCGCATCACCATCGGCACCCGGGAGGAGATGGCGACAACCGTGGAGGCGCTCCGTGCCATCGGCTAGCCATAGCGAAGCAGACCTACAGCCGGAAGCATCGGTTTCCCCCGTGGCGGTGATTACGAGCCGCGAGCCCCTCGAACAGCTCGCCAGCCGTCTCGCCGCCGAAACGCTCATCGCCGTCGATCTGGAGGCGGACTCACTCCACCACTACCAGGAAAAGGTCTGTCTTATCCAGATCGCCACACCACGGGAAACGGTCCTCGTCGATCCGCTCTCCCTCTCCGACCTCGCACCGCTGGCTCCCGTCATGGCCGATCCCGCCATCAGGAAGATCATGCATGGCGCGGACTACGACATCAGGTCCCTGCACCGGGATTTTGGCATCGAGGTGGTGAACCTCTTCGACACCATGATAGCCTGCCAGTTCCTCGGCGAACCGGCGGTGGGGTTGGCTGCGGTACTGAAAAAGCGCTTTGGGGCGGAACTGGACAAGCGCTACCAGAAGGCTGACTGGAGCCGACGGCCTTTATCGCCTGAAATGGTGGCCTATGCCGTGCAGGATACCTCCTTACTGATCGAGCTCTACCGACAACTGGTGAACGAGCTGGAGGCTCTGGGGAGGCTTTCCTGGGTAGAGGAGGAGTCGGAACTGGTCTCCCGGGTCAGGGCGGCCTGCCGCGTCCAGGAGCCTCTGTTCCTTCGATTCAAGGGGGCGGCGCGGATGGCGCCGCGGTCCCTGGCGGTGCTCGAGGAACTGCTCCGCTTCCGGGACGAGCGTGCGCGGCATGCCGATGTACCCCCCTTCAAGATTTTCGGCACGGAAACCGTCCGGGAATTGGCGGAGAAGCGTCCGCTGCGGCTGGACGATCTCGCCGGGATTCCGGGGCTTACCCCGCGGCTTGTGGCCAAGTTCGGCAAGGGAATTATTGCCGCGATTACCAGGGGATGTTCATTGCCGTCAGAAAAGCTTTGCCGGTACCCGGTGTCGTTCCGGGAGAAAAGGGATGCGCGCTGTGAGGAGCGGCTGAAGCGCCTCAAACGTTGGCGGGATGAAAAGTCGCTGGCGTTGGGGATCGACGCGGGGGTTGTGGCAAATAACGTATTGCTGGAGACTCTCGCGGATAGCGCGTCGGAGGGGATGGCGGGTCTGGATGCCATCCCGGCCATGAAGCGCTGGCAGCGCCTGGAGTTCGGCGCGGAATTGCTGGAATTGCTCCGCTGACGAGTACTATCCCCGGTGGCCCTCTCCGTTAGCCGGGCTGGCTCCTGTTGTCGAGCTTCTCAGCGGGGCAACGTAAGATGAACCTTTAGCCGATGTCCCCCCAGTAGAACTGGAGGATAGCCAGCATTACGAGACCAGCGGTCTCGGTGCGAACTATCCGGTCGCCGAGGGATACGGGGATGAAGCCGCCTTGCACCGCAGTTTCTGCCTCATCGTCGGGGAATCCTCCCTCCGGTCCAACCAGCACAGCGATGCTTTCCGGTTGGGAGAAGCGCCCCAGCGTCTCCTTAAGCCGGTTGCCCCGTTCCTTTTCCCAGAGCATCAGCTTTACTGACTGCCGTGCCCCCTGTACGACAGCGGGCATGCCCGGAGAGAAGGATACGGTAGGAATCGTTCTCTGTCCCGACTGGCGGGCCGCTTCCCGGGCAAGCCGCTGCCAGCGCCCGAGCTTTTCCTCTTCCCGCCCCTTGACTCTGGCGACGGAACGTCTGGCAAGGAAGGGAACGATCTCGGCAGCTCCCAACTCCACAGCTTTCTGCAAGATTAATTCCAGTTTGTCACCTTTGGGAAGCCCCTGGTAGAGGGTGATTCGCGGAATATTGCCGGAAAATGGTTCAGGGCTGGTTTCTGTGACGTCGATAACCAGGCTTTCTCTGTCGATTGCCCGGATAACGCCTGAGAATTCACGACCAGTACCGTCAGCCAGCAGAACGGCGGTGTCAACTCGTAGGCGCAGGACCCGCGCCATGTGTCGAAAAAGGTCGCCGTCTACCCTGATGGTCCCATCGGACAACGCTCCGGGGGGGATGAAAAACCGCCGCATGGTCATCTCTCCCGGTAATAGCCGAGACAGCTCCATTCGCCGTGCCGGCCGGTTGCGGCAAGGGTGAGCCCGAATTCAGAAAAGGCGGCGACTACGAGTTCCTCCTTCTCCGTCAGAATCCCGGACAGGAGAAGAAATCCGCCCGGGTTGAGCCGGTTGACCAGTTCCGTGGCGAGTCGCGCCAGTTCTTCGGCAAGGATGTTGGAAACGACGATATCGAACGTGCCGTCTACGTCGGCGAGTGGCGTGTCTGAGACGAGGATCTCGCCGGTGGCACCGTTCATGGCCAGGTTTTCCCGAGCAATGGCCACCGCCTGGGGATCGATGTCGATGGCGACTATCCTCTCCGCCCCCATCTTGGCTGCGGCGATGGCGAGAATTCCGGTACCGGTGCCGACGTCGAGGACACCCTTCGGAGCGGGATACCCAAAACTGCCGAACGATCCTTCATGGAAGAATATCTCTTCGAGGAACTCGAGGCACAACCGAGTGGTCGGATGTGTCCCGGTGCCAAAGGCCATGCCGGGATCAAGCTGAAGGAGGATGATGCCGCCGCTGGCGTCGAAATCCTCCCATGAAGGTTTGATCACGATCCTTGTGCCGACGCGGGCTGAGGTGAAGTGAGCTTTCCAGTTATTGGCCCAGTCTTCTTCCTGGATGTAGGAAACCCGGGGCGGTTGAAAGATGAAACCGACATATTGCGGTCCGAAGGCGGCGAGATAGGCGGATAATTCGGCGACTTTGTTGGCATGGTCCGCATCAGCAGCGAAATAGGCCTTGACGGTCTTTATGGGAGTCTCTTCCAGGGTGTCGAGAGAAAAAGTGTCGAGGGACAGATTTTCGATGCTGACGCCGGTTCCGGTGAGTTCCATGAGAAAATCGGCCAACTGGTCGACCATCTCAGACGGAACGTCACAAGAGAGTTCGACCCAAGTAGTGCTCATGTACGTGCTTCTCCTTGAAAGAATTGTAAGAGAGTTATTATCTGCCAAGGTAGCAGAAAGCTGGAGTTATTGACAATAAAAAACCTTGACAAATTTGAGAGGATGAGGTGTAATTCTCATTAAAATAGTTTTTGGGGTGAGTGGTGGTTTCCGTCAGGCAGGCGATACTGGAACAGGTCAACAGGACTCGTGATGAGTTGGCTGCAATTGCCGAAGAACTGTACCGCTTCCCTGAAACGGGGCTCAGGGAATACCGAACCGCTGCACTGCTGATCGGCATACTGGAACGGGAAGGTTTCAGCGTGCAACGTGGCGTGGCTGGCCTGGAAACTGCCTTTCGGGCCAGTTGGGGAATGAATAGCCCGGCCATAGCCATTCTGGCAGAGATGGACGCCCTCCCTGAAATAGGGCATGCCTGTGGGCACAACATTGTTGCCGCCGCGGCGCTTGGGGCTGCCATTGCCCTGCGCCATGCCCTACCCCCTGGCATGGCCCGGATAATTGTTCTCGGGACGCCTGCGGAGGAATTGGGGATTGGCAAGATTGAGCTGGTCAAGGCCGGAGTATTCGAGGGAGTCGATTTTGCCATGATGGTTCATCCTTCCTCGAAACGGCAGGTGATCAAGACGTCTCTTGGGCTTGCCAGGGTCCGCTTCACGTTTTTCGGCAAGGCTGCCCATGCAGCAGTCTATCCCGAGGAGGGGGTCAATGCGCTGGACGGGGTCATCCAGACCTTTGTCGGGATCAACGCCCTGCGCCAGCATCTGCGCCAGGATGTGCGGGTCCACGGCATTGTCACTGAAGGAGGTGTCGCCCCCAACATCGTCCCGGAGCGGGCTGCCAGTTATTTTTATGTACGGGCGGCAGATCTTGCCGAGGTCGTGCGGGTGAAGGAACGGTTGGTAGCCTGTGCACAAGGAGCAGCCCTGGCTACAGGTTGTCGGCTTGAAGTTGACGAAGACGACCGCGTACTGGCTCCGTTCAAGGTCAACCGCGTTTTTTCCGAGCTTTATTCTGCACAACTCAGGTTCCTTGGACTGAACGAGGCCAACACTCCACCCGACAAGAACAGGGGTTCGTCTGACATCGGCAATGTTTCGCAGGTAGTGCCCACTATTCAGCCCCATGTTCCCATTGGGGATGGTGTCCATATCCATTCTGAGGCGTTTGCCCGGGCTACGCTTTCTGCCCAGGGGAAAGAGGCTGTCTTGGAAGGGGCTCGGGCAATGGCACTGACGGTGGCGGAATTGGCGGACTCTCCCTTATTGCGCGAAAAAATCATGGCAGAATTTCATCGGCAGTAGGAAAAATTTGCCGACCAGAAAAATGATGGTATATTAATTAACTGACAGTGAGTAATATTGTATTGAGATCATAATGATTCAGCATCTTTACCTTCTTTCCGATGCGACGGGTGAAACCGTAGAGCGAGTGGTGCGCGCCGTCCTGTCGCAGTTCCGGGACGTGGATATTACACTGCACAGGCTGAGCCGGCTGAGGACCAAAACAGACATCTCCGAGGCGGTGGCCGGCGCGACTGTCCAGCCCGGGCTCATTATTTATACCCTCGTTGACCCGGAACTCGCCGAGTTTCTTCGCAGCGAGGTGGAATCCCGCGGCTTGGAGGCGGTTGATCTCATCAGTCCGCTTCTCTTTAAGTTGTCAGATATGTTTGGAATTGCTCCGCAGAAGGAACCGGGTCTTCTCTATCAGGTTAACTCGGAGTATTATAAGAGGGTTGAGGCGGTCAACTTTACCGTTAAGCAAGACGATGGGCAGGAGCTGCGCAATCTCTGCAAGGCCGATATAGTCCTGGTGGGAGTTTCGAGAACTTCTAAGACTCCTCTCTCCATGTACTTGGCCCACAAGGGGTACAAGGTTGCCAACGTCCCTCTTGTTAAGGGGATTCCGCCGCCTCGCGAGCTTTATACCATCGACCAGAGCCGGGTCGTCGGCCTTATCATCGACGCCAAACGCCTCGTAGAACTCCGCTCGGCAAGGCTTCGCAACCTGCGCCAAAACCCGCGCAGCAGTTATGCGGATTACGAGGAAGTGGAGGAGGAATTGGAATCTTGCCGTCAGCTGTATCGCAAGCACCCGGAGTGGCTGACGATTGATGTAACGAACAAATCGGTGGAAGAGTCGGCTGCCGAGATCTTGAAGAAACTCAACGACCGACTGACACGTTAACCCTGGTTCCGCGATTGTGGACGCTTCGGGACAAAAATACAAACAACCAAGGGGAACTAACATGAAAATTTTAGTGGTGGAAGACGAGAAGAAAGTATCGAGCTTTATTAAACGCGGGCTTGAAGAGGAGAAATATGAGGTCGATACGGCTATAGATGGAGAAGAGGGGCTGAAAATGGCCCTTGAAAAGCCATACGACCTGATTGTGCTCGACTGGATGCTCCCCAAGAAGGACGGCCTTACCATGCTCAAGGAACTGAGGGGACAGAAGACGATGACGCCTGTTTTGATGCTGACTGCCAAGGATTCGGTTGAAGACATCGTTGCCGGACTCGATTCGGGCTCCGACGACTACCTGACCAAGCCATTTGCCTTTGCCGAACTGCTGGCACGGGTGCGAGCCCTTGTCAGACGGAGCGAGATGGACCGGGGAGCGGAAATCCGTTTCAGCAACCTGCGTCTCGACCCGGTGACTCACAAGGTGTGGCGCAGTGATCGGGAGATAGAGCTGACCGCCAAGGAGTATGCGCTCCTCGAGTACTTCATGAGGAATCCGAACCAGGTCCTCACGCGGACCATGATTGCCGATCACGTCTGGGACTACACCTTTGACAGCTTTACCAACATTATTGACGTGTATGTAAATTATCTGCGTAAGAAGATCGATCGCGACGCAGACAAGAAACTGATCCACACCGTGAGGGGGGTTGGCTACATCCTGAAAGAAGAGGACTGATGGGTTGTTCTTCAAGTCAATCCGTTTCACGCTGACCCTCTGGTACTCGGCAACCCTGGCGGTCATCCTGGTTCTTTTCTGTACCGGTATATATCTATCCTTCCGGCAACAGATTTTCCGGGAGGTCGACCGGGAACTGCTCGCCATCGCTGAAGCGCTTGCCAGCCCCACACTGGATCCGTTCAGGGATACTGCGCCGTCGGTTTTCGACAAAGTACTTGATGATTTTGTCGGGCCGAAAGGCGCCGGTAAATTCGTCCAGATCCTTGACAGCTCCGGAGCGGTAAAGGCCGGTTCCAAAAACCTCGATGAGGTTTCCAGCCCCATTTTCAAAACGGATATGTATGCAGCGGGCCGTGGCAAGGTCGTTTATTCGACGCGTGAGGGTTCCCCTGCTGGCTTGTTTCGCTCGATCTCGTTGCCGGTCTTCGCCGGCGGGAAGCTGAGAGAAGTAATCCAGGTTGGGACGTCTCTCCGGGACGAGATTGAGGATCTTGACAGAATAGTAGTGGTGTTCCTCGTAACTATCCCCCTCTTCCTTCTTCTCTTGGGAGCAGGGGGATGGTTTCTTGCAGGACGGGCACTGAAGCCGGTTGAATTCATTACCACGAGCGCCCGTAAAATTACCGCGGAAAACCTTGGGTTACGCCTTGTGGTTGCAAATCCGCGGGATGAAATAGGACGGCTGGCAGAGACCTTTAATGCTACGCTGGCGCGGCTGGAAGAGTCCTTTGTCAGGACCAGGCGCTTTTCTGTCAACATCTCCCACGAACTCCGTACCCCTCTCACCATTCTGCAGGGAAACACCGAAATAGGTCTGAAGTGTGCAAATGAACCTGACGAATTCCGCGACATCCTGCAGAGCAATCTGGATGAGATAAGCCGGATGTCAAACATTCTTGAACGTCTCCTGGAGTTGTCAAGGGCTGACGAGGGGAAACTCGCGTTGGTCATAGAGGAGTTGGAGCTCTCTGCCTTTATCAGGGAGCTGGTCCTGGAGATGCAGCCACTCGCCGCAGAGAAGAAGATAGTGCTTTCGTGTGCCGCTGCTGACAGACTCAATGTGCAGGGGGATAGGAAGCGACTGTACCAACTTTTGGCAGCTCTGGTGGATAACGCCATAAGGTATACTCCGGCCGGGGGAGATGTCTTGGTAACTTTGGAGGGTGACGCTGGGCGGGCAAAGGTGTCGGTGCGGGATTCAGGTGTTGGCATTGCGATGGAAGATCTTCCCCATATATTTGACCGGTTTTACCGGGTGGACGAGGCAAGGAACCGTGCCCATGGAGGGAGTGGACTCGGACTTTCCCTGGCGAAATCATTCGTCCTTGCCCACGGAGGGCAAATCGAGGTGGAGAGCGCTCCCGGGCAGGGGAGTATCTTCACGGTCTATCTCCCCCTTGCAGCAATGGACATTCCCGGCTGAAATCAATCGAAGGCATGTCGGTTGACATTCCCGTAACCCATAATTATATTCCCAGAAAATGATCCATGGAGGTAGGAGCATGTTCCAACATGTGAAGCGAGTGCTGCTGTTTTCTTTGGCGTTCTTAACTGCAGGCTTTCTGCCAGCAGGCAGTGCATTTGCTAAAATGGTCATTCCGGATTTTGTCGAACTGGCCAAGAAATTGAAGCCGACAGTTGTGAATATCGGGGCTGCCAAAACCATCAAGCCTCAACGCCGGTTTTCCCACCCTTTTGGCGGCAACGAGTTCGGAAATGACCCGTTTCAGGAGTTTTTCGGACGCTTTTTCGATGAACCCCAGCATGCCTTCAAGCAACGCAGTCTCGGCTCAGGTTTTATCATCAGCGATGATGGGTACATTCTCACCAATGCCCACGTGGTAATTGGCGCCGATGAGATCAAGGTGAAGCTTGCCGATGGGCGGGAGTTCAAGGGAACGGTGAAGGGCCTCGATGAGAAACTCGATATTGCCCTTGTCAAAATCGAGGCAAAGGACCATCTGCCGGTGGCAAAGCTCGGCGACAGCGATGCCATCCAAGTGGGTGAGTGGGTGATGGCCATCGGTAATCCGTTCGGCTTGGCCCAGACAGTTACTGCCGGGATCGTCAGCGCAACGGGCCGGGTCATCGGCAGCGGCCCCTACGATGATTTCATTCAGACCGATGCGTCCATCAATCCCGGTAATTCCGGGGGGCCCCTCTTCAACGCCAGTGGTGAGGTCGTTGGCATCAATACGGCTATCGTGGCTGGCGGACAGGGTATCGGATTTGCCATTCCCGTCAACATGGCTACTAGCATCGTTACCCAACTCAAGGAAAAGGGCAAGGTGACGCGTGGCTGGCTCGGTGTCGGCATTCAAGCCCTGTCTCCCGAATTGGCCCAATCCTTTGGCCTTGAGGGAGAAAAAGGGGCGTTGATTACCGAGGTAAGAAAGGATAGCCCGGCTGACAAAGCTGGCCTCAAAACCGAAGACATCGTGCTGGAATATGACGGGAAGCAAGTGCACGATGCCAACGAACTCTCCAGGCTTGTTGCGTCAACCGCGGTGGGGAAAAAGGTCGTTATAAAGGTGCTGAGGAGCGGAAAGTCCGAGGAGGTGCCCGTCACTATCGGCCGGCTCAGTGAGGACGCTGAAGGAGAGCGTGCGGCAGTTTCCGAAGACACGTTAGGGGTAAGCGTCAAGGAGCTGACAAAAGAACAGGCGAGAAGTATGGGATTCGCGGGCTCGGGCGGCGTCGTCGTTGTCGAAGTCAAGCCAGGTGGGGCGGCTGAAGATGCGGGAATTGTCCGAGGTGATATCATCAAGGAAGTGAACGCTGCCAAGATAGAGCATATGGGGGATTACGAGAAGGCCATAGCCGCCCGGAAGAAGGGTGGGGTAGTGAGGTTGTTGCTCCGCCGTGGCGGGAGTTCGTTGTTTGTAGCCCTGAAACTCGACTGAGGCTCAACGGAAGGTAGCCGAGAAAAGAGGCCGCGGCATCCGTGGCCTCTTTTTTTATCATTTTACGAAGTAAGGCCAAGGAAGGCCACGAGCCGTTCCATGGACGTGTTAACAACCTGGGACTCGCTAATTCCAGCCTGCTCGATGACGCAAAGGGCATCGTCAAACTCGCCCACTCCCTGGGCGATGTGGGCGTCGCTTCCGACGACGACAGGGGTACAATAGCGGGCAAGAAGAAAAGCCAGAGCCTCGCAGTTGGCTCTGCTCCCCTTGCGGCTGACGGAGAAAGAGGCGTTATTAATTTCCAAGGCGGTACCGGTCGCTTGGGCTGCCTGCGCAACTGCCTCGTAATGCAGAGGAAATGCCGGGTTGCCAGGATGGGAGATGGCCTTAATGCGCGGATTTGCCATGGCGTTAAGGACTGCCTCCGTGTTCCGGTCGATTCCTTCGTTGTCGAAGCCGCATCCCTCATGGAGACCGGCCATGATGAAATCGAGGCGTTCCAGGTAGTGTTCCGGCAGGTCGATTGTCCCGGCAGAGTCGAGGATATTTGCCTCGACGCCGCGGAGTATGCGGACTCCGTGGAGAGAACTGGGAATGAATCGCATCGCGCCGAAATGGTACAGATGCGGTCCGCCGGGCAATACCGGACCGTGATCCGTGAGGGCTATGGCGGCAAGTCCCTTGCGTGCGGCCTCCTGCACCAGTTCGTTGACCGTGGAGTACGCATGGCCCGAGGCTACGGTATGGGTGTGGAGATCGGCAATTATTTTCATCTATGGCACTATTCCACACTGGTCCCTTAAAGTCAAGGGACCCTACTGCCCGTTGTTTGTGGATAGCACCGAAGGAAGATCGGTTGGTTCTTCATATGGCGGGACGAAAAAAGGGATGGGTCATTCGACCCATCCCTTTTGGACTGTTACCGCTAGCGGTGATTACTTCGCCACAGTCTCGATCGCCTTCATGGCGACTTCCTTGTAAGGGTTGGCGAACAGGATGATGAGGCAGACAACCAAGGCGTAAATGGCGAGTGACTCGATCATGGCGAGGCCGATCATCATGGTGGTGAGGATTTTGCCGGAAGCGCCCGGGTTGCGGGAGACACCTTCAACCGCGCTTTTGACTGCCAGACCCTGACCGATACCGGTCCCGACCGTTCCGAGTGCCATACCGATGCCGGCGGCAAGAACGCACATTGTGAAAAAGCTCATTTTTACTACCTCCTCTGGTGGTGTGTTTTTTCCTAAACAGTATAGGAATGATAAAATCTGCTATGGTCTGAATCTATTCTACTTAAACGCTTAGTGTGCTTCCTCAAGTGACCCCTGAATATAGATCATTGCCAGCAACATAAAGACGAACGCTTGGATGAAAGATACGAGCACACCCATGAGCATCATCGGAAGCGGCACGAGGAACGGGGCCAAACCGAAAAAGATCATAAGCACAAGCTCGTGGCCGTTCATATTGCCGAAGAGACGGAGCGTGAGCGACAAGGGCCGGGAAAGATGGCCGATCACCTCTATGAAGAACATGATCGGTGCCAGCCAGATGATCGGACCCATGAAGTGCTTGAGATAATGAAAGCCGTGTTCCTTGACCCCTACGACGTGGGTGGAAATAAAGACGATCACGGCACAGGCTGCCGTGGTGTTGATATTCGCGGTTGGCGGAAAGAAACCGGGGACCAGACCGATGAGGTTGGAAACGAGGATAAATATGGCCAAGGTGGCGACAAGCGGGAAGAACGGTCGGCCTTTTTCCCCCATGGTTTCGAGGATCATGTTCTCGATGCCGCCCACGACCACTTCCATGAAGTTTTGCAACCCGCCGGGAACACTTTTCAGGCTTTTAGTTGCAAGAAGCGAGAGAATCGCGAGCAGAATGATGATCAGCCAGGTATAGGCGATGGCATCCGCGGCAGCCTCTGACACGTGCAGCGGTTCGAGCAGCTGCCGGAAGAACTGGAGGAAAAGTAACGGGTGGACCATTGTAGCTATTCTCCTTTAGTGGTCAACATATAGATCGATAAGGCTATGATAACTATGACAGTGACCGATAGTCCGACAAGGAGGCCGACGATATCGATGCCGCCATGGGTGATTAGCCAATATATAACCAGAGCGAGTAACGCCAGGCGAAGTACGTATCTAATCTGGACAAACCGCCCGGGGTGACCCGGTTTTTGCGACAGTACCCGTTTCAGGATGGTGCGCAGCCAGTAGCAGTTGAGAATGGCAAGAATGCCGCCAGCTGCAATTCCAGCCGCAAAACGCAATGAGCCGAAAAACAAACCTGCAACCGTAAGCAGTGCTAGAAGAAGCCAGCTGCCTACATTAAATGCGACAAAGATATTATTCTCGTTTATCCGCGCCGCGGTCATTTTTGTGAATTTCTCTTCCGGCTATGACATAAATGTTGCGAAAACCGGCGGCAATGCCGAAAAAGAGAAAGATAAAGAAAAACCACGGGGCTGTACCGAACCACTTGTCGAGCTGTAGGCCGATAAAAACTCCGATAGCGATGGCCAACGCGACCGAGATCCCCATGCTTGAGACAAGCCCGAGGGTCTTTAAGAGGCTTTTTTTTTCTTCTTCCATGGCAACCTGAATCGGATCGGCCAGCATCAGCGCCAGAAACCCATGCTTGATAGCATATTCTTTCTGCAACTGTCAACCCAAATTTACAGAGCCTTGAATGCCTTCCCGGCAGCCGCGATGGTCTTGTCCAGGTCAGAATCAGCATGGGCAATTGAGACGAATGCGGTCTCGAACTGGGACGGTGCCAGGTAAATACCTTCGTCAAGCATGCCTTTGAAGTAGGTGGCGAATGCCTTGGTATCGCAAGCCGCTGCCGTTGCCCAGTCGTGTACCTCGCCTTTGGTGAAGAAAGCGCAGAACATGCTTCCTACCCGGGTCGAATAGATAGGATAGCCGGCCTCCTTGGCGGCCCGCTCTATTCCGGCGGCGAGATAGGCGCTCTTCTCTTCGAGCTTCTGGTAGAAACCATCTGTCTGAAGGAGCTTCAGGGTTTCAATTCCGGCGGTCATGGCTAGCGGATTGCCAGAGAGGGTGCCTGCTTGGTAGACGCCGCCCGAAGGGGAGAGGAGGGACATGATGTCCTTTTTCCCCCCGAAGGCCCCCACGGGCAGACCGCCGCCGATGATCTTGCCCAGGGTGGTCATGTCAGGGGTTACACCGTAGAGCTCCTGGGCGCCGCCGAGAGCGACACGGAATCCGGTCATGACTTCGTCGAAGATGAGGATAATACCTTCTTCGTCACAGATCGATCGTAACCCTTCCAGGAAACCGTCTCGCGGCGGCACCGTCCCCATGTTGCCGGCAATCGGCTCGACGATGATGCAGGCAATATTACCGTTGTTTTGCGCCACCAGTGTCCTGACCGATTCGAGGCTGTTAAAGTCTGCAGTCAGGGTATGCTTCGCAAAATCCGGCGGTACGCCAGGAGAGTCGGGTACTCCAAAGGTGGCGGCACCGGAGCCTGCCTTGACGAGGAGTGAATCGGCGTGTCCATGATAGCACCCGGCAAATTTGAGGATCTTATCCTTCCCGGTATAGCCACGGGCCAGGCGGATAGCACTCATGGTTGCCTCGGTGCCGGAACTGACCATGCGTACCATCTCGATTGAAGGCACCGCTTTAACAACCATCTTTGCAAGGGTTATCTCCAGTTCGGTTGGCGCACCGAAGCTGCTGCCGGCATCGACAGCTTTCTTCACCTCCTCCACCACCTGTGGATGGCAATGTCCGAGAATCATCGGCCCCCAGGAACCAACGAAATCGATGAACCTATTGCCATCCACGTCCCAGATATTTGGGCCAGCTGCCTTTGTTATGAACAGCGGGTCGGCTCCGACGGACTTGAAGGCACGGACTGGGCTGTTGACCCCTCCGGGAATGAACTGTTGAGCTTCCTTGAAAAGCTCGACGGAACGGTTGTTTTTCATCGCATGCACCTCTGCTGATTAGTGATTTTGGTCAGAAAAATTAAGGGGTTATTAGCATACAACAGCAAACCGTGTCAAGGGAATTAAACGGCAGAGCTACTACCGTCTAGATAATGAGATTTTCTGGGCTGGCAGGGGGAAACAGGAATTTTTTTCCTTGACAATGCGCCAGAAATGAAATAAGTTTCGTCCAATTGTTCTGTATACAGTATACGAAATTACGTCGAAATAAATATACATAAAAAGGGCGTGCCTAGGGTACCCCGTTTCTTGTTGAACTCCAACCCTCAATCGATAACTGGCGTTATTTATCATAGTGTCATAGTGAAAGGCCATTAACCTGTTCTGGAGGATGCTGAGATGCTTGGTGCGTATCTGCCAATCTTGCTGCTTGTGGTGATTGCAATTTGTTTTGGGCTTGGAGCGATGGTTTTTTCAGCTTTAGTGGGTCCGAAAAAACCGTCGGCGTTGAAGCTTGCCCCCTATGAGTGCGGATGCGAACCCGTCGGGTCAGCAAGGGAGCGTTTCTCTGTCAAGTTCTACCTAATCGCCATGATGTTTATTCTGTTCGATATTGAGGCGGTGTTCATGTATCCCTGGTCCATCCTCTTCAAGAAACTGGGGATGTTCGGCTTGGTGGAGATGGGGGTATTCATCGCGATTCTGCTAGTCGGATACATCTATGTTTGGAAAAAAGGAGCCTTGGAATGGGAGTAGAAAATAATCCATTGGGTGAGAACATCATCACCACATCGTTGGATACGGTCGTCAACTGGAGCCGCAAGTCCTCGATATGGCCAATGACGTTCGGGTTGGCCTGTTGCGCTATTGAGATGATGGCTACCGGTGCTTCGAGTCACGACCTCGACCGATTCGGGATTATATTCCGCGCATCGCCCAGGCAGGCAGACTGCATAATCATCGCCGGTACGGTAACGAAAAAGATGCTGCCGGTCATCAAGACCGTTTACGAGCAGATGCCCGAACCGAAATGGGTTGTTGCCATGGGGGCTTGCGCCTGTTCCGGAGGCGTTTTCGACACGTATAGTGTAGTGCAGGGTATAGATGAAGCTCTCCCGGTGGATGTCTATATACCCGGGTGTCCTCCCCGGCCAGAAGCACTCCTCTACGGCCTCACCAAGCTCCGTGAGAAAATCATGAAGGAGAGGAACTCTTTCGGTAACGCAATCGGTCTTGGCGACAGGCTTGAGCCTGCTGCCTAGTTTTGAACACAATACCAAAGGAAAAGGTATAACGGATATGGCAGAAAACAATCGTGCGGTTATCAAACTCAAAGAAAAATTCGCATCGTCCGTCATCGATGTCAAGGAGTTTCGCGGCGAGGTGACGGTTACCGTCAAGAAAGAAGATGTGATAGAGATCTGCAAATTCTTGAAGGAGAATCTCCAGTACAATCTCTTGACTGACGTGACTGCGGTTGACTATTTCGGCAAGGACCCGCGATTCATGGTTGTCTACAACCTTTATTCCATACCCAACAAGGATCGTCTCAGACTGAAGGCGCCGGTTGCGGAGTCAGACGCGACCGTTGACTCTGTTGTACCGGTGTGGACGACGGCCAACTGGCTGGAGCGGGAAGTCTATGACCTGTTCGGCATCACGTTCAGGAACCATCCCGACCTGCGCAGGATATTGATGACCGATGACTGGGTCGGTCACCCGCTCCGTAAGGATTACCCCTTGCAGGGGCCAGGCCGTGAACCATACAAGGGCCGGTTGTCATAACCTTTGACTTGATAAAGGCATATTCCCAAAAATAGAGGCGAGCAATGGCTAACACAGAGATAATGACATTGAATATGGGGCCGCAACACCCCAGTACCCACGGTGTTTTGAGGCTGGTAGTCGAACTGGATGGGGAGATCATTCAGAAAATCACCCCCCATATAGGATACCTGCATCGCGGGGTGGAGAAACTTTCGGAGCATCGCACGTATCACCAGACCCTTCCTTTGACTGATCGGCTCGACTATCTGGCCCCCATGCACAACAACCTCGGCTATGTATTGGCGGTAGAGAAGCTGCTTGGTCTCGAGGTGCCGGAAAGGGCACAGGCCATCCGGGTGATTATGGCCGAGTTGACTCGTATCAAGTCGCATCTGGTCTGGCTGGCTTGCCATGCCCTCGATATTGGAGCCATGACGGTCTTCATCTACTGCTTCCGTGAGCGCGAAGAGATCATGAGTATCTATGAGAAGCTTTCCGGCGCGCGCATGACCACCAACTTCTTCAGGATCGGCGGGCTGTCGAAGGATGTGTATGATGGATTTGAAGCAGACGTCAGGAAGATAGTCGATACCTTCCCTGGCTACTATGACACCTATGAGGGGCTGCTGACCAAGAACACCATCTGGCTGCAGAGGACCATTGGTAACGGCGTGATTTCCGCTGAAGACGCTATTGACTACGGCATAACCGGCCCGGCGCTGCGTGGTTCCGGTGTGGACTGGGACCTGAGAAGGGACAACCCGTACAGCGGGTATGAAAAATATAACTTCAAGGTTCCGGTTGGAAAAGGGAACTGTGATACCTTCGACCGGTACGAGGTACGGCTTGTCGAGATGCGCGAGGCTATCAAGATCATCAAGAAGGCCCTTGATTCGCTGAAGCCCGGCCCGGTTCTCGCCGATGCTCCGCAAGTCTGCTATCCGCCAAAAGAAGCGGTCTACAACAGCATCGAAGGTCTTATCCACCACTTCAAGATCGCGAGTGAAGGATTTCCCGCGCCGGAAGGAGAGGTTTACCAGGGCGTCGAAAATCCGAAGGGTGAGCTGGGGTACTACCTTGTCAGCGACGGCTCGACGAAACCGTACCGCATGAGGATTCGGCCGCCTTCATTTGTTAACCTTGGTGCTATTGAGAAAATGTGCAAAGGTTCGATGATTGCTGATCTCATCGCGGTCATAGGCACTCTTGATATCGTTCTCGGGGAAATTGACAGGTAACGCCAATTAACCAAAGGAGATGGAGTAGATGAGCAACGCTCCGGCCGAAGAAATTACAACCGAAGAAGTCGATCTGACTGCTGCCAATCATGTCATCGACAAGTATCTGACACTCCATGGCAACCTGATGCCGGTGTTGCAAGGAATTCAGGACGAATACGGCTACGTGCCCCGACCAGCCATTGATCTGGTCGCCGACAGGCTGAACATTTACCCGAGCCAGATTTTTGGTGTTCTCACCTTTTATGCCCAGTTTCATCTCAAGCCGCGTGGTCGCTTCATCATCAGGGTCTGCGTCGGCACCGCCTGCCACGTCCAAGGTGCCAGCCGTATCGTGGAGACCTTCTTCGATAAGCTTCATATCGGCCATGCTGAAACAACGCCGGACCTCAGATACACCTTTGAAAAGGTCGCCTGCCTGGGCGCCTGTGGCATGGCGCCTCTCGCCATGGTAAATGATGCCACCTATGGCAAGATGACGGTCCAGAAGGTAGAAGAGATCATTGCCGATTACAACCAGAGGCCGATGAAATAGATTAGCTCCATACTTTCCAGTAGGGGACGATTCCTTATGAGTGACAACGCAGCGATAAAAATTCTGATCTGCCAAGGGACCGGCGGAATTTCAACGGGCGCCAGGGAAGTTGAGGCGGCATTCGAAAAAGTAATCAATGAAAAGGGAATTCCCGCCGTTATCGGCAAGCGCTGCGACATCATCAAGACCGGTTGCCGCGGACTCTGCGCCAACGACGTCCTTGTCGACATCATTACCCCCGAACAGGGCCGTGTGACCTACGACTTTGTCAAGCCTGAAGAGGTTGAGCAGATCATCGACGAGCATATCGTCAACAAAACGGTCATTGAGAAGCGCAAGGCCAAGGATTATTACAACAAATTCGTCGATCAGCAGATGCGTGTGGTCATGACCGGCTGCGGCCAGATCGATCCGGAAAGACTAGACGCCTATCTGGAGGAAGAAGGCTTCAAGGCGATCGAGAAATGCGTCAAGACCATGAAGCCTGCCGAGGTTATCGAAGAAGTCAAGAAGTCGGGCCTGCGCGGCAGGGGGGGCGGCGGCTTTCCGACCGGCATGAAGTGGTCGTTCTGCGCTGCGACTCCGGGAAAGCTGAAATACCTGATCTGCAACGCGGACGAGGGGGATCCCGGTGCTTTCATGGACCGTTCGGTACTCGAAGGTGACCCCTACTGCGTCATCGAGGGGATGATGATCGCCGCCTATGCCATCGGCTGCACGGACGGTTACGTCTATGTCCGCGCGGAATACCCCCTGGCCATCGAGCGTCTCCAGAGGGCCCTTGACACCTGCTATGAAAAAGGCTACCTGGGGAAAAACATCCAGGGATGGGGCTTTGACTTCGATATGCGGATCAAGAAAGGGGCCGGCGCATTCGTCTGCGGCGAAGAAACGGCGCTCATGGCCTCCATCGAGGGCGAGCGCGGCATGCCCCGCCCCCGTCCGCCCTTCCCGGCGGTAAAAGGACTCTGGGGAAAGCCGACCAACATCAACAACGTTGAGACATTCGCCAACGTCCGCCACATCATCAACAAAGGGGCGGAATGGTACGCCTCCCTCGGCACCGACACCACCAAGGGAACCAAGATATTCGCTGTTACCGGCAAGGTCAAGCATACCGGACTGGTAGAGGTGCCGGCCGGGATGACGGTCCGTTCGGTCATTTACGATGTCTGCGGCGGCATCGCCAACAACCGTAAGTTCAAGGCGGTCCAGGCCGGTGGCCCCTCGGGCGGTTGCATACCTGCCGAGGTGCTCGACACGCCGGTCGATTATGATTCATTGATCAAGGCGGGCGCCATGATGGGCTCCGGCGGCTTGGTCGTCATGGATGAGACCACCTGCATGGTGGACGTGGCGCGCTTCTTCCTCACATTCACCAGGATGGAGTCGTGCGGCAAGTGCGTCCCCTGCCGGATCGGCCTTAAGGCGATGCTTGACATCCTGGAGCGGATCACCGAGGGGCGGGGTGAGCCCTCTGACATCGAGACCCTCCTTGAGATGGGAAGCACCATCAAGAAGGCTTCACTTTGCGGACTTGGACAGACCGCGCCAAACCCGATCCTCTCCACCGTCAAGTATTTCCGCCACGAATACGAGGCCCACATCAACGACAAGCGCTGTCCATCCAACTGCTGCAAGGAGTTGCTGCTGTGGCAGGTGGTCGAGGAGAAGTGTGTCAAGTGCGGAGCGTGCCTCAAGGCCTGTCCTTCCGACGCAATAGTCTGGGAAAAGGGGCAGGTGGCTTATCTTGACAAAGAGAAGTGCACCAAATGCAAATCGTGTTATGACGCCTGTCGCTTCATGGCCATTGAGTAGCTGATCATCAAGTAAACATCCGAGGAGAACAGAGGTCGAGATGGTAAATCTTACAATCGATGATAAGCAGGTAACGGTACCCAAAGAC
>JAMXLF010000007.1 GCA_024281055.1 Geobacteraceae bacterium
CTCATGCTCCCCCCCAGGATGGTATTCAGGATGGAGGCCTCGTAACGCTGGGGATGGTTCTGGGGAAGCGCGCCGGTGCCGAGACTGAGGTGGACCTGCTCCAGGTCCTTGTCCATGAGGCCGAACCGCTTCTCGTAGTCGGGGAGGGAGCAGGAGGAGACGGCACCGCTGCCGGTCGGCAGCCCATCGAAAAGGCCGTTCAGAAGCTCCAGGAGCTCCGGGTGATCGACCCTGCCGGCGGCAGTGATGATGATGTCGCCGGCCCGGTAGCTGCTCTTCTTGTATGCCTGGATAAAGTCGCGGGTGAGCCCCGCCACGCTCTCCTCGCTGCCGATGATCGGCATGCCGAGGGGATGATCCTTCCAGATGGCGCGGAACAGGAGGTCGGTGAGATAATCCTCCGGGCTGTCCTCGTGCATCCGGATCTCCTGGAGGATCACCTTGCGCTCCTTCTCCAGCTCTTCGGGGTCGAACAGGGGATTGAGAAAGATGTCGGTGAGCAGGTCCACGGTCCGGGGGAGGAACGAGGCGAGGACCTTGGCGTAGTAGCAGACGAACTCGCGACCGGTGAAGGCATTGAGGAATCCGCCCATGGAGTCGATTTCCCGGGCGATGTCGAGGGAGGTCCGCCGCTCAGTCCCCTTGAAGAGGAGGTGCTCGATGAAATGGGCGACACCGTTCGTCTCCCGCCCTTCATGGCGCGAGCCGCTGGCGACCCAGATCCCGAGGGAGACGGAATGCACATGGGGGATATGCTCGGAGATGACCCGTATGCCGTTGTCCAGAACTGTTTTCGTGACCATGGTTACACTATAACCGGTGTGGGGGCAATATCAAGGCCCCGGTAAAAACAGGGGCGGCCTGTGCGGCCGCCCTCGTCCGGCATTCCCGCGGAATGCCCGTTTCGTCATATACCGGCACCGCCGGTCCGGGAATGCAGGCCGGCGCCTGTTACTCCTCGGGAAGCGTCGCCCCGAGTGCTTCCTTGCGGGACAGCTTGATTTTACCCTGTTTGTCGATGCCGATGCACTTCACGAGCACCTTGTCCCCTTCCTTGAGGACGTCGGTGACGTTCTTGACCCGTTCCTTGTCCAGCTCGGAGATGTGGACCAGGCCGTCGGTACCCGGAAAGATCTCGACGAAGGCGCCGAACTCCATCACCTTCTTCACGGTGCCCATGTAGAGTTTTCCCTCTTCGGCCTCGGCGGTCAGGTCCCGGATCATCTTGATGGCCTTGTCGCAGGCAGCCTTGTCGGTACTGGCGATGTTGATCCGGCCGGTATCCTCGATGTCGATGGTGACGCCGGTCGCCTCGGTGATGCCGCGCACGTTCTTGCCGCCGGAACCGATGACGTCGCGGATCTTGTCGGTCTTGACCCAGATGGTGGTGATCCGCGGCGCATAGGCGGAGAGGTCCGGTCGCGGCGTGGCGATGGTCTCGGCCATCTTGCCGAGGATGTGGATCCGCCCCTCGCGGGCCTGGGCAAGCGCCTTCTGCATGATCTCCTTGGAGACGCCGGTGATCTTGATGTCCATCTGCAGCGCGGTGACCCCCGTGGTCGTTCCGGCCACCTTGAAGTCCATGTCGCCGAGATGGTCCTCGTCGCCGAGGATGTCGGAGAGGATCGCAACGTCGTTCCCCTCCTTGATGAGTCCCATGGCGATCCCCGCCACCGGGGCCTTGATCGGGATGCCGGCGTCCATCATGGACATGGAGCCACCGCAGACCGTGGCCATCGACGAGGAGCCGTTGCTCTCCAGGATGTCGGAGACGATCCTGATGGTATAGGGGAAATCTTCGTGTTTCGGCACCACCCGTTCCAGGGCGCGCTCCGCCAGCATGCCGTGGCCGATCTCGCGACGGCCTGGGGCAAGGCGAAAGCTCGTCTCCCCGACGGAAAACGGCGGGAAGTTGTAGTGGAGGAGGAAGCGCTTCTTGGTTTCGCCATAGAGGGAATCGATCCGCTGCTCGTCGATGGAGGTCCCGAGGGTAGCGGCGACGAGGGCCTGGGTTTCTCCCCTCGTAAAGAGGGCGGAACCGTGCACCCGCGGCAGGAGTCCCACCTGGGTCGTGATCGGGCGGATGGTCCGCGTGTCGCGGCCGTCGATCCGCTCGCCGTCCTTGATGATATGCTCACGTACCAGCTCGTACTCGAAGTCGCCGAGGAACCCCTTGATCTCCTTTTCCCGCCCTTCGTACTCCGTGGCGAGGGTGGCAAGGGCTTCGTCGGTAATGGCGTCGATGCGGTCGTGCCGCTCCACCTTGGACTTGATGCGCACCGCCTCCTTCATCCCCGCGTAGGCGAGCTCCTTCACCCTGGCCTTGAGGGCCTCGTCCACGACCGGTGCCGGGCAGTCGCGCTTCGAAACCCCGGCCATCTTCCGCAGCTCCGTCTGGGCGGCGATGATCGGCTGGACCGCGGCGTGGCCGAAGAAGATGGCGTCGAGCATGACCTCTTCGGGCACCTCCGCAGAGCTCCCTTCCACCATGATGACCGCATCCCTGCTGGCCGCCACGACGATCTCGATGTCGCTTTTCTCCAGCTGCTCCGCAGTGGGGTTGGCCACGAACTGCCCGTCCACCCGGCCCACCTTGACCCCGGCGATGGGGCCCTGAAAGGGGATGTCGGAAACCTCCAGGGCAGCCGATGCGCCGATCATGGAGAGGATGCCCGGATCGTTGTCACGGTCCGCCGAGATGACGGTGGCCATGATCTGGGTATCATTCAGGAAGTTCTCTGGAAAGAGGGGGCGGATCGGCCGGTCGATGAGGCGGCAGGTCAGGGTCTCGTTGTCCGAGGGACGCCCCTCCCGCTTGAAGAAGCCGCCCGGGATCTTCCCGCCGGCGTAGGCCTTCTCCTGGTAGTTGACGGTCAGGGGGAAGAAGTCCTGCCCTTCCTTGGCGGTCTTGGTCGCCACGGCCGTCACGAGCACCATGGTATCGCCGCAGCTCACCACCGTAGCACCGCTGGCCTGCTTGGCCATCACGCCCGTGGCGATAGTAATCGTCCGGCCGCTGAACTCAATCTGAACCTGTTTCTGTTCCATAGTATTTACGGTCTCCTCACCTTGTTGATTGTTGGTGTTGGGGCCGTCGATAAAAAGACTAAACGAGGTTCAAGGTTCAAGGTTCGAGGTTCGAGGTTCGAGGTTAAAACCTCGTGCCCAGAGCCTCGTTCCTCGTTCCTGATTTTAGCCGCTTTATCCACGCCCCCAACAAAAATAAAAAGGGCTCGCAGGCCCATTCAAAAAAAGGAAAGGCAATATACCCCAGAGCAAGTGGCGAGGTATACTGCCTTTTCTTATCTCCTGATGCCGAGCTTTTCGATGATCGTTCTGTATCTCTCCACGTCTTTCTTCTTGAGATAGTCGAGAAGTCTCCTTCTCTGACCGACGATCTTCAAGAGACCACGACGACTGTGATGATCCTTTTTATGAACCTTGAAATGTTCGGTCAGATAGATGATCCGTTCGGTGAGGATCGCTATCTGCACTTCAGGGGAACCGGTATCATTGTCATGGAGCTTGTAGCTGTTGATGATTCCCTGCTTCTTGTCCGTTACCAGCATCGTGCACACCTCCTTTCCTGACAGGAATTGATTGATGGTTTATCGTGATCGGTTTCTGCCGTTCGCCTCAGAGTGATAACTCCGCAACATGACTTTTTACCACAAGCTCCGGGTCATGTAAAGTGGAAAGCTCGTTGAATACCCGGAGAAGACCTATTCGCCCCGTTTCACCGCCACAGATTTCCGCGACCGCGACGAGGCTTCCCCCGAAGGAAAGGCGTATCCGCTCCGGGCATCCGGCCGCGCTTGCCAAGGGAGCCGTGCAATCGTCCCGCGTCGGTGCGATCCCCCGTCTCACCTTCGCCACGCCGCTTTCGGTAAGCGGCAGGTCCCGCAGATGGGAGAGGGCCGCGTACGGGGAGATGAGCATCCCCCTAAGACCTCCATCCCGGGCGAATCGGTCAAGGGAAACGGCCGCGTCGATGCCGAACGGGCCGCTCATGGTCCGGCGAAGCGCAACGAGATGCGCACCGCAGCCGAGCCGCTCCCCCAGGTCATTCGCCAGAGTCCTCACGTAGGTCCCGCGGGAGCAGCGCACCCGGAAGGAAACGTCCGGGAGTGCCACCTCCTCGATGACCAGTTCATGGATATCGACCGGCCGGGCGTCCCGCGCCACCTCCTCGCCGCGGCGGGCGAGACGGTACAAGGGAACGCCGTTGCGCTTCAGGGCCGAGTACATGGGGGGGACCTGGAGAAGCCTGCCGGTGAACAGGGGTGCCGTCTCCCGGACCTTTTCCGGAGTGATCTCCCGCCACTCTCCTACCCGGATGACGGTGCCGGTGCAGTCCTGGGTGTCTGTCGCGGCACCGAGCCGCATCACCGCCCGGTACTCCTTGACCGTCTCGTCGAGGAACGGGATCGCCTTGGTCCCTTCACCCAAGGCCACCGGCAGAACCCCGGTGGCAAAGGGGTCGAGGGTACCGGTGTGGCCTGCCTTCTTCTGTCCCGCACCTCGCCGGACGGCGCGCACCACGTCGTGGGAGGTCATCCCCGCAGGCTTGTCGATGACGATGAATCCGTCCATTCCTTAAAGTGCTGCTTCCATGTGGGCGAGGACCTTCCGTCGCACCTCGTCGACCGTACCGGCTATCGTGCATCCCGCGGCGTTGTGGTGACCACCGCCCCCAAAGGCCGCCGCCAGGGCCGACACGTCCACCTTCCCCTTGGAGCGGAACCCGACCTTGACGAGGCCGGAGTTGATTTCCCGGAAAAAGAGCGCCACTTCCACCCCCCGGATGGAACGGGGGTAGTTGACGAAGCCGTCGGTCAGCTCGGAGTTGGTCCCGGTCCGCTCGTACATGTCGAGGGTCACCGTGACTGAGGCGACGTCCCCGCGGGGAGAGATCGACAGGGTTGCCAGGGAAAGGGCCAGGAGCTCGAGGCGCTGGCGCGGCTGGCTCTCGTAGAGCTTCTCCGCCACGGACCAGGCATTTACCCCACAGGCAACCATTTCAGCGGCAATGGTGAAGGCCTCGGGGTTGGCGTTGGAGTAACGGAACGAGCCGGTGTCGGTGATGACGGCAGTATAGAGACAGAGGGCGATGTCGTAATCGATACCGTGGCCGTCGGCCTTGATGATCCGGTGAATCAGTGCCCCCGTGGCACTCGCCTCGGAGTCGATCAGGTTGAGGGCACCGAACCGGTCGCAGTGCAGGTGGTGGTCGATGTTGATGAACTTGCCGATGCCCCGGAACTGTTCCAGCTCCGCCCCGGCCCGGCGGAACTCCCCGACGTCGAGAACGAAACAGACGTCGAAGCTGCGGGGCGGGATGGCATGGACCACTTCCTCGGCCAGGGGAAGAAAGGTGTACAGCTCGGGGAGCGGGTCGCACATATAGACCGTCACATCCTTGCCGAGCCGTTTCAGGTGACAGGCAAGAGCGAGGGTAGAACCCACGGCGTCGCCGTCGGGGCTTTCGTGGGTGGTGAGGAGAAACGAGCCGGAAGCGGCGATCTCGTCAATGATTCTCTGTATCATCACCTTCATCGGCAGTGCTGATCTCCTTCAGGATGGTTTCGATGCGCGCCCCGTACTCCACCGATGCATCGTAACGGAAGAGAAGGTCAGGGACGTAGCGCATCCTGAGCGTTTTCCCCATCTCCTTGCGGATGAAGCCCCGGGCGCTGTTCAGCCCCTGTTCGGTGGCCTTTTTCTCCGCATCGCTGCCGATCACCGTGAAATAGACCGTCGCCAGGTGGAGGTCGTCGGTGACTTTCACCCCGGTAATGGTGACAAAGCCGATGCGGGGGTCCTTGAGCCCCTTGACGAGGAGCGCGGACACCATTTCATGAATCGCTTCAGCGACCTTTTCAGACCTTTTAAACATTCTCTTTTTCTCTTTTTATTCTTTGGAAACGCGTTTTTTCGCAAGGTCAAGGCGATCAAGGGATGACGCGGAGGCGTAGCAGCGCTACGCCGCACAAGGAATCCCGAAGATCAACGCAGAGATTGCGGAAAAGGCGCGTTTACAGCGTGGCGGCGATCTTTTCGATCTCGAGCGCCTCGATCACATCCCCCACCTTGAGGTCGTTGTAATTCTCCAGGCCGATGCCGCACTCGTAACCGGACGCCACATCCTTCACGTCCTCCTTGAAGCGGCGGAGGCTCGACATTTTCCCCTGGTAGATGACCACGTTGTCGCGCAGCAGCCGCACCTGGGCGTTACGCACCATCTTGCCGTCGAGAACATAGCATCCGGCCACCATGCCGATCTTCGGTACGGAGAAGGTCTCGCGGATCTCGGCCCGTCCCAGGTGCTTCTCCCGGAGGGTCGGCTCGAGAAGCCCTTCCATGGCCTTCTTGATGTCCTCCACCGCGTCGTAGATGATGTTGTAGAGGCGGATATCGACCCCTTCCTTCTCGGCAAGGGCCTGGGCCTTCACCTCGGGGCGGACGTTGAAGCCGAGGATGATGGCGTTCGAAGCGGCGGCCAGGTTCACGTCGGTCTCAGTGATAGCGCCGACCGACGAGTGGATCACGTTCAGCCGGACCGCATCGGTGGAAAGCTTCCGGAGCGACTCGGCGACCGCCTCCACGGAGCCCTGGACGTCCGCCTTGATGATGACGTTAAGGTCCTTCACCTCGCCCTTCTGAATCTTGTCGTAGAGCTGCTCCAGGGTAAGTTTGGCGTGTTTGGCGAGCTCGGTCTCGCGGATCTTCTGCTGGCGATGGGAAGCGATTTCCCTCGCCTGCTTCTCGTCCGAAAGGACCACGAACACGTCGCCCGCATCGGGAACGCCGGTGAAGCCGACCACCTCTGCAGGCATAGCGGGGCCGGCGGACAGCACCTTCTCTGCCCGGTCGTTCTGCATGGCGCGCACCCGGCCGTAATGGATGCCGGCCACAAAGTAGTCACCCACCTTGAGAGTCCCCTCCTGGACCAGCACCGTGGCCACAGGGCCCCGGCCCTTGTCCAGCTTGGCCTCGACGATAGTACCGCGGGCGGCCTTGTCGGGATTGGCCTTGAGCTCCATCAGGTCCGCCTGGAGGAGCACCATCTCCAGGAGTTCCTCCAGGTTGAGGCGTTTCTTGGCCGAGACTTCCACCATGGTGGTGTCGCCCCCCCACTCGCTGGAGACAAGGCCCAGCTCCATCAACTCCTGCTTCACCCGCTCCGGCTTCGCCTCGGGCTTGTCGATTTTATTCACAGCCACGATGATCGGCACGCCGGCCGCCTTGGAATGGTTGACCGCCTCGCGGGTCTGGGGCATGACACCATCGTCGGCCGCCACCACGAGGATGACGATGTCGGTCACCTTGGCGCCGCGGGCACGCATGGCGGTAAACGCCTCGTGGCCCGGGGTGTCGAGGAAGGTGATCTTGCGGCCGTTGAGCTCCACGTCATAGGCGCCGATGTGCTGGGTAATCCCCCCCGCTTCGCCGGCGATCACGTTGGTCTCGCGGATGGCGTCCAGGAGCGAGGTCTTGCCGTGGTCGACGTGACCCATGATGGTCACCACCGGCGGCCGTTTCTGCAGACTCTCCGGGGCGTCGGGGGCCGCCTCCAGCATCATATCCAGGTCGATGGCGACGTTCTCGATCTCGTAGCCGAACTCCGTGGCAAGCAGCGTGGCTGTGTCCACATCGAGAGGATGGTTGATGGTGGCCATCATTCCCATCTTCATCAGGGCGCGGATCAGGTCGTTGGCCTTGGCCCCCATCCTCTTGGCCAGCTCGCCGACGGTGATGGTCTCGGAAATCTTGATGATGCGCTTGATGGCCTTGGGAACGGTGATCTCGGTCTTCTTGCCGATCACGGGACGTTCTTTTTCCCGCCGTTTCCCCTTGCCGGCGCGCGGTCCCGGCTCGAAAACGCGCTCCCGTTTCTCGAGCATCTCGCCCTTCTTGAAGCCCTCCTTCTTCTTGGCGCCCGGTACGGCCTTCTTGGCCCCCTTGGCGGCCTCGCCGGCAGGGGCCTCTTTTCCCTTGCGCCCCTTCTTGCGATCATCGACGGGGACCGGCACCTCAACCATGGTCGGCGACACCGGCCTTTCGCCGGGACGTGCAGGGACACCCCGCTCCGGGGCGCCGGCGGGGGACGGTCGCTGACCCGGGACAGGGCGCTGGCCGGGGGCGGGGCGCTGACCCGGGACGGGGCGCTGGGCCTCGCGCCGCTCGGGCTGGCGCTCCTGGGGCTTCATTCCGGGGATTTCAACCCGGCCGAGGATCCTCGCCCGTGTAGCGGTCGGCTTTTCCGGCTCGTATTCCCGCGGAGCGACTTTCGGCTTTTCGACCGGCGGAGCGGCGGAAGGCGCCTCTTCAGCGGGAGGAGCCGCAGGCGCGACAGGCGCTTTGACCTCCGCAACCTCTGCAGGTGGGGCTTCCACCGGGGCGGCAACCTCCGGCGCAGGAGGGGCTTCCACCAGGGTGGGAGGAGCCTCCGCGGGAGACGGAGCCGCCTCCACCACCTTGGCCCTGCGCCTGATAAGCGTCGTCGTCACCCGGACTTCTTCCTTGGCAACATCCTTGACAGGAGGGGGGGCGGTCAGGGCGTTGACATCCGCTTCATCAATAACGGCCATGTGGTTCTTGACTTCCACGCCCACGGATTTCAGCCTGGCTATCAGTTCCTTGTTATCGATGCCCATCTTCTGCGCCAGTTCATACACGCGGATCTTACTCATGGTTACTGCACCCCTCCCTCACGAAGTTCCTGTACTTTTCCAGCTCTGTCATGATTGTTGTGATAAAGCCACTCTGTTCGATGGCCGCCACGCCCCGCATCTCCTTGCCGATGAGCGCGCCGAGCCGATCCTTGGTGAACAGCTCGACCACGGGGACCCCGGCGCGATCCGCCAGGAAAACGAACCGTTCCCGGCTCTCTCCCGACAGGTCGGCGGCAACGAAGAGGACGCCGGGAGTTCGCCGCTTAAAGGCTTCCGCGACCGTATCGCTGCCGGAAACGACCTTCCCCGCCTTATTGGCAAGTGCCAGATAGGAGCCGATCCGTTCCTCGAGAAGCTGGACCACCCGGGCGATCAGGGCGTCGGCGCCACCTGACCTGACCTCTCCCCGGAAGGACCTGGCGAACTGGTTCTTCGCCGCCGCCGTCCGCAGGCATTCCCGTTGCCAGCAGGTATAAGCACCCCGACCGGGAAGCTTCCCCTGTGGATCGGGTACCAGGGTCCGGTCGGGGGCGAGGACGAAACGGAGGAGTTCCCTCTTGTCCTTCGCCGTCCGGCATCCCAGGCAGCTCCGCTGTGGTTCCTGCTTCGCCATGGCTACTCTTCGGCCTGCTCCTCAGCGGCCGTTTCTGCCGCGGCGCTGCTCTCTTCCCCGGCAGCCTCCTCCTCGGCAGCTTCTTCTGCGGCGGTGCCGTCAAAGGAAGCATACTGGAGGAGCTCCGCCTCGGCAGCCCGCGTCTCGCTCTTGATGTCGATCCGCCAGCCGGTCAGCTTCGCGGCGAGCCGGACGTTCTGGCCCCGCTTGCCGATGGCGAGCGACAGCTGATCGTCGGCGACGATGATCTCCATGGCACGATTCTCCTCGTCCACATAGACCTTGGAAACCACTGCCGGGGCAAGGGTGTTGCAGACAAAGCGGGCCATGTCCTCGGACCAGGGGATGATGTCGATCTTTTCCCCCCGCAGTTCGGAAACCACGTTCTGCACCCGCGAGCC
Organism: Geobacteraceae bacterium; assembly: GCA_024281055.1. Classification (GTDB taxonomy): domain Bacteria; phylum Desulfobacterota; class Desulfuromonadia; order Geobacterales; family Geobacteraceae; genus JAMXLF01. The sequence goes on from JAMXLF010000007.1 coordinate 9,690, forward strand.
GCGCATGCCGACGCAGGCGCCGACCGGGTCGACGTCCGAATCGTTGGAATAGACGGCGATCTTGGAGCGACTCCCCGGCTCCCGGACGACCCCCTTGATCTCCACGATCCCCTCGGCGATCTCCGGCACCTCCGCCTCGAACAGCTTCGCCAGCATGCCGGGATGGGCGCGGGAGAGGATGATCTGCGGCCCCTTGGTGGTCATGCGGATGTCCAGGATGAGGGCCTTCACCCGGTCTCCCTGGCGGTAGACCTCGCGGGGCACCTGCTCCTTGTGGGAGAGGACCGCCTCCGCACGGCCGAGGTCGATGACCAGGTCGCCTCGCTCGTAGCGCCGCACCACGCCGTTGATCAGCTCGCCAAGGCGGTCCTGGAACTCGTTGAAGATCGTCTCGCGCTCCGCCTCGCGCACCCGCTGGATGATCACCTGCTTGGCGGTCTGGGCGGCGATACGGGTGTAGCCGCTGGCGTCGAGCTTCATCCCGAGCGAGTCTCCTATCTCCACGTCGGGGTCGATCTCCCGGGCCTCTTCCAGGTCGATCTCCTTGTAGGAGTCCTGGACCTCCTCCACCACGGTCACGAATTCGAACAGCTCAACCTCGCCGATGTCCTCGTTATAGTGGGCTTCGAGGTCGCGTGTGTTGCGGAACTTCTTGTTGGCCGCGGTGAGAACCGCCTGCTCAAGGGCTTCCGTAACGATGGCCTTGTCGATCCCCTTTTCCTTGACGATCTGATCGATGGTATGCTTGAGGTTGAAGGTCGTCTCCACGTCTTAGTCTCCTTCAGCGTTTATAATCGGTGAAAAGTGAATGGTGAAAGGTGAAGGGAAAAAGCTTTTTTCACCCTTCACCTTTCACCCTTCACGGTTTTAGAATTCAAACTCCAGGTTCGCCTTGGCGATCTTCTCGAGGGGAATGCCGGCGGTCTGCCCTTCGGTGAGCCGCAACCGCACCACCCCTTCCTCCAGGCCGAGGAGCTCGCCGGTGAAGGTCTTGCGCTTGTTCCCCGCATCGTCGGCAAGCAGTTCGAAGGTCCGAACCTTGACGAGCCGGCCCTGGTACTTGCGGTAATCGGACTCCTTCTTGAGGGGCCGGTTGAGGCCGGGGGAGGAGACCTCCAGGGTGTAGTGCGCCGGGATGAAGTCCTCCACGTCGAGAAGCGCGGAGAGCTCCCGGCTCGCCACGGCGCAGTCGTCGAGACTCACCCCCCCTTCGCGGTCGAGGAAGAGGCGGAGCACCATATCCCGCCCTTCCCGCCGGTACTCCACCTCCACCAGCTCAATGCCGAGAGAGGCAAGGAGCGGCTCGACCAGCTCGGTTACCTTGGAAACAACATCCACCGTTGCCATAAAAATCCCAAAAAAAAAGTGAGCCGGAGGAGCTCACTTTTGAGTGAACATTAACTTGTGACTCTGTTTTTATCACGGGCCCGGCCAAAATGCAAGCGTTTTTTTCGCGTTTTATAACGGCTTTCGAAACAGCCGCGGCACGTTTGCATATTATGCCGGCAAGCCTGGCAGGCAGGATGGTTCACTTTGCCGGCCGTCGGCATGACAAGCCGGCTTCCGGGAGGAACTGACGTCAGGGAGCGCGGGCAGCAATTTAACACCAGATAAATAAGCAATATTTGCCGAGACATCGTCTCAACTTTATATAAATTTAAATATCACAGAAGGCGCCACCCTAACGCGTCATTGTCGCCAGGAGAAGGATATGTTCATCGAAGTGCTTTATCCTGATGGGACAACTGGCAAGGTCAGGTCGTCCATGATGCGGAGAATGAGTCAAATGGAGCGGATTGTGGCCTACAAGTGCTCTGAGGGTTGGGTGGAGGTCCGGCGCAAGAAAAGTGGCGATTACTACCGCGGGCCCGAGCGGCGGGTGATCATTCCATTCTGAAGAAACACCGGCATACGGGTGAAATTAGATTCCCCCTACTCCCCTCCTACTCCGGCACCCTTACCATCTCGAACGAAGCCACTCCGTTTCTGACCCGCACCACGAGGATGTGGTAGACCGCCTCACCGGGGAAGCCGACCTTGATGAGGGGCGCACCGGCCCCGCCGGTGATGAACGCGGGAACCCCGGCGATCTCGGCCCGGTCGAAGAGGTGGACATGGCCGAAAAAGACCGCTGAAACCTTTTTCTCCGTGAGAAGCCGCGTGAGGGCGTCGGCCCCTTCGCTGAAGGTATGCCAGCTCCAGCGGGGAGTTTTCGGCGGGATGTGCATGGCGACGAAAATGGAGCGCCGTTCCACCGTGAGGTTGCCCTGCAGAAAAGCGAGTTCGCCCGGTTTCAGGGCATAGCCCGAGTTGTCCACGACAGCCACCCTGAGGCCGAGCCGGGGGCTGTCGATAACGTAGTCGAGGGGAGCGAGTTCCCGGGCGAAGAGATCCTTTCTCCCCTCGTGGTTTCCTACCACCACGAAGAACGGGATGCCGGGCACGCTCTCCTCGACCAGAGCGCGGAAGTGGTCGAGTTCTGCCGGGCTCCCGGAGACGGAAACGTCGCCGTCATGGAGGATGAAGAGCGGTTGGCAGCCGGCAGCGAGGCGCAGGGCGCGACGGAACACCGCGTCGTTTCCACGGTTGTCCCCCAGGACCACGAAGGTGAAATCCCGTGGCGCGGTCTTCTCCGCCATGGCATGGAACCTGGGCAGTGAGCGCTCGTAGAGGGATTCCGCGCCGGCCGGCGAACCTGCCAGGACGAAAGCCAGGGCACCCGCCAGCAGCAGGACCATCCCACCCAAACCGCCCGATGTGCGTGCCGTCATGTGCCGTCGCTCCGGCATGACATTCTCATCAGGCCGCATAGCTCGCGCAGGGACCGTTACCCCGCCGCTCCGGCGGGTTCGTCACCATGTAAATGATGCAGCGTCCCTTCACGTTGTGCGTGCACTCGGTGTATTCGCAGACCAGGTAGGCCCGGTCGCCCGGCTCCTGCAGCCTGCGATCCAGCTCGTCGACAAGCTCGGGATTGTCGCCGAGCCTCGTTGCTATCTCTTTCAGCTTCTCATCCATATCGTTACCCGTCCCTTTTCACTTCGCCCCCCGCAGCTTCCACCGCACGGCAAGCTGGACGGCGATGTCGAGGAAGATGACGCCCCCCACCACCAGGATGAGGACGACATTCCCCCGAAAATAGGCGAAGCAGTTGAAGAACATGTAGAGCGCCACCACGCAGCTTAGCAGCCGGCGCAGACCGCCCGTCAGGCGCGCGACAGTTTCGGGGTCGGTGGCCCCCGGACGGATGAGACGCGGAGCGAGATGATAACCGAGGGTGGCATCGACGAGGACGAGGATAAAGTTCCCGGCGAAGATGGCGAAGAGGTAACGCTCCACGGCTCCTTTTTCCCCTCCCGGACCTTGTTCAGCAGGCTGGCCTGCCGCAGGTCCCGCCGTCAGACCAGGTGGCGCAGGTGGGCGTCCTGCTCGTTCTTGTGGTAGACATCGAAGAAGATCACGCTGTGGTCGTCAACCTTGCCGCAGGCGCCGCAGTGCTCCAGCTTCTCCGCCTGCTTGCGGCACTGCTCGCACCAGTGGTAGATGAGCCGGTAGTCGCGGCGGCCGACGTACTTCTTCAGCCGTCCTTGGTGCACGCCGTGCATCCAGCCGTCGGCGTCGCCGGGGCGATCCAGCAGCCGGTCGATCACCTGGAGGATGCGCCCGTGCCCCCCCGGGTCCTGGCGGCGGATTTTCTCCAGCCTGGCGGTGAAGTGCTCGGTGGGCTGGTAGGTGTACCTGATCATGGCCGACATGCCGATGGAATTCATGCTGACGCGCCCTCTCCCGGCACGGTGCCGGCAAGGACCCCGGCGCCGTTGGGAAGCTCGATGGGAAGGCGCCGCACGTCGCGAACGCCGGCCGCGGCCAGCATGGTGCGCAGTTCCCCCTCGGAGTAAGCCTGGCCGGCCGGGGTGCCGATGAGCATGTTCAGGGAAAAGAGGGCCGGGAAGAGCGGCCGGTCACGGGTGTCGTCGAGGATGAACTCCTGCACCAGGACGAGCCCCCCCGGCTCCAGGGCGGCCACGGTCTTCTCCAGAACCACGGCGCACCCCGCCGGCCCCTCGCCGTGGAGGATGTGGGATAGCCAAGCCACATCGTAACGCCCCTCGATCCCCTTCTCGATAAAATCGCCGTCCTTGAAGGCGATCCGGTCGGCGAGGCCGAAGCGGGCAATGGTCTTCTCGGCAAAGGGGCGGGTCGTGGGGAGGTCGTAGACCACCGCGGTGAGCGCCGGGTTCCGTTGGCAGAAATGGATGGCGTAGGTGCCGGGGCCGCCCCCCAGGTCGAGGAGCCGCCGCCGGCCGGCGAGATCGATCTGCCCGACGATCTTTGGCGCGATCTGCATGGCGAGGTTGAACATCCCCATCTCGAAGCTCTCCCGGGCCGCCGCGTCGTCGGCGTGGGAGACCCGCTCGCCGAGCGGCGCGCCGCGCCTCACCGCCTCGTCGAGGCTGGCCCAGCCGGCCATGAGGTGATGATGGTGGAGGATGATGTGCCCGAGGTACTGGGGAGAGGTCGTGGCGAGGAACTCGGCGGCAAAGGGGGTAGAGGCATAGCTGTCGGCGCTCTTCGTCAGGAGATCCATGGCTGTCAGTGCGTCCAGGAGCATGCCCAGCCCGCGGGCATCGGTGCCGAGCCGTCCGGCCAGTTCCGCAGCGACGAAGGCCCGTTCCGCCAGGGGGGTGAAGACGTCGAGCTTTACCCCGGCGTGCAGGGCGCAGGCGCTCCAGTAGCCGCCCGAGAGCTGCAACAGGTCGGCAACGTTCCAGGTCTTCTGTTCCATAACACCTCCCGTTATGTCGTTCGCCGATGACCGGCTTCAGGCAAAAACCCTATTTGATTTAGCCACAGATAACGACGGATAACACCGGATGATTTCAGAGGTATTATCATCCGCAGTTATCCGATTTTATCTGTGGCAATAATTGGTTTTCGTAGTTTTTTCGCTTACCCGATTTACCCGGATTTTCCGGCAGCCGTGTACGCTATATTGCCCGAATCGGGCAAATTGTCAATGATACTCCTCCACATATTCCGGCACCTCGTCGAGAAAGCCGGGGAAACGCGCGGCATGGGCGAGGGCCGCATCCACGTCGGCAACGAGGCGCTCACGGTCCTTGGGGTAGCTCCCGGCCAGGTTGAGGAAGTTGGAGACGTGGTTGGAGCGGAGGATGGTCCGCGCCGGCGCGAGGTGGCAGAGAAGCTCCCGGGCCTCCAGCATCAGCTCACGGCGGGTACACTGGTCGAGGGCGCGGACGAAATCGTCGTTGTGGCGGTGAAAGAGGGTGAGAAGGGAGAAGTACTCCGGGTTCACCCGGTTCACCCAGGCGGCAGTGGCCCGGGCGTGAGCGAGGCTTCGCTCTCTTCCGGCCAGACCGAGGATGGCGGTCACCGAGAGCTTCATCCCCGCCCCCCGTGCGGCAAGGGCAAGTTCGGCCATCCGGTCGGCAGGGTACCCCTTGTCGATGGCCGCAAGGGTATCGTCGTCCCCCGACTCCAGACCGAAATAGAGGATGCGCAGCCGCTTCTCCCGCAGGACGGCCAGTTCCTCCGCCGTCTTCGTGGTCAGGCTGTGGGGCGAGGCGTAGGAGCCCACCCGGGTAAGCTTTGGGAAGGTCGCCGCGAGGGCGTCGAGGATTGCGACAAGGCCGGCAAAGGGGTAGACGAGGGCGTCGCCGTCGGCGAGGAAGACCCGGTCCACGTGGGGACGGTAGCGCTCGGGAATGGCCGCGATCTCGGCCCGCACCTCATCCAGTGGCTTTACGGCGAAGCGCTTCCCCTTGTACATGCCGCAGAAGGTGCAGCAGTTGCGGGAGCAGCCGATGGTGACCTGGAAGATAAGACTCCTCGCCTCACTGGGAGGGCGGAATACCGGTTCCACATAATGGGGCATGGCTTTTTACCTTATCAGGCTGTTACACGTTGAACCGGAAGTTGATGATATCCCCGTCCTTCACCTCGTAGGTCTTCCCTTCCAGTCGGACGAGCCCCTTGTCCCGGGCCGCGGCCAGGGAGCCGTGGGCGATGAAGTCGTCGTAGGCGACCACCTCGGCGCGGATGAAGCCCCGCTCGATGTCGGAATGGATCTTGCCGGCGGCCCGCTGGGCGTCGGTCCCCTTCCGGATCGTCCAGGCCCGCACCTCGTCCTCGCCGGCGGTGAGGAAGGAGATGAACCCGAGGAGGTCGTAGGAGAGGCGGATGAGCTTGTGGGAGGCCGGCTCCGCGATCCCCAGATCGTCGAGAAACACCGCCGCCTCGTCGGGGGGGAGCTGGGCGATCTCCATCTCGATCTTGCCGCAGAGGGAGAGAACCCTGACCTGCCGGCCGGCGAAGAACGTTTCCAGCTCCGCGGTGATGCGCCGGGTCTCCTCCGTTTCCAGGGCGTCCTCGGCCACGTTGAGGACGATCAGCTGCGGCTTGATGGACATGAACTGGAGGCTGCGCATCGCCCTCTGCTCCTCCTCGGTGAAATCCACGTCGCGCAGGGCCTTCTCGTTCTCCAGGGCCTCCTTGCACTTCACGAGGAGGCCCTGCTCCACCTCGTCCGGCTTTTTCCCCCGCTTTGCCCCCTCCTCCATCCGGACAAGCCTTTTCTCCACGAGCTCCAGGTCGCCGAATATCATCTCCAGCTCGACGGTTTCGGCATCGCGGCGGGGCTCCACGCTCCCCATGGGGTGGACGATCGCCTCGTCGACGAAGCCCCGCACCACGTGGACGATGGCGTCCGCGTCGCGGATCAGGTCGAAGACCTTCCGGTTCTGTTCCATGTCCCCCTTGGTGAGGCCCAGGTAGTCGACATACTCCACCGTTGCCTGTGTGGTCTTTTTCGGAGAAAAAATCCCGGTGAGCCGGTCGAGCCGGGCATCGGGGACCTTGACCACGCCGGTATGGGACTCGCCGGAAAGGGTGGGAAAGGTCGTCACCTCGAGGTTGAGGCCGGTCAGGGCGTTGAAGATGGTGGTCTTGCCGGAATTGGCCAGGCCGATGATCGCGGTTTTCATCTGGGCAGATCTCCCTTGTTTATTTAGTTCATGGGCAACGGGACGATGTGCGGGACGGATGCGATGCCTCAGGAGCGTCGCGACGTGCAGTATACGAGGATATCTATTCGCTGTAAAGGATGAAAACCCCTCACCGCCAGCGGATCACGCCCTGTGCGACATCGATCTGATAGCGGAAATCCTTGAAAAAATCGAGGCCGAGGAGCCCATCATGAAGTTCGCTCATGTCGGAGTGGGGAAGAATGCCGATCTCCAGGGGAGATTTGCTTCGTTCCCCGACGACAACCGCGTCGATCTGCGCAATACGGAACTCGATCGTGCTCCCGTCGGCAAGCCCCATAGCTACGATACGCATCGCCGTCGGGCTGAGCCCGAGGCTGGCGGCCAAAGCCTCGGTCACGCACGTGAGCGCGGAACCGGTGTCGAGGAGAAACAGGGCCTGCACCCTTTTGTCTCCGTGCTTCAGGACAACCGGCACGAGGATCTGGTTATCGGCTACCTTCACCGGGGTCGTCTGCGGCAAGGGGGAAGGTATATCCCTGCGGACGATCAAGCGCGACCGGTAGAGCGGGGGGACCTTTTCAGGGGTATCGACGAAGTGGATGACACCCTGTGCGTCGGTGTACTGGTAGATTTCGGCCGTCGCGACCGGGAGAGCGTCCTCGGCCAGTGCGGCGGTCGGGAGATCTCGGGTCGCTCCCCCCTTCTGCGGAAGATCTGCGCCGAGCCAGAGAGCAAGGGCCACGATAAAGGCGCACGCCTTTCTCCCCAGGATAAAACCGGTTTCCCCCATGCGACTCCGATTCCGCGAGCCGGGCTGTTTCATCGTAGTGGCCCCCGTTTATTCCGGCTTCTCGTTGTTGCAGTTGTATAGTGTACCACGTTCCCGATCGACGGGGAGCGCTCGGGTGATTTCGCTCTCCCCACGGCAAAGAGTTTCCGCATTTGACACCGTGCCGCTTCGGTCTAAACTTAGCAGTAAAGGCTTGCATATGGATGCCGGTCCGTTTTTCGTGCGGTAACGCACCGTTCCGATACCGTCGCGTCACTCATATCCTGGTCCAAGCCCCTGGGGGTCTGAAGGAGGTGCCACCATGTTAACCCTGGAAGTGCACAGCCAGTTCATTACGTGGCCCGATGAATTCGCAATTGTGATGATGCGGTATTACCAGCACCACGGAGTGCCTTTCAAAGTCCACAGGAAATGCGTTCATACCGGCTGGAACCCCAGGGCCGGGAACGTATCCCCCCATGGGCCCGCAGCACCGATCGTCGGCAGGTAAGATCGATTCCGCTGCAAGGGACGAGGAGACGGTCACCGGGATTGGCCAAACGAAGCCGGGCATGAATGGTCCGGGAATGGAAAGATTTGAGGGCTGGGCCGGCGTTGACCGGAACAGTCACGTGTCATGCTCAATTAACAGAAGACTTTTCGGCGATTTGACGTAACTGTCTGGACAAGACCGTTGTGAGGCTCGTGTCATAAAATTCATTTGGAAATAAGGACTTGGGTACTTCATTGCGCCCAAAGTTCTGGGAGTAAACAAAGCGCGCACACTTAGTGAAATCACCACAACAGTACTTGTTCATGAGATGTCGATAGGTGCACGGCATATCTGCCAACTCGTGATTATAGAAGAAACAGGAAGAAAGCAGGTCACAATTAGCCATGATCCCCTCCATCTTCAGCGAGTCTTGAGCACTATGTTACAACTTTATAATCATTTCCCTCACAGTCAATTACCCAGCTTAAAAAAATGACAATTGTGCAAAGGGTGAAACAGCGCAAGGGGAGACCTGAAAGAAAAAACCACCGCGTCTTCGTGACAGGTGGGCCTTGGGTTTAGTTCGGGGAGAAGGGAACCGGTTACCTGCCGATCCAGGCGGCGCCGAAGACGCCCGCAGAATCGCCCAGTTCGTTCCTGAGGATGGGAGTGCGCAGGTCGTCGTGAAAGGCGTGGTGCCGGACCCGCTCGCAGCCTTCGGTGTATAGCTCGGTGATGTTGGACAGTCCACCTCCCAGCACCACCGCGTCGGGATCGAGGATAGAGATGAGACCGCCGAGACAGCGGCCGAAGTCGTCGAGGAAGCGGTCGAAGGCCCGACGGCACAGTGGTTCGCCGGCCCGCGCCCCCGCGACGATCTGGTCCATGCCGAGCCGCTCGCCATATTCCCGGAGAAAGGCCGACTCCACCCCCGAGCCGCTGACAAGGGTTTCCACGCAGCCCCGGTTGCCGCAGTAGCAATGCGCCCCGGCGGGATCCACGGAGAAATGCCCCCACTCCCCGGCGATCCGGTGCGGACCCTCGCGCACCACACCGTCGATACAGAGCCCGCCGCCGCAACCGGTCCCCATGATCACGCCGAACACAAGACCAAAGCCCCGCCCCGCCCCCAACCGGCACTCCGCCAGGGTGAAGCAGTCGGCATCGTTGCGCATCCCCACCGGCTGCCCCAGCTCGCGTTCCAGATCGGCCTGGAACGGCCGGCCGATCAGGCAGGTGGAATTGGCGTTGCGCACCAGACCGGTCACGGCATCGACGGAACCGGGGATACCGACCCCCACCGTCACGGGGAACCCTGCCGGCACCAGCACCGCCGTTTCCCGGACCAGCCCGGCCACCGCCGCGACAATGGCGTCGTAGCCTTCTGCCAGCGGGGTCGCCCGACGCGTGCGGCGCGCCACTGTCCCATTCGCTGCCAGGAGCAGGGCTTCGGTCTTGCTCCCCCCCAGGTCGATGCCGATGCGCCAGGTTTGCTCTCCGTTCACGTTTGCCTCGCAACCGGTCAGGGTAAAGGAGACGGGCATGCCCGCCAGCGGGTGACGAGGCGGGTGAGCTCGACACCGTCCTCACGCCGCATGAGCTGGTGGAGAAAGGCCCGCTCCCCTCCGCCGGCAAGTTCCTGACAGCGGGCGACGACCGTTTCGCCGTAGAACACCTCGGCCCGGTAGGCGATTTCGAGCTCGGAAAGGAGGCACTCCTCCGCCACCGCCGCCGGCACCGTCTCCAGTGCCCAGGCGGCGTAGACCACGTTGTTGGCGTGCCGGTTGATGTCCAGGTCACCCCTCCTCACCTGGAAGACGAGCTCCGTCTCCGGCGCGGTGAGGCGCGGCAGCGTCGCGAAATTGTCGGCAATCGCCCGGCGCGGCAGGAGCGGCCAGGCGGGGAGGCGCTCGTCGATCACCACCGGTCGACGGGTGGCAAGGTCGAGCACCGCGAACGAGCTCGTGGCAAGGGCAATGGGGCGGCCGTCGGCGGCAGTCATCTCGAATTCACGGCACGAGAAGCGCCCCTCCCGGGTCGAAGGCCAGGTGCGCACCCGCACCTCCTCGCGGGAGCGTACCGTGCCGGGGAGCTGCAGGTGGGTGCGCGACAGCACCCAGGTGAGCCCCTGCGCCATCAGGTCGAGCACCGAGACCCCGAGCAGCTTTGCGTGGTCTCCCGCCGCCTCCTGCAGGTAATTGAGGATCGCGGTCGGCCGCACCAGTCCATGGGCGTCCACCTCGTATGACCGCACCTGAAACTTCTTCTCGTAGATGGGTTCCATCTCGCTCCATTTCCCCGTAGTGGTCTTGTACCAGTTATTACCACGTTCCCTCCCCCATTTCCAGACGAAAACGATGAAAAAAGACCGGAGAGAAGCGGGAGGAATGGAAGCCGGCAACGCCGCGCGCTACGGGGAGAAACGCGTTCTTTGATTGCCTCGGAGACAGAAACGCGCTATTCTCTTTCGCTGGGTAACAACCCATCCGACGCCGGGGCCGTCCCGCCCGGCATACTTCGAGGTTTGCCATGTACAAAGCTTTCACACTCTCGCGTATCTGCCTCCTCGCCCTCCTTCTCGCTGCTCCGACCATGGCGCACGCGGGCAAAATGCAACCCCTCACCGCGCCGACGGCCGCCGTGCCGGAGCCCGCAGCCACTCCGGCCACGGAGCTGAAGCAGCCCGAAGCGACCGGAACGGAACACACCGTCAAAATCGGCTACGTAGACATAACACGCTTCGGAGCGGAGACCGAGGCGGGCAAAACAGCCCGCGAAAAGGTCAGGAAGAAGTCCGAGCGGCTGGAAAGCCAGGTAAACGCCCGGCAGAAACTGCTGGAGAAACAGAAGGCAGCCCTTCAGGTGAAACTCCCGTCTCTCCCCCCGAAGGAGCAGGAGGCCAAGGCAAAGGAATTCGAGAAGAAGGTCGAGGAGCACCGGAAGTTCCTGCAGAGCGCAGAAAAAGAGATGAAGGGGTTCGAGGCGGAGGTGACGAGACAGCTCTACCAGGATATCGAAGAGGCCGCGGCGGCCTTCGGCAAGGCGAACGGCTATTCAGCCGTCGTCGTCAAGCGGGACCTTCTTTATGTCGGCAGTGGTGTGGAGGGGGAGGACGTGACCGCACGGGTCCTGAAGATCATGAATGCCAGGAAGGATAAGAAGTAGCCGCGGGCCTGCGATCGCTTACCGGAAAACGGGTACCGGAAAGAAACGGGAACCTACATCCCCGGGGGGTTGACTTCGAATGCCGAGGAGGCACTGAGCTCCACCCCGGGCACGTTCCCGGACGAGGCGGGCTGTCCTGCGGAGGGTAGCGCCGGCTGGTCGGGAGCGACGTCTCCCGGGAGCGGAACGCCGGCCTGGGACTTCGAGTCCCGTGCGCTTCCCGCGCCGGCATCAACTGCTCTGGCCAGGGCATCGACCTGATCGTGGCCCGTGGCTTCGACGCGGGGACGGAATTGCGTATCGTCGCGCTGGATGCGCTCCAGTTGCTTCGACACCAGGTTTGCATAGCGGTTGCGCTTTGCCGGCGTCCGGCTGTTGTAGCAGCCGACGGCTTCCCAGGTATAGCCGTACTTCTCCATGCACGCGGCAAGAATCATCGCGCCGGTCTTGATGTTGGTGCACACGTCGCCCAGGGCGTTCCACCGCTCCATGCCCAGGGTCGATGCCCAGCTGGAGTTGATCTGCATCACGCCGAAGTCGTAACTTCCGTTCGTGTTCCAGTTGATGGCACGCGGGTTGTTATTCGACTCGACCTTGGCGATGGCCCGCAGAATCTGCGGATTGATGCCGTACTGGGCCCCCGCTTCGTCGAAGCAGTACGGTTCGACGGCGTCCGCGCCCGTAGCCAGCAGAAGCAGCATGGCTATGCCCAGGCTGATGATTTTCCCCATGAACGAAACCCTTCTATTTGTTAAGACCAATGTTTCCAACTATACCAGAATCCCACCCCCATTACCAGAAAAACAGGTCCGCAAGGACTCCCCCTCCCGTAAGCAGTGAAACACATTAAGGTTTAGGGCTCCACTTCCGACGATTCGCACTGTCAGGCAAACACCAGACTGAAACAGGCGAGAAAGGCGAGCTGGCAGGCGCCGACCACCCAGCCGTTCTTGAGCATCGAGCGCATGTCGTCGGACTCGGCGAAGCCGAGGGAGCTGACCATGTTCGCCCCGGGGAAGACGAAATTGTGGACCCGGGTGGCCACCACCAGGGCAAGGGACCAGGCGAGCATGGAGACGGCATACTTGGCCAAAAGCGGGCCGAACATCTCGTGGAGGAGCTTGAGGGTCGCCACCGTGGCGCCGCTGATGCCGAAGGCCCCGAGGAAGCCGCCGGTCATGACGATCGCCGGCCTGCCGCCGAGCTCCATGACCGGCTTGAGGAAGGCGCCAAGGGCGGCAAAGCCCCCCGCCTGCTCGACAAATGTGATGAACGGATCGAGCAGCAGAAAAAGGAGAAACAGGCCGACATTTCCTGCCATCCCCTTGACGATGAGGCCGAGGACCTCCGCGAAGGTGAGCCCGCCGACGAGGCCGGTGATGAAGGAGAGCCCGAGCATGATGACGACCACGAACGAGGTGGGGGCGTGCGTGACAAGGCCGTAGATGACCGCCGCGAGAAAGGCGCCGACAAAGACCAGGGTGGCGCGGGTGCTCCGGGGCGTTGGCGCGAACCGCGCCAGTTCCGCTGGAGGAGCGTAGGGGTGACTATCCCGGGTCCGGCGCTGGATTCGCTGGATCATGCACCAGGTGACGGTCAGGGTGATGAGGGCGACAGGCCCGGAAACGTAGAGGAGCATCTCGGCGTAGCCGATGTGCGTCAGGCCGAGCAGGGTGATGACCGGCGGCGAAAAGGGCCCGAGGATCAGCGCCTCCTCGCCCACCGCCTGGAAAATCACCCCGACCGTGCTCCGGGAAAGTCCCACCCCCGCAGCGATCGGCACGACGATCGGCGCGATGATGGCGTTCCCCCCCGCCATGGTTCCGAGCAGGCCGACCATCACCAGGCAGGCGGCCATGATGCCGAGCATCGCCTTTTTCTCCGTGTCGACGCCGATGGTGTGGATTATCCGGTGAACGAGGGTGTGAGAGACCCGGGTGGCGGCGAGCACCTCCCCGAGGCCGCGGCCGAGCATGATAATGAGGCCGACCAGGGCGAGAAAGGAACCCATGGCGTTGGCGAGCGCCGCGCCGAAGCTGATGAGCGTCTGGTGGCTGAGGAATGCGCCGAGTACGACGCAGAGCGCCGTCGCCGCCAGGATGTCCGTGCCGCGGAAGACCAGAACGACGTAAACGAGAAGAGGCAACAGTCCCGCCAGGCCCAGCCAGAGTGAATGGTTCGTTGCAACGGCCATATTTCAACGCCTTTCGAAAGCGATTCGCCGACTGTTCATTTAAGGCCGTCCCTTACGCAACACCCGCCCCGGCCGGTCTCCGGTCAGCTTTCCGTCCCATATCACCGGTCGCCCTGCGACCAGGAGATGGACGACCCCCGTGGCGTAGCGGTGGGGATCGGTATAGGTCGCCCGGTCAGCAATGGCCTCCGGGTCGAAGAGGACCAGGTCAGCGGCAAAACCGGGCCGAACCATTCCCCGGTCGCTGAGTCCGAGGCGGCCGGCGGGGAGGGCGGTCATCTTCCGGATGGCCGTGGCGAGCGTGAGAAGCTTCTCCTCCCGCACGCAGCGTCCAAGGACCCGGGGAAAGGTGCCGTAGGAGCGGGGGTGGGTCGCCTCGCCGGCGTCCGCCGCCGCATCGAGGGCGTGGCCGTCGGAGCCGACCGCAACATGCGGGTCGGCGAGGATGGTCGCCACGTCCTCTTGAGCCATGGAGAAGAAGATCGCCCCGACACACCCTTCCTCTTCGACAAGAAGCCGGATCACCGCCTCTTCCGGGGGACACCCCCACCCGGCGGCGATGGCCGAGATCGTTCGACCCGAGAGCGCCCGGTTCTCGGCCGAGCGCACGTTGCTCACCATGATCCCCGCCGCCCCTTCGCGCACCGTCATCTCCCGGCCGATCTCTGCAGCAAGGCGCGCCGTGAGCGCGGGGTCGCGCAAACGGCAAAGCAGCGCACCGGCCCCGCCAGCGTGGGCCCACCGGGGAACGACGGCCGCCAGGGTCGTGGCCGAGGCGTCGTAGGTGTACTGGTCGGCACCAATATCCACCCCCGTCTCCCGCGCCGAGGCAAGCCGTGCCAGCAACTCCCCGCCTCGTCCCCGGTTGGTCTTCCCCAGGGCCTTCAGGTGGGACACCTGGACCCTCGCACCGCTATCCCTGCCGATGGCGATCGCCTCGTCGAGGGCAGTCATGAGCCCTTCCCCCTCGTCGCGGATATGGCTCGCATAGAGGGCGCCCGAGGCGGCCAGTACCCGCGCGAGGGCTACCAGTTCGGCGCACGGCGCAAAGCTTCCCGGTGGATAGATGAGTCCGGTGGACATTCCCCAGGCTCCCTGCCGCAAGGTTTCCGCGAGGAGGCTCGCCATCCGTTCCAGCTCCGCGGCAACAGGCTCACGGTCAGCCATTCCGATGACGGCGATCCGCAGGGGCGCATGGCCGACCAGCGGCACCACGTGGCTGATGAGGCCGAGCCGGTCCAGGCGGTCGGCGTAAGAGGCGAAATCGTCCCATTCGAGGCCGTCTGCCGGCAGGGTGAAATCGTGGAGCCGAAGGTAGTCGGCCAGCTCCCGTTCACGTCCCGTTGCCACCGGAAACATCCCCAGGCCGCAGTTGCCGATCACCTCTGAGGTAACCCCCTGGAACGCCTTGCTGGGCGCATGGGGATTGCGGAAGAGCGTCATGTCCGTGTGGCCGTGGATATCGATGAACCCCGGCGCGAGCACGAGTCCGCCGGCATCGACGACCCGGTCCGCCGGGGCATCGAGCTTCGGGGCAACCGCTACGATCCGCTCACCGGCCACCAGCACATCGGCACGCCGGGGGGACGCTCCGGAACCGTCAACCAGCAGGGCACCGCGAAAAAGATCCGAGGCAGGCATGTGAGCTCCTCATATTTGCAAAGCCGTAGCGTCTTATTAACTCAAGGACAAACTCTGGCAGGTTGTTGAAATACATCACTTTTCAATAGCCTGCCAAGCCATGTTTAGCAGATTCCCGCGCCTATTGCCAACAAATTCGGGATCGCAACCCGGAATACAGGGCCGAATGGCGGCAACTCGTATCTAGATGTACAAGAGGAGATAAGCCAGACGCAAAAAAGGCGGGGAGTCTCCTCCCCGCCTCTGTCCAGCGGTCAACCAGCCGTGGAGCTGGTCATTTCTGCAGACATTTGTCGATATCCTGGTCGAACACGGTCCCGGGCGGACAGATGAACGGCGCTTCGCAGCTCTTTGACTTGGCGTTGTACTTCGCGCCCTCCGGACACTTGCCGCTGCGTGAGGGCTTGCTGCAGAAGTCCTGCTCGGCGTCAAGCGAGAAACCCTTGGGGCACATGGGAATAGCCTCGCACTTTTTCTTGGTGGTATTGAAGGTAAACCCCTTCGGACATTCGGCAAAGGCCGTGCCCATAGCTACCGACAACACGATAACAATAACAGCGTACTTCATTTCCCTCCTCCTATCAGACATAAATTTCCAGCAGGAATACCGGCCCATCTGTCAGATTCCATAACGCTGGCATAATTGTATACACAACCCAAGCCTAGAGTTAATCTCAAAACATTAAACAGGTATAATTGGTATTTTATTATAACAATAAATGTTACAATATCTCACAGTGACGTCACTTGTAACAGAATAATCTGCACAATGCCAGAAAAAGTTTTTGTTTATCGGTATCTGAGTGATCATTCGGGATTGCAAGTACTGGCGGGATTACGACAGCTCATCAAAAAGTGGAAAATTCATCTGCTCACGACGCCGGCGTTGTGCCGTTGCCATCCAGCTCCCGCAGGTAACGCTTTGCCCGGACCGACCCTTGGTCGGCAGCCTTGCGGAGCCAGTGTTCTGCTTTGCTGCGATCCTTCTCCACCCCGTCCCCCCGGGCATACATCACTCCCATGAATATCTGGGCACGGGGATCACCCTGCTCGGCGACAAGGCGGAACCAGTGGGCCGCTTCCCGGTGATCCTTCCCCACCCCCTCACCCTTGAAGTAGAGAAGCCCGAGATTGAAACATGCGCCGTTATTGCCATTCTCCGCCGCCTGGCGAAACCAGCGGGCTGCCTCGCGGAGCTCCTTGTCCACCCCTTCCCCCCGCGCGTACATGAGCCCCAGGTTGACCTGGGCCTTTGCGTAGCCTTGGTCGGCGGCACGGCGGAACCAGAACGCAGCCTCCTTCAGATCCTTCGCCACACCGTCTCCCTTGAAACAGAGAAGGCCCAGGTTGTACTGGGCGCCGGCGTGCCCCCGCTCGGCAGCCCGCCGAAACCAGCGTGCCGCCACAGCCTGATCACGCTTGACGCCTTCACCCTTGCCGTACATGACGCCAACGGCAAAATCCCCCTCAGGGGTCCCTTCGGCGCCGAACTCCTGGAGCGCTCCCGCAAAGTCCCCCTGCCGGTACGCGGTCATCCCCGGTTCGCCGGCACAGCCACCGAGGAACAGGAGAGCGAGCAGTAACACGCCTGCCGTCAAGCAGACAGGGATTGTCGTCCGAATGAGCCCCATGAAGCTATTCCTCCATCGTTCATCATCAGAACCGTTTTTTACCAGATTCTCTCCCCTGCTGCCAGGGAAAACGCACAAAGCTTCGCGGGACGGGACGATGAAGGGCAATAGAAAAAAAGAGGCCCCTTCGACAGATATTTACTCAGGTAAGTATACATGGTACAATCCGAACACCACTACTACCCACGCCCTCAAGTCAAGGAGTCCCCAATGCTTGACGACGACACCAGGGATCAGATCCCCCTCTTCGAGCTCCCCCCGCCGAAAAAGACGGAAACCGGCACCAAAACAGCGGGTCCGAAGGAATCGGGACCGGAAAGGCAACCCGCCGCATCAAGTACACCGAAGAAGACAAAGGAGACGCAAAGGCCCGCATCCCGTGAGGCGAAGCGGAAGACCGTTTCCAAGCCACCCGCCAGGAAAGCCATGGAGGCAAAAGCTGTCTCAGGGCTCGTTCCCGAAGGAGACGTGCGACTCACCGCCAACATCCGCCAGGACCTGCACCTGCGGCTCAAGATCGCCGCCGCCCACCGCCGCACCACCATCGGCGAGATCATCGAAGAACTGGTGGAAAAGCACGTCAAATAAGGGCCACCCCCGTCTTCACGACATCTTTACCCCGGCCTTCAATCGCAAAATCCTCGACGTAGCGCTGTTTATGCCCTGTGGGTACTACGCCTGCAGTTTTGCTCAATCGGCCAAGCCAAATCTGCCGCAAATCCGGGCGCGGCCTATCCGCATGTTACAAGACAGCTGGTCCCGGTGCAAAAGAGCTATCAGTGGTTAACCCATAATTGATTCGGGTTGACAACCACCTCCCCCCTGTGCTAACAAAAAGGGCGGAGGACGCACCATGAGAACCACCATCGCAGCAATCGCCGACAGGGTCATCGCCGGCGGCACCATCACCGAGGCAGAAGCCCTGCACCTGGCGACCGCCGGGAGGGCCGAGCTCTTCTTCCTCTTCGCCGAGGCAAATCGGATCAAGGAACATTTCGTCGGCAGCCGGGTCTACCTCTGCTCCATCATCAACGCCAAGTCGGGGCGCTGCCCCGAGAACTGCGCCTTCTGCGCCCAGTCGGCCCACCACCGGACCGACGCGCCGGTCTACCCCCTCGTGGACGAGGAGCGGATAGTGGCCTGCGCCCGGGAGGCCGAGGCCAACGGCTCCTCCTGCTACGGGATCATCACCAGCGGCACGACCATCAACCGGGGAGAGGAGCTGGAGCGAATCCTGCGGGCCGTGCAGCGCATCCGGCAGGAAACCGGCATCACACCCTCCTGCTCCCTCGGGATCATCGACATCGGGATCGCCCGTGCCCTCCACGAGGCGGGGGTGGCGACCTACCATCACAACCTGGAAACGGCCCGAAGCTTCTTCCCGGAGATCTGCACCACCCACGACTACGAAGAGGACGTGCAGACCGTGCGGGTGGCGAAGGCGGCGGGGATGAAGGTCTGCTGCGGCGGCATCTTCGGCCTCGGGGAAAGTGCCGCCCAGCGGGTGGAACTGGCCCTCATCCTGCGGGAGCTGGACATCGACTCGGTCCCCCTTAATTTCCTGAACCCCATCGAGGGGACACGCCTCGCCGGCGCAGAGCTCATCTCGCCCATGGAGTGCCTGACGACCATCGCCCTCTTCCGCTTCATCCTCCCGGCAAAGAAGATCTCGGTCTGCGGTGGCCGGGAAAAGAACCTGCGCGACCTCCAGTCGTGGATGTTCGCTGCCGGGGCGAGCGGCACCATGATCGGCAACTACCTCACCACCACCGGCCGCCCGGCGGAGCAGGACTGGCAGATGCTGAAGGACCTGGGGCTGGAAGTGGCTTCATGCTGTGAATGAACTGCACAGAGACAGTAGAGTTATTAAATCCCAAATTCCAAATCACAAATTCCAACAATCTTGCACAAACAAATTGAACAATTTGAGTTTGTAGTTTGTGATTTGGTGCTTGGAATTTGAGATTTACGAAAGGATCGTCACGTTATGTCAGCAAAAGGCATCTTCATAACCGGCACCGACACCGGCGTCGGCAAAACCCTCGTGGCTGCCGCCCTAGCCCGGCTCCTCCGCGACCGGGGTCTGAACGTGGGGGTGATGAAGCCGGTGACGAGCGGCTGCATCGAGCGGAACGGAAAGCTCGTCTCCGAAGACGCCGAGCTCCTCGCCTGGGGGGCGGGGCTGGCCGGTGTCGACGCCGACACCGCCCCCTACTGCCTGCGGGAGCCCCTCGCCCCCTCGGAGGCGGCCGGCCGCGACGGGGTCCGGATCGACCTCGGCCGCATCGCCGAAGCCTTTGAGCGGCTTGCCGCCCGCCACGACTACGTGATCGTCGAAGGCGCCGGGGGGCTCATGGTTCCCCTGGTTGGCGGGCTTCTCATCGCCGACCTGGCAGTGCAGCTGAAGCTCCCGCTTCTCGTGGTCGCCCGGCCAAACCTGGGGACCGTCAACCACACGGTCCTCACCTGCTACGCGGCGCGGCAGATGGGGCTTGCGGTGGCCGGCGTCGTCATCAACGACTACCCGGAGAAGCCGGGAATGGCCGAGCAGTCAGCCCCGCACCTCATTTCGTCCCTGGCGGGCGCGCCGGTCATCGGCATCTTCCCCCACGTGACGGAGGACGACCCCCGCAAGGCGGTGACGGCGCTCACCGCCCATCTCGCCGCCGAGCCCGCTACGGTGATCATGCTGCGGGAGATGGGCATTACTTGAAAAAAGCACCAAATCGCAAGCTCCAAATACAAAACAATTTTCAATATCCAAAAGCAAATACCGTTCAAATGGTTATTGGATGTTTCTTTGGAGCTTGTTTGAGATTTGTGATTTGAGATTTGGAGTTTGCCAATCATCGTCTGGAAATACCAGAAAATGGAATTGTAGAAATGGATACTAAAACTCTCCAAGAGTACGACAAAAAATATGTCTGGCACCCCTTCACCCAGATGCGGGAGTGGGAGGCGAGCGACCCGCTGGTCATCGTCGGCGGGGAGGGGTCATGGCTGATCGACTCCGACGGCAACCGCTGGCTCGACGGGGTCGCCTCGGTCTGGACCAACGTCCACGGGCACTGCAAAAAGGAGATTAACGAGGCGGTAAAGACCCAGGTGGACCGGCTCGAACACGCGACACAACTGGGGCTTGCCAATGACCAGGCCGCGCTGCTCGCCAAACGCCTCGTGGAGATCGCCCCGCCGGGGCTCGCCAAGATCTTTTACTCGGACAACGGCTCCACCGCCATGGAGGTCGGCATCAAGATGGCCTTCCAGTACTGGCGACACAAGGGCCGGCCGGAGAAGACCCGCTTCGTCTCCTTCCGGAACGCCTACCACGGCGACACGATCGGCTGCATGAGCGTCGGCGGGATCGACATCTACCACGAGGTGTTCCGCCCCCTCCTCTTCCCTGCCGTTCATGCGCCTTCCCCCTACTGCTACCGCTGCGAGCTCACGACGGAGCGCGATTGCGCCAGGTGCGGCCAGCTCTGCCTTACCGAGCTCGAACGACTCATGGCGGCCCATGCCGGCGAGCTGGCCGGGGTTGTGATCGAGCCCCTCGTCCAGGGAGCCGGGGGAATGATCGTCCAACCGGCAGGGTTCGTCCGGCGGGTGCGCGAGCTCTGCGACAGGTACGACTGCCTGATGATCGCCGACGAGGTGGCGGTCGGCTTCGGCCGGACCGGCACCATGTTCGCCTGCGGGCGGGAGGGGGTGACCCCCGACATCATGGCCCTCTCCAAGGGAATCACGGCCGGCTACCTCCCCCTCGCAGCCACCCTCACCACCCGGGAGGTCTACGACGCCTTCCTCGGCGAATACCAGGAGCTCAAGACCTTCTTCCATGGCCACACCTTCACCGGCAACCCCATCGCCTGCGCCGCAGCCCTAGCCTCCCTCGATCTCTTCGAGAAGGAGCGGCTGCTGGATGCCCTCCCGGCCAAGGTAGCCTACCTGGAAGAGCGGCTTGCCCGGATGAAATCGCTGGAACACGTGGGGGATGTCCGTCACTGCGGCATGATCGGCGCCGTCGAACTGGTGCGGGACCGGGAGACGCGGGAGCCTTATCCCTGGGAAGAGCGGGTCGGCGTCGAGGTCTGCCTGGAGGCCCGCAAGCACGGCCTCTTCCTTCGCCCCCTCGGCAACGTCATCGTCATCTTTCCCCCCCTTGCCATCACCATGGAGGAACTGGCGCTCCTCATGGACGGCATTGCCGCCTCGATCTCGGCGGTTACGGGATAAGAATTTCATTTCCCGCAATATCCGGTCATCCTTGAATTCAGGGGCGGCTGCCTCAGCCTCGGGAGTGGAGGGAAAAGTCCGAGCGGCGAGCGGACACCCGCCGTAAATGCCAGTGCCTGCCATGATGGCAGCGAAACAGAATTCCATTCGAGAGACGCCAACGCAAGGTCCGCAGCTCGGGGTCGACCGGAACGGACGAGGCTGCGGCAGCTGCCCCTCCCCGCTAAAATTTCCCGAAGGATATAAATAAGGGGAGCCGACCGGCTCCCCTTTCATTTCCATGGATATGGATGCAGCAGGATCAGAATTACGCCTCGGCCAGCCTCTCCCGGGCGATGCGCAGCTCATCCTCCCTGGTGGCCGCGAGCCCGTTCAGCCGGGCATCCAGCACCACATCGAGGATTTCCCTGAAACGGGGCCCTTCGGGGACCCCCAGCGCCTTCAGGTCTTCGCCGGTGATGAAGCAGCGGATATTCTGGAGCTGGGTGAAGTAGAGAGAGATACAGCGCTTCACCTCCTCGCTCCTGGTCCGCGACATCAGGTAGAGAAGAACCTCCACCGGGAGTCCTGTCAGCCAGTGGTAGACATCGCTGCGCTGGATCTGTTGCCCCTTGCTCGCCCGCCGCTCCATGGCGTCGAGCGTTATCCCTCCCATCTTACGGCTCTCGAACAGCTTCTCCTTGTAATGTTCATTCACGGCGAGCCGCGTGCAGGTCCCCCAGAACTGTTCGTTACTGAGCGGGTTGCAGAGGGCGAGGAAATAGACCGCCCATTTCTCGTAGCGCCGCTCCAGGAAGAGGAGCTCGAACCAGGCGACGATCTTCTTGGCCTCATCGAGCACCCGCCGTGTTTCGGGAATGAGCTGGAGGTCGGGGTGGATGAACCGGAGAAGCCCCAGCGAGGCCATCCGCTCCACACCCCGCAGCGGGTCCTTTTCCCGCAGGATATGGACCAACTCGGAAAGCAGGCGCTTGCCGCCGAGCTTGTCGAGAAAACTCATCTTCACCGCGTTCTTGATCAGGTTCTCGGTGTGCTTGGCGATGCGGAAGTCGAGCCGCTGCTCGAAGCGGATCGCCCGGAACACCCGGGTCGGGTCCTCGACGAAGGAGAGGTTGTGCAGGACGCGGATGACCCGGTCCTGGAGGTCCTTCTGGGCACCGAAAAAGTCGATGAGCTGGCCGAAGGCGGCACTGTTGAGGCGGATGGCGAGGGTGTTGATGGTGAAGTCGCGGCGGTAGAGGTCCATCTTGAGGGAGGACCGCTCCACCGTGGGGAGCGCGCCGGGGGAGGCGTAATACTCCAGACGGGTGCTCGCCACGTCGATCTTGAAGCCGTCCGGGAAGATGATCACCGCCGTGCCGAACTTCTCGTGCCCCTTGCAGCGGCAGCCGAACTCGGCGGCAAAGGTTTCGGCGAAGAGAATGCCGTCCCCCTCCACGGTCACGTCAACATCCTCGTTCTCGATCCACAGCAGCAGGTCGCGCACGAAGCCCCCCACGGCGTACACCGGCAGGTCAAGCTCGGTGCCGACGCGCCCCAGGTCCCGCAGGATCTGCATGATGCGTGGATGCAGCTGCTTCCCCATCATCCCGGCGAGCTCCCGCATGCGCACGGGGATGTTGTCGCGGGCCAAGTCGTAGAGGGCCTCGCCCGAGTACATGTAGCGCAGGAGATCCGTGCGGGTGACGACACCGACCAGCTCTCCCTCCTCGAAGATCGGCACGAACCGGCGGTTCTGCCCCACCATGTATCCCTGGATGGCGGCGATCGGCGTGGTCGGCTCCGCCGTCATGAACTCGGTGTGCATGTACTCCTCAACGGGGAGCTCCCCCAGGTTGTGGAACAGGGCCTTTTCCACGATCCGCCGGGAAATGATGCCGACCATCCGTCCCCCGTCCATGACCGGCATGGCATTCACGTTGTACCGGGTGAGAAGCTCCCGCGCCTCCTCGATGGTGGTCGTTGCCGGCATGGTCTTTACCGGCGACGACATGATGTCCCGCGCCATCCGCCGGGGGTTGACCCGTTCCCGCAGGACCTCCTCCAGCCGGGCCAGCACCTGGATGAGGGTGAGCTCTTTCACCGCAGCCGAGGCCGCGGTGGCGTGACCGCCGCCTCCCATATCGCGCAGGATCTCACCCACGTTCACCTCGGGGATGCGGCTCCGCGCCACGATGTAGACCCTGCTCCCCATCCCCACCACGATGAAGAGCGCCTCCAGGTTCTCCATGTCCCGCATCATGTGGGCCAGCACGGCGATGTCGCCGATGTAGTAGTCCACCGAGGCTTGGGCGATGGAGATATCCACCCCGTTCAGGGTGGTGGTCGTAAGGGACTTGAGGAGATCGTTCAGGAGCGAAACCTGCTCGGCGGTCAGCTCCTGGGTGATGAAGTCCGCCACCGTGTTGAGGCTCGCCCCCTTTTCCAGGAGCCAGGCCGCGGCCGAGTAATCGTCCACCGTCGTGGAGGGAAAGGTGAGGCTCCCGGTGTCCTCGTAGACGCCGAGCATCATCAGCGTCGCCTCGGTGGGGCTCACCTCGCACCCCTTTTTCATGAGGATATGGGTGAGGATGGAGGTGGACGAGCCGCACTCGCGGATCACCCCGCCGCTCGGTCTGATGTCGCCGGGGGTTTCGGTGTGGTGGTCATAGATATGGACCTGGAGGCCCGGTTTGGCGAGGATGTCGGCAAAGTGGCCGATGCGGGAGGAGTGCTGGCAGTCCACGAGGATGAGGCGGTCGATGGCGGTGAAGTCCACGTCGCGAAGCCGCGTGAAGTTCAGGGCGTAGCCGGTCGACTTGAGGAAGAAGTCGCGCATGCTCTTCTCCTGCGACCCGGAAAAGACCATGAGGGCGTCTGGATAGAGCTTCTTCGCGGCGACCATGGCGCCGAGGCAGTCGAAGTCGGCGTTAACGTGGGTGGTGATGACGTCCATAAAAACCTGTTCGATGTTCGAGGTTCGACGTTCGAGGTTTGAAGTGTAATTTTCAAATGCTTGCAATTTGGTTGTGGACGCTTGTAACGTCGAACATCGAACGTTGAACGTCGAACAGCTTCAGCTAACCGTCAGCGCAGCATACGCCACTACCTGCCGATTATCCCCCGTCACATCCCCGCTCGTGGCGTAGCGCACGAGCCGCGCCCGCGTGGCGCCCAACTCCAGGGCGGCAACAAGCATAACGGTCGCCGGGACCACGCCGCACATGGTGATCTCCCGCTCCCGGCAGACATTGAGGAGCCCCTCGGGCTTAAGGGCCAGCACCTCGGCGATGGCCTGGTCGTCCTTGGCCCGCGCCGCATCCGCCGATTCGTAGTGGGTCATGTCGGAGCTGGCAACGATGAGGGTCTCGCCGCCATACTCCCGGATTGCCCGGGCAATGCCGGTCCCGAGCGCCTTGCAGCTGGCGAAGTCGCCGAAGCCGAGGCAGAGCGGCGTGATGGTCACATCGGGGCGGACGACCTGGAGAAAGGGTACCTGGACTTCGAGGGAGTGTTCGTAGTGGTGGGCGGTGGTGTCTTCGGCCACCAGCGGGGCATGCTGCATGACGAGCTCGGCGAGGCGGGTGTTGACCGGGACACGGCCAAGGGGAGTAAGCCATTCCCCGCGGGCGTACAGGGCGGCCCGGGCGCCGATGCCGTGGTGGTTCGGCCCGAGGATGATGACATCCTGCGGGACCTCGACGCGCCCGAACAGATCGCCGGCAACCCCGCCCGAATAGATATAGCCGGCGTGGGGGGAGATAACCCCGATAACCTTATCCCGTTCGGGCGCGGCGACAACCAGCTGTTCCACTTCCGCCCGAAGCCTCTCCCCGTTGCCGGGGTAAAACTGTCCGGCCACTGCCGGCTGGCGAATCATGGCTAACTCCGTGAATGGTGAAGGGTGAAAGGTGAACGGTTTACAAGCGATAAAACACCCTCGAAACAAAGTTTAAACCATATGATAAAGGATGCAATGGGCCTTCTGCGTTGCCGGCTCCTACGATCCACCATCTATGATTCCCGACTCACGCCTCACGACTTACGCCTTACGATTTCCCGCCTCCCCCCTCACGATTCGACTCCCGACTCCTCTGACTCCTCCGACTCCCGACTCACGACGCCGTCGTCCCCTGCCGGCACCGCCAGCGGCAGCTCGCGCTGGTCCCCGCAGACATCGGCGGCGGCCAGTTCGCTCACCTCCTTGAGGGTCGGCAGGCCGGCCAGGTCCTTCAGGTTGAACAGTTCGAGGAATTCCCGCGTCGTGCCGTATATGAGCGGCTTGCCCGGGATGTCCTTCTTGCCGAGGATGCGGATCAGCCGCTTCTCCAACAGGGTCTTCAGCACCCCGCCGGCATCGACCCCCCGGAGATACTCGATCTCCGCCCGGGTGACCGGCTGGCGGTAGGCGATGATGGCCAGGGTTTCAAGGGACGACGCGCTGAACCGGGCGGGCTTGACCCGGGTGAGACGCCGCAGGAAATCGGCGTTCTCGGGACGGCTGCGGAACTGGTAGCCGCCCGCCACTTCCTCAAGGATGATCCCGCGTCCTTCGCGGTAGCACTCTTCACGGAGCTCCGCGACGGCCGCCCGGACCTCGGCCCGGTCGTACTCCTCCAGCACTGCGCAGAGCCGGTCGAGGGACAACGGGGCGTCGGAAACGAACAGGAGGCTTTCCACCACGGATTTAAGGCTCGTCACCACTGCTCTCCTCCCCTTCCCCGGCGGCAACCGCTGGCATTACCCAGATGGTCTCCAGGCGGTGTGCCTGGACGACCTTCACCAGCTTCAGCTTGCAAAGCTCCAGTACTGCGAGGAACGTGGCGACAACGTATTCGCGGGTGAGGATCCCGGAAAAGAGTTCTTCGAAGGCTACCGCCTCTTTCCCTTCCAGGAAGGCGAGGATCTCGCCGATACGGTCGGCGATGGAGATATTCTCGACGCCGACCTCGTGGAAGGTTTCGGCCGGGATCTTGGCCAGAACCCGTTGCAGGGCCTCGATGAGTTCGATCATATCCACCTGTGGCGGCTCTTCGCCGGGCTGCAGCTCAATGAGCTCCGGGGCCGCGAACTTCCTGGCAAAGACGTCCCGGCCGAGGAGCTCCCGCTCTCCGAGAGCCTGGGCCGCCTCCTTGTACTTGCTGTATTCGAGAAGCCGTTTCACCAGCTCGGCGCGGGGGTCTTCCTCTTCCTCGGGGCTTTCCTCGTCGGCGGGGATCGGCAGGAGCATCTTCGACTTTATCTGGATGAGCGTCGAGGCCATGACGAGGAACTCGCCGGCAATATCGAGGTTGAGCTCCTTCATCAGCTCGATGTACTCCAGGTACTGTCGGGCGATGGCGGCGATGGGGATGTTGTAGATGTCCACCTCATTCTTCCTGATGAGGTGGAGCAGCAGGTCGAGGGGACCTTCGAAGGCCTCGACGCTGACGTTGTAGGCGCTCTGCTGGCCGTCGCCGAAGAAGCTTTCCTGTGTTGCGGTCTCGCTGGTCAAAGGTTATTCCCCACTACTAAATCACTGTTTACCCCTCATCCGGCCTACGGCCACCCTCTCCCACCGTGGGGAGAGGGTTTCTCCCCTCGCTCCTTGTGGACCCAATAAGCGGGCCTAAAGAAGAGGGGCAGGGGTGAGGGGAAAAGTGTCATTAAAGCTTGAGCGCCTCGCGGACCTCGTCCATGGTCTTGTCGGCCTGCTCTGCGGCCCGGCGGCTCCCGTCGGCGAGCACCTCCTCCACCACCTCGGGCCGGGCGGCGAGCTCCGTGCGCTTGACCCGGAAGGGTGTCAGGGCCTGGACGAGGGCCTCGGCCTGGATCTTCTTGCACTCCACGCAGCCGATCTGCGCACCACGGCAGGCGGGGTAGATCTCGGCCTTCTGCTCCTCGGAGAGGTAGTGACGGTTCAGGGAGAAGGCCACGCACCGGTCGGGCTCGCCCGGGTCGCTCCGCCGCACCCGGTTCGTGTCGGTCACCATGGACATCACCTTCTTGCGGGTCTCATCGTCGCTCTCCGAGAGGAAGATGGCGTTGCCGTAGGACTTGCTCATCTTGCGGCCGTCGAGACCCAGTACCTTGGGGGTCTCGGTGAGGAGCGCCTCCGGCTCGGGGAAGACCTCGCCGTAGAGGTAGTTGAAGCGCCGGGCGATCTCCCGGGTGATCTCCAGGTGCGGCAGCTGATCCTGTCCCACCGGCACCCGCGTCGCCTTGTAGAGGATGATGTCGGCGGCCATGAGCACCGGATAGCCGAGGAAGCCGAAGGTGGAAAGGTCCTTGGCCGCCAGGTTCTCCCGCATCTCCTTGTAGGTCGGGTTGCGCTCCAGCCAGGAGACCGGGGTGATCATCCCGAGAACCAGATTCAGCTCCGCGTGCTGGGGAACGAGGCTCTGCCGGAAGATCACACTCTTCTCCGGATCAATGCCGAAGGCCAGCCAGTCGAGCACCATGTCGTGGATGCTCTCCCGGATCATGCCCGTGTTGTCGTACTCGGTGGTGAGGGAGTGCCAGTCGGCGGCAAAGAAGAAGCACTCGTACTCCTTCTGCAGTTCCAGCCAGTTGGCGAGAACGCCGTGGAAATGCCCCAGGTGCAGCTTGCCGGTCGGTCTCATGCCGCTGACGATGCGTTTGTTCTTCATGGACGAAAACTCCTTAACACAAAGTTCAAGGTTCAAAGTTCAAGGTTCAAAGTTCAAGGTTCCAACACTGAACGTTGAACCTTGAACGTTGAACGGTATTATTCAATGCATGAGAAATCGGGTCACGGTGAAGACCAGATGGCTCTGCGGACCGGCCAGCAGGTGGATTCCCACGCTGAGAACCGGGCTGATGACGTACTGGAAGATGCTCGGGATATGAAGCACGTCAGGGAGAAAGATCAGCGCGATGATGATGAGCATGCCGTACCGCTCGACGCGGGCGTATGCCGTCGCCAGCCGGTACGGCAGAAGCCCGACGGCCACCCTGCCGCCGTCGAGAGGCGGAACCGGGATCAGGTTGAAGATGGCAAGCAGGAGATTGATGTAAATGGAAAAGGCGAGCATCAGGGCGACCGGCTCGACGAACACCTGGAGCGGCCCGGCATCGGCAACCCGCTCCGTCGCTGCGCCCAGCCCGCGCAAGGCCGCTGCAGAGAGGGAGGCGAGGATGAAGTTGGTGACCGGCCCCGCCGCCCCCACCCAGATCATGTCCCGCTTGGGATGGCGCAGGTTGTTGAAGTTCACCGGTACCGGCTTGGCCCAACCGATCCCGATGATGAAGACCATGAGGGTGCCGAAGATATCCAGATGCTTGAGGGGGTTCAGGGTGAGCCGCCCCATGTAGCGGGCGGTGTTGTCCCCGAACTTGTCCGCCACGTAACCATGGGAGACTTCGTGGCAGGTGATCGCCATGAGGGCCGGGACGAGCATGATCGACAGCTTCAGGAAGAAATTTTCCATGGAATCCTTGTGCGGGCGTTAGTTGAAAACCTTTCTTTTCTAGCAGATACGGCGGGCAAAGTCAACGTCGGCACAAGAACGTGAACAAACGGGAGTAGGACATACCCTTCTCCCTCAGGGAGAAGGTGGCCGAAGGCCGGATGAGGGGCAGCAGTTCATCATTTCCCCCTCACCCTGGCCCTCTCCCTCAGGGAGAGGGGATAGTTGGCGGCTGAGAGGGGAAATGGGAAAAAAGAAAAGGCGGGATCGCTCCCGCCTTTCCGTGCTGCTCTGTATCGCCGATCCTAGATGTCGAAGTAGAGGGCGAACTCGATCGGTACCGGACGCATGCGGACCGGATTGACCTCGGCTTCGGTCTTGTACTCGATCCACTTCTCGATGACGTCGGGGGTAAAGACGTCGCCCTTGAGGAGGAACTCGTGGTCTTCCTTAAGGCAGTTGAGGGCCTCTTCCAGGCTCCCCGGAGCCGACGGGATGTCCTTGAGCTCTTCGGGGGAAAGCCCGTAGATGTCCTTGTCGAGCGGCTGGCCCGGATCGATCTTGTTCTCGATGCCGTCGAGGCCGGCCATCAGCATGGCGGCGAAGGCGAGGTAGCCGTTGCAGGACGGGTCGGGAGTGCGGTACTCGATCCGCTTCGCCTTGGGATTGGTGGAGAACATCGGGATCCGGAGGGAGGCGGAGCGGTTACGGCTGGAGTAAGCCATGTTCACCGGAGCTTCGAAGCCCGGCACGAGGCGCTTGTAGGAGTTGGTGGTCGGGTTGGTGAATGCGCACAGTGCCTTGGCGTGCTTGATGATCCCGCCGATGTACCAGAGGGCCAGCTGGGAGAGTCCGCCGTATTTGTCGCCGGCGAAGAGGTTCGTGCCGTCCTTCCAGATCGACTGGTGGCAGTGCATCCCGGAGCCGTTGTCGCCGTAGAGCGGCTTCGGCATGAAGGTAACGGTCTTGCCGTTGCGCACGGCGACGTTCTTGATGATGTACTTGAACCACTGGAGCTTGTCGGCCATGGCGACGAGGGAGTCGAAGCGCATGTCGATCTCGGCCTGGCCGCCGGTGGCAACCTCGTGGTGCTGGGCCTCAACGCGGATCCCCACTTTCTGCATCTCCATCACCATCTCGTTGCGGAGATCGTTGAGGGAGTCGGTCGGGGAGACCGGGAAATAGCCTTCCTTGTGGCGGGGCTTGTAGCCGAGGTTGGGGAACTCTTCACGGCCCGAGTTCCAGATCCCTTCGGTGGAGTCGACCACGTAGAACGACTGGTTGGCGCTCATGTCGAAGCGGACGTCGTCAAAGATGAAGAACTCGGCCTCCGGTCCGAAGAATGCTGTGTCGCCGATACCGGTGGACTTCAGGTACGCCTCGGCCTTGCGGGCGATGTTGCGCGGGTCGCGGCTGTAGTCTTCCTTGGTGATCGGATCGAAGATGTTGCAGATAAGCGACAGGGTTGGAATAGCGGTGAAGGGGTCCATCTTGGCGGTGGCCGGGTCCGGGAGGATGATCATGTCGGAGGCGTGGATCGGCTGCCAGCCGCGGATGGAAGAGCCGTCGAAACCGAGCCCCTCTTCGAAGATGTCCTCACCGAATTCCGAGATCGGGGTGGTGAAGTGCTGCCAGATCCCGACGAAATCCATGAATTTGTAATCGACCATCAGGGCGCCGTTTTCCTTGGCGAACTCTACTACTTGTTTCGGTGTCATCAACAATCTCCTTTCACGATAAAAAAAATGATTTCAACTGCTAGAGGGCGTCTTCGCCTCTTTCACCGGTCCTGATCCGGATTACTTCCTCGACAGTGGTGACGAAAATCTTGCCGTCACCGATGCGCCCCGTCTTGGCGGCCTGCTCGATGGTATCCACCACCTTGGCGACGATCTCGTCGCTGACGATAATCTCCATCTTGATCTTGGGGATGAAATCGACCACATACTCGGCGCCGCGGTAGAGCTCGGTGTGCCCCTTCTGTCGGCCGAAACCCTTCACCTCACCGACGGTGATCCCCTGGATGCCGATTTCGTTGAGTGCTTCCTTTACCTCATCGAGCTTGAATGGCTTTATGATCGCTTCGACTTTTTTCAAGGCTGATTCCTCCCCCCGTTCTTGATGGAAAACTGGTGGATTATAGGTGTCCCGTCGACAAAATGCAAGGCTTATCGGCTGCGGTTATGCCAAACCTGTCCCTACAGCAAGCAAATTCATTGCCAAATCGACCAAAGACAAATTGTTATTATATTTCAATAAATTAGACAGCAACAACGGACTCTGCGCCAACGACGACTAAAGTTTAGCATAAAAAATAGACACCTCAACCCGCCACATGCCCAATATAAAGGCATAATGCGAACCGTACGTCAACCGTTCTCCACAGCCGTCTCCAGCAGAGCTAACAGCATCGCGGTCTTCGGCATGTCGATCCCCTGCTCCCTTCCCGCAGCCAGAGGCTTGGCAAGTATGGCGTCAAGTTCGAGGAGCCGTCCCTCCTCCCGGTCGATGAGCATGGACGGACGATAGGGGCCCATTGGTTCGGTGAAGCTGATCATCTGCCCGGCAAACGACTCCGGGATATCCTCCCTGAGCCCCTGGGCGTTCCCCGCCCGGATGACCTCGATCATGATGTCGTGGACCAGGGACCGGCAGCCGTCATGGCCCAGCAGGATATCCACCGGCTGCCCCGTCAAGGCGCAGATGCCGTTGAAGGGAATATTCCAGACGAGCTTTTCCCAGCGGGCCCTCTTCAGGTCGCGAACCACCTGGCATTCCACCCCCGCCGACCGGAATGATGCCGCAAGTTCCTCGGCCCTGGCCGGATCGTGTTCCCGGAACTCGCCGAGAACGATGCGTCCGGCCCCGAGATGGTGCACCACCCCCGGTTCACCCCGGTTGCAGCAGAGAAAGGCCACCCCGCCCAGCACCCGTTCGGCGCCGAACCGGGACGCAAGGGCTTCTTCGTTGCCGATCCCGTTCTGGAGGGTGAGGATGCGGGTCTCGGCAGAAAGGAGGGGGGCGATGAACTCGCCGAGCAGGTGATTGGCGAAGGTCTTGAGCCCCACGAGCACCAGGTCGACCATGCCGATCTCCACCGCGCTCCGGTAGCCCCGCACATCTCGGAGATGAAAGTCGCCGTTGATGGAATGGACCGTCAGCCCCCGGTCCCGGACCGCCTCGAAGTCCCGGCGCAGAAGAAACCGGACGTCGTTTCCGGCCCGCTGGAGCAAGGCACCGTAGTAAAGCCCCAGGGCTCCGGCGCCGACAACCGCAATGCGCATATGTTCTTCACCTCTTCGATTATCGTTTTTACGGCCTTGCAACCCGAACTGGATTAGAACGACATTCCTAAAGACTAATTAATGCATCTTGTCAATTGACCGCAAACGCGGTATAGTTGGCCCCATGACCCGGACAGAAAGAACAGCGTCGGCAGGCAGGTTCATGCTCCTTGGGGCGGTGGCGGTTGCAGCGTCGCTTCTCGCCGCGCCGGGGGCCCGCGCCGATATCTACCGATTCGTGAACGACGAGGGGGTCGAATGTTTCACCGACACCCCGAACGGCAATGCCACGCGGGTCCTCCGGGAACGGACCGGCCGGCAACGGCCGGCTCGTGGTCGCACTACGCCGCAGCAGAATATGGCAACCGGGAGTGCCCAAAAAACAGTCAGTCTTCCGCAGCCTCATACCGGGGAGGGCGAAGAAACCGTTGTACTTCCCATCCAAGGGGTGATCACCTCGCTCACCGGGCTCAGGCATGACCCGATCGACGGCATGCTCCGTTTCCACCAGGGGGTCGACATCGCCATTCCCGAAGGAACACTGGTCAAGCCGGTTGCCGCGGGGACCGTCGTCTTCAGCGGCTGGCGTTCCGGCTACGGCAACACGGTGGTCGTGCAGCACAGCGACGGGATGACCACCCTCTATGCTCACAACCGGCTCAACACCGTCAAACTGGGGGACGCGGTCGACAGAGAGACGGCCATCGCCCTCTCCGGCTCCACGGGGCGCTCCACCGGTCCCCACCTCCATTTCGAGGCCTGGAAGGATGGCGCCAACCTGACCGAGGACTTCATCCCCGCCGACTACCCCCGCCAGGCCGTCGTTGGCGCCGCCCACAGCCATCGCGACGGCGACGGCGTCCGCCGGATTCTCCAGGCGGACGGGACAATCCTCTTCACAAACTACTGAGGTGAGGCGTAGGACGTGAGGCGTAAGGCGTGAATATTTCTGCCTTTAGCGTCTTACGTCCGACGCCTAACGCCTTACGTTTGACGCCTTACGTCTGACGTCTTACATCTGACGCCTCTTAGTGTGTTTCGTCGGCACGGCACTCCACGGGTCGTCGGGCCAGGGGTGTTTCGGGTAGCGCCCCCGCAACTCCTTTTTCACCTCGGGATAGACCGCATTCCAGAAGTTGCGGAGGTCCCGGGTGACCTGGATCGGCCGGCCGGCCGGGGAAAGAAGGTGGAGGAGAAGCGGCACC
This sequence comes from Geobacteraceae bacterium, assembly GCA_024281055.1. Classification (GTDB taxonomy): domain Bacteria; phylum Desulfobacterota; class Desulfuromonadia; order Geobacterales; family Geobacteraceae; genus JAMXLF01. The sequence goes on from JAMXLF010000007.1 coordinate 42,703, forward strand.
CTCCCCCAGGCCACCGTTGGCGTATCGGCGAGGCCGAACAGCTCCTGGAGCTTGACCGCCAGTACCGGCCCCTCCTCGGGGAGATAGTCCACCCGGATCCGGGACCCGCTCGGCACGGTCACCTGGGGCGGGGCCCCGTCGTCCAGCTTCTTCGCCTGCTCCCAGGAGAGGAGCGAGCGTAGCGCTGGGAGGAGGTCGACCTTCGCCAGCTCCGCCCGGGACCTGACCCCGGCGGCAAAGGGGGCAAGCCATTCACCCAGGGTCGAGGCGAGCTGCCCGTCAGACAGGTCGGGCCACTCGCCGGGAAGCGTGCGGGCGAGAAACCGGATCCGCGCCCTGAACTGGAGGGCCTGGGGGGTCCAGCCAAGGGCCGCCAGTCCCGGTCCCGCGGAGATCCCCGCAAGCAGTGCCCGGCACACCTCGTCACCGGACGCGGCAACCGGACGGGAGCCGAGGACCAGGGCGTCGAGACGCTCCTCCTCCCGGGCGGCCACCCGTCCTTCCCGCTCGTCCCATTCCACCACCCGCTGCCGGACGATGGCGCCGGCGAATTCCCGGCGCAGGCCGGCAAGGGAAACGGCAGTCGCCTGCCGGATTACCCCTTCCCCCTGCTCTCCACCCTCCACGTTGACCGCGACGATAAAGGGGTGATTGCGCACGGCGCTCCACTCCGAGAGCCGCCCCCCCCGGCCGTTGGCCAGGAGATAACGGTCCGAACCGGGTTCGCGCTGCCGGGCGATCCGGTCGGGATAGGCCATGGCCAGGAGAATTCCCACCTCGTCAGCAGTAGGCAGGGTCTCCTCCTCGGTGACGTCCAGAAGCCTTCGCAACTGCCGGGCTACCCGGTCGACCGTACGGCAGACCTGAGAATCGGCCGCGCCGACCCCCCTGCCTACCGCACTCCTTCGTCGCCAATCGGCGAGGGCCTCCAGCCGGTCGAGGAGATCGCTGTCGCTGGTGTAGCGGTCGAGGGTCTCGCGCGTCCCGCGGAAGATGTCCCGCTCCGAGAGGAGTGCGGCCAGGTCGCACCCAGCAGCACCGACGCCCCGCCCCCGTGCGGCCAGGAGGAGATGGGCAAGGCGCGGATGAACAGGGAACCCGGCCATGCGCCGTCCCTCGCCGGTGATGCGTCCCGCCCTGTCCAGCCCACCAAGCCGTTCGAGGAGCTTCCGTCCTTCGGCAAGGGCAGCGGCCGGCGGCGGGTCGAGCCAGGCAAGACTCCCCGCATCGACCACCCCCCAGCGGGCCAGGTCGAGGGCCAGGGAGGCGAGGTCAGCCGTACAGATCTCGGGGGAATCGAAGGGAATCAGGGTGCGCTGGGCATGCTCGGTCCAGAGCCGGTAACAGACGCCGGGGGCAAGACGTCCCGCCCGGCCGGCCCGCTGGGCCGCCGAGGCGGCGGAGACGCGGACCGTCACGAGCCGGCCGAGGCCGCTCGCCGGGTCGAAGCGGAGCCGTCGGGCAAAGCCGCCGTCGATCACCACGCTGACCCCCTCGATGGTCAGGCTCGTCTCGGCAATGTTGGTGGCAAGCACCACCTTGCGCCGGTCGGCCAGCAGGATGGCCCGCTCCTGCGCCGCAAAAGGGAGTTCACCATACAGGGGACAGAGCAGGAGCGGCTCCTGTGGAGGGAGCGACTCGCGCAGGAGCTTCTCGCAACGCCTTATTTCGCCGGAACCGGGAAGAAAGACGAGGAGGTCCCCCGTGGTCTCGCCGAGGGCGCGGAGCACGGCCCTGCCGGCAACGTCCGCGCAGTTTCCCGCCGGTTCACGCTCCAGATAACGGATATCCACGGGAAAGCTCTTGCCCCGACTGGTGATGACTGGGGCATCCCCCAGCAGCCGCGAGACCGGTGCACCGTCGAGGGTTGCCGACATGACGACGATCCGGAGATCGTCCCGGAGCACGGTCTGGACGTCCCGGCAGAGGGCCAGGGCAGTGTCGGAGACCAGGCTGCGCTCGTGGAACTCGTCGAAGATCACCACCCCCACGCCGTCGAGGAGGGGGTCGTCCTGCAGCCGGCGGGTGAGAATCCCCTCGGTCACCACCTCGATGCGGGTGGCGGCCGACACCTTCCGCTCGAAGCGGATGCTGTAGCCCACGGTCCGTCCCACCTCTTCGCCGAGGCGGGAGGCCATCCAGCAGGCCGCGTTGACGGCCGCCAGACGGCGGGGCTCCAGCATGACGATCCGCTGCTCCTGCAGCATCGGGTCAGACAGGATGGCGAGCGGCACCGTGGTGGTCTTGCCTGCCCCGGGCGGCGCCTCGAGGATGACCGCCGGTGAAGCCTTGAGGGCTGAGAGGAACTCGGGGAGAATCTCGTCGATGGGAAGTCGGGACATCGGAAGGAAGCTCAGAAGAGGAGCCGGAGCCCTTCGAGGTCGATGCCGGCCAGGGAGGCGACTATCCTGAAGGCGCCGGCAAGCATTTCCTCCGGATAGCTGTTGGTTACGGCAAGGGCCCGAAGTCCCGCACCAGTGGCAGAGGCAATCCCGGCAGGGGTATCCTCGATGGCGAGGGTGGTTTCCGGGGTGATTACCCGGTCGGGAAAGCATGCCGCCAGCCGTTCCAGGGCCAATGCATAGCTTGCCGGATCGGGCTTGCTGGCGGCCACGTCCCCGGCGGTGACCACCACGTCGAACAGCCCGGCAATCCCCAACTGCCCGAGAATGGGATCGATGTCCGCGGGGAGAGCGCCGCTGCAGAGCCCAAGGGGGAGCTTACCCGCAATGGAGCGGATCAGCTCCACCACCCCCGGATACGGTTCGACCCCCCCAGAGATAATCCGCTGGAAGGCCCGGGCCTTCTCATCGATCAGCCGCTTCAAATCCTGGTCGGCGAGTGGTTCCCCCCCGGCCCGGAAAGCCTCCCGAAAGGCGTCCCGGTCGTCAAACCCGATGTAACACCCGAGATACTCCTCCCAGGAATACCCCAGGCCGAGAGGGACGAGGACCTCCTGGAAGGCCTTGTAGTGGAGGGGTTCGGTATCGACGATAATCCCGTCGAAGTCGAAGATGACGGCAGCAAGCATGATTGGGCTCTCCGTTCAACGTCACGCGGTTTCTCTTCCCGCGGCACAGCGGGTAACGGATCCACACCCCGACTGCACCGCGGGCAGATAAAAAAACAGCGATTCCCGGGGGGAATCGCTGCGCAGATGGTGATCCCAAGGGGACTTGAACCCCTGTTACCGACGTGAAAGGCCGGTGTCCTAACCGCTAGACGATGGGACCCTAAACGGTGAATCGTGAAACGTGAATGGTGAAAGGAAAAACCGGTTTCAACCATTCACTCTTCACCTTTCACCATTCACTGTTGTTTATGGCTGGGGTGCGAGGATTCGAACCTCGGAATGACGGAGTCAGAGTCCGTTGCCTTACCGCTTGGCGACACCCCAATGAAACTTGATTTATACCAGAGGTAATTGCATGCGTCAAGCTTTTTGGTTGTTGACTTGCTCCGCCCCTGCCTCGATGGCCTTGACGTTGGCCGGGATGAAGCGGTGGTTTCGCTCCGGCAAGGCATCCTTCAGCGCTTCAGTTAGCGAGGCCGGCGAAACCGCGCCGGTCTTCGCCACGTATGCACCTACCGCCACCATATTCACCATCCGCGCGTCGCCAAGCTGCATGGCAATATCATTCATTGGCAGACGGATGATCTCGATATCCTCGCGGTCGAACCCGGCGGTATCGACGAGCGACGTGTTTATGATGCACACTCCTCCCGGCCGCACTCTGGAGCCGTATTTATCGAGGGACGCCTGGTTGAGGACGATCGACACCGATGGAGAGCCGATGACCGGCGAACCCACCTCGCCATCGGCGATCACCACCGTGCACATCGCCGCGCCGCCGCGTTTTTCCACCCCGTAAGCAGGGAAAAAGGAGACGTTCTTCCCCTCGATGACCGCCGCATAGGAGAGGAGGTTCCCCGCCAGGAGTACCCCCTGGCCGCCGAATCCTGATATGAAAACGTCGTGACGCATGTTAAAACCTCGGTGAATGGTGAATGGTGAAAGGTGAATGGCAAAGACGAAAGGCCCTGGAAAGGGATCTTTCACCATTCACTCTTCACTATTCACAGATTTTCAACGTTCTTGAACACGCCGAGCTTGAAATAATCCGTCATCTCGCTTCCCACCCGCTCGTTCGCCTGGAGCGGGTTCATCCCCCAGTTGGTGGGGCAGGCGGAGAGGGCCTCGATGAAGGAAAAGCCCTTCCCCTCCACCTGGTAGCGAAACGCCTTCTTGATCTGCTTCTTGGCATCCATCAGGTTTTTCGGCGAGTTTACCGCTACTCGCGCCGAGAACGCCACCCCCTTAAGCTGCGCGAGGAGCTCGGCCATCCGGATGGGCGCACCGTCCTTCGACTGGTTGCGACCATAGGGAGAGGTTGAGGTCTTCTGGCCGACGAGGGTGGTGGGTGCCATCTGCCCGCCGGTCATGCCGTAAGTGGTATTGTTGACGAAGATGACGCAGATGTCCTCACCCCGGTTGGCGGCATGGATGATCTCCGCCGTGCCGATGGCGGCCAGGTCGCCGTCCCCCTGGTAGGTGAAGACGAAACTGTCGGGCCGGGCCCGTTTCACGCCGGTGGCCACGGCCGCCGCACGGCCGTGGGGAGCCTCTACCACGTCGATGTCGAAATAGCCGTAAAGAAAGACGGAGCATCCCACCGAGGCAACGCCGATGGTACGCTGCTGCACGCCGTACTCGTCCAGCGCCTCGGCGACGAGCCTGTGAATGGTGCCATGGTGGCACCCCGGACAGAAGTGAGTCTGGACATCCTTCAGGCTGACGGGTCTCTTGAATACCTGCTGCATGTAAAACCTCGGGACTCGGGACTCGGGACTTGGGACTGGAAAAACCAATAGGTTACCAATCCTCATCCATGGCCCCGGTTAACAGTATTTCCTGATCTGCTCCAGCAGCTCTTCCGGCGTCGGGAGAGAACCGGCGCCCGGCGGCCTGCCGTAGAAGAAGACATCGGCGTCCCGGGCAATGGAGAGCCGCACGTCCTCGATCATCTGGCCGGTATTGAGCTCGACATCGAGGATCCTCTTGCACCGCTGCGTCAGGGCGGCAAACGCCCGTTCCGGGAAGGGGAAGAGGGTTATCGGCCGGAGGAGCCCCACCTTGAGGCCGGCCTCCCGGGCCATCATGATGGCGGTCTTGGCGATGCGCGCGGTGGAGCCGAAAGCCGCGATGACAAGCTCCGCATCCTCCGTCTCGAACTCTTCCCAGCGCTCCTCCTTCTCCTTCAGCTCCCGGTACTTGGCATGGAGCTTCCAATTATGCGCTTCCAGCTCACCGTCGCCGAGATAGAGGGACTTCACCACCCGCTGCTCACCGTCCCCCTTGCCGCGCACCACCCAATCCTTCGCCGGGAGCAGGGTGTCGGGACGTCCGTGGGGAACGAGCGCTTCTTTCATCTGCCCCACCACCGAATCGGCCAGGATCATGGCTGGCATCCGGTAGATATCCGCCAGATCGAAGGCGAGCAGGGTCAGATCGTACATCTCCTGCACCGACGACGGCGCGAGGACGATGATGTGGTACCCGCCGTGGCCGCCCCCCTTCACCGCCTGGAAATAGTCGGCCTGGGAAGCATCGATGCCGCCGAGGCCGGGACCAGACCGGGAGATATTGACGATGACGCCGGGGAGTTCCGAACCGGCCATGTAGGAGATCCCCTCCTGCTTGAGGGATATGCCCGGGCTGGACGAGGAGGTCATGGCACGGACACCGGTGGCGGACGCGCCCAGCAGCATGTTGATGGACGCGATCTCGCTCTCGGCCTGGATGAATTCGCCGCCGAGCCGCGGCAGTTCCCGGGAAAGATATTCGGGGATATCGCTCTGGGGAGTGATGGGATACCCGAAGTAGTAGCGGCAACCAGCTTCGATGGCCGCCATGGCCACGGCCTCGTTCCCTTTCACAAACAGGCGCTTTGACAAATCAGCCTCCGATGAAACGTACCGCTCCGGAATCGAGTGAGACACCGTCAACGAACAGTCAGCTGGGTGCAGTGAATCGCTATGATGTTTGTTCTGTTGAAGTGTCTGACTGTGCGACCGGAGCGACAGAGTTATCTGAAAACGACGATGGCAAGGTCAGGACATATCTCGGCACACAGCGCGCAGCCGGTACATTTTTCCTGATCGGTTATCTGGGCAGGAGTATACCCCTGATAGTTTATCCTCTCACTCAGGACTAACAATTGTCTGGAACAGGCAATGGTGCACAATCCGCATCCCTTGCACCGCGCCTCCTCGATCTCGATCCTTGCCATGTTGAAGTTCCGTTAATTTGAAATATAAGAGCGCCAAGATACCTGACCTACTTCAAACCTAGCAGAAAAAAAGCCGCTGAGTCAATGCCTTATTTTGATATCTCTTGACTTTTGTGCTTGCAATTCAGTCTCAATGCAGTTAAATAAAACATAATGAGTCTGCAAATACATTGATCACCAGAGGAGGATTCATATGGCAACACTGTTGGAACTGACAGCAAGCATCGTTTCTTCGCATGCATCCATCACCGAGCTGTCGGGCGAAGAACTGCTTCAGGAGATCCAGAAGGTTCATGCAGCCTTGCAGAAACTGGAAGGTTTCATTGACGAAGAAGCCGGGGCTGCCGAAGCCAAGGCTCCGACCATTTCACTGAAAAAGGCATTCCAGGCTGACCAGGTGGTCTGCATGGTCTGCGGCAAGGGTGGCATGAAGACCCTGGCCCGCCACCTGGCCCAGGTCCACAAGATGAAGCCCGGTGAATACCGGAAGCAGTTCGGCATCCCCCGGACCCAGGCCCTGACCGCCAAGAACTTCTCCGAGACGCGCAGGAAAATGGCCCAGGACAGGGGCCTGGCCGACAACCTTGCCAAAGCGCGGGAGATAAGGGCAGCCAAACTGAAGAGCCGGAAAGCCGAACCCGTCAAGCCGGCAAAGGCCGTCAAGGCCAAGACAGCGGCAAAGAAAAAGAAATAGCCACGAGCCTGCCCGTTTACCGGAAAAGCCGCCCTTATTCCATGGGCGGCTTTTCTTTATGCAAGGAAACCCGCGGCCGAACAACACTCCCGTATGAGCCAGCCCACGTCCTGCCGCTGTCGGCACCCCTTGTCACCGCCTGTAGAGAAGCAAGAAGCGCCTTGGCGGTTGACGGGTTGTGGCGGATGCGCTAAAATGCGAAAATTCCGGCCATCGCCTGCCATACGTCCTTCCCCTTCCTCGAATCGCGCACGTAACGTCTTTCATCCGTCACCTCCCGGGACAGCATCCGGGACCCGGTGAAAGAGGAGCATACCATGCCCCGTGAAGCCGATCGGTTGAACCGCCTTCGCATACTGACCGAGATTTCCGCCCTCATCAATTCCACCCTCGATACCCGCGAAATCAGGAAACGGGCTACCGAGGCCGCCACGTTGCTGATGCATGCCGAAACGGGGAGTCTTCTCCTGGTCGACCCTGAACGCAACGAGCTTTTTTTCGAGGTGGCACTGGGCGAACAGGGGGAGAAAATCAAGGAAATCAGGCTGCAGATCGGCCAGGGAATCGCCGGCTGGGTGGCCCGGAACGGCGAGCCGCTCATCATCCACGATGTCCAGAATGACGAACGATTCTTCCGGGGGGCCGACCAAAAGAGCGACTTCAGGACACGCACCATGCTCTGCGTACCGGTGAAATCCCGGGATACCGTTATCGGGGTCCTGCAGGCGATCAACAAGAAGGACGGCAGATTCGACTATGACGATCAGGAGACCCTGGCGGCACTCGCCAACCAGGTCGCGGTCGCCATCGAGAATGCCCGCCTCTACGAGGAATTGCGGGAAACCTTCTATGGTACGACCGTCGCCCTCGCCGAAACCCTCGAAAAGCGCGACCCCTATACCGGCGGCCATGTACGGCGGGTCAGGAACTACAGCCTGGCCATCGGCCGGGGACTCGGCATACAGGCAAAGGATCTGGAGCGTCTCAATCTCTCCGCGATCCTCCACGACATCGGCAAGGTCGGGGTGCGGGACAGCGTCCTGCTCAAGGAAGGGAAACTTGACCCCGACGAACTGGCCGCCATGAACCAGCATTCCCTCTTCGGCGCGGAGATCCTCCAGCATGTGCGTCACCTCCAGGACGTCATTCCCGGGGTAAGGGGGCACCACGAGAAATACGACGGGAGCGGCTATCCCGACGGCCTGCGCGGGGAGGATATTCCCCTCAACGCCAGGGTCATCGCCGTGGCCGACACCTTCGACGCCATGACCACCGACCGACCGTACCGCAAAGCGCTCAGCGTTTCCACCGCGTTCTCGGAACTGAGAAAAGGGTGCGGCACCCAGTTCGATGCAGAGGTCGTCGAGACGTTCATCAAAGCTTTTGAACAGGGAGAGATCTGACATGAAGCTCAGAGTGCTGGGATGCGCCGGAGCGGAATTTCCCCATTTCCACCCGCCCGGGTTTCTCATCGACGAAACAGTGCTGCTCGACGCCGGCACCATCGGCGCGGTCCTCAGCGAAGACGAACAATGGGCCATCAGGCACATCCTCATCACCCACGCCCACCTCGACCACATCCGTGGGATACCGGTCCTCGCCGACAACATCCTCATCAAGAACCTGAACCACCACGTAAACATCGCCGGCACCCGTGAGGTCCTTGCAGCGCTCAAAACCCACCTGCTGAACGATGTCATCTGGCCGGACTTTGCCCGCCTCCCCACCCCGGAAGCGCCGGTAATCGGCTACCTGGAGCTGGAGACAGATAAGACCACCGACATCGGCGGATATGCGGTAACCGCCTGCCGAGTGCACCACTCCGTGCCGGCGGTGGGATACATCGTCCGCCGGGCCGGGAAAGGAATCCTCTACAGCGGCGACACGGGCCCCACGGAAGACATCTGGCAGCACGCTGCCGATCTCTCCGCCCTGATCGTGGAGGCGTCGTTCCCCAACGCCATGGAGGAGACGGCCCGCCTCACCGGCCACCTGACGCCACGGCTCCTCGGCATGGAGCTCGGAAAAGTGGCGAAGCTCCCACCGCGCGTCCTCGTCACCCATCCGAAGCCGCAGTACTACGACACCATCAGGACGGAACTCGTGGCACTCGGCATCCCCAGGCTCGAGCTTCTCAGGGACGGAAACGTGTACGAGTTGTAATGGTTAGATCGATAAAAGAAAAAACGGGGTCGGACGGATAGCCGCCAACCCCGTTTTTTTGTGCATACGATCTGATTCCCAGCCTTGTTCAATTCTCTTTCAGTGCCACGCCGCAGTGCATGCACTTCTTCGCGAAGATATTGCCGCTCATCCCCCGGACATGGAAATAGCCACGGCAAGCCGGACAGCGGGCAAAACCGATGAGGAGTTCGACAACGACCCCCACGCAGATCCAGGCAATGCCGATGGTCATGATGAGCCGCAGCGGCAGCTCCCTCATGGCCATGACGTAGACCAGCGGGGCGAACAGAATCACGATCACCAGCAGAAACCTGCGCAGGAAGCGGATGCGCTTCAGGCCGGCAGCAATTATTTGTTGATCCCGGGTATCTGTCATCGGGTGACCTCATGGGGTGCGGGCCTGTATTCCTCTTTCCGTCGGATAATACGGCGTTTATTAACTCATTACAACAATAAAAAAGACCGGCGCCAAACGCCGGCCTTTTCATCCAATCACTCACTTTCTTTGAACCAATGGGCGCCCATTCCCCTCCCACCGGGGGAGGTGGAATATTTGTGGAGCTACGCCCGCGTCAGCTGCCGGCACTTGATCCGGTGCGGCTGGTCGGCAGCGGACCCGAGCCTGCTCTTCCTGTCCGCTTCGTACTCGGAGTAGTTCCCCTCGAACCAGACGACCCGGCTCTCCCCCTCGAAGGCGAGGATGTGGGTGGCGATCCGGTCGAGGAACCACCGGTCGTGGGAGATGACCACGGCGCAGCCGCCGAAGTTCTCCAGCGCCTCCTCCAGTGCCCGCATGGTGTTCACGTCAAGGTCGTTGGTCGGCTCGTCGAGGAGGATGACGTTCCCTCCCTCCTTGAGCATCTTGGCGAGATGTACCCGGTTGCGCTCCCCACCGGAGAGCATCCCCACCTTCTTCTGCTGGTCGGCGCCGGAAAAGTTGAAGCGGGCCACGTAGGCACGGGAGTTGACGGAGAGCTTACCGAGCTGAACGGTGTCGGCGCCGCCGGAGATCTCCTCCCAGAGGGTCTTGTCCGGATCGAGGGCATCGCGGCTCTGGTCCACGTAGGCAAGCTTCACTGTCTCGCCGATGCGGAAAGAGCCGTTGTCCGCGGTTTCCTGGCCGGTGATCATCCGGAACAGGGTGGTCTTGCCGGCGCCGTTCGGGCCGATCACCCCGACGATACCACCGCGGGGGAGACGGAAGTTCATCCCCTCGACGAGGAGCCGGTCGCCGTACCCCTTGGCGACGTTTTCCGCCTCGATGACGATGTCACCCAGCCGCGGCCCGGCCGGAATGTAGATCTCCAGCTCCCGGGCCTGCTTCTCGGCCGCCTCGTTCACCAGTTGCTCGTAGGCATTGATGCGCGCCTGCCCCTTGGCGTGGCGCCCCTTGGGGGACATCCTGATCCACTCAAGCTCCCGCTGCAGGGTTTTCTGGCGGTCGCTCTCCTGCTTCTCCTCGATGGCCAGCCGCTGCTGCTTCTGCTCCAGCCATGACGAGTAGTTCCCCTTCCACGGGATTCCTTCCCCCCGGTCGAGTTCCAGGATCCACCCCGCCACATTGTCGAGGAAGTAGCGGTCGTGGGTGACGGCGATGACCGTGCCGGCGTACCCCTGGAGATGGTGCTCCAGCCAGGCGACCGTCTCGGCGTCCAGATGGTTGGTCGGCTCGTCCAGGAGCAGGATGTCCGGCTTCTGGAGGAGGAGCCGGCAGAGGGCCACGCGGCGTTTCTCCCCGCCCGACAGGACCTTGACCGGGGTATCGCCGTCGGGGCAACGCAGGGCGTCCATGGCCATCTCCAGACGCGAGTCGAGGTCCCAGGCATCCAGGTGGTCGAGCTTCTCCTGCACCGCGGCCTGGCGGTCGCAGAGCTTCGTCATCTCGTCGTCCCCCATCGGCTCGGCGAATTTCGCGTTGATCTCGTTGAACTCGTTCATGAGGTCCACGGTCTCCTGCACCCCTTCCTCGACAACCTGGCGGACCGTCTTTGACTCGTCGAGGCGGGGCTCCTGCTCGAGGTACCCGACCGTATAGCCGGCGGAAAGGACCGCCTGGCCGTTGAACTCCTTGTCCACCCCGGCCATGATCCGGAGAAGCGAGCTCTTTCCCGCGCCGTTCAAGCCCAGCACGCCGATCTTGGCGCCGTAGAAGTACGAAAGAGAGATGTCCTTCAGCACCGGTTTCTTGTCGTAATACCTGGAGACCCGCATCATGGTATAGATGATCTTGTTGCCGTCAGTGCTCATCTGCTATTGCTTCCTCCTCGGAAATTGTTTGATAGCGCAAGGTTACCAGTAAAGTCCCCGGTTAGGCAAGATTTTCTGCGCGGAAAAAAGGGACACGCCGCCGGGAAGATCCCTCCTGACGGGAAAATGTGATTATTTTTCGCAGGCGCTTGCTTTGCCCGCCAAGGCAGGTAAACTTCTAAAAAAGAAGTGTTAATGAGTCGTTAAGAAATTTAATTAAGTATGCGCTAAGGAAAGATCATGGTACGTCTCGCGTATTTCCTGACGCCGGTTTTTCTGAAGTACTTTCTCTTCGGGGTAGTTGGCGTCATCATTGCGGTGACGCTGCTGCTCTTCGTCATTCTCATAATCCACAAGCTGCACGTCGAACATCGGGAGCTGCTGCTGCGCAAGCTCAAGGACCGGTACACCGTCACCGTCAGCGTCAGGATGCTGGAGTCGTCGGCACGGATCGACAAGCCCGAACACCCCCCCGAGTACGAAGCCCTCGGCGATGTGCTCATCGACATGATGGTGAACGTCACCGGCGCCATGACCGACCAGCTCCGCGCCATTGCGCGGGAATACGGCATTGTCGGCCACTACCGGGAACGGCTCGGTTCCCGCTCCTGGGTAAGGCGTTACCGGGCCGTCGAAAAGCTCGGCTTTCTGAAGCTCCCCGAGCTAAAGCCGATCTACCGCTCACTCCTGGACCGGGAGAATGACCCCCACGTGGTCACCAAGGCCATCTGGGCGCTGAGCCTCATCGCCCATGGCGAAGACCTGCCCCTGATCAACCGCTTTCTGACGGACTCCTGCTTTGCCTCATCCAAGTACAGGTCATACATTTACACCAACGTCATCAGAGCACTCCGGGAACGGGGCGAGGAAGGGATCTTCCTGGAATTCCTCGCCGGATGGATGGGCGAAGAGGCCGTCTCGGTCATCCTGAAGAAGGATATCATCGAAGCCTGCGGCGCAGAAGGCCTCTACGCCGCCAAGGAGACGATCATCGCCTATTTCAAAAGGTTCCATGACGTTCCGGAGATGCGCATCTCCTGCATCCGGGCTTTGGAGAAGATCTGTGCCGGCGATGCGCATCCGCTGATCGCTGAGGGGCTCAGGGACAGTGACTGGCGCGTGCGTGCAGTAGCAGCAAAGGATGCCCACATCTGCCCGGAGGAGATCATCGAACCTCTCGAACAAGCGCTCTATGACCGGAACTACCACGTCCGGATCAATGCCGCCCAGGCCCTGAAGCAGATGGGGGAAAGGGGCCTCGCCGTGCTTACCCGCAACATCAGGAGCGACGACCGGTTCGTTCGGGATGTCGCCTACTACGTACTGGCGGAAAAAGCCTATGCATGAGACCCTGAGCCTGATACTGCTGATCCTGCAGATTCTCGTCTTTTTCTATTTCGTCGCGGTCAACGGCGCATACACCATCTTCACGCTCATATCCCTCAGGGACATCCGGACCCATCTCAACACCATCAGCAACCAGGAACTCACCACCATCCTCTCGGGGATATTCTACAAGCCGCTCTCCGTCATTGTCCCCGCCCACAACGAGCAGAAGACCATCGTCAGCACAGTAAGATCGCTCCTCCTCCTCAATTACCCGGAGTTTGAAGTGATCGTCGTCGACGACGGCTCCACCGATGCCACACTGGCCCAATTGACCCAGACCTTCCGGCTCGTGAGGATCGAGAAACCGGTAAGCATCGTACTGCGCCACGAACCGATCGAGGAAATGTATGTTTCCCTCGACTATCCCCACCTGACGGTGCTCGCCAAGAAAAACGGCGGCAAGGCCGACGCCCTCAACGCCGGGATCAATGCATCGAGGTTCCCGATCTTCTGCAGCATCGACGCCGATTCCCTGTTGGAGAGCGACGCCCTCCTCAGGGCGTCCAAGCTGTTCGTCGAGGACAGGGAAGTCATCGCCACAGGAGGTATCGTCAGGGTCCTCAACGGCTGCACCCTGGAAGGGGGGGTGGTCACGGAAGTGAACGCCCCCCGGAAGGCGCTCGAATGCTACCAGGCGGTGGAGTATACGCGGGGGTTCCTGTCGGGGCGGACGTCGTGGAACTTCTTCGACAGCCTGCTCATCATCTCCGGGGCCTTCGGCATATTCCGGAAGGACATGGTGCTGGCCGTCAATGGATACCGCAAGTCGGTGGGCGAGGATATGGACCTCGTCGTTCGGCTCCATCGGCACTGCCGGGACAACGGGATCCGCTACAAGGTGGTGTTCGTCCCCGACCCGGTCTGCTGGACCCAGGTCCCTTCTGACCTGGTATCACTGCTCAAGCAGCGAAACCGCTGGCATCGGGGCTTGATAGACAGCCTCTGGCACAGCAGGGGGATGCTCTTCAACCCGCGCTACGGCAAGGTCGGCCTGTTCGGCTTCCCCTATTTCCTTTTCATCGAAGCGACCGGTCCGACCATCGAATTCCTCGGCTATTGCGCTTTCATCCTGTTTTTCATCACCGGCGCCATCAACCTGGATTTCATCCTGCTCTTCCTTGTCCTCGCCATATTCTGGGGGATGTGGATCAACCTCGGTTCCATCCTTCTCGACAACATGATCTACAAGCGCTACCGGGGCCTCGGGGACCTCCTTAGACTCTGTCTGTTCGGCGCCCTGGAATTCATCGGCTACCGGCAGCTCATCGTCGTGGAACGCTTCATCGCTACCCTCTTCTTCTGGAAAAAGGATTGGGGCAAACACAAACGTCAGGAGATAAAGAGTGCACCTGTTCAAGAACATGCTTAATGACTTCTTCTACCTCGTGCCCCGGATGATTCTCTTCAGCGTATTTCTGGCCTGTCTGCTGATCACCGTCTTCATCTCGTTCGATCCCCTGCGCCCCTATATGCATCCTCTGGAAACGTTCCGGTGGTGGGCAGCCCACGCCATTCAGGGATAAGTAACGGACGGGAAAGGGTTGGTATGGATTTTAACAGGCTTGGCTTCCTGGCCCTGGAAAACGGGGACTATCAGGAAGCCGTGAACATCTTCCGCAGAGCCATCGAGAAAAGAAAAAGCGCCAGCAGCTTTATCGGTCTGGGAATGGCCTGCGAGCGACTGAGTGACGTTCCCATGGCCAGATGGGCCTATTACAAATCCCTTGAACTGGATCCCGACAACAGGGAGGCGCTGCCCCGTATAGAGGCCATTGAAAAAATCAGGCCCCGCACGCCGGTGAGAACTCGCCAATCCCTGTTCAGGACTGCTGACGACTGCCTGGAGGTTTTCGACGGTACCTGGCGCCGTTTTTTCGTCAAGGGAATAAACCTCGGTTTGGGACTTCCTGGCTATTTTCCGGGTGAATATGCCGTCAAGAAGGGAACGTACCTGAAATGGTTCCGGCAACTCGCCGACCTGGGGATCAATGCGCTCCGCATCTACGCGATCCATCCGCCCTGTTTCTACGAAGCACTCGCGGAATTCAACCACGACCGGCACCTCAGGCTCTACCTGTTCCAGGGTATATGGGCCGAGTTGCCGGAAAACGGTGATTTCAACGATCCGAAATTTCTTACCTACGTACGCGGCAATATAAAAGATGCCGTCGATATCGTTTACGGCCATGCGGACCTGCCCGAACGGCCGGGCTATCCCCATGGCACGTATACCATCGACGTCTCTCCATACGCCGCAGGCTTCATATTCGGCAGGGAATGGGAACCCTGCGCCGTCAGACGGTTCAATGCGATGCACGGAAATGTGGTGCGCGATTTCCGGGGGGCTTTTCTCGGCATCAAGGCTGGCACCCCGTTCGAGATATGGATAACCGAGACAAGCGATTATCTGCAGAAGTACGAATACGTCACCTACAAGGCCTCCCACCCCGTTTCGGTAAACAACTGGCCGACCCTTGACCCCCTGACTCACCCATCCGAGTCCGACAAGACTGAAGAGGCGATGATTCTCGGCTTGTCGAAAAGTACCGATCCCTGCGCGGAGGGAGGGTACCTGTCACTGCAGGAAGATCTGGAAACCCTCGACGTGGCAAAAATATACCGGAAACAGGGAGGGGGGTTCTTCGCCTCCTACCATCCCTATCCCTACTACCCGGATTTTATGAACAACGATTATCTCACGGAGGAAAACCCGTACTATGCGTACCTCACGGCACTGAAACGGCATCACGGCAAACAGCCGGTTCTCGTGGCGGAATTCGGGGTTCCGAGCAGCAGAGAAATCGCGCACTGGCAGAAGAACGGTTGGCATCACGGTGGACACGACGAGGCACGCCAAGGGGAGATCAACGGCATCCTCATGGAGACGATTCATCGGTCAGGCATGGCGGGAGGCCTTCTGTTCAGCTGGTTTGACGAGTGGTTCAAGAAGAACTGGATGCTGCTCCCCTACGAGCTTCCCCCGGACAGGAAACCCTTCTGGTATGCCAGCCAGGACGCTGAAGAGAATTACGGGTTGCTGGCGGCCTATCCCGGCTATCCCGGCAAGAAGGTCACCCTCGATGGCAATGTGGAGGAGTGGCGCGATGCAGCCATCCTCTATGACAAAAGGACAGAGACCCCGCTTGTTCGCTTCAACGACAATTTCGATCATGTGCGGACCCTGAGGAGGCTCGCGGTCCAGCACGATGAAGGCTTTCTCTACCTTCGCCTCGAAACGGCAGGCCCTGTCTCTTTTTCGCAGGCGAGCTATCTGATAGGGCTCGACACGTGCGCACCGGAAACGGGCGAATTCCTGCTCCCTCTGAAGACGAACCTTGCCACCCCCATCGGCCTCAAGTTCCTGATCCACCTGGCGGGTAACGAGAACAGCAGAATCCTCGTCTGCCAGAGCTACGACAAGCGACTGAATTATTACGGACGGCTGGTGAGACCGGAAATCTCCCGCCAGGGGGCCTGGGTAAGCATCCAGAACGAAACCAACAAGAGGCGTATCAGCAAGGACGGGAAAACGTTTTATCCATCCCGCACGTTCCCCGTGAGTCCACTCCGTTTCGGCAGTCTCAACCCGGGGAATCCTTTGCACAATACACTGGCGGATTTCTATGTCGCCGGCAACGGTATCGAGCTGCGGCTTCCCTGGAGTCTGCTCAATTTCACCGACCCGAGTTCGAAGTCGGTACTGTGGATGGACAAAAATAGCCAAACAAGGATAACCGACGGCATAAGGATACTCGCCGTTTCCTTCAAGCCGGAGAGCGGACAGCTGTTTGCCAGGGATACCGGCTTGCCGAGCCGCATCACCGATTCATTGCCGGAAAGGCTCGGGAGAGAGAATGTCCGCACCTACTCATGGGAAGATTGGGAAGCCCCCGTTTACCATACCTATCTCAAGGAAAGCTACCACGTGTACCGGAAGGTGCTCGCAAAGCTTCCGGGGTGAACTGCCATGCCACTGACGAGAAGGGATTTCCTTAAACTCGGCTGCGCGACGGCCATCGCCTCGGTGACGTTCCCGGGGTTGCTCCATGCCGCTCCGGTACAGGTTCCAATCCTCATGTACCATGACATCGCCGAGCTGTTTCGGGATGACTACACCACCGCCCCTGCCTTGTTCGCCGCGCAGATGGAATGGCTTTACGCAAACGGCTACCGGACGATACTCCTGCCGGAACTGGCAGACCCGGACAACGTGCGGGGGAACGTGGTCATCCTGACCTTCGACGATGGCTACGCCTCGTTCATGGACTACGCCTTCCCTCTGCTCAGGGAGTACCGGTTCAAGGCGTACATCAACATCATAGGGAAATCCGTCGGAACCTTCATCGACATCGACGGGAACAGGCCCCTTCTGAGCTGGGACGAGTATCGCCATCTGGGTCGGAGCGGACTTGTCGCTTTCGGCTGTCATACGTATGACCTCCATTATCGGGGAGGAGTAAAGAAGGTTTCAGGTGAACGGCTGGAACAAGACTTGACGCTGTTCCAGGAAACGCTCCGGCGCGAAACGGGCACCACTACGGAAGTCCTGGCCTGGCCCTATGGCGCCCACAACGATACCGCCATCAGAATTGCCCAGAAACTCGGCTTCAGATACCTGCTGACATCGAACGAGGAACGTCTGCGGGTAACCGGGTCGTATGAAAGGATTCCACGACTGACGATCAACAGCAGGGTCGACCTCGTTTCATTTCAACAGTACATAGGAGATCAGTCATGATATCGCGAGGCATTTTGCCGCTCATCGTTGTCCTCTGGAGTGCTGCGGCCTGCCTTGCCGCATCCCCGGCCGAGCTCTCCGCTGAGGGAAAATTCGACGAGGCTGTGGCGGCTTACCAGAAGGCAATCGAGGCGGCCGCTGACAACCGGGAAAAGGGGATGCTCTACAAGCAGCTCGGGGACCTCTACGTCACGAAGGACGACTACGGAAAGGCGGCCGATCAATTCATCCCGGCCCTCGCCCATTACGGCGGCTTCAGCGAAAAGGAGCGCCTGCAGATGGCCATCTACATCGCCTGGGCGGACCGCCTCAAGGAGGCCATCACCGCGGTCAGGGCCATCCTCGCCATAAATCCCGACAACACGGATGCCCGGGTCAACCTGGCACGGTTTCTCTCGTGGGCCAACGAGCTTACCCCGGCCATCGAAGAGGCCGACCGCGTGCTGGAGGCATCCCCCGACAACCGCGATGTTCTCCTCGTCAAGGCCAATGCCCTGAGCTGGCGGGGCGACTACGACCTCGCCATCCCCATCTACCGGGACCTTCTGAACAAGGGGGACAATTTCGACGCCCGCCTGGGGCTGGCCAACGCGCTTCTCGCCAGCGGCCAGCGGGCTGAGGCGGAGCAGGCGGCCATGCCGCTCCAACCCGCCTACTCGTACCAGGAGCGGGAACTGGGGAAATTCCGCACGGCCCTCGGCAAGACCACGCTGCACGACATCGACCTCCGCTATTCTTATTACCGCGATACGGACCACAATTATTACAATCGCGTCACTGCGTCGTACACCTATAACCCCGGGACATGGCGGGCCGGGGCAAGCTACAGGCGTACGTATGCCTGGGAACATATCCCGAGCGGCCGGGCCGAAGAGTTCGCCGCAAATTTCTATGCACAGGCGATAAAGTTCCTGGGAGTCGGCGGCAGCGTGGGGTTGACGCAGACGAGCAGCTGGAACGGGGACCACCTGCATGTTACCGGCCAGGTCAAGGCTGACGCCACCGTCCTCAAGGGCACCGCCGGCGCCTCATTCAGCAGGGAAGCATTCACCGAAACGGCCCAGCTCATCCAGAACGGCATCACGTACACCAATGCCAGCGTCTATTTCTCCCAGAAACTGGTCGACAGCCTGACCCTTTCCGGGAGCTACAGCTACCGAGCCTATTCGGACAGCAACCACGCCAACGACGTCCAGCTATCCCCCCGCTATACCCTGTACGCCGGGAACCCGACCATCACTGCGGGAGCCCGTCTCCGCTATCTGAATTTTGACCACCAGACGGCCCATGGTTATTTCGATCCGAACTATTTCCAGTCGTACGGCATCTTCGTGTCAGCCTACGGTGAATGGGGAAATTTCTACGGCTATCTCGAGCCGAACGGAGGGTATCAGACATTCCGGAGGAAAAACATAGCGCAGATCGCCTCTAACACCGACGACCTGTATGGCGGGGTGAACGGATCGATGGGATACCGGATCACGAAGAATGTGCTCTTCGAGGCGGAGGGGGAATTCGGTAACTACGCACTGGGGACGACGAGCGGTTTCGAGTACTACGTTATCGGAGCACGGATCGGGCTGACCTTCTGACGAGAATTATCCGTCAGCGGCCTGCCCGCTGCCGGACAGCTTCAAAGAGAAAAATCCCCCCCGACACGGAGGCGTTGAGGGAGGAAACCCCTCCCTTGAGCGGTATCTTGACGAGGATGTCGCACCTCTTCTTCACGAGCGGCCGGATCCCCTCCCCCTCACTGCCGATCACGAGTGCAACGTTCCCCTTGAGATCCTGGTCGAAAACGCTCACGGCAGCGGCGCTGTCAGCGCCATACACCCAGAATCCCGCATCCTTCAACTCTTCCAGGGTACGGGCGACGTTGGTGACCTGGGCAATCGGGACCGTCTCCACAGCACCCGCAGAGGCCTTTTCCACCGCGGGAGTCACATGGGCGGCCCGGTCCATGGGAATGATCACCCCGTGCGCACCGGCACAGGCCGCACTCCGGATGAGCGCCCCCAGGTTATGGGGGTCCTGAACGCCATCGAGCACGAGAAGGAGACCGCTTTCGCCCGACTCCCGCCAGCGCGCCAGGATATCGGCAGTCTCCGCATAGACGAACGACTCCACCCGGAGTGCCACTCCCTGGTGGTGATCGGTGCCGCAAAGCCGCGCGATGTCACCCTTCTCCCGCTGCCGGACCGGCACCCCCTTGTCGGCGGCAAGCCTCATGAGCCGTTCGAGCCGGTTGTCCCGGGCGCCGGCAGCGACAAAAAGCTCGAAAGCCCTCCTGCTGCTGCGGAGGGCCTCCATGACCGGATTGAAGCCGTAGACGATCTCTTCTTTCATAATCATGCCTTTGTGTAGGGGCAACCCCCTGTGGTTGCCCTCTTGGGCAGTGGTGCCCTCTTGAGGGCGGCCACAGGGGGCCGCCCCTACGGGGAAATCAAGCCGCCATGATCTCCTCGACAATCGCCTCGGCCGCCTGAACGGGATCGGAAGCCGCGGAGATAGGGCGGCCGATCACGAGATAATCCGCCCCGGCTGCCACCGCCGAGGCTGGGGTCATGATCCGTTTCTGGTCGTCGGCGGAGGCAAATGCCGGTCGCACCCCGGGGGTGACTATAAGGAACTCCTTGCCGCAGGCCTCGCGGATAAGGGGTGTCTCCTGGGGGGAGGCCACCACGCCGTCGATCCCCGCCCTTTTCGCCAGCTGTGCCAGTCGCACCACCATCTCCGGCACCGGCCGATCGATCCCCACGGCCCGCAGGGTCTCCTCGTTTGACGAAGTGAGGATGGTGACCGCCAGCACTTTCGGCCGTTCCGCCCCCCGGAATTCCCGGTCCAGCGCCTCCACGGTCGTGGTCATCATCTCGTAGCCGCCGAGGGCGTGCAGGTTGAAGAGCTTCACCCCGAGGCGCGCCGCCTCCAGGGAGGCCATGGCCACCGTGTTGGGAATGTCGTGGTACTTCAGGTCGAGGAAGACCTCGCCGCCGTATTTCTGGATCATCCGCACGACCACCGGCCCGCAGGCAGTGTAGAGCTGCTTTCCCACCTTGAACATTCCCACCCGGTCGGCGATGAGGGATGCCCATTTCTCCACGTCGCTGAACTCGTTGACGTCGAGGGCGAAGATAATTTTGTTTCGGGCTTCGTCTCTGGTCATGTCAAATCCTTTGATATTACAAACGTAGGGGCGGCCCCATGTGGCCGCCCAAACAGAGGGCAACCACATGGGGTTGCCCCTACAGCACGGTTATTTCAGCGCCGCGACCACCAGCGCCCTCACTTTGGCAACCGCCTCGTTGACGGAGAGAAGCTCCACCTCGCCACTCTTCCGGTGCTTCAACTCCACCTTCCCCTCGGCCAGATTCTTCGCCCCCACCACGATACGCAGCGGAATGCCGATCAGATCGGCGTCTTTGAACTTGAAGCCGGGACGCTCGTCGCGGTCGTCGAGGATCACCTCCACGCCGGCGGCGGCCAGTTCCTCGTAGATGGCGTCGGAGGCCTGGGCTACCGCCTCCTCCTTGTAGTTCAGGGCTGACACGATGCAGTGGAACGGGGCTATGGGAATCGGCCAGATGATGCCGTTGCCGTCATAGTTCTGCTCGATGCAGGCGGCCACGGTACGGGAGACGCCGATGCCGTAGCATCCCATGAAAATGATCCGCTCCTTTCCCTCCGCGTCGAGGTATGTCGCCTTCAGGGCTTCGGAATACTTGGTACCGAGCTTGAAGACGTGACCCACCTCGATCCCGCGCCACATCTCCATCCGGCCCTCTTCGCAGCGCGGGCAGGCATCGCCGGGAACCACGTTCCGCAGGTCGGCGAAGCGCTCCACCCGGAAGTCCCGCTCCAGGTTGACGTTCTTGAGATGGATATCCTTTTCGTTTCCGCCGGTAACGAAGTTCTTCATCCCCTGGACCGAGAAATCGGCTATAATCCGGACCTTCAAGCCGACGGGGCCTGCGAATCCCACCGGCGCGCCGGTCACATTCTCCACCACGCTGTCGGGGGCCATCTCCAGTTCCGTGCAGCCGAGGAGGTTCTTCAGCTTGATCTCGTTCAGTTCGTAATCCCCCCGCACGAGAACCACCACCGGTTCACCGTCGGCCACGAAGATGAGGCACTTTGCCATGGAGCTGTGGGGGACGTGGAGGAAGGCGGCAACCTCTTCGATGGTGCGCTTTTCCGGGGTGGCGACCTTTTCCAGTGGCCGCGGCTCGGCGTGCTCCGCGGGCGCGACGGGCCGCACCTCGGCCTTCTCGATATTGGCGGCATACTGGCAGCATGAGCAGGAGACGATGGCGTCCTCTCCCGACTCGGCGAGCACCATGAACTCGTGGGATGAGGTGCCGCCGATGGAACCGGTGTCCGCCTCGACGGCGCGGAAATTGAGGCCGCAGCGTTCGAATATGCGCCGGTAGGCCTGGTACATCTTGTCGTAGGAGAGGTCCGCAGCTGCGCTGTCAACGTCGAAGGAGTAGGCATCCTTCATGATGAACTCGCGGCCGCGCATCAGGCCGAAGCGGGGGCGGATCTCGTCGCGGAACTTCCCTTGGATCTGGTAGAGGTTGAGGGGCATCTGCCGGTAGCTCTTCACCTCGCGGCGAACCAGGTCGGTCACCACTTCCTCGTGCGTAGGGCCGAGACAGAATTCGGCCTCCTTCCGGTCCTTGAAGCGAAGCAGTTCCTTGCCGTAGAATTCCCAGCGCCCCGACTCCTGCCAGAGCTCGGCCGGCTGCACCGTCGGCATGAGGATCTCGATGGCGCCGGCGCGATTCATCTCCTCGCGGACGATGTTCTCCACCTTGCGGATGGAGCGCAGCCCCATGGGCAGATAGTTGTAGACGCCCGCGGCAAGCTTGCGGATCATACCCGCCCGGAGCATCAACTGGTGTGATATGACCTCCGCATCGGACGGAGTCTCCTTGACAGTGGGGACAAAGTACTGGGAATAGCGCATTATGTAACCTCAAGTATGAATTATGAATTATGAAGGATGAACGATGAACAGAACGCCAGTTTCGGCCTTCGTTTCATAATTCATACTTCATAATTCATCCTTGTTTTGCCAGTTTCTCCACCTCCGCCACCAGGGCGTCGGCCATCTCGTTCTCCGGGACCTTGCGGACGATCTCGCCGTTGCGAAACAGGAGCCCCTCCCCCTTGCCGCCGGCAATCCCCACGTCGGCCTCGCGGGCCTCGCCGGGACCGTTCACCACGCACCCCATGACCGCCACCGTGAGCGGTGCATCGATGGCGCGCAGGCGACGTTCCACCTCTTCGGCCACGCCGATCAGGTTGATCTGGCACCGGCCGCAGGTGGGACACGAGACGAAATTGATGCCGTGGCGGCGCAGGTCGAGCGCCTTGAGGATCTCGAAACCGACCCGCACCTCGTCCACCGGGTCGCCGGTGAGCGATACCCGGAGGGTGTCGCCGATCCCGTCGGCCAGAAGAATCCCGAGCCCGACAGATGACTTGATGGTGCCGGAAAAGATCGTTCCCGCCTCGGTAATGCCGATATGCAGGGGGTAGTCGACTGTTGCCGCGAGGAGCCGGTAGGCGGCAACGGTTTTCATGACGTCGGAGGCTTTGAGGGATATCTTGATCTGGTCGTAGCCAAGTTCCTCGAGGATGCGCACGTGGCCCAGGGCCGACTCCACCATCGCCTCCGCCGTGGGGTGGCCGTACTTCGCCAGGAGTTCCTTCTCCAGCGACCCGGCGTTCACCCCGATGCGGATCGGGACGAGCCTGTCCTTGGCAGCCTGGACAACTTCCGCCACCTTCCACTTTTCGCCGATGTTCCCCGGGTTGAGGCGCAGCCCGTCAATGCCTCCGGCCAGGACGGTCAGGGCCAGTTTGTAATCGAAGTGGATGTCGGCGATGACCGGGATCGGGCTTGCGGCCTTGATCTTCCCTAGGGCTTCGGCCGCGTCCATGTCCGGGACCGCGCAGCGCACCAGTTCGCACCCTTCGGCAGTCAAAGCCTCGATCTGGGCAATGGTCGCAGCCACATCCCGGGTATCGGTGTTGCACATGGACTGCACCGAGCAGGGAGCCCCCCCGCCGATCCTGACGTTCCCAACCTGTATCTGCCGCGTCGGTTTTTTCATAACGGGTCATCATAGCGGAACCCACCAGGAAAAGTCAAGGCGGCCCAGCCAAAAAAAGCCGCCCGGATCACTCCGGACGGCTTTTTCACTGGACCACGACCAAGACTTGGAAACGAGGGATTTTTTGTCCTGGCAAGGAAAGTAAGGGATTGCGCGGAGGCGTAGCAGCGCTACGCCGCACAAGCAAGCCCGCGACTTGACGCTGCCAGGGCGAAAAAGAACCGTTTCCTAGATGAGGCCGTGGGCTACCATTGCTTTTGCCACCTTTATAAACCCGGCAATGTTCGCACCGAGGACGTAGTTCCCCGGAGCGCCGTACTCCTCGGCGGTCTCAAAGCAGAGGTTGTGGATGCCGACCATGATCTCTTCCAGCTTCTTCTCCGTCAAGTCGAAGCTCCAAGCATCACGGCTGGCATTCTGCTGCATTTCAAGGGCGGAGGTCGCCACCCCGCCGGCGTTGGCCGCCTTGCCCGGACCGTAGGCGATCTTCGCGTCGAGGAAGACCTTGACCCCTTCCGGGGTGGTCGGCATGTTGGCCCCCTCGCCGACGGCGATGCAGCCGTTCTTCACCAGACACTTCGCATCCTTGCCGTTGATCTCGTTCTGGGTGGCTGAGGGCATGGCCACCTGGCAGGGGATTTCCCAGATATTGCCGTTGGGCTTGTACACAGCGTCCTTGTGATAGGAGGCGTAGTCCTGGATGCGACGACGCTCCACCTCTTTCAGTTGCTTGATCAGGTCGACGTCAAGCCCCTTTTCGTGGTAAATAACCCCGTTGGAATCGGAGCAGGCAACACACGTGCCGCCGAGCTGGTGAATCTTCTCGATGGTGTAGATGGCTACGTTGCCGGAACCGGAAACCGTACAGATCTTGCCGTCGAAGCATTCCTTGCGCGCATTGAGAGCCTCTTTGATGAAGAAGGTGGCACCGTAGCCGGTCGCCTCGGTGCGCACAAGCGACCCCCCCCAGTCGAGCCCCTTGCCGGTCAGCACCCCGGCCTCGTAGCGGTTGGTGATCCGCTTGTACTGGCCGAACATGTAGCCGATCTCCCGGCCACCGACACCGATGTCGCCGGCGGGGACGTCGGTATGTTCGCCGAGATGCCGGTAGAGCTCGGTCATGAAGCTCTGGCAGAAGCGCATAACCTCGTTGTCACTCTTTCCCTTCGGGTCGAAGTCGGAGCCCCCCTTACCACCACCGATCGGCATGCCGGTGAGGGAATTCTTGAAGATCTGCTCGAAGCCGAGAAACTTGATGATACCCAGGTAGACCGACGGATGGAAGCGCAGCCCTCCCTTGTAGGGACCGAGGGCACTGTTGAACTCGACCCGGAAGCCGCGGTTGATGTGAACCTGCCCCTTGTCGTCCTGCCACGGTACCCGGAAGATGATTTGCCGTTCCGGCTCGCAGATCCGTTCGATGATCTTCCGCTCGGCAAACTCGGGATGCTTCACAAGGACCGGGCCGAGACACTCGAGCACCTCGCGCACCGCCTGATGAAACTCAACTTCGCCCGGATTGCGGCGAAGGACTTCCTGGTAGATGCCTTCGACTTTTTCATCCAGTTGTGTTGTCATAACGCCCCCTTGCTTAAATAGTCAGCAGTCACTCTGCCTAAAATGTAATCACACATCAAAAAGCAGGGCCGCAGTTGAGTTATTTTTATGCAGTTTTTGCACCATAAAACATCAACACAACAGCATTGCTCATTTTTTCAACAATTACAATGCGTTAACAGCCTTTAATCATGGATAACGACACTCCCTGCAACTGTTATCGATTACTATTTATACACTCTTCATCTCATCTCCTACACGATGCAATAGTCCCCGCAAAGGTTGCCATTGACAATCCTGCTCTTTTAATGTTTATTGGATATGATGAAAAAAGCGACCCGCACGAGCATGGAGTCCCCCCTCCAAAGCAAGCCCGCCATCGGCCAACTGTTCACCCTCGCCACGACCTCCTTCAACGAAGAGGGATACACCCTCTCATCGATTGAGGGCAGGCCCGTTTTGGTGAACGGCGCTCTCCCCGGCGAACTGGTCCGGGCCCGGGTGACCCATAACGGGCGCCGCGAGACCTACGCCACGACACTAAAAATCCTCCGTCGCGCTCCGGAGCGGCTCACCTCTCCTCCGTGCAGCATCGCCGGATGCGACGGGTGCCCTCTCATCGCCATGAACTACTCCGGCCAACTCGCCTGGAAGCGGAAACTCGTCGACCAGGCCATCAGCCGCCATGGGGCACTGCAGAGCGCCGTCCTCCATGAGGTGATCCCGTCACCGCAGCAACTCCATTACCGCAACGCCGCCAAACTGGTGGTAGCCGGGAAGTTTGCCGCCCCGATCATCGGCATCTATCGGAAAAACAGTCATGAGGCTATCGACATCGGCACGTGCCCCCTCCACCATCCACTCATCAACCGGATAGTGGCTGCCGTCAGGGAGGGGATCAGAAAGGGAAAGGTGCCCATCTTCAGCCCCAGAACCGGCTCGGGACTGCTGCGCTACCTGGTGGTCCGGGTGTCCGAAACGGAAAACCGGGCCATGGTCGTGTTCGTCACAGCCCAGCGGAGCTTCAACGAGATGCACCACCTGGGCAAATTTCTCCAAACCGAGGTCCCGGAAGTTGAGGTACTCGTCCAGAATGTCAACAACTCGACCGGCAACGTCATTCTTGGAGAAAAGGACCATTTCCTCACCAGGAAGAGGTTCCTGCACGAAAAGCTCGGCAATGTCCGTCTGGCTATCTCTCCACGATCCTTTTTCCAGGTCAACGGCGGCGGAGCGCGCATCCTTTACGAAAAGGTCAGGGAATGGGCACGGCTTACCGGCCGGGAGCGGGCACTCGATCTCTACTGCGGCATCGGCGGGATCTCGCTCTTTCTTTCCGGGAACGCAAAAGATGTCCTGGGGATCGAGGTAGTCGAAGCGGCGGTTGCAGACGCTGAGAAGAACGCTCGCTTAAACGACATCCTTAACTGCCGTTTTGAGGCGGGTGACGTTGTCCACCTTTTGGAAGAGCTGAAAAGCGAAGGGGAAATGGTCGACCTGATCGTCCTTAACCCTCCGCGCAAGGGGTGCGACGAACAGGTTCTCAAGGACGCAGCAGCCCTCGGCCCGGTCAAGATCATCTATGTATCCTGCTCCCCCCAAACACTGGCACGGGACCTGGCGCTCCTCGCCGGGCTCGGCTACCGCACCACTGAAATCCAGCCGGTGGACATGTTCCCCCAGACCCCCCACGTGGAAAATGTCGCGCTGCTGGTCCGGGATCTCCCAGAAATGAATCGTCAGAAATCAAGGAGTGCACTATGAGAATTGTCAGTCTGTTCGTATGGTTCTGCCTGACCATTGGAGTCGCCGCCGCTGCCGTGGCTGCAGAAGAAGCTACCAAACCCTCCGTGGCTGCTGAAGGAGTTAAACCGGTCCCCGCTGACACCGGCAAGACGGAAGTGAAACTCGGCTCCGTCGATTTCCGCAAGGTGGCAGTTGAATCCAATGCCGGAAAGAAAGCCGCTGCTCTTCTCAAGGAGATGTCCGGGAAATACCAGGCCAAACTGAACACGAAGGCAAAGGAACTGGAAAAGATGAAGAAATCGCTTGAGGAGAATGCCAGGAGCCTCTCTCAGGCGAAACTGCAGGCCCGGGAAAAGGAGATGCAGAAGAAGTTCAAGGAGTACCAGGAATTCGGCAGGAACGCCGAGCTGGAACTACAGAAAAAAGAAGCGGAGTTGACCGACCAGATCGGCGAAAGAATGCTGAAGCTTGTCAAAGAGTACGGCAGCAAAAACGGCTATATAGCGATCGTCAGAAAGGACACCATGATGTATACCGATGCCAAATATGAACCCAAGGACTTGACCGACGAGGTTCTGAAACTTGTCAATGAGGCGGATCCGAAATAGTCGGAACAAGCGGCAGCACCACAGCATGACGCAAAAAGGGCGCCCATTCCTCGGACGCCCTTTTTCGTTGGCAGACCAGGCGAATCGCGCTATTTGCGCAGCACCTTAACCACCGCCGAGAAATCCTCCTCGCCACGGCCATCCTTGTCCGCCTGCTCGTAAAGTTTGCACGCCGTCTCGGCCCCGGGAAGCTCGAGATTCATCTTCCCGGCCGCCTCCATGACGAGTTCCAACTGCTCATGAACGTACTTCAGGGCCAGGTTGCGGGTAAAGTCCCCCCGGGCAATTGTACGCCCCTTGGAGTGGAAAAGGGGACTGGCGACCCCGCCGGAATCGAGAACCTCCAATATGCGGTCGACGCTGAAGCCCATTTTCTCGCCGAACACGATCCCTTCCGCCAGAGCCTGCATCAGTTCGGCCTGGACCAGGTTCACGACAAACTTCATGCGGGTGGCGTCACCGATCCCGCCCACATGGATGATGTTGAGGCCGAAATAGGAGAAGAGTTCGCGGCAACGGCCAACCAGGGTCGCATCACCGCCCGCAAGGATCGTCACCAGTCCATTGGCGGCATGCTCCTTCGTCCCCCAGACCGGCGCATCAAGGAACATGACGCGGTGCTTGGTTGCTTCTTCCGCCATCTCCATGGTGCTTTCCAGGGAGTGAGTTCCCATATCCACCAGGATCGTTCCCGGATCAATCCCCGCAAAAATCCCGTCCGGACCGTAGATGTCCGGCCGCAGCCGCTCCTTTTCCGGGCGGATAACGATAACTATGTCCTTCCCCTTGGCCGCCTCTTTCGGGGTAGCCGCCCCGGATGCCCCCAGTTTGACCAGTTCTGCCACCACGCCGGGGTCCGAGTCGTAGACCGTAAGCCGGTAGTTGCCTTTCGTAAGGTTGGCCGCCATGTGCCGCCCAACGGTGCCTAATCCCAAAAACCCGATATCTCTCAGCATGCCTCTCCTCCTGATTATGGTATGAACCATGCGCTGCTATATTACCTTCTCCGCCAGCATAAAACAATATTATAATTCAAAAATAGATGCTGCGCAACCACCACTCAGCGGGATTTCGACACCCCGATCCGGTCACAGAGGTGCAGGAGCGGGCAGATGGAGCATCGCGGAGAAATGGGGGTGCACTGGTTCTGGCCGAAGGTCACCAGGAGATCGTTGATAATCAGCCAGTAGTCGAGAGGCAGTTTGGCACGGAGCGCAAATTCGGTCTGCTCAGGCGTCTTTGTCCGGACATAGCCCCAACGGTTACAGATGCGGTGTACATGGGTATCGACACAGATGCCTGGTTTACCAAACCCGAGGGTCACGACGAGGTTGGCGGTCTTGCGCCCCACCCCCTTGAGCTTGAGGAGTTCATCGAGATCATCGGGAACCCGGCCGTCATACCCGGACAGGAGCGTTGCACAGATATCCCTGATCGTCCCGGCCTTGGTACGGTAAAAACCAACCGGATAGATGGCCTGGGCAATGGTCTCCTCCGGCAGCTCCAGCATCGACGCCGGCGTGTCTGCCAGGGCAAAAAGACGTGCCGAGGCAGCCGCAGTCGTTTTGTCCTGGGTACGCAGCGACAGGATGCAGGATATGAGCACCTTGAAGGGATCGCCTCCCCGTTGGGACACAATGGTCACCGCCGGGGTCTGCCACTGCTGAACCGCTTCCCGCAGAATGGCAACCACTTCATGTATCTCAGCGTCCTTCACATCCGTACCCGGTTCCTGACGATGCGCATCAGGAGCACCCCCATAATCGAAAGACACAACCCGACACAGAGGAAGAGATAGCCTATGCTGCGACCGTCCCCCCATCCCCACAGATCCCGGCCTTTCATGAAACCGATCAACCCCAGACCGGCGAACGTGCCGATCCCTCCGATGATATAGATGGCCAGTGCCACCACCGCCAACACCACACCCCGTTTCCCAGCCATCGCCAGCTCCTCAGCCGTTATTGTACGCAAGGCACCGGCATTCTACAAGAACGCGGTCTTCCTGACAACCTTATAATTGGTCAATCCAGGGTTGAAGAAATCGGAAACGTTACCTATAATGAATGAGACCGACAGACTGCAAGACAAAGGGAAGCGGGGCTCTCACGGATGAAACAGTACACCGATCTTCACCTCCACTCCACCTGGTCGGACGGTATCCATTCCCCCGCTGACCTGGTGGCAATGGCAGCTGCCAGAGGAATGCGGGCCATCGCCATATCCGACCACGACTCCGTGGATGGCATCGATGAAGCACTGGAGGCCGGCGCCCGTCTTGCCGTCGAGGTCGTGCCCGCCGTTGAGCTCTCGGTCGAATACGGAAGGTTCCGGGATGTGCACCTGCTCGGCTACTTCATTGACCATCGGGATGTCGCTCTGAGTGCGAAACTGGCAGAATTCCGGAGACGGCGCGACGAACGGGGCCATGCCATCATCGACCGGATCAATCGAAGGCTCGCCCGGCAGGGGAAAGAGGGCCTTTCCCATGATGACGTTCAGGCCCTGGCAGGGGGGGCACTCGGACGTCCACACATAGCCCAGGCACTGGTGGCAAGGGGGTACGCCCGAAACGTCCAGCATGCGTTTGAAGACTACCTGATACCCTGCAATGTGCCGAAGAAATATTTCCCCATGGAGGAGGCGCTGGCGGAAATCGGGAGGGTGAAGGGGATAGCGGTGCTCGCTCATCCGCAAAGCATCACCAGGGACCGGGGCGCCGTGCGAGACATGATCAGGGAGTTGGCCGGCAGGGGGCTGGACGGCCTGGAAGCGTTCAACAACATGTGCTACGACGACGACATGATTTTCTTCGAGGGGCTCGCAGCATCGCTCAATCTGGTCATTACCGGTGGCTCCGATTTCCATGGCATCGAGGATGATGTCGAGATCGGAACCGGCCGCGGCGGGCTCGCTGTTGCTTATCGCCTGGTCGAAGCCATGAAGCGGCGCCGCGATGAAAAGCACTCCTTAGCCCCCGGGAGATCCCCTGAATTTCCGATAAAACCATAAAAAAGGCCCCGTACGGGGCCTTCGTCCATCGGCGGGCTTTTTCACTCCTTGTACGGTTTGTAGTTGATGACATTGATGTCATCGTCCAGCCGCTTTACTCCCTTGACCTTCGCGGCCACCTTGACCGCCCTGTTCTTCTCTTCCTCCGTATGCACGTGGCCGGACAGGCAGACCTCCCCATCGACGGCCGTTATTCTGAAGTGCATGTTCTCGACCTTGCCGGACTTCAGGAGTTCCGTCTCCACCCTTTTGCAAAGGATGATGTCATCCAGCATCTCCCGCGCTTCCGCCTCAGCCTCTTTCAGCTTGGCATCCCTGGCAGCGGCCACGATGACGTCGACGGCCGCCCCCTTTGACATTCTGGACGTGTTGATGACGAGATCGTAACCGAGCGGGTCCTGCCAATCCCGGTCAAAGTAGAAGTGAATGAAGCCGCCGCGCTGGTGGTCACTCTTCCTGATCAACTCCCTCGCCAGGTCGGGATCGATCCACTCACGCTCGGCAAACATCTCTACCCGCTCGTCGAACGGCGCCACGAAGCGGACCCGCAGCATGCCGCCCAGCCCTTTTAACAGGTCCTGGGCACCACGTCCATAAAGAATGACGTTGCCCTTTTGTGCGCACTCGAGCAGAATCAGCTCGATCGTTTTCAGCTGAGCGGCATGAAGTCGGTCTTCGGCGGTTATGTAGGCAGGCGGCTTTTCATCGACCCGATCCAGCATGTCGGGAGTAAGGCCATGCTGAGGCGCCAGTTCAGCGATCTTCCGCCCGTCGACCAGCGTGTACTTAAGCTTCCGGGCCACTTCTTTGGCAATGGAATACGCGCCGGTACCCATTTCCCGGGATATGGTGATGATAGCCATCTCTTACGCCTCCTCCTGCAGTACCGTAACGTGCCGGATGTTACCACGGAATGGTTGCCCAGACAAGGATATATTGGAATGACCGACGTTCGGGCACGGCCGCAACATCGGTGCGCGACCGCAATCTACTCGATCCTGACCTTCTTGACTCCGTCAGTGGCAATGATACTGTCCACGAGTTCCCCACCTCCGCCTTCATGAGCCCCGGTCCTGACATCGAACTCCAGGTAGAGTTCATGGGTTTCCAGGTCCCTCTCGATGCTGACATCGACCACCGCCATCCGGCAGTCGGTGAGCAGTTGCCGGATCCTCTCCAACTGGCCATCCACATCCTTGCTCCAGACCTTGACCGAGACGTAGGTATCCCGCTGCAGCCTGTTCTCCACCTTTTTCAGCAGCAGCAGGTTGACAACCGCCAGCGTTGTCACGACAAGCGCCGCCAGATACATGCCGGTGCCACAGGCAAGGCCGACGGCCGCCGCCACCCAGAGGCAGGCAGCCGTGGTAAGCCCCCGGATGGATGCCCGTTCCTTGATGATCGCGCCTGCGCCGAGGAAACCGATCCCCGACACCACCTGGGCGGCGATCCGGCCGGCATCGACTCCCACTGGCACCGTACCGCTGAAATTTCCGTACATCCTGTAGAATTCTATCGACGACAGAGAGAAGAGGCAGGAGCCGAGGGACACGAGGAGATGGGTGCGAAACCCGGCCGGCCGGCCGTGCACCTCCCGCTCCAGGCCGATAAGCCCGCCGAACACCGACGCGAGCAGCAGGCGGAGCAGCATTTCCAGATCGACCGGATAGTTCATGACACGCTCCCGGAACCTGCCCGCGGGGCAGGAAACACAAAGGATCTTCTATTGTGCGGTGTCTTCGGATTCCAGGGAAAGTGCGAGCATAACGGCGAACTTCTTTTCCTTCCCTCCGTACCGCACCGTCAACGGCAGCCGCAGCCGCCCATCTGACATCGCAACCGGTTCTCCGTCCACCTCAATCGTCGGCGCATCATTCTCCGATGCCGCCGGCCCGGATTCAACTGCCACCTCGGCAGCCATCTGGGACGTCGCACCGGCTTCTTCCCCCGCAAGACGGGAGGTGAGCTCCGGAGCAGCCGGCTCCTCCGGCACGGTCAGTCCGCCAAGGTTCTCAGCACCCCCTTCCAGTTCCAATCCGCTCTCTTTCAGAGTTTGCATCACCGTCTTTATTACGGCGAAGAGAGCGTCGAGGACCCCCTCACCCTTGGCAGCAACTGTCGGCACCACCGGACAATTTCCCGTAACCAAAGCTTGCCGTATCTCTTCGAGAGGCACAGCGTCAGACAGATCCCGCTTGTTGAACTGGACAACGCACGGGACCTTCCCGGCACCTTGGAGCTGTTCCCGGAGAGCTGCAAGGTTTTCCCGGTTGGCAGCCATCTTGTTCGACGCCGAGTCGGCGACGAACACCACGCCGTCGGCCCCCTTGAGAACCATTTTCCAGGCGGCATCGCTGGTCACCTTCCCCGCCAGCGTGTAGACATGGAAGCGGACTTGATAGCCATCGACCTTCCCCTGCCCCGGCACCATGAAATCGAAGAACAGCATTCGGTCCTGCTGCACAGCCATGGACTTGAGCTTGCCCCGGCATTCGGGCTTCAGTTTCCTGAAGATGACGTTGAGGTTGGTCGTCTTGCCGGAATGGGCCGGCCCGAAATAGACAAGCTTTGCGTTTATTTCCCGCTTAACGTGGTTGATTAGCGCCATGGGCTTCTCCTACCTTCCCTTCTCTTGTTTGCTGAGTAAAATTCTCCGCGCCTGGGTGGCGATGACCGTCGATACATTCTTGCTCTTGGCAAGGGCAGCAACATCCTTTTCCGACAGGGTGGCCATCTGCCTCAGGGCAAAGGGAAGCGGTGTCTTGGTGTTGACCACGAGTGCCTTGCGGATCTGGTAGTTTTTGATCCATTCCTTGTTCGCACAGATGACCCGCATGACCTCGTCGTTCTGCACGGCGGACTTGGCAATGGCCAGCACTTCCGCTTCGGTGATCCGCGGATTTTTAATTGCAGCCCCGGATACGAGCTTGTTGGAATCCTTGATGAGGATGGTACGCCATTCCTTGTCCCCCGTCAGGGCCGTCTTGATTTTTTCGCCAACTCCCATCTGTTGGGATAACTGGTATTTGGACTTGAACTCCTCGGACTCCTCGTCAACCTCTTCCGTCTCATCTTTCGGGTTTTCCCCTTCATCCTCCGCCCCCGCTTCTTCCCCGGCAGGCAGCGAGTCAGAGTCAGCTTCCTGCGGAGCGGCTACCCTGTGAACCCCCTTTTCGGCCAGAAAGGCGAGGGTCTCTGCGCCGACAAGAGGATGGGAGACCAGTTTGGCAACTACCGCGGGTCTGGCGAAATGGAGCCGGGCCAACATGTCAATGACCCGCGGGTGAAGAGCGGGAGAGCCCGCCATCGTTTCGACCATGGTTTCAGGCAAATTCCGCAAGGTTCGTACGGCTGCGGACCTTACCTCCGGGTCCGGATCATGGGCCAGGAAAAACAGCAGAGCCGCCAGATCGTGGGAGGGTAGCGGGACACCGCCGGATGCTGCCTTCAGCTTCTCCGCGCGCGGCGTATCCTTCCCGGCATACGCCGCGGCGGCAGCTGAAATCTTCAGCGTCACCTTTTCGGCCACGATGCAAACCTCGCTATCCGGCCTTCACCACCGTGGCGACAAGCCCATGCTTTTTCAGACGTGCTGCCGCCTTCTGCGCCTCGGCCTTGCTCGTAAAGGCGCCCGCGGTCAACTTCGTTACCGAAACAGCAACCGGGGCCTTTTTCATGAGGGTCTTGACCCCTTTGTCGAAGAGCCGGTCCTGCTCGGCAGCGGCCTTCGCTGCCAGGAAGTAGGAACCGGCATAGACTGCATACGCGCCGTTTTCCCGGAGCATGAAGGCATCACCGGTCACTTTTTTCACCTTCGCCAGTTCTGCGGCAGCTTCACCGCGATCGCTGAAGTCCGCCACGAAAAGACGGTTCATCGGTTCGGGTTTCTTTTCGACCACCTTTGCAACCGGGGTGATCCCGGCCTTCTTCAGTTTTGCCAACGCTTCCCGGACAGAAGGCTCAGCAACAAAGGTGCCGACCTGCAAGGCATACCTGCCTCCCTTTGCAGCTTGCCGCACTTCCTTCTGTGTCGTGGCCTGGACCGGAGCAGCAGGCTTTGCAGCCTTCTTCACCGGTGGGGCGACTGGAGAAGGTACCGGCGCTTTTGCGACCGGTGGAGCCGCCGGCTTGGCAACCTTGGCGGTTTCGGGCTTCGCCGAAGGAGCAGCCGGTTTGGGTGGTGCCAGTTGCGCTGGTGCCGGTTGCGCTGGTGCCGATTGCGCAGGTTTAGCAGGAGCCGCCGGCTTTGCCGGGATCGGGGCAGGGGGTGCCTTCTTTTCCTCGGGTTTGGCAGCAGCCTGCTCGGGCCGGGGAGGGATCGGCATCTTCACCGTGGCGGGCTGCGCCGGAGCGGACTTGGCCACCTCTTCCCGAGGCTTGATCAGGCCGGTGAAAAAATAGAGGTAGCCACCGACCGCCGCGAGCAGGAGGAGAACCAGAAGGAGAACCCGTTGGCTTGCCCCCCTCTCGCCACTCCTCTCATGCGCATTGTCCGTTTCCGGTGAAAAGTTCCTGGCCATCACACTCCCTCCCCTTATCACAAATTGTTAATGGGCATTTTCCTTCTTGTTCGCGGCCGACTCGGCAATCACTTTCTGCGCCAGATGGCTCGGCACTTCCTCGTAGTGGGAAAATTCCATGGTAAACATGCCGCGGTCGCTGGTCATCGACTTCAGGTCATTGGCATAGGTAAGAACCTCGGCCATCGGCACCACCGCACGGATGATCTGGGAATTGGCCTTCGGCTCCACACCCACTACCTTGCCGCGCCGCGAGTTGAGATCCCCGATCACGTCCCCCATGCACTCCTCGGGAACGGTAATCTTCATGTTCATGATCGGCTCGAGGAGAACCGCCTTGGCGGTCTCCATCGCCTTTTTGTAAGCAAGGGAGCCGGCGACCTTGAAGGCCATCTCCGACGAGTCGACGGTATGGAAGGACCCGTCGTAGACGGCGGCCTTGAAGTCGATCATCGGGTAGCCGGCTAGGAAGCCGTCCTGGGCGGCCTCGAAGATCCCCTTTTCAACGGCGGGGATGTACTGGCGCGGGATGACGCCGCCGACAATCTTGTCCTCGAACTGGAAGCCCTCGCCCCGGCTGAGCGGGGTGAACTCCACCCAGCAGTCGCCGTACTGGCCGCGACCGCCGGACTGCTTCTTGTATTTCCCCTGGGCCTTGACGCTTGCCTTGAAGGTCTCCAGGTATGGAACCTTCTGGGTCTTCATCTCCACCTCGACCCCAAACTTGCGCTTCAGCTTCTCGATGGTCACCTCCAGGTGAACCTGCCCCATGCCGGAGAGGATCAATTCGCGGGTCTTCTCGTCACGACGGGACTGGATGGTCTGGTCCTCCTCCATGAGGCGCTGGAGTGCCCCGTGGATCTTGTCCTCGTCATTCTTGGTCTTCGGCTGGATGGCGTAGGAGATGACCGGCTGGAGCGGCTTTATCCCCTCGAAGACGATCGGTTTTTCCTTGGCGCAGAGGGTGTCGCCGGTAAGGGTTTCCTTGAGCTTTGCCACCGCAACGATGTCGCCGGCAACAGCCTGCTTGATCGGCTTTTGCTTTTTCCCCTCCAGTTCGTAGATCTGGCCGATCCGTTCCTCGCAGTCCTTGGTCGGATTGAAGACTGTCGAATCGGAATTGAGGACCCCTGAATAGACCCGGAAGATGGTTATCTTGCCGGTATAGGGGTCTGATGCAGTCTTGAAGACCAGGGCCGAGAATGGTTCGTTCTCGTCCGGGGCGCGCTCCTCGGTTTCCTTCGTCTTGGGGTTGACCCCCTGCACCCTCCCCCGGTCCAGGGGCGACGGGAGACACTGGCAGACATAGTCGAGGAGGTGATGGACGCCGATATTCATGAGGGCAGAACCGCAGAAAACCGGAGTAAAGGTATAACGAAGGGTCCCGATGCGGAGGCCGTCGAGGATCTCCTCCTCGGTAAGATCGCCGGTTTCAAGGTATTTCTCCGTCAGGGCGTCGTAAGCCTCGGCCACGGTTTCCATG
>JAMXLF010000008.1 GCA_024281055.1 Geobacteraceae bacterium
GATGAAAGGGCTGACCTCCCAGGTGCGGGCTTCAACCCGCGAGCAGAGCAAGGTCGGTAATTTCATCGCCAAGTCGACGGAGAACATCACCGGGATGATCCAGCAGATAAAGCGGGCTTGCGACGAACAGAGCAAAGGGAGTGAACAGATAGTCCATTCCGTTGAAGATATCCAGATGTCGACCAACGTCAATCTCGAGGCGACCCAGGTCCTGGGGGAAGTGGTTGCGGGCCTTTCACGGCAGATCGAGATATTGCAGAAGGAAATGGGCACCTTCAGTGTCTAAGCCGGCGCTGGCACCGTCAACGCTGATTTCGTGACAGCATTCCCGGCGTTATCCGCAGCAGGCCCTCCCTCCCATCAAGCCATTCCCTGGAGTGTGCGACCTGACAACGTTATATGTAGAGGAGCAGTGAATGAGCAGGATTGCTGCAAAGTTTGAGGAAATCCGGAAAAAGCAGGGTAAAGCCCTGATCACCTTTATCACTGCCGGCGATCCGGAACTCGCCGTAACCGAAAAACTCGTGCCGGTACTGGAGAAAGCAGGTGCCGATATCCTGGAACTCGGGGTTCCCTTTTCTGACCCGATGGCGGACGGCCCCACGATTCAGAAAGCCTCAGAGCGCGCCCTGAGCAGCGGGACCACCTTGCCGAAAATTTTAGCCATGGTAAAATCAGCGCGAAAGGTCTCCCAGATCCCGATCATTCTCATGGGCTATTACAACCCGATTTTCCTTTACGGTCCCGAGCGTTTTGCCGCCGATGCCGCTGTTGCCGGGGTTGACGGGGTACTGGTGGTCGACTTCCCCCCCGAGGAGGCCGGAACATTCAAGAAAGTGGCTGCCCGGCAGGGATTGGACGTCATATTTCTCCTTGCGCCGACATCCGATGATGCCAGAGTGGCTAAGATTGCCGAATACGGAGGGGGCTTCGTCTACTACGTATCGGTCACCGGGGTGACCGGCGCCAGGAAGAGCGTGGCGGTTTCGGTCTTCGATCAGGTAAAGAAGATAAAAGAACGGGTCAACCTTCCGGTTGTCGTCGGGTTCGGAATTTCCGATCCCGTCCAGGCTGGCCAGGTAGCGGCGGCTGCCGATGGTGTGGTGGTGGGAAGCGCTCTGGTCAAGCTGTTCGAGGAGTCCAGTGGTGAGGAGTTGCAAGGGAGATTGGCGACCTTCGTTGCGGCCATCAGAGATGGGATTGATAAGGGCAAACAATAAACGCGAAGCTTGAAGAGTCGGGGCTTGATTCCCCGCTACCCACCAAGGCATCATTCATGCTATCTGGCAGGTAAAGATTGACAGCACTCTTCTTTTCTGGTATCAGACGGTTTCATTTTTACTAAAAATGAGGGTAGACAGTTTACCCTTTGCGAGGCGATAATGGCTTGGTTTAAAAGGGAGAAGGCACCGATGGCACAGGCGGAAGGGAAAAGGGTAAAGGTTCCCGAAGGGCTCTGGACCAAGTGCGTGGGGTGCAAGGAAACCCTCATTACGAAGGAACTGGAAAAAAACCTCAATGTCTGCCCCAAGTGCAACCACCACTACCGGATTTCCGCCCGGCAACGTCTCGATCTCCTCCTCGACCAGGGGAGTTTTGTCGAGTTTGATGCGGGGATGGTTTCGGTGGATTTCCTGGCGTTCAAAGATTCAAAGAGTTACCAGGAGCGAATCAACGCCGCCGTTGCCAAGGGGGGCTCGAAGGATGCGGTCATTTGCGGCGAGGGGAAAATTGAGGGAACCCCCGTGCAGATGGCGGTCTTCGATTTTTCCTTCATGGGCGGAAGCATGGGTAGTGTCGTCGGGGAGAAAATCACCCGTGTCATCGAGCGTGCCCTGGAGAAACTGACCCCGGTCATCATCGTTTCGGCTTCGGGGGGGGCACGGATGCAGGAGAGCATCCTCTCGCTCATGCAGATGGCCAAGACATCCGCAGCCTTGGCCAAGTTGCGCGAAGCGGGGCTCCCCTTCGTCTCGATTCTCACCGATCCCACCACTGGCGGAGTGACCGCCAGTTTTGCCATGCTTGGGGACGTCAACATGGCGGAGCCCAAGGCGCTTATTGGGTTTGCCGGTCCGCGGGTCATAGAACAGACCATCAGGCAGAAACTCCCCGAAGGCTTCCAGCGTGCAGAGTATCTCCTTGAACACGGCATGGTCGATCTCATCGTGGATCGGAAGGATATGAAGGGGACACTCTCCCGTATTCTGAAGATGCTCCACCGGCCGGCATAGCCGCGAAGGCTTGCGGATTGCCGGCCTTAAGGGTGGTCTGCCCGGCGCCTGCGGGTTTGTTTGCGGTGGACTTTTCTCCCCGGATTCCCTATAATCCCCGCCTGTGATGACCTACCAGGAGACCCTCGCATATATCTACGGCCTTGGACGTTTCGGCATGAAACCGGGGCTGGAGAGAATAACGGCTCTCCTGCATGCACTCCATAACCCCCACGAACGACTGCAGACCGTTCATGTGGCTGGGACCAACGGTAAAGGGTCCACCGCTGCTTTCCTTGCGACGATCCTCGCCGAGGGGGGTTACCGCGTCGGTCTGTTCAGTTCTCCCCATCTGATCAGTTTCACGGAGCGCTTCCGGATAAACGGTGTCGAGATCAGTGAAGACAGGGTGGTTGACCTCGCTAGCAGGGTGATCGCCGGAGCCCCCCCCGCGACTACCTTTTTCGAGGTGGTTACCGCCATGGCGTTTCTCTGGTTTGCCGAACAGAAGGTGGATCTGGCCGTGATGGAGGTCGGGATGGGAGGGCGGTTCGATGCCACTAACGCGGCGAAGGGCGTTCTCTCGCTGATCACCCCGATCTCCATCGACCACAGCCAGTACCTTGGTTCGACCATTGCCGAGATTGCCGTGGAGAAGGCCGGCATCATCAAGGCCGGCCGGCCGGTGGTGGTTTCCCGGCAACTCCCGGACGTCCTGGCAGTAATCAGAGAAGAAAGTGTACGTCAAGGGAGTCCTCTTTTCTGCTATGGGCAGGATTTTAAGGCGGGGTGGAGGGAGGCTGGCCTTGTGTATCACGGGCTGCACACGGGGTTATCCGGGCTCATGCCAGGTATTGGCGGGCGTTACCAGGCGGTGAATGCTGCCTGTGCAATGGCGGCGGCCGAGGTGCTCGATTCCCGAGGATTTCCACTTTCAGCTGAGGCACTGCAGAGTGGGATAGAACGGGCTGTCTGGCCCGGCAGGATGGAATTCGTGGCCGATGCACCGCGCATTCTTCTCGATTGTGCGCACAACCCTGCAGGGGCGGAAGCCCTTGCCGAGTCCCTGTCGGCCATTCCGCGTCGCCGACTCTTCCTAGTGGTCGGTATCATGGGAGACAAGGATGCGGAGGGAATACTCGCGCCTCTTCTCCCTCTGACTGACGAGGTATTCGCCGTTGCGCCTGCCTTGGAACGGGCCTGCCCGCCGGACGTTCTCACGGCCCTTTGCCGAGCCCGGGGAAGCGTCTGCACCGATGCCGGAACGGTGTCTGCCGGGATCGAGGCAGCAAGGCTGAAGGCAGAGGCGGCTGATCTCATCCTGATCTGTGGATCCCTTTTTACCGTCGGTGAGGCAAAGGGGTTGCTCTGTGGCAGGAATTTCGAGCCCTTTCGCGGGTGAGACGCCGCCTTAGCGGAAAGTGCGTGTGACACTCTTGGGAAACGAGTCTGACAAGGTGCGATGAAATCTTTTCCGGCCATAT
This sequence comes from Geobacteraceae bacterium, assembly GCA_024281055.1. GTDB lineage: Bacteria > Desulfobacterota > Desulfuromonadia > Geobacterales > Geobacteraceae > JAMXLF01. Next base: position 3,698 of record JAMXLF010000008.1, read on the forward strand.
TCATAGTGGCAGCCTTTGCTCTTCTCCTGTCCGGCAATCTGCCTGCCTGCGGAGAGGAGTTTGCTCGTCCCGGCGTAACCATAAAGGCGAACACCCTTACCTATGACAAAGACGAGGATACCTACAACGCGTCCGGCAACGTGGAAATCCTCTGGAATGGCTATACCCTGCTGTCCGATATCGCGTCTCTGCATCAAACGGCCAACAAGGCGGATGCCGAGGGGCGGGTGAAACTGATCCGGGACAGCGATACCCTCTCGTGCGACCGCCTCGACGTCAACCTTGCCAATGACCAGGGAGAGGCGCTCAACGGCGACATCTTTGTCCGCCAGAACAATTTTCACGTCCGCGGGAAGCGGCTTGCCAAGGTTGGACCGGAGGCGTACCGGCTGGAACACGGGGTTTTCACCACCTGCGACGGTGAGTCCCCCAGTTGGAAGTTCACAGCCAGCAAACTGGACGTGACCCTCGACGATTACGCTACCGGCCGGGATGCCATGTTCTACATCAAGGACCTGCCGTTATTCTATTTCCCGTACCTCGCCTTTCCCGTCAAGCGAGAACGCCAGTCGGGGTTTCTCTTCCCCCGGGTGGGAAGTTCCTCCCAGAAGGGATTCAACCTCGATATCCCCTATTACTGGGTGATCTCTCCCAGCCAGGATGCAACGTTCGATATGGATATCCAGACCAAGCGTGGTGTTGGACTTGGGGTCGATTACCGGTACCTCCGCCCCCAGGAGAGCAAGGGGGACATAAAAAGCTATTTCATTTACGATACCCAGAAGGACATGGCACGCGGCAATCTCATCGTCAAGCAGGTGGAGGCGCTCTCTCCCTCGCTGACTTTCAGGTCGGACGTCAACCTTACCCTTGACCGGCAGTTTTACGCGGATTACGGCGAAGTGACCGGTGACTACAACCGGCAGTTCCTCGATTCGACGATCGCCCTTTCCTGGAGAAGGCAAACCTCTCTGCTCAACAGTGAGCTCAGGTATGAGGACGACCTGTACGCTGCCAATAACGGGGCGACATTGCAAAAACTGCCGGCGGTGACCTTTACCACCGTCGGTGAGAAGCTGGGGGCCTCGCCGCTCTACGTCGGCCTGGACTCCAGCTTCACCCACTTCTATCGCTCAAACGGTCAGAAGGGACAGCGCGTCGAGCTTCACCCTACTGCGGCTCTATACACGACAATTCCGGGTGGACTTGACCTCTCCTTCCGGGCAGGGTATCTCCTTCGCTTCTACAACGCCTACGGGGGGGATCTCTTCTTCAACGACATGGGTCAGCCGGCCATCATTCCTCAACCGGCCGTCAGGTTAGATGACACAACGAATGGCTACCATGGCGACGGCCTCGCCGACGCAGCGGCAACCATGTCCACGAATCTCGTCCGGGTCTATGACACGGAGTGGGGGAGCATGCGCCGGCTGCGCCATGCCCTTGTCCCGGAGGTGGGGTACACGATCATCCAGGATAAGGGACAGAATTCCCTTCCTTTCTTCGATTTCGACGACCGGATCGTCGGGGGACAGTTGCTCTCCTGGTCGCTGACCAATTATTTTACCGGCAAGTTTGCGGAAGGAGACACCCCGGTCTATCGCGATCTCGCCTGGCTCAGGCTGAGTCAGGGATACCAAGTGAGCGGCTCCCGCCGCAACCTACTCACCCTGGAGGACGAGGGACGTCGTCTTACCGACCTCAGGGTCGAGGCCCGGATCACCCCTATTCCGAAAGTCTCGTTTACCATCGACAGTCAGTACAATACGTACCGGGCCCGTTTTTCCACCGGCAATGCCGGCCTCGACCTCAGCGATGACAAAGGCAATCTTCTCGGCCTCAGCTACCGCTTTTCCAGTAGCCAGGTCGACTACCTGGAGGGAAAGGCAGGGGTTGCCCTTGTAAAACCGTTCGTTTTGAAGTACACTGGCCGCTATTCCATTGATAATCGCGGATTTCTCGAAAACGTGGTCGACTTGGAATACCGGCAGCAATGCTGGAGTGTGGTTCTGGAGTACCGGCAGCGTCCCGACTCAGTGGTGCTCCCTGGCGGCCTGCGGCTTCCCGGCGCTAACGAGCTTGTCGTGAACTTCACCCTGTCCGGGCTCGGCTCGATCGGCAAGGTGCGGGCATTCTGATACGATGTGAATATTTTACCTGCGGAGGAAGAGATGACGGATAGCTTTACTCCCCGTGCCGTTCTCGTTACCGGTGGCGCGGGCTTCATCGGCTCGAATTTCATCAACTACTTCATGGCGGCCAACCCCGGGTGCCGGGTGGTCAACCTGGATATCCTCACCTACGCCGGCAATCTGAAGAACCTCACGGCGGTGGAAAACAACCCGAACTACCGGTTTGTCAGAGGGGATATCTGCGACGCTCCGCTGGTGGCGGATATTCTGGCAGCGGAGAAGATCGACGCCGTGGTCCACTTTGCCGCCGAATCCCACGTGGACCGTTCGATCTCCGGGCCTGAGATCTTCGTCCGCACCAACGTTCTCGGTACCCAGGTCTTGCTCGAGGAAAGCCGCAAACATAGGGAGTCCGGGGTTGCTCCGGAATTTCGTTACCTGCAGATTTCCACCGATGAAGTCTACGGCTCTCTGGGGCCTGCCGGATACTTTACCGAGACCACCCCGCTAGCCGCGAATTCTCCGTATTCAGCGAGCAAGGCAGGGGGGGATCTCCTGGTCCGCGCCTACCACGAGACCTTTGGCCTTCCTACGCTCAATACCCGCTGCTCCAACAATTACGGGCCCTACCATTTCCCCGAAAAGCTTATTCCCCTCATGATCCACAACATCATTGACAAAAAGCCGCTCCCGGTTTACGGCGACGGTCAGAACGTCCGCGACTGGCTCCATGTGAAGGACCACTCGCGGGCCGTGGAAACCGTCCTGAAGAAGGGACGCTCGGGGGAGGTGTACAATATTGGCGGCAACAACGAGTGGAAGAATATCGACATCGTCAACCTGGTATGCGACCTCCTCGACGAAAGGCTCGGGCGCAAGCCTGGCGAAAATCGCGAGCTCATCACCTTCGTCAAGGACCGTCCGGGACACGACCGTCGCTACGCCATCGATGCCGCGAAAATCAAGCGGGAGCTGGGGTGGGAGCCCTCTTACACCTTCGATAAAGGCATCGCGGAGACCATTGACTGGTACCTGGCCAACCAGACATGGGTGGCCGAAGTGACGTCCGGGGCCTACCGGGAGTATTACGAGAAACAGTACGGGGGACGCTAGACGATGATTCTGGTTGTCGGTGCGAAAGGGATGCTCGGCCAGGACCTCATGCGGATCCTTGCCGGCGATGTGCGCGGGGTGGATATCGATGAGATCGATATCACCTCCTTGGAATCTGTGCGACGGGTGCTCCTGACCCTGCGGCCGGCCGTGGTGGTCAACGCTGCGGCCTATACCGATGTGGATGGTTGCGAGACCAACAAGGAGCTGGCCATGCAGGTGAATGGCGAGGGGGTTGCCCATCTTGCGCTGACCTGCCGCGAGATTGGTGCGAAGCTCGTCCAGGTGAGCACCGATTATGTCTTTGACGGGAGCAAGGACTCCCCCTGGCTTGAGGATGACCCGATGAATCCCTTAAGCGTCTACGGCGAGTCCAAGCTGGCCGGGGAGTTGAACGTCTCCCTTGCCCCGGAACACCTGATCGTGCGGACCCAATGGCTCTATGGCCTCGGCGGGAAAAATTTCGTGGAAACCATGCTCCGCCTGGCCGGTGACAAGAAGGAACTGACGGTGGTGGACGATCAGATCGGCTCCCCCACCTGGACCGTAGACCTTGCCCTGGCCATCCGGGCACTCGTGGAGAAGGGGTGTACCGGCACATACCATGCGGCCAACGCCGGTTCCTGCAGCTGGAACGAGTTTGCCCGGGCGATCTTCGCAGCAACCGGGGTTGACATCACGGTCAAGCCGATGTCGACGGCGGAGCTTGGCCGGCCGGCAACGAGACCGCTCTATTCCGTGCTCGACTGCGGCAAGCTGATACGGGATACGGGGTTTGCCCCCGAACCATGGCATGAAGCTCTGGGCAAATACCTGCACGTGAGGAGGGATGCCGATGGAGGTCGGTGAAAGACCTTGGGGGACGTACACCGTTCTTGAGGAGAACAAGAGTTACAAGATCAAGCGGATCGAGGTGCTTCCCGGGCAGCGGCTTTCTCTCCAGATGCATCACCACCGGAGCGAGCACTGGATCGTCGTCTCGGGTACCGCCAAGGTAACCTGTGGCGAGCGCGAAACCATCGTCAATGTCAACGAGTCGACCTTCATCCCCATCGCTCACACGCACCGCCTCGAGAATCCCGGCGTCATTCCCCTCATCATCATCGAGGTGCAGAGCGGTGAATACCTGGGGGAAGACGACATCGTTCGCTTCCAGGACGACTACCAACGCTGCGCCGACGGGGAGGAAGCGGCGGGGTGATCTGCACCCTCACCTGATCGCCACAACCTGGATATCCATCACGTTCGTCCCGGTCGGACCGGTGACGAAGAGTCCTCCCTCCTCCCGGAAGAAAGAGTAAGAATCGTTCTCTGCCAGAAATGCAGCGGGGTCAAGCCCCTTCTCTCTTCCCCGGAGAACTGTGTTCCCGTCCGCCACTGCCCCGGCGGCATCGGTCGGCCCGTCGCGGCCGTCGGTCCCGCCGGAGAGGAGGATGATGTCGGGAACCCCCTCGATTTCCCTGGCGAAAGCGAGGGCGAGTTCCATGTTTCTTCCCCCGATTCCCTTCCCGTGCACGGTGACAGTAGTCTCTCCTCCCGACAGCAGGCAGATTGGCAGCTCCGTCCTCCGTGTCTGCTGTATGGCAATTGCCTTGCGAGCGAGCCAGCGGCCCGCCTCTCGCGCCTCTCCGGCGATCTCCGCCGACAGAATCTCCCCCTTCAGCCCATAGCCGGTCGTGGCTTGCTGTGCCGCCGCCAAGGCGGACCGGTTGTCCGCGACAATCCGGTTATCCACCCGGCGGAATACCGGGGCGCCCGCTTTCGGCGTCTCGGGGAGCTTTCCGGTGCTCCCGGCTACGAGGTGGCGGAGCACCGCCTGCGGCGCCTTTTCACGGAGACGGTATCTGTCGAGGACGGCAAGGGCGCCGGCAAAGGTTGAACGGTCCGGGGCGGTGGGCCCGGAGGCGATGACATCGAGGCGGTTGCCGATCACGTCGGAGATGATGAGGGAGATGGTCGTGGCCGGCGAGAGGAACTCGGCGAGTCTCCCTCCTTTCACCCGCGAGAGATGTTTCCGTACCGCATTCAACTCCCCGATCTCGGCGCCTGCTCCGAGGAGAAGGGCCGTGGTCGCCTGCTCCTCGGCGAGGGTGATTCCCTCCCAAGGGGACACGAGAAGGGCCGAGCCCCCACCCGAAATGAGGACAACGACCAGGGTCAGTTCGTCGGCTTGGACGGCGAGATTGATGAGCTCTTCGGTCCCGAGCATCCCGTTGGCATCGGGCAGCGGGTGTCCCGCCTCGATAGACTTTATCTTGCGAAGTCCCGGGCCGGCCTGACCGTACGGGACGATGATCTCTCCCCCGTCGATCAGGTCGCCGAGTCTCTCTTCAAGGGCAAGCGCCATGGGAAAGGCAGCCTTGCCGAAACCGACGGCCAGGCAGCGTTCGAACGCTCCATCACGGTAGCGGGCACGGAGCGACCCCGTCTCACCCGCAACAGCGCGTCCCGGGTCCGCAGCTGCGAGGGCTGCGTAAAAAATCTGTTCCACGATGTTTCGCATCTCCTTCATGGTTGCAACCATACCACAGGCCGGTACGGGACGCAAATGCTTGCCAGCGGCGCGATGGCGGCTATACTTGAACAAAATGCCCAGCGGCAGCAAGGAGCGTGGCCATGGCCAGAGAGAAAATCATCATCGTGGGCGGCGATGCCGCCGGGATGAGTGCGGCGTCACAAGCGAGGCGTCGTCGTCCCGATCTTGAGATCGTCGTGTTCGAGCGGACGCCGTACACATCGTACTCCAACTGAGGGATCCCCTTCTATGTCGGCCGGGTTGTCGACAGTGAACGGAAACTGGTGATCCGGAGACCGGAGACCTTCCGGGAGAAATTCAACATCGACGTCCGTACCGGTCACGAGGTCGTGGAACTCGACCTGGCGGGGCAACGGGTGCTGGCGCGGCGCCTCGCGGACGGCGAGGAACGATGGGAGCCCTTTGACCGGCTTCTCATTGCCACCGGTGCCGTGCCGTTCTGTCCCGACCTGCCCGGCGCATCTGCTCGGGGTATCTTTGGCGTGAACAGCCTGCAGCGGGGGATCGAGCTCCGCAGGTTCATCGAGGAGGAGAAGCCGCAGCGGGGAGTAATCGTGGGTGGTGGGTACATCGGCCTGGAGATGGCCGAGGCCCTGGTGCGGCAGGGGCTCCAGGTGACCCTCGTGGACCGCGCCCCCCAGGTTATGGGGACCCTCGATCCCGACATGGGAGCGCTCGTTGCCGAGGCACTCCGGGGGATCGGGGTGACCATCTATCATGGGGAGTCCCTTGCAGGGTTCGAGACGTCCGGAGGGCGGGTGACCGGGGTGGTGACGGAGACGCGGACCCTGCCGGCGGAGGTCGTCGTCCTCGGTATGGGGGTCCGCCCCGACAGCCGGTTGGCACGAGCGGCCGGCATTCCCCTCGGCGACGGAGACGCGATCAGGGTGAGCAGCCGCATGGAGACGGGTGTGGCGGGGGTGTGGGCGGCCGGCGATTGTGCCGAGTCGTTCCATCTTGTGAGCCGGCGGCCTTTCTATATAGCTCTCGGCACAGTGGCCAACAAGCACGGCCGGGTGGCGGGGATCACCATGGCAGGCGGCGATGCGGAGTTCCGCGGGGTAGTTGGGACCGCCATCACGAAAGTGTGTGACCTGGAGATAGCCAGGAGCGGCCTCCAGGAAAAGGAACTCAGTCGGCTCGGCCTCGACTGGGTGGCGAGCACAATCGAGAGCTTCACCCGGGCCCACTACTATCCCGGCGCCGGCCCGCTTGCCGTCAAGCTTCTCGCGGAGAAAGGGAGCGGTCGCCTCCTCGGCGGGCAGATCGTCGGGACGGAGGGGGCAGGGAAAAGGATCGATATCGTCGCCGTTGCCCTCCACGCCGGCATGACCGTCGAACAGGTGGCGGAACTCGACCTGGCCTATGCCCCTCCCTTCTCGCCAGTGTGGGACCCGGTGGCGGTTGCGGCCCGCGAAACGGCAAAGCTCGTGTAATCTACGGTTGCAGAGCGCGTTGTTCTTGCGTAAACTGGAGAGCAGTCTGCATACTGCCCTTTCCCCATCGAAGGAGGAACGTCCGATGTACGTCGTCATCCTCGCCGGCGGTTCCGGCACCCGCTTCTGGCCTCTCTCCCGGAAAAAGACGCCCAAACAGCTCATGTCGATCTTCGGCGGCAGGTCGATGCTCCAGCGGACCGTGGAGCGGGTCATTCCGCTGAAACCGAAGCGGCTCCTCGTTATCACCAACGAGTTCCAGGCTCGGGAAACGGAGCGGCAGCTCGAACCGTACCGGGAAGAGCTTCGCTATGACGTCATCGCCGAGCCGGTGGGACGCAACACCGCCCCGGCCATCGGCCTCGCCGCGTCCATCATTGCCCGCTACGATCCGGCCGGGGTGATGGCGGTCCTTCCTGCCGACCACTACATCACCGACGAGGAGGGTTTCCGGACGGCGCTCACGGCGGGACGGGAGCCGGCTCTCAACGGCTATCTCGTGACTATGGGGGTTGTCCCCACCCGACCGGAGACCGGCTACGGCTATATCGAGGCGGACAAGGCACTGCGCGGTGCCGGACCTTACCCGGTGCGGCGTTTCGTGGAAAAGCCGCCGATGGAGAAGGCGCTCGAGTTTCTGAACGCCGGCAATTTCTACTGGAACAGCGGCATGTTCATCTGGCAGGCCGGCGTGATCCTTGATGGGATTCTCGCCCACATGCCGGAGTTGGCCCGGACACTGGCGCTTCTTACCTTCACGAGCGATATCTGGGAGTTGGGTGACCTGAAGTCCCAGATCGACGCCATGTACCGGGAGATCGAGGGACAGTCCATCGACTATGGGGTGATGGAGAAGGCCGACAACGTGGTGGTGGTCCCGGCCGCCTTTGGCTGGAGTGACGTGGGGAGCTGGGGGGCGATCCCGGATGTGCTCACCGGGGATGGCGCCGGCAATGTGCTGCTCGATGCCCGGCATGATGTCACCGTCGATTCCGGCAACTGCCTCATTTACGGCGGTGGGCGGGCTGTCGCTCTGGTGGGTGTGCGGGACACCATCGTTGTGGCCACCGATGACGCCCTTCTCGTCTGTGCCAAGGATTACTCCCAGGACGTGAAGAAGGTGGTAGAGGAGCTGGAGCGGCGGGGGCTTACGGAGTATCTCTGACGGAGGCGCCTTCCTGCCGGGCGTTTGTCGCATCTCAAAAGGGGATGGACAGGCTGCCGTCGAAAAGGGTAATATAACTGGAGAACGAACGGGCTGCCCGCGGGCTGCCCGTGTTTTTGGAGGAGCATGCACGGCTGGACCGGCAACATACTGAGGGTCGACCTGACGACGGGGCGCGCCTGGCGGGAGGATATCCCCCGGGAAGTTCTCCACGCCTACCTCGGGGGGAGGGGGCTTGGGGTGCGGCTTCTCCGCGACCGCCACCGGCTCGACCCGTTCGATCCCGACCTGCCCCTTATCTTCGCGGTCGGCCCCCTCTGTGGCACCCCGGCACCAACTGCCGCCCGCCTTACCGTTGTCTCCCGTTCACCCCTCACCGGCACAGTCTACGATTGCTCCGCAGGGGGGCGTTTTCCCTGGCGTCTCAAGGCCGCCGGCGTGGATGTTCTCTCCATCGAGGGGGAGAGCCCGCAGCCGGTGGTTCTCGCCATCAGCGGCGAGAGTGCCGAACTCCTTCCCGCCTGCGACCTCTGGGGTAAAGGGGTTCACGAGACCGTCGCCCTTCTCGCCGGCCGAGGGAGCGTGGCAACCATCGGCCCGGCCGGGGAAAACGGTGTCCTCTTCGCCAACATCATGATGGGGGAGGGGAACTCGGTGGGACGGGGCGGTCTCGGCGCGGTCATGGGGAAAAAACGCCTCAAGGCGGTGGTGGTGAACGGCGACCGGCCGGTCACGCTCCTCGACCGGAAGCGCTTTGACCACGCCCGCCAGGACGTCATGCGTCTTTTCCGCGCCTCGCCGGTTATCTTCGGCGAGCTCGGCATCGCCGAGTACGGCACTCCCGCCCTTGTGGACTTGATGCGACAGCGGCGCATGGCCCCCACCGAGAACTTCCGCCGCACCGTGTTCGATGGGGCGGCGAACTATTCCGGCCCGGCGCTCCGGAGGGAATACCGGCCGAAAAATGACGGCTGCTACGGCTGTCCCATCCAGTGCAAGAAGAGCACTCCGCAGGGGGAACACCTTCCCGAGTACGAGACCGTCTCACACTTCGGCGCCCTCAACGGGATCGCCAGCCTCGCCGCTATCGTCAGGTCCAACACCCTCTGCAACGAGCTCGGCCTGGATACCATCTCCGCCGCCGCCACCATCTCCGCCTGGGGGGAGTGGCGGGGGCGCTTTCCCACCGCAGACGAAGTACCGGCCCTCCTCGCGGACATCGCCTGCCGCCGGCGGGATGGCGAGCTCCTCTCCCTCGGCTCACGCCGGGCTGCAGCGGCGCTCGGCCGACCGGAGCTTTCCATGAGCGTCAAGTCCCTGGAGCTTCCCGCCTACGACCCGCGCGGGGCATACGGGATGGCGCTCGCCTACTGCACGAGCAACCGCGGGGGGTGCCACCTGCGAGCCTATCCCATCTCCCATGAGATCCTGAGAAAGCCGGTGGCCACCGACCGATTCTCCTTCTCCGGCAAGGCGCGGATCATCAAGATCGCCGAGGACACGAACGCCGCGGTGGATTCCCTGGTCGCCTGCAAATTCTCCTTCTTCGGCGCGACCCTCGAAGAGTACGCCGAGCTCCTCGCCGCCACGACCGGTATGGAGTACACCCCCCAGGGACTCAAGGAGGTCGGCGAGCGGATCTGCCTCACCGAGCGCTTTTACAACTGCGCCAATGGATTCACCGTGCAGGATGACCTCTTGCCGGAGCGCTTCTTCTCCGAACCCGGCTCCTCGGGCGAGGGGATCGAGATTCCTCCCATCGACCGTGCCCGCTTCGACGAGGAACTCCAGAAGTACTACCGCATCAGGGGGCTTACCGCAGAGGGAGTCTTCGCCGATGCGGATTTCCTGGTTCGTCAGCCATGAGAGACCAGATCGCCAAATACACCGCCAAGCTGATTGCCGACCGGGCGGCGCGGCCAGACGGGATCGCCTTCGCCGCCCAGGACGACCGGCTCATCGCCGACGGGAACCCGGAGCTGGCCCGGCTCGCTGAGGGGGTCCTCTCCCAGCTCTCCTGCCTCGGTCTGGTGGCAGCCTGCCCGGCACTTCCCTTTGCCGATTTTCTCGTGGCGCGGGCCAAGCCCGGAGAGTCGACCATCGTTCCCCGCGATACCGAGACCCGCACGTTCCTCCACGACATCCCCTTCCTGCGGCGGACGGAGCTTGACTCCGACCCGGCACCGCAGATCGCCCGGTTTCTGGCCAACCGCAAGGGGGTGGTGGTTGAGGGGGTGGGGATTGTCGCCTCCGGCGCCGTCACCGTCGAGCAGGCGTTCATCAACTACTGCTCGGTCTTCCATGCCACCTTCGTCAAGTACCTGCGCGACCTCCTCCACGAGGGGTATCTCATTCACGGCGAAGCCGAGGCGGTGCGGGAGTTCCGCGACCAGTGGCTGCGGCCGCTTAGCGCCGAAGGGCTTGTCTCCCGGCACGGGTCGCTCGTCGAGCCGGCGGAGATCCTGGCGGAGATCGAGACGGTCGGTCGCTACACAGTGGAACGGGGGCTTGTCGACTCCTTCTTCGGCAACATCTCGGCCCGCGCCGGGGAGCTTATCTACATCTCCCAGACCGCGGCGAGTCTCGATGAACTGGCTGGCTGCATCGACCCGGTGCCCCTGGACAACTCATCCACCACCGGGATCACGGCTTCCAGTGAGCTCCTTGCCCACCGGCGGATCTACGAGGCGAGCGGGGCAGCGGTGATCCTCCATGGCCATCCCAAGTTCGCCGTGGTGATGAGCATGGAGTGTGCGGAGGAGAATTGCCCGATCACCGACTGCTGGAAGGAGTGCCCGCGAGTGCGCTTTCTTGGCGACATCCCGGTGGTGGCCGGTGAGATCGGCGCGGGGGGGCTCGCCAAGAGGGTGCCGCCGGTCATTGGCGGGCCGGGAAAGGCCTTGGTCTATGGTCACGGGGTGTTCACCGTCGGCCGGGCCGATTTTGCCGAGGCATTCCGGGCGATGGTGGATGTGGAGAATTGGTGCCGCGAGGAGTACTTCCGGCGGCTCGCCGCAGTGTAAAAAGATTGAGGAAGCAGCCGCTTCACCGGTGGGTCATGGGAAGATGCGGTTGGGGTAATCTCTGCTCTCGGTCATAGTGTACGTCACGCCTTTTTTGCCTCGTATTCCTTCCGGAAGCGCAGGAACGTCGGAAGGTCCATCCAGAACCGCCGCCAGCTGTCGGGCGATTTCCATATCATCGTGGCATAGTTGAGGAGCACCTTTGGCCTTGTGTAGTAACGGCGGTTGAACTCGCGGTAGCGCTCTTCGAGCTGCTCCCGGGAAAAGCCGCGGGGGACGAAGGTGAAGTTGAGCGCGTTCATCAGCTCCCAGTTCTCGTCGAAGATGCCGTGCTCCTTGATGTCGCCGTACATGGGCGCGCCGGGGAACGGCGTCAGCTTGGCGAGATTGAACTCATCCAGCGGCAGGCTCAGCACGTAGTCCATGCTCTTGGCGATGCTTTCCTCGGTCTCGCCCGGCAGCCCCAGCATGAACAGCCCCTTGACGCGGATCCCCGCCTTCTTGATGAGCTGGACCATGGCGCGGATGTTTTCGAGGGGGGTCTCCATCGTAACGGAGGGGAGATAGGAGCGATGCCTGCTGAGCAGATCGGGGTCGCCCGTCTCGATGCCGAGGCTGATCATCCAGCACCCGGCTTTCTTCATCATCCTGAGCATCTCGAAATCGAGCTGTTCCGTGCGGGCCGCGCAGTTGAATGTAGTCTTCAGGCCCGATTCGATTTTGAGCTTGCAGAACTTCATCACCCTATCGCGGTTAAGTGTGAACGTGTCATCGTAGATATTAACGTGCCTGATGTTGAACTGCTGCCGCAGGTGGGTGAGCAGCGCCAGCATGTATTCGGGTGAATTGGACCGGTAGCTGCGGCGAAAGACCGAGCGGTCGCAGTAGGAACAGGTATAGGGGCAGCCACGGCTGGTGATGATCGTGGTGTTCGGGGCTTTCGGATAGCTGAAGATGGGGAGCTTGTAGCTGTCGGGAAATCCCAGTAGCTTGTCGTAGGCGGGGAAGGGGAGCTCGTCCAGGTCGAGGAGCTTCGTGCGGAAGCCGGTGAAGGCAACGCTGTCCCGGTCGCGATAGACGAGCCCCTCGATCGCCGGGAGCCCATCGCCGTCCGCTTCCATCAGCTCCACCAAGGCTTGTTCGCCTTCACCCACCACTCCGTAGTCGATGACCGGGAAATCGCGCAGCAACTGCTCGCGCAGGGCCGACATGTGGACTCCGCCGAAGACGACTCTTATGCCGGGAAGCACTTCCTTGGCCCGTTCCGCCAGCCGGACACCGTCCAGGAAGCTGGACGTCGTGGTGGAAAACCCGATAAAGTCGGGCCGCTCCTCCCGAAGATAGGCGAAAATCCGTTCGTTTAGCCCCGGGAAGGCGTAGCAATCATGGATGTCCGCGCGATGGCCGCACTTTTCCACCCATGCCGCCAGCGAAAGCAGGCCCATGGGTGCCATGATATTCACGATGTGCGACAGGTCCTGCTCGGAGGGCATCCAGTTTTCGCCCAGGGGGTGGACGAGGAGTATTTTTTTCTTTACGGCGATGACGTTGCTCCTTGCGAAAACCGGTCGTGGCCGGTATCGGTTCCGTTTTCCATTCGGGGGACTATACGCAAGAAATTGGCCGGAGTCAATCCGCCTTGTTTGGTTTGAATGGCATATTCAGTCCACAACTGGCCAAGAACGCACAAAGCCCGCTTCCGCGGGCTTTTCGATGCAGGTATTATGGGGTTCTTGATTTTACTTTCCTTTGCCGGTCAACCTCACCAGCGCCTCCATGTACTTCTCCGCGGTCTTGCGGACGATCTCCTCAGGGAGCGGCGGGGCCGGGGCGGTCTTGTTCCAGTCGAGGGTTTCCAGGTAGTCACGCAGGAACTGCTTGTCGAAGGAGGGCTGGGGGCCGCCCGGCTTGTAGGTGTCCTTCGGCCAGAAGCGGGAGGAATCCGGGGTCATGCACTCGTCGATGATGATCAGTTCGCCGTTGTAGATGCCGTACTCGAACTTGGTGTCGGCGATGATGATCCCCTTGGCGTCGGCGATGTCGCGGGCCTTCTTGTAGATGGCGATGGTGACGTCGCGGATCTTCGCGGCGGTTTCCGCGCCCACCAGTTCCACGGTCTGCTCGAAGGAGATGTTTTCGTCGTGGGTGCCGAGCTCGGCCTTGGTGGAGGGGGTGAAGATCGGCTCCGGGAGGCGATCTGACTCGACGAGGCCGGCGGGAAGCTTGATGCCGCAGATGGCGCCTGACGCCTTATAATCCTTCCATCCCGAGCCGGAGAGATACCCCCGTACGATGCACTCCGCGGGCAGGGGCTTCGCCTTCTTCACCAGCATGGAGCGTCCTTCGAGGACGTCGGCGTACTTCCGGCATTCCGCGGGGAAATCCCGCACATCGGTGGAGATGATGTGGTTGGGGATGATGTCCTCCATCTGCCGGAACCAGAAGGCGGATATCTGGGTGAGGACGTACCCCTTGTCCGGCACCGGCTCGTTCATGATGACGTCGAAGGCGGAGATCCGGTCGGTGGTGACGATGAGAAGTGTTTCCCCCAGGTCGTAGATGTCGCGTACCTTGCCGCGGCCGGCTAGTTTCAGGTCGGGAAAGTCGGTCTGGAGTACCAGGTTTGCCATAGAGTCGTCTCCTTTAAAAGTTCGATGTTCAAGGTTCAATGTTCAACGTTAAGAGCCGGGATGTACAACCTTGAACTTTGAACGTAGAACGTTGAACGGTCTTTAGTCCGCCAGCAGGGCGTCGTTGATTTCGATCTTTGCCTTCTTCCGCAGTCCCTGCAGCCAGGTGTCCAGCGCCTCTTGCTGCTTCTTCGGGAGTATACTCTGCTTGATCTGCTCCTTGGTCTTCTGGAAGTCGGTCGTGTCTGCGGCGATCCGGTTCTTCAGCTTGATCGCGTACCAGCGGTCGCCCACCTTGAAGGGGGTCTTGGCCACCGGGGAGGCGGTGGTGAGAGAGAAGGCCGCTTCCATGATCTCCGGCGAGGCGCCGATGCGCGGGATATCACCCTTGGGGGAATAGGCGAAGCTGCCGGTGTCCTGAAGCTTCAGGCCGGCGCCACCCTTGGCAAGGGCCGCCAGGGACTCATCCGCCTTTTTCTTGGCCAGCTCCCGTGACTTGTCCTCGGCGGCTGCCCGTTCCACCTGTGCCCTTATCTTGGCCAGAGGCGGCACCGCGGCCGGTTGTTTTTCCTTGAGCTTCAGCAGGTAGATCCCGCGGGAGGTTTCCACCGGCCCCCCGAGTTCCCCCTGCTTGAGGGCGAAGGCCCGTGTGACGACCTCTGCCTCACCGGCGAGCGCGGCAGGTGGTGCCGCCGCGGTGAAGAGCGGGGTTTCCAGCATCTTGGCCCCGAGGGCGGTCGCTGCTGCGGCGAGGTCACCTGTTTTCATGTTCTTGTTGAGGGCGTCAGCGGCCGTTTCGTAGGCATCACGCGCCATCTTCGCCTTTAGGGCATCGGCCTTGGCGCGGTCCTTCACCTCGGTGAAGGGAAGGATTCCCCCTTTACCCTGGTAGCGGTCGATGTTCTTCTGGTAGAAGGTCTGAGCCTCCTCGTCGGTGACGGTCGTTTTGGCGGCTGCCCTGGCGGGGTCGACGACACAGTAAGCGATGCTGACCTCCTCCGGGGCCTTGAACTGCTCCGGGTGGCTCTGCAGATAGGCGTTCAGGTCCTGCTCCGAAAGCTTCACCTCGCCCTTCGTATCGGCGGGGGAGAACGCGACGAACTGGAGTTCCACCTTGTCGTGCTCCTTTTTAAACGCCTGCAGCGCCTCATCATCGCTTACCTGGGCCTTGGCCTCAATCTGTTGCCGCGTCTTCTTGATGAGGAGCTCTTCTTTCTTGCTTTCTTCGAAATCCTTGGGAGTGAGGCGGTTCATCTGCAGGACCTGCTGGTACTGCTGGAGATCGAACGCACCGTTTTTCTGGAACTCGGGCATGGCGGCAATGGCGGCCCGGACTTCGTCTTTGCTCACCTTGATTCCCATCCGTTTCGCTTCGGCACGGACGAGAGTGTTGTCGATGAGGGAATTGAGGGCCAGTTTCCTGATTCCCATCTGTTTCTCGATCTCGGGGGAGAGGGACTTGCCGTAGATCTGCTCGTAGATGTTGCGCAACCGGTAATAGCTTCGCTGGAACTCTTCAACGGGTATTTTCGTGCCGTTGACCCTGGCGGCGTAGGCGGAGCTTCCCGACAGCTTATCTCCCCCTCTTCCCCAGACGAGGAAGATGGTGCCGATGAAGGAGAGGACGATGACACCGAAGACGAACTTGATGATGATAGATTGTTTATACTTCCTCATGATGCCGAGCATTGTGGGACAACTCCTTTTATGGGGGAATTTATGCGTATGGCGGTCGAAAAAACAACGATTGCGCATAGTAATATAATTGCCCTGCAAAAGCAACAACAGATTGACCCTCTCTAACGGCATGCCCAGCGGTTTGAAAGGCGGAATATCGCACCCGGGAAGGGTATGCGGAGGGTTTGGCCGCGGCCGAAATTCTCTTGCATGCAGCCATCGATTTTGTTACCATTCAACACTTTGCAGCAGCCTTACCATTGCAACAAGCATAGTGAAAGGAGCAGTCATGCTTAAGATATTCGACTACGTGTTCGGCATGTTTTCCAACGACCTTGCCATCGATCTCGGGACCGCCAATACTCTCGTCTACCTGAAGGGGAAAGGGATCGTGGTCCGTGAGCCGTCGGTGGTCGCCGTGCAGAAGACCAATATCGGCCAGCAGAGGGTGCTGGCCGTAGGCTCCGAGGCGAAGAAGATGCTCGGCCGCACCCCCGGGAGCATCACCGCTATCCGGCCGATGAAGGACGGGGTGATCGCCGACTTCGACATTACCGAGGAGATGCTTCGTTATTTCATCCACAAGGTCCATAACCGCAAGACTCTTGTTCGCCCGCGCATCGTCATTTGCGTCCCCTCGGGCATCACCCAGGTGGAGAAGCGTGCGGTCAAAGAATCGGCAGAATCGGCAGGTGCCCGGGAGGTCTACCTGATCGAGGAGCCGATGGCCGCTGCCATCGGCGCAGGGCTTCCTATTACCGAGGCCTCCGGCAACATGATCGTCGATATCGGCGGCGGGACTACCGAAGTGGCGGTCATTTCTCTAGCCGGGATCGTCTATACCAAGTCGGTCCGGGTCGGTGGCGACAAGATGGACGAAGCCATCGTCCAATACATCAAGCGCAAGTACAACCTCCTCATCGGCGACCGCACGGCCGAATTGATCAAGATCGAAATCGGCGAGGCGTTTCCCGGAACCGATGTGCAGCTCATGGAGGTGAAGGGGCGAGACCTGGTCTCGGGCATTCCCAAGACTGTGGAGATCAATTCCGTCGAGATCCGCGATGCTCTCTCCGAACCGGTCAACGCCATTGTCGATGCTGTGAAGATCTGTCTCGAACGGACGCCTCCCGAGCTCGCCGCGGACATTGTCGACAAGGGGATCGTTCTCGCCGGCGGCGGCGCTCTCCTCAGGAATCTGGATCTGCTGCTCAGGGAGGAAACCGGCCTGCCGGTGGTGACCGCCGAAGACCCGCTTTCCTGCGTTGTGCTCGGTTCCGGCAAGGTGCTCGATGAACTGAACCTGCTCCGGAGTGTGGCAGTCAGTTCATAGTCTGATGCCGGGTCCGGGCTGGGGCATGGCGTGTTCAATGCCATGCTTTGTCCGTTTTCTCGCTCGGGATGCGGTGTACGGTGTGTCCCGGTGTGTTTATCCTGCAACGCGTCGCCCTCCTGAAATCTTTCTTTCCGGACCCGTTTGCTGAAGCGTATCGGCCATGGACAATCCCGAAGTTGACATAATCATCCCTGTCTGGAATAAGCCGGTAGAGACCCGTGAGTGTCTGGTGAGCCTTATGGAACACTCAGCCGGTGCCCGGCTGATCCTGGTGGATAACGGCAGCGACCGGGAAACCGAGCGGCTGTTGCAAGAGTTTGCGGAACTCCTCGATCACCGGGCACTCTTGTTGCGCAACGAGGTTAACCGGGGGATGATCAGGGCGGTGAATCGCGGGATGGCCCGGGCCGAAGCTCCGCATGTCGGGATCGTGCGCAGCACCTCGGTGGTAACCGCTGGATGGCTGGAGCCGCTCCTGGACCTGGCGCGGGAGAAAGCCGACGCAGGATTCGTCGTTCCCCGGCTGGTTCCCACTGCCGGGCGGAAAGGCAAAGACCGGCACGGACCGCTGCTTGCCAGGCGGGAAGAGGATCACGGCTCACTGGCGGCGATGCTCGTGAGGAAGAAGGTCTGTGACGACATCGGTGGTCTCGACGAGGAGATGGACGGAGGAATCTGGTGTCTCAGGGACTATGCCCGGCGTGCCTATCGGGCCGGTTATCTCACTTACAGCGCTGCCGGCGGGACGGTCTATTTCACTGAGGAACAAATGCTCGGCTCCGCGGCCCGACGGGAGGAAACCGCCCTGCGAAGCAGCGCACGCTACCGGGAGCGGTGGGGGGATTCTGGCGCCTTCTGCGTCTACCTGCCCAAGGATGCCGATGGGAACGTCCTGCAGCGAAGCCTTGATATTCTCGTCGAGGGAGCACGCCAGGGACATGCGATTACGGTCCTTGTCCATCCCCCGCTTTGCAAAGGGGCGGTGCTGGCCGGCTGTAACGGTCTTCATGGAAATATCCGCATCGAGCCGCTGCCGGCACTTTTTGCGGCGTCGGCTGTGCAAAAGCGCTTTGCCCATCTTAGTCAGGCGAATCCCGGCATCCGTGCCGTCACCGGCATCGATGGTATTCCGTTTCCGGGCGTGGCGGAGAGCATGCCCTTTGCCCGGCTGGTCGAGACCATTGCCGAGACCAGGCTGAAGCTGTATGGCGGTTGATTGAGGTCGTCGGGGAAATCATACAAAAGAAAGTGCGCAGGGAGGAGCCAATGGAGAACGAGATACGGGGTCAGCTCGCGTCTCACCGGGAGGTGATCGAGGCGATCGAGCAGAGCCTCGCGCCGCGCATCGCGGCCGTGGCCGATATCCTCGTCGAGGCCCTCGGAACGGGGAAGAAGCTTCTCGTCATGGGGAACGGCGGCTCTGCCGCAGATGCCCAGCACTTCGCGGCCGAGATCGTCGGCCGGTTCAAGCGGGAGCGGCGCGGCCTGCCGGCGCTCGCCCTCTCCACTGACACTTCCATCCTGACCGCCCTTGGTAACGACTATGGTTTCGACTCCATCTTTCGCCGGCAGGTGGAGGCCCTGGCCGGTCCGGGGGATGTGGTGATCGGCATCTCCACGAGCGGTTCCTCGCCCAATGTCCGCGAGGCGCTCCTCCTTGCCCGGGAACAGGACTGCAGGACCGTCGGGCTTCTCGGCCGTGACGGCGGCACCATCAGGGGAATCGTGGACCTCGACCTGACCGTGCCGAGCCAGGATACGCCCCGCATTCAGGAAGGGCATATCACCATCATCCACATCCTGTGCGATCTGGTGGAAAGACGGTTGTTCGCCTAGGGGCTACATGATTTCAGAGGCTGTTCCCGCCGGGCAGCTATTCACAGGGAGTTTCCATGGAACGCAGGGACGTTGAATCCCTCTTTACGCGGGCACGGAGTATCCGCGCGCTAGTTATCGGCGATCTGATGCTCGACGAGTACCTGTGGGGAAAGGCGGAGCGCATCTCACCGGAGGCGCCGGTGCAGGTCGTGGACGTGACCCGAGAGGAACTGCGCCTCGGCGGCGCCGGCAACGTGGTCAACAACCTGGTGGCGCTCGGTTGCGGGGTAACGGTCTGCAGCGTGATCGGCGGCGATGAGAACGGCACCATACTGCAGCATGTCTTTTCCGGCAAGGGGGTGGATACGAGCGGGGTATTCGAAGATCCCCTTCGTACGACCAGCAAGAAAACCCGGGTGGTTGCCGTGAACCAGCAGATCGTCCGGATCGACCGGGAATCTCGTGAGAGTATCTCCGGCGACTTCGAGGAGAGGATCCTCGCGTTTCTGGCTGCCCGTGGTCGCGAGTTCCAGGTCATTCTGGTGTCGGACTATGCCAAGGGGGTACTGACCCCTCGTCTTTTGGCCGGCATCACCACTGCGGCGCGTAACCTCGGAGTACCGGTGGTTGTCGACCCCAAGGGGAACGAT
This sequence comes from Geobacteraceae bacterium, assembly GCA_024281055.1. Classification (GTDB taxonomy): domain Bacteria; phylum Desulfobacterota; class Desulfuromonadia; order Geobacterales; family Geobacteraceae; genus JAMXLF01. The sequence goes on from JAMXLF010000008.1 coordinate 23,214, forward strand.
TACGGCAGGTACCGTGGCGCGACAATTCTGACGCCAAACCGGCGGGAGGCGGAGATCGCCTCGGGGGTCATGATCCGCGACGAGGAGAGCCTTGCACATGCTGCTACAGACCTCCTTGCCGCGGGAGAATTCGAGGCCCTCCTCATTACCAGGAGCGAACAGGGGATGTCGCTTTTCCTTAGGGATGGGGGGAAAATCCATATTCCGACCGTCGCCCGCGAGGTGTACGACGTCACCGGTGCTGGAGACACGGTGCTGGCGGTTCTGGGAGTGGCATTGGCGAGCGGCCTCGATTTCGCCGGGGCGGCCCGTCTCGCCAACGTGGCGGCGGGCATCGCGGTCGGCAAGGTGGGGACATCCACGGTTTCCCCTGCCGAGATTATCGCGGAGGTGAGCCACAGCCACCCGGACAGTGATACCAAGATCAAGAACCTCGACGTGCTTGCCGGCATCATCTCTGCCGAAAAAGAGAAGGGGAGGCGGGTGGTCTTCACAAACGGCTGTTTCGACCTCATCCACGTTGGGCATGTGAAATACCTGCAGAAGGCCCGAAGTCTAGGCGACCTTCTTGTGCTCGGGCTGAACAGCGATGCTTCGGTGCGCCGGCTCAAGGGGGAGATGCGTCCCCTCATCGGTGAGGCGGAGCGGGCACATATCCTCGCCGCCCTCGACTGTGTTGACTACGTCGTCATCTTCGACGAGGACACCCCCTTGCGGCTCATCGAGACCCTGAAGCCACTGGTGCTCGTGAAAGGGGGGGACTACACTCCTGAAGGAGTTGTGGGGAAGGACGTGGTGGAGGCATACGGCGGCCGGGTGGAACTGGTGGAGTTTGTGGACGGGCGGTCGACAACCAATATCATCGAGAAGATCCTGAAGACATACGGATGAACGGTATAAGAGAACAGCCGAATGCCACACGACGCGAAATTAAAGCGTGCCGTTTTCCTTGACCGGGACGGCACCATCAACATAGAGAAGGAATACCTCTACCGGCCGGAGGATTTCGAGTTTATCCCCGGTGCGCCGCAGGCGATCAGGATGTTGAACGATGCCGGATTTTGCGTCATCGTTGTCACCAACCAGTCGGGAGTCGCCCGTGGGTACTATGATGAAGCTGCTGTAGAACGGCTTCACCGTTACATGGACGTTGAACTTGCTCGCTTTGGTGCCAGGGTGGATGCCTATTACTTCTGTCCCCATCATCCCAAGCACGGGGCTGGACTGCATACGAGAGAATGTGCCTGTCGCAAACCCTTGCCCGGCATGCTCGTGCAGGCGGCCGCCGATCTTAGCATCGATCTGACGGCATCGTGGATCATCGGCGACAAGCTTGCCGATGTGGAGGCGGGGCTGCGGGCGGGGTGTCGTCCCCTCCTCGTGAGGACCGGCTACGGTGGCGGCGAGGAGAGCAGTCTGCCGCGGGATGTTGCGGCCCATGATGACATTCTGGCGGCGGCCCGCGCCATAGTCCGGCTGTCCGGCATTCCCACATAATAATTGACGGTTTTAACTGCATTGTGGTAGTAAAAAAAGGTTTTTTCCCCCTGTCCGGGGCTGGGATGCCGCCACCTGAATCTACTAAGAAAGGGCACGCCATATGGGTATCAAGAAAGGAATTGTCCTTGCCGGTGGCGCCGGCAGCAGGCTCTATCCGCTGACCCTGGTCGCCAGCAAGCAGCTGCAACCGGTCTATGACAAGCCGATGATCTACTATCCCCTCGCCACCCTCATGATGGCGGGGATCAACGACATCCTCGTCATCTCCACCCCCCATGATACCCCCCGCTTCGAGGCCCTTCTCGGTGACGGCTCCCGCTGGGGGGTCCGTCTCACGTACCGGGTTCAGGCTGAACCGAAGGGGATTGCCCAGGCCTTTCTCGTCGGCGAGGAGTTCATCGACGGCGATCCGGTCTGCCTGATCCTCGGTGACAACATTTTCTATGGCAAGATGGGGCTCGACCATGTGGCTGCGGGCTTTAGCAGCGGGGCGAAAATCTTCGGCTACTATGTGCACGACCCGGAGCGCTACGGGGTGGTGGAGTTCAACGAACAGGGGATTGCCATCGGCATCGAGGAGAAACCGGCGAAGCCCAAGACCCACTATGCTGTCCCCGGGCTCTACCTCTACGACCACAAGGTGGTGGAGATCGCCCGCAACCTCAAGCCGTCGCCTCGCGGCGAGTTGGAGATAACGGATGTCAACCTCGAGTACCTGCGGCGGGGGGAACTCCAGGTGGAAAAGCTGGGGCGAGGGGTCGCATGGCTCGATACCGGTACCCACCAGAGCCTCCTGGAGGCGAGCCATTTCATCGGCACGCTGGAGGCACGGCAGGGGCTGAAGATCGCCTGCCTGGAAGAGATCGCGCTGCGCGTGGGGTTCATCGACTGCCCTGGGATGAAGGCCGCCATTGCCGCTACCCCCAAGTCGTCGTACCGCGACTACCTGGAAAGGGTGCTCCAGGAAGTTACTGACCTGAATTGAGGAGAGAGTGCGTGACGGAGAACAAAGCGGCTTTTGCCAAAGGAAAAATCCACGATGTGGTTGTCAAACCCCTCGCCAAGTACCTCGACGAACGGGGCTGGCTTGCCGAGCTGTTTCGTAACGACGAGCTCGAACCGGAGGTGATGCCGGTCATGGCCTACATCTCCATGACCCAGCCCGGCGTGGCCCGCGGTCCCCACGAGCATGTGGATCAGACCGACTATTTCTGCTTCATCGGCCCCTCCAACTTCAAGGTCTATCTCTGGGATGCCCGTGAAGGGTCGCTGTCACACGGTGTGAGGCAGGTCATCTTCGCCGGGGTGGATAACCCCGTGATGGTGATCGTGCCGCCGGGGGTCGTACACGCCTACAAGAATATCGGTATTGACAACGGCATCGTCTTCAATGCGCCGAACCGCCTCTACGCCGGGGAAGGGAAGCGGTCGCCGGTGGACGAGATCCGCCACGAGGAGGCGGCGGGCTCGCCCTACCCCCTCGATTGAGCCGGTACGGTTTCATGAGGACTATACAGAATACCTGCACATCATCGGAAGGGGGGACACGCTTGTTCCCCCTTGCCCGTTTGTAGAAGGCTCATGCTGGATTTTATCAAGAAATACAGGCTCCACATTGCCACCGGCGGTGTTCTCCTGGCGGCATTCGTCTTCTACAGCCTGAATCTGAAGCAGAAAAGCCATGCCAATGCCTTCGAAAGGGGGGTGCAGAATGTCATGGCCCCCTTTTACCGGGTGGTGGACCGGGTGAGCGGGACCGTAACGCTCGTCTGGGAGGATTACCTCGACCTCGTTAACGTACGGAGGGAGAATAAGGAACTGCGCGAGAGCGTAAAGACCCTCAACGCACGCCTGCTCGAAACTCACGAGGCAGTGCTCGCCAACGAACGGTTGAAAAAGCTTCTCGACATGAAGAACACGCTTCGTGTCCCGACCATGGCGGCATCCGTCATTGGCGAGGATGGTGCCCCCTGGTTCAAGACCATTCTCATCGACCGGGGAGAATCCGACGGCCTCAGGGAAGGGATGGCGGTCGTGACGAGCGAGGGTGTGGTCGGCCAGCTCGTCAAGGTGGCGGCCCGCAGCTCGCGGGTGCTCCTTCTCACCGATAACGCCAGTGCCGTTGCCGGTGTCGTGCAGCGCTCCCGTGCTCGTGGGGTGGTGAAAGGGAAGGGGGGTGGCCGCTGCGCTCTTGACTTCGCCGTCCATGACGAAGACGTGAAGGTTGGAGATCTGGTTGTCGCCTCAGGGATCGGCGGCGTGTTTCCGAAGGGGATGCCGGTCGGCGAGGTGACCATGGTGAAGAAGGGGGATTACGGCATCTTCCAGACCATCGAGGTCCGGCCGGCGGTCAATATCACCAGGCTTGAAGAAGTGCTGGTGCTCTTGCAGCAGAACAATGATTAAGATTCTCAAGTATGCCACAATCATAACGGGCCTGCTGGTGGCGCAGGTAACTCTCCTGCCGGCCCACTTCACGGACCCGTTCAAGCCCAACCTCCTGATCATTGTGGTCGCGTATCTTGCCCTCAAGGGGACAAGCCGCGCCGACGCCGGTCTTGCCTTTCTCCTGGGGCTTGTGCAGGATTGTTTCAGCGGCCTCTATCTGGGGCTCAACGGTTTTTCCTTTCTGGTCATCTATCTCCTCCTGAAAAAGACCGCGGATCGTCTTTACACCGACAGCTACTACCTGATGATCCTCGTGGTTTTTCTCATCACGATCGTGAACAGTTTTATCCACCTCTTTCTCCTCGCTATTTTTTCCGTGGCGGACGGCGTCTACGCGCCCCTTCTCGCTGCTCTTCTCCCCCAGGGACTGGTGAATGCCCTGGCAGCCTCGCTACTGTCCGGCGCAACGGCCCTGAAAGCTGCAGAGGAAGGAAAATGAAGGAACAGCGCTACATCCAGGACGGCGGTGGGTCCGGCAGAAGAATCTTTGGACTGTCGATCGCTGTCACGGCCGTGTTTTTCCTCCTCCTGGCCAGACTCTGGTATCTTCAGATCATCCAGTCGGAGTACCTGCGCGAGCTTTCGGAGAACAATCGCCTGCGCTTTGTTCCGGTGGCAGCCTCGCGTGGCTCGATCCTCGACCGCAATGGTAAGGTCCTCGTGGGCAATTCCCCCTCTTTCAGCGTTGCGGCGATTCCCCAGGACGTGAAGGACAAGGACATGCTCCTCGGCCGACTGGCGAAATACCTCGGCATGGATCCGGCGGAACTCCAGCGGCGCTGGGACAAGGGGCGAGGGCGGGCCAAATATTTCCCCATCATCATGGCATCGGGGATCAGCCGTGATCAGCTGGAATTTCTCGAGGAGAACCGCCTTCGGCTCCCCGGCCTCGACATCGAGATGAAGCCGGTCAGGGAATATCCCAACGGCCAGTTGGCGGCCCACCTTCTCGGTTACCTCGCGGAAGTGAGCGATGACGAACTGGGCGATGATGCCTTCAAGGATTATAACCCCGGTGACTATACCGGCAAGAACGGGATCGAGCGGAACTGGGAGCATGATCTCCACGGTGTCGACGGGGGGCGGCAGATTGAGGTGGATGCCCGGGGAAGATTCCTGCGGACCGTTGCGGAGACGGTGCCCACTGTCGGGAACAGCGTTGTCCTGACCATCGACAGTGAGCTGCAAAAGGCGGCCGAGCAAGCATTTGGCGACAAGGCCGGTGCTGCTGTCGCCATGGACGTCAATAATGGGGATATCCTCGCCTTCGCCAGCAATCCCAGCTTCGATCCGGCCCTGTTCACCGGCAGGATGTCTCCCGAACAGTGGAAGAGTTACATTGAGGATAAGCGTCATCCCTTGGAGAATAAGGCGCTGAAGGGGATGTACCCTCCCGGCTCGACCTTCAAGATTATTACGGCCATCGCTGGGCTCGAGGAAGGGGTCATAACCCCGGATACCACCATTAACTGCGGTGGGGCATACACCGTAGGGAAGACCACGTTCAGGTGTTGGGAAAAACACGGCCATGGATCGGTAAACTTGAAACGGGCGCTCAAGGAGTCCTGTGACGTTTACTTCTATCAGCTGGGGGAGAAACTCGGCGTCGACCGGATTGCTCGTTACGCAAAGGCGTTCGGATTCGGTGCTCCGCTCGGGATAGGGCTGGACCACGAAAAGGGGGGGCTTGTCCCGACCTCCGAATGGAAAGAGAAAAGATTCAAGAAAAAATGGTTCCGCGGGGAAACCCTGCCGGTTGCCATCGGCCAGGGGTATGTGCTGGCGACTCCCGTTCAGCTTGCTGCAATGACGGCTGCCGTTGCCAACGAAGGGACCATCTACCGGCCGCACTTGGTGAAGCGGGTCGTGGATCCGGACGGCAAGGTGCTCAAGGAATTCGCACCGCAGGTACTCATGAAAACACCCGGCCGGGGCGAAAACTTCCGGGCGGTGAAAGAGGGGCTCCTCGCTGTGGTCAATGAACCGCGGGGGACGGGGGCCTCAGCCCGGCTCTACGAAGTGAAGGTGGCAGGGAAGACCGGCACGTCCCAAGTGGTGAAGATGCGCGACAGCAGGGGGGGGACGCCGTACGAATACCGGGATCACGCGCTGTTTGTGGCCTTTGCTCCTTACGACAAGCCGGAAATTGCCGTTGCCGTCGTTGTCGAGCATGGTGAGCACGGCGGTTCGGCGGCGGCTCCCATAGCCGGACGTATCCTGCGGGCCTACTTCGAGGGGAAGGGGGTCATCAAGAAGCCTCAGCCGAAGTCCCAGTCGCTGGACGAAGAGGGAAATGCTCTCGCGCCTCCGGACATGGAGGAGCGATCGCGGGACGAGAAAACGGGAGATTAACGGACCATGATTGATCGCAGGCTGTTCACCAATTTCGACTGGACCCTCTTCGGCTTCATATTTCTCATTTCCGCCATCGGAGTCCTCAACATCTACAGTGCGGCCACCCCCTACAAGGTCGTCGGGACCCCGTATTTCCTCAAGCAGATATACTGGATCCTGACCGGCCTCCTCCTCATCGTCACGGTATGCGGCATCGATTACCATGTGCTGGAGGACATCTCCTACTGGCTTTACGGGCTTGTGCTCCTGCTCCTCTGCGTGGTCCTCGTTGCCGGCAAGACCTCCATGGGGGCCACCCGCTGGCTCCGCCTGGGCTTCATAACCCTTCAGCCGTCGGAACCGATGAAGATCGTCATCATCATAACCTTTGCCCGCTATTTCAATCGCGTTCCCATATTCCAGGGGCTTCGCCTGCGGGACCTCGTCTATCCCCTCATGCTCCTCGGTGCACCGGCACTTCTCATCATGAAGCAGCCCGACTTGGGGACCGCCATTCTTGTCGTTCTCATTGCCTGTTCCATGATGCTCTTCGTGGGGATCCGGTGGAGCACCTTCGTTTCGGTCGGCCTTGCGGCAATTCCTCTTTGCTATGGCGGGTGGCGTTTCGTTCTCCGCGATTACCAGAAAAACCGCATCCTCAATTTCCTCAACCCGGAGCGGGACCCCCTTGGCAGCGGTTACCACCTCATCCAGAGCAAGATTGCGGTCGGCTCCGGAGGGTTGTTCGGCAAGGGGTTTATCCACGGGACCCAGTCCCAGCTCCGCTTTCTCCCCGAGCAGCACACCGACTTCGCCTTTTCGGTCTTTGCCGAGGAATGGGGATTCGCGGGGTGCCTCGTCGTCCTTCTGCTCTACCTGTTCCTTGTTCTTTGGGGGCTCCATATCGCCAGCCGTTGCAACGACCGGTTCGGGAGCCTTCTGGCGGTGGGGGTGACGGCCATGCTCTGCTGGCACATCGTCATCAACATGGGGATGGTGATCGGCCTCTTCCCGGTGGTCGGCGTGCCGCTCCCGCTGTTTTCCTATGGCGGAACCTCCATGGTCACTTCTATGGTGGGAGCGGGTATTCTCCTGAATATCAGCATGCGCAGGTTCATGTTCTGAGGTTTGCTGCGGCTCCATTCCCATTCGCCGGCCGAAGAAGGCAGGAGACGGGCACAAAAAAACGCCGGGTCTTATGGACTCGGCGTTTTTCTTTCAGACTTTGTATCGATGATATCTCAGGCCACCTTCTTGTTCAGGAGGACTATACCTTCGCTGGTGACGGTCCATAGTGCTTCGCAGTTGGTGCACTCGAGCAGGTCCTTGGTATAGCCGTCAGAGTGCATGTCGATTTCGATATTGTTAGTTGTGCTGCAGATTGGGCATTTCATGGCACTTTCTCCTTTTTTACGATTCTGTCTGTTTTAAATATACCCAAACAAAAAATTTTACGCAAGGGCTGATTTTAAAAAAATGCTTTTAAAACAGTATGTTATAATTTTTATCCGGGAAAAATAAAATCGATATTTTAAAACACTCTTTTTTGTGATAGTAAGTCATTTTTTTTTACTTTGTATAACATGATGAAATAATTTAATAAAATGGTAGTCAAACAAAATTATAGGATATCGTTCGCCGATATTGCTTTGAACGAAAATAAAACATAGCGGTGGAAAAAATTTTTTGGAGGTTGTCTGTAAACCCCGGTTTGGTAAGGTGGGTATTTTACGCCGGCTTGCTCGCTGTGACCTCTCTGCTATAATGGGGGTGGATGACTGAAGGAGCGGGCATGAAAGAGGCGATGTTCTACGAGAAGGTCGGCGAGAAAAAGGTCCGGTGCGGGCTGTGCCGATTTCGCTGTCTCATCGGGGATGGGGGACGGGGGATCTGCGCGGTGCGGGAAAACCGTGGCGGGACCCTTTACTCTCTGGTCTATGGTAAGGCCGTGGCCGAACATGTTGACCCAATCGAGAAAAAGCCGCTCTACCATTTTCTTCCCGGGAGCACATCATACTCGGTGGCGACTGTCGGCTGCAACTTCCGTTGTCTCCATTGCCAGAACTATTCTATCTCCCAGTCGCCGCGGGACCGCATCTCCATTGCCGGGTTCGAGCTGGCGCCCGAGGCAATCGTCGCAAAGGCTCTGGCGACCGGATGCCGCTCCATCTCGTATACGTATACGGAGCCGACCATCTTCTATGAATATGCCTACGATACGGCGGTGCTTGCCCATGCGGCGGGTCTGAAGAACGTTTTCGTCACCAACGGCTACATCACCCCGGAGGCGCTGGCCCACATCCGCCCCTACCTGGACGCTGCCAATATCGACCTGAAGGGTTTCTCTGAGAAGTTCTACCAGGAGGTGGTCCACGCTATGCTCCACGAAGTGCTCGATTCCATCGTCGAGTACAAGCGCCAGGGAGTCTGGGTCGAGCTGACCACCCTCATCATCCCTGGTTGGAATGATGCCGACGACGAATTGCAGGGCATTGCCCGTTTTATCGCCGAAAAAGCAGGGGTGGAAACCCCCTGGCACGTGACTCAGTTCTATCCGACATACAAGCTGACCGACCGGCCGGCGACCCCGGTCTCTACCCTTCGCCGGGCCAGGCAGATCGGACTTGCCGCGGGGCTCCGCTACGTCTACGAGGGGAATGTCCCTGGCGAGGGAGGGGAAAACACCTGGTGTCCTTCGTGTGGAAATCTTCTGATCCAGCGCTTCGGTTTCTCCATTGGGGAAAACCGGATTCGAGAGGGGAAATGCCCCGGCTGCGGTGTTGTCGTTGATGGCGTGGATATGTGAATTCGCCTTCCTTGTCCCCGTTGTTCCCTCATTTCATATGCCTCCTTTTATTCGCCCTCCTTCCCCGATTTCAACCTTTAGATTTCCGTGAAATGACGAGCACTTGGTTCCGGAATGCTGGATGGGATTGATTTGTCAAAAATGAGAATCCACGATCAAATAGTATAACTATCTGTGATTGCAGGAAATAATCTGTTGCGGTATTGCAGGCATGCTATTTGCTGAAATGGATTTTTGACTGAGCTCGTTTTTTATGCTGCCATTTCGCAATGGATGATCAACTTGCAAGAGCACGCCACTAAATTTACTGGAGGGCAGCAACGGCTTCTCATTGCTGGTGCCGCGCTCATGCTCCTTTTCTGGGTAGCCAATTCCTGTATCGATGCGGTGTTCGATCGCACCAGTTTGTCTGCTGAGCTGTTCTCTCCTGATACCCACGAAATTGCTATTCGCCTGCTTTCCATCGCTTTTCTGGCCCTTTTTGTCGTCTATATCTCCAGGATATTGATCAGGCGCCGGAAGCTGGAGGAGGAATTGACGGCGGCTGTCGTCGCGGCGAAGTCCGAGAAGGATCGCTCCGAGGCGATCGTCGCAGCCATGGGAGATGCCGTCAGCATCCAGGACACCACCCTGCGGATCCTCTATCAGAACGAGGCGCATCAGCAGATGATGGGAGCCCATGCCGGCGAGTTCTGCTTTGCCGCCTACCAACACATGGAGTGTCCCTGCGAATGGTGCCATCTGGTCCTGTCCTTCCAGGATGGCCAGGTTCACCGTCGGGAAGCGTGCAACCAGGGTCCCGCAGGAATCCGGCATGTGGAGATCATTTCTTCACCTTTGAAGGATCTTTCCGGAAACGTCATTGCCGGCATCGAGACGGTCAGGGATATTACGGAACGGAAGCTCCTCGAGAACCAGCTCCGGAAGCAGATGACAGCGATTGAAGCCTCCATGGACGGAATCGCCATCCTCAACGAAAAGGAAGAGTACACCTATCTCAACCTGGCCCATGCCAGGATTTACGGCTTCGACTCTCCGTCCGAGATTCTGGGCAAGACATGGCGGACTCTGTATGGTGTGGAAGAAGTGTTGCGCTTTGAGCGGGATGTCCTGCCGGCCATACGGGAATCTGGCAGCTGGCGGGGGGAATCCGTCGGCAAGAAGCATGACGGGGGCTTGTTCCCCCAGGAGGTTTCCCTGTCTCTCCTCGGGGATGGCGGCTTGGTCTGTGTCGTCCGCGACATTACCGACCGGAAGAGGGCCGAGGGCGAGATTCGGAAACTCAACGAAGATCTCGGACAGCGCGCTGCGGAACTCCTTGCGGGAAACCAGGAACTGGAGGCCTTCAGTTATTCTCTTTCCCACGATCTGCGTAACCATCTTACGCGCACGTACCTTTCCGCCCAAGCCTTGGAGGAAGTCTGCTCGGGAATTCTTGACGAAAATGGCCGGCAATTTGCCAAGAGTCTGCGCACCTCCATCGAGCACATGGGGGAGCTGGTAGAGGCTATGCTTGTCTTGGCACGGGCTTCGAGGAGTGAGATGCGCTGCGAAAGTGTGGATTTGGGCATACTCGCCCGGGAGATCTCTGTCGAACTGGAGCAGGGAGAGTCTGGGAGGCATGTTGAGTTTGTCATTGACACTGGAGAGCCGGTCCAGGGAGACCCCGAGCTGCTGCGGGTGGCTCTCGAAAATCTCCTCGGCAATGCTTGGAAGTACACAGGAAAGCGCGCCGCGGCGCGCATTGAATTCGCGGAACGTGATCGGGGCGGGGAGAGGGTCTTTTCCATTCATGATAACGGTGTCGGCTTTGCCAGGAAGGATGCCGAAAGGGTTTTCGAGCCTTTCGAACGGTTGCACAAGAACGGTGAGTTTCCCGGGACAGGCATCGGCCTGGCGACCGTGCAGCGCATCATCGAGCGCCATGGTGGCAGGGTGTGGTGTGAGGGAGAGACAGATCGGGGCGCGACCTTCTACTTCACCCTCAAATAGCCGGTTGCCCTGATCCCTGCAAAAATGGTATAAGAAGTATGTTCCATTTTCACTTCGCGAGGTATGTTTGAAGGCTTCATTCATCCGTCGTTTCTGGATCACCTTTTCCGCCTACGTCATCGGTTTCTACGCTTCCATTCTCAACAGGTTCCGCACCAAAGGAGCAGAGAACATCCCTATCACGGGGGGGGTGCTCCTGGCTTCCAACCACATCTCGGCCTACGAGACTATTTTCCTTCCCTGGGCGGTCATAAGAAAATTCCCCTTCCGGATGGTCTGGGCCCCGGCCAAAGAGGAGCTCTTCGTCAATCGGTTCAGCGGCTGGCTCTATGCCACGTGGGGAGCTTTCCCGGTGAAGCGTGGCCGCGACGTGCGCTCGGGTAAGATCCTCAACAATCTGCTCCAGGACCAGCGAGTGATGCTTTTCCCCGAGGGGACCAGACACAAGGACGGGGTGCTCGGCAAGGGGAACCGCGGGGTGGGAAAGATTATCTACGACACGCGGCCGGCCGTTGTCCCGACGGCCCTCATTGGACTCAACCGCTGGAAATTTCCCGGCTTCGGTCAGGAGGGCCTCGTCGTGTTCGGCCCGCCCCTAGATTTTTCCGATCTCTATGCTTGTGAAGACGTCAAGGAAACCCACCAGCTCATTGTCGAGCGGGTCATGGCGGCGATCGCCGACCTCCTGAGAAGTGAAGGTGCCTATGTCAACGAAGATTGATATCTTCTGCGATGGCGCCTGCAGTGGCAACCCCGGTGTCGGCGGCTGGGGGTGCATCCTCCGCTGGAACGGGCACGAGAAGGAGCTCTCCGGTGCGGCTGGTGAGACCACCAACAACCGGATGGAGCTTACCGCCGCCATAGAGGCACTGACCTCGCTCAAGCGCTCCTGCGACGTGGCGCTCACCACCGATTCCCAGTATCTGACCAAGGGAATGACTGAGTGGATCGCCGGCTGGCAGAGGCGGGGCTGGGTGAACAGCAAGAAGGAGCCGGTGCTGAATCGTGACCTGTGGGAACGGCTCCTGGAACTCGCGAAAGTCCACAAGGTTCAATGGGTATGGGTCAGGGGGCATAACGGCCACCCGGAGAACGAGCGCTGTGACGAGTTGGCGCGGCGGGCTATCGAGGAATATAAAAGCGTGAAAGGTGAAAAGTGAAAGGTGAAAGCATTTCGGTTGGCGTTCACCATTCACCGTTCGCCATTCACCGTTGACGGAGTTCCAGTTGGATTATTTCATCAGCGAAGTTACCGAACAGGAGCTGAAGCGGGAAAAGGAGAAGGCCCGGGAGCTCCGCAAGAGCCAGTGGTGGAAGAACCGTCTGTCAAAAGGTGTCTGTCACTATTGCGGCGGTACCTTTCCCCCCACCGATCTCACCATGGACCACATCGTCCCCCTCATCCGTGGCGGCAAGAGCAGTCGCGGCAACGTGGCGCCCGCCTGCAAGGAGTGCAATAACAAGAAGAAGCACCTGCTGCCTGTCGAGTGGGAGGAGAACCTGAAAGCGGTAAAGAGTGAGTAGGGCGCGCAGCGGCGTCTTCGGTGTAAGGAGAATATGTGGGGACTGGAACAGTATATAAGGCCGTGATTTACGACTGCGACGGAGTGATGTTCGATTCCTTCGAGGCGAATCTTGCCTTTTACGACCGGATCATGGCGGCGCTCGGCAAGCCATCACTTGACCGCAGGAACGCAGAGCATATGCAGGTCCTTCATACTTACGCCAACCGTGAGGTGCTGCGGTATTTCTTTTCCGACGAGTCGACATACAGCGCCGCTGTGTATACCGCCGGGGCCATCGACTACCGTGAGCTCGTGCCGTTCATGCGGCTGGAAGAGGGGTTCCGCGAGACTCTGGAGGTGCTCTCATCCCGGGTCGAACTTGCGGTCTGCACCAACCGCTCAACCTCCATGGATATGGTTCTCGAAACGTTCGACCTGGCGCGTTATTTCGGCCTCGTCATGACCGCTTCCCGGGTGATCAATCCCAAGCCCCATCCCGAGCCGCTCCTCAAGGTGCTCAATCATTACCGCCTTGAGCCGGAGCAAGCCCTTTTCGTCGGTGATTCCGACGTCGATCGTCAGGCCGCCCTGGCCGCCGGCGTACCGTTCGTCGCCTATAAGGCCGATCTGCCGGCTGTTGCCCGCATTGACCGGCACGAGGCAATCCTCGCCCTCCTCTCTCCCCGATAACATCTCTGGTTTTTTTCGACAAAGACCCGGTCTGCGGGTTGCTTACGGCATTTGCACGTGCATGAGTTGAGGCTGAAGCAATAAAAAAAGGGACGGTAATGGCTTTCCGTCCCTTTTCCTCTGCATGATCTTCGAGTGCCGGCTTATGGTGCAGTGATCGAGACGACTGAGCTCTCGGTCCCGTCCGGGTTGACCACTTGGACCTGGAAACTCTTGGGGGCGGTGCTGTAGGGATGTCGCCGGTAGATGAGCTTGTTGCAGGAAGAGAAAATTGCCACATCCTGGCTGATCACGTCGGCTGTGCCGACACGGATGCGCTTCACGTCCATGCGTGGCGGGGAGAGGTTCTGCTCGACGGTGCTCTCCTCCATGACCACCAGAACGGAATTCTGCTGGAAATTCTTACCATCGACGAACAAGTTGTAGTAGTTCACGTACCCCTCACCCGTGGTGATCCCCGTGATTTCGGGCCGGCCGTTGATGAGCAGGGCGAGGGTCACGGAGTAAGTGTCCTCGGGGTTACGCACCTGCACCTGGTGAAGTCCGGCGGCTACCTGAGGGACAACGAAAGAGATTGTCTCGCTGCTCGTGAACTTTGTTCTGACTGCTGCCCCGTCAAAGAGGACTTGTGACCCTGCCTTGAAATTCGAGCCGGATATGGTCACCTCCCGCTCCCTCGGTGCGGCACAGGCGTCGATGCTGTCCGGTGTGAGGCCTGTTGCTATCGGTTTCAATGGCTGAACGGCGAAGGAGTAAGTCCGGCTCGTGGTGCCGTCCTCCCGTCTGAGGAAGAGTGCGTAGAGACCGGGAGCGAGGTCGGGGATGGTGAAGGTGAGCTGTTTTGCCTCGATAAGCTTCGCCGGCACCTCGGTACTGCCGAGAAAAGCAGTTGTGCCTGCCGAAAAACCCGTGCCGGAGAGGATGACCGTGGTGCCCGGTTCGCCTTGGGCCGGAATGATGCTGAGGATGCTGACGGACGGAGACTTCATGCCTTCCCCGGTGCCCGTTGACGGAGTTTTCCGGGTTCCGCCGGGTTCTTGCGGCTGAGCGTGGGCGGGGATGACCGTAGCGAGGGCAAGAACAATGACAGTGGTAATGAGGCGGTGCGACACAATGCACGCTCCTTCCTGGGTGGACGGGGCAACCCGGTCCTTGTCCGTTGCGTTGCCTCTCCCTTCGCAAATTAAAGCATGGCTGTATGACTTGTCAACGGTCAAAATGGCTGCTACGGGGTGCGATGTCAACGGTTGACGGTCATGGCGAGCCAAACCCCGGCAGCGGCAAAGATGAAGTTGGCGGCCCACGCCGCGATGAGCGGAGGAAGCACGCCGGTCTGGCCGTAGGAGAGGACAAAAGCGTTTGTGAAAAAATAGCTGAAGCCGATGCCGAGGCTCATTCCGATGCCGGCTGCTGTTCCGCTCGAACGCCCGCCGCGCAGGGCGAAGGGGATGCCGAGGCAGGCCATGATGAGCGAGGAGAAGGGGAGGGAGATGCGGGAGTGCATCTGTGCCACGTAACGGACGGGATTGTATCCCCCTCGTTTAAGCTTTTTGCAGTAGCGCCGCAGCTCGAAGAAGCCCATATCGTCGGAGAACTTCTCAATGACCTTGAGATCGGAAACCCGGAGGTTGATGGGAAGCGGGGTCTCTTTGGCGGTCGTCGTGCCGGTCACGCCACCCGCGGTGATGTCCCGACAGGTGACATCTTTCAGGAGGCACCCGCCGTTAACGAAAGCCGCCTGGTCGGCCTCGATCCGTTTCACCGGTTGCATGCCAGGTCCCATGAGCCAGATGGTTACCCCCCGGAGCGTTGAGGTTGGTGGGTCAAAGAGATGTGCCCGCAGGATGAGAAACGCTTCCCGGTACCAGATATTGCTCTGGCGGAAGAAGGTGCTCGGGCTCTTCTTGGCGATCTGCACTTCCTCGATATACTTCATCCGCTCGTTGCTCCGCGGGACGATAAACTCGCCGAGCACAAAGGTAAGAAGGCTCGCTGCCAGGGCAATACCGAGGATTGGCGCCACGATTCGCGGCAGACTCATGCCGCAGCTCCGCATGGCGGTGATCTCACTACTTTTGGCGAGAAGACCGAGAGTGAGAAGTGTTGCCATGAGAACCGCCAGAGGTGTTACCTGAACGACTACTTCCGGGACTTTGCAGAGGAAATAGAGGATAATGGATCCGGGAGCGCCATGGGCAGCGGTGAAGCGCCCGATTTTTTCGAGAAAATGGATGACCAGGTAGATGGCGAGGAATGCTCCGATGCAGAGCCAGAGCATCCGCAGGTAGATGGAGGCGATGTAGCGGTTTGCGATCTTCACGGCGCACTCCTCGGGCGGTCGAGTATCCTGCGTCCCCGCATGATGATGGCCGGTACGAGATCGAAGAACCAGGGCCGCTCTTCCCGTGACGCTTTCAAAAAGAGGTAGATCCCGGCAATGAAAAAGAGAATATTCGGCAACCACACCGCCGCTGCCGGGTGGACGAAGCCTCGTTCGCCGAGGATTCTCCCTGCCGAAAGAACGACATAGTAGACGAGGATGACGACAATACTCATGGTGAAGCCTGCTCCCTTGCCGGAACGTTCGTTCTGGATTCCGAGCGGTACGCCGATGAGGGCGAAGACAAAGCAGGCGAAAGGAAGGGAAAGGCGGCGGTGGAACTCCAGTTGCAGGTCGCGGAGGATCCTGACGTCGATATGGGATAAGTGCATCGTGTTGCGCAGTTCCTTGAAGGTCATGTCGAGTTCATTGGTGAACATCATTCTGTCGGTCGGGAGCAGGTTGATGGAGAGGTCGTAGTCCCGGAACTCGAGCATGCGATATCCCTTGTTGGCCAGACTGCGGTGGATGCTGCCGTTCTTGAGTTGCAGACGGATTACCCGCGTGGCGGTATCGGCGGCGACCACGCCTTGTTCGGCGAAAATGGTGGACGGTTCGGCGGGATCCCGTTCATCATAGATGAGAACCCCTGAGAGCGTGTGCTTTTCCGGATCGGACCGCTCGGCATAGAGAACCACTCCGGGGAAGTCGTCGTTGAAGACCCGTTCCCGGATAGTTGTTGCTGCCCGTGTCTCGATCTCCTCGTAGATGAGCTTTTTGAAAGAGGTGTTGCCCCAGGGAAGGGCGTAAACGGTAACGAAGGTAGTGGCCAGGTAGGCAAGGAGAGCGCAGCCGAGCACCGGCGGAAGGAGGCTCGTGAGACCAACGCCGCATGACTTCATCGCCGTGATCTCGCTATCTGCGGAGAGCCTGCCGAAAGCAAGGAGGAGCGCGAGCAGGAATGCCATCGGGATGGTAACGAGACCGAAGCCGGGGAGGAGGTAGCAGATGGTGCGGAAGATGTCCGTGAGAGGAACCCCCTTGGCCACCACCAGGTCAGCGATCTTGAGAAGCCGACCCATGATGAGTACGCCTGTGAAAGTCGCCGTCCCGAGCAGGAACGGAACAGAGATCTCCTTGCAGAGATAAATGTAGAGGGTTTTCTTCATAACCGATGTATCATACATGAGATAAGGAGTGGATGCAAAGACCAAAGTGCGCTCGCAGAAAGCACGGTGGGATGGAGGGCTGGTTGTTCACCGTGGAGGGGAGGAAGCCGGAAAAAATCCCCTTGCCAAACGGGGTTCTCTGTGTTATACAGATTTGCTGTTCATAATACGCACGCCTACTGTATATTCCCCGGCGGTGTCCGTCGAGCGGCGGATTCCGGGGATTCAGGGAGGCGGAGGCACAACCAAAAGGAGAGAATCATGTCGAACATCACTATGAAGGAACTGCTGGAGGCTGGCGTCCACTTCGGCCACCAGACCAAGAGATGGAACCCGAAGATGAAGCCGTATATCTTTGGGGCACGCAACGGGATTTATATCATCGATCTGCAGAAGACCGTGCGGCTTTTCAAAAATGCCTACAATTTCGTTGTGGAAACGGCCCAAGCCGGCGAGAACATGCTGTTTGTGGGGACCAAGAAGCAGGCGCAGGACTCGGTTGCTGAGGAGGCGAGTCGTTGCGGCATGTTTTATGTTAATCAGCGCTGGCTTGGCGGTATGCTCACCAACTTTGCCACGGTCAAGCAGAGCATCGACCGGCTCAAGCGCCTCGACGCCATGTTCGCCGATGGTTCCATAGAGTTCTACACCAAGAAGGAGGCGCTCCAACTGGAAAAAGAGCGGCGGAAGCTCGAGAAGACCTTGGGTGGGATCAAGGGGATGTCGCGGCTTCCCGGGGCGCTTTTCGTTATTGACCCGAAGAACGAGGAGATAGCCGTTGCAGAGGCGAAGAAGCTGGGAATCCCGGTGGTCGCCATCGTCGACACCAACTGCGACCCCGATCCAATCGATTACATCATTCCCGGCAATGACGACGCGATCCGGGCGATCAGGCTTCTTACGAGCAAGATGTCCGATGCTGTTGTTGAGGGTACGCAGGCCCGGGAAACCCGGCTCCAGACCGACAATGAAGGAGAAGAAGCCGAGGGGACAGCGGATGTCGCCGCGGAAGAGACGGCCGCTGGCGAGGCCTGAGATTGCCGATTTTCCCAACCAACGGGAGAGTTCGTCGATCCAGGTAAAGTAAGAATACATCAAGTGAACAACAATGGCCGGCCGGTAATGCCGGTCGTCATGTGGAGGATACTGTGAGTATTACAGCAGCGCAGGTAAATGAGCTGAGAAAAATCACCGGTGCCGGTCTTATGGACTGCAAGAAGGCGCTTACGGAGACCGGCGGCGACCAGGAGAAAGCCGTCGACTTTCTGCGGAAAAAAGGACTTGCCGCGGCATCCAAGAAAGCCGGGCGGGTTGCGACGGAGGGGCTTGTCGGTTCCTACATCCATGCCGGCGGCAAGATTGGCGTGCTCGTCGAAGTGAACTGCGAGACCGATTTCGTGGCCAAAAACGAAAACTTCCAGGCTTTTGTCAAAGACATCGCCATGCATGTAGCCGCCGCTGCTCCCCAGTATGTGCGTCGCGAAGAAGTTCCGGCCGATGCGCTCGAACGGGAGAAGGAAATCTATCGGTCCAAAGCCCGCGAAACCGGCAAGCCGGAAAACATCATCGAAAAGATCATCGAGGGGCAGATCAACAAGTTCTATGCCGCTATCTGCCTTCTTGAGCAGTCTTATGTCAAGGACCCGGACAAGACTATCCAGACATACCTCAACGAGACCATCGCGGCTATCGGTGAAAATATTTCCATACGCCGCTTTGCCAGGTTCGCTCTTGGCGAGGGATTGGCCAAGAAAGAAACCGATTTCGCCGCTGAGGTTGCGGCGGCGGCCGGCGTCTGACGGTGCGACAAGCCGGCCATGAAAATGGCCGGTTTTTTTGTGTCCTGTTCACGCTGAGTATGTGGTAAATTAAGGGGGCACAATTTTTGTGAGGCTATATATGGGGAAGCCATACTATAAGCGCGTGTTGTTGAAACTTTCCGGTGAGGCGCTGGCGGGAGACCAAGGGTACGGCATCGACCCCCTGACCATTACCACGATTGCTAACGAGGTCAAGGAAGTCGTTGAGTGCGGCGTTCAACTTGCTCTCGTGATCGGCGGCGGTAATATTTTCCGTGGTCTTGCCGCGTCGTCGAAGGGAATGGACCGTGCCAGCGCCGATTACATGGGGATGCTTGCCACCATGATCAATTCGCTGGCCATGCAGGACGCCCTGGAGAAGATCGGCGTCGATACCCGGGTCCAGTCGGCCATTGCCATGCAGGAGGTTGCCGAACCCTATATTCGGCGCCGCGCTATTCGACACCTTGAAAAGGGACGGGTGGTGATCTTCGGCGCCGGAACCGGCAACCCCTATTTCACTACGGATACGGCGGCAAGCCTCAGGGCGATGGAGATCGGTGCCGAGGTGATTCTCAAGGGGACCAAGGTGGATGGTGTCTATTCTGCTGATCCCAAAAAGGACCCCACAGCGCTCAAGTTCGCCCGACTCACGTACATCGAGGTTCTGAAAAAGGGGCTCCAGGTAATGGATGCTACCGCTACATCCCTCTGCATGGATAACAGTCTTCCGATCATTGTTTTTGATGTAACGACCGACGGCAATGTGAAAAAGGTGGTGTGTGGCGAGGAAATCGGCACCATCGTGAAAGGAGAGTAGCATGACCAAGGAAGTCATCAAACATATGAGCGCCCATATGGACAAGACCATCGACGCGCTCCGCAAGGAATACCAGAAGATCCGTACCGGCAGGGCATCGACCTCTTTGCTCGACGACATAAAGATCGATTATTACGGAACTCCTACACCCCTCAGCCAGGCGGCGACCTTGGCGATTCCCGAACCCCGCACCATAACCCTTCAACCATGGGAAGGGAAGTTGATCCCCGTTATCGAAAAAGCGATACTCAATGCCAATCTCGGTCTTACCCCTGCCAATGACGGCAAGGTCATCCGTCTTAACCTCCCGCCGCTGACCGAGGAGCGTCGCAAGGAGATTGTGAAGCAGCTGAAAAAGATGGCCGAAGATGCCAAGGTCGCGGTCAGGAATATCCGCCGTGATGCCATCGATGAGCTGAAGAAGCTGGAGAAAGAGAAAAAGATCTCCGAAGACGACCAGAAAAGGGCGGAAAAAGAAGTGCAGGACGTGACCAACAGTCACGTTGCCAAGATCGACGACGTTCTTTCCCACAAGGAGAAAGAAGTGCTGGAAGTTTAACCGGGGTACGGCGCACCGTATCTCCGTATGCTGTCATTTTTTCCTTGCACAGCCGTACAAAGTGTGCTTCAATCCCCCCACCCCTGAACTCAAGGGGATTTTTTTTTCCAGGCCTTTCATGAACAATATGCAACAGGAAAAACTTCCCCGCCATCTCGCAATCATCATGGACGGTAATGGGCGCTGGGCTCGGGAGCGGATGTTGAGGCGGATTGTCGGCCACCAGAAGGGAGTGGAGACAGTCAGAGGGATCGTCGATGAGTGCTCGCGTCTCGGCATCGGTTTCTTGACGCTGTATGCCTTCTCTGCGGAGAACTGGCTTCGCCCCAAGACTGAGGTGAAGGCCCTCATGACGCTCCTCAAGAAATACATAAAGGCCGAAACGCCGCGAATGATGAACGACAACGTCCGCTTCAACATTATCGGCAATCGCGATGACCTTCCTGCCGATGTGAACCGGGCCATCGACGAGGCGATTGCCCGCACAACCGGCAACAGCGGGATGGTCCTGACTCTGGCGCTTTCTTACGGAGCCCGGCAGGAAATCGTCCGGGCGGCACGTCTCCTCTCGGCTGACCTGGCCGCGGGTCGGGTAACCGACGGCGAGATCGGTGAAGGGCTGTTTGCCGGCTATCTCTATACGGCCGGCATTCCCGAGCCGGACTTTCTCATCAGGACCAGCGGTGAGATGCGGATCAGCAACTTTCTTCTCTGGCAACTGGCTTATACGGAGCTTTATTTTTCCGAGGTGAACTGGCCCGACTTCACCGTTCCGGAGCTCCACAAGGCACTCCGCGATTACCAAGCCAGAGAGAGGCGCTTCGGGCGTACCAGTGATCAACTGCAAAAGAGGAGTTGACCATCAAACGACTGCTTACCGGGGCTGTTGCTCTGCCTCTTCTCATCCTGTTGATACTCAAAGGGGGCTTTTCCCTCTTCGCCGGTCTTGTCATGCTCCTTTCCCTGCTGGGACTCACCGAGTTCTACCGCATGGCCTTTCCCGACCGAAAAGCGGTGGCACTGGTGGCTGCCTTTGGCGGTGCTCTGCTGCCACTGGCCCTGCTTAACCCGTTTCGCGCTATGTTCGCACTTACCCTGCTGGTCATTCTGTTCGGGGTGATCATTCTCTTCACATTCACTGATGTTAAGAAAGCGGCGGGCGATATGGCGTTTCTGCTCATGGGCTTTCTCTACGTGCCGCTGCTCCTTGGCCATCTGCTCCTGCTCAGGGACCTGCCCGACGGCATACCGTGGATATTTTTGATGATGATCATCGTCATGGGCGGGGATACAGGTGCCTATTATCTCGGCAGCAGCTTTGGCAAACGTAAGCTGTATCCGGCTGTCAGTCCCAATAAGAGCGTAGAAGGGGCACTGGGGGGCTTGGCCGGCAGCATAACCGGTGCTTTCATCGCCAAAGCCATCTTTTTCCCTGCTCTTTCCGTTGCCGACTGTCTTGCGACCGCTCTTGTGCTCGGCCTCCTCGGACAGGTGGGAGACCTTTTCGAATCGCTCCTCAAGCGAAGCTTCGGGGTGAAGGACTCCGGAATGATTGTCCCCGGCCACGGTGGAATACTCGACCGGCTCGACAGCATCCTGTTTGCCTCGCCAGCGGCTTTTTACTACGCTCGCTTCATCTTCATGCATCATTAACGATCTGCCGCATGGGCAGACGCCGGATTTGTCTCAAAACTGGCAACCCAGCGTTTGCCTCTCCCGTGCAATGCAGTATGCTTTTGTCATACGAGGGTAATCATGAAGAAGCTCAGCATACTTGGTTCTACCGGATCCATCGGTGTCAGTACCCTGGAGATCGTGGCTGCTCATCCTGACCGGTTTGAAGTGGTGGCGCTTACCGCGGGGAATAACCTGGAACTTTTGCGGCAGCAAATAGAGCGGTTCAGACCGCAACTCGCCGTGGTCCTCACCGAAGCGTCGGCAAAGACGCTACGGCAGACACTGTCTGGAGGGAAGACGGAAATCCTCCACGGGGTTCCCGGTCTTATTGCCGCGGCGACCGCGACCGAAACCGAGATGGTAGTTGCGGCCATAGTGGGGGCGGCGGGACTCGTACCGACTGCTGCAGCTATCAGCGCCGGAAAGGATGTGGCGCTGGCAAACAAGGAAACTCTTGTGACTGCCGGACACCTGATCATGGGGATGGTGCGGGAAAAAGGGAATCGACTCTACCCGGTGGACAGCGAACACAGCGCCGTGTTCCAGTCCCTGCAGGGACATCGGGCAGAGGATGTGAAGCGGATCATCCTCACGGCCTCGGGAGGCCCCTTTTTCAATCTTCCCCCTGTACGGCTGGCGCAGGTTTCCATCGCCGATGCTCTCAATCACCCCAATTGGAGTATGGGACAGAAGATAACCATTGATTCGGCCACCATGATGAACAAAGGGCTCGAGGTAATCGAAGCGCGCTGGCTGTTCGACATCCCCGGGGAGAAAATCGCAGTCAATATCCACCCCCAAAGCATCATCCATTCGATGGTGGAGTATGTGGACGGTTGCGTCATGGCCCAGCTCGGAGTGCCTGACATGAAGGCCCCCATCGCCTACGCCCTCACCTATCCGGAACGGGTGTCGACCGGCGTTAAACCGCTCGACCTGACCACCTTGTCCGGTCTCACGTTCTTCGCTCCGGACAATTCCCGGTTTCCGGCCCTTCGGCTCGCCTATCGGGCACTCTTGGATGGTGAAAGCATGCCCGCTGTCCTCAATGCCGCCAATGAGGTGGCGGTCGAGGCCTTTCTTGAGGGGAAGATACCGTTCACCGCAATCTCCCGAGCCATCGAGTCCACCATGGATGTTCATCAGCCGCACGTTCTTTCCAGCATCGAAGAAGTCCTGTCTGTCGACCGCTGGGCCAGGGACAAGACGCGGGAGATGCTATCCCTCTCCCGTTTCTGACAAAGCGACTTTAACCCATAAGGGGCAAAAGTTTATCATGTTCAGCCTGCTATCATTCATTGTTGCACTCGGTATCCTTATTTTTGTCCATGAACTGGGGCATTTCATCGTTGCCAAGCTCTTCGGCGTCGGTGTGGAGAAGTTCTCACTCGGCTTTGGTCCGAAGATTGTCGGGATAAAGAAGGGGGAAACCGAATATCTGATATCCGCCTTTCCTTTGGGCGGCTATGTGAAGATGATTGGCGAGACCGACGAGAACGAGCTGTCGGAGGAAGACCTGAGACGCTCGTTTACCGGCAAGTCGCCGGTGAAGCGGATGGCTATTGTGGCTGCAGGTCCTCTGTTCAATATACTGTTCGCCTGGCTTGTCTACGTTATGATCCTTGCTACCGGCACCCCATTCGACAGCTCGAGGATACTGGTGGTGAAAGGCATGCCCGCAGAACGTGTCGGGATCCGGGATAACGATGTGATAACGGCTATAAACGGCAAGCCGGTGCGTCTGTGGGATGATGTGGTACTTGCCGTTATCGACAGCAAGGGAAAGCAGGTTGACATCAAGGTACGTCGCGATGGTGCCGATCTTGAATTCCATGTGTTGCCGGAAGTGACGACCGATAAGAACCTGATCGGGGAGGCGGTAACGAGTCCGAAGGTCGGGGTAAAACCTTCGGGTGAAAAAGTTGTCGAGCGGTTCGGCCTGGGGCGTGCCTTGGCCATGGGGACCCTGCAGGTGCTGACCGTGACAAAGCTGATTGCGCTCGTGCTGGTGAAAATCGTGATCGGTGCAATCCCTGCCAAGGGAAACGTCGGTGGTCCGATCAGTATCGCCGTCGAGGCGGGAAAACAGGCGGCCGCGGGCCTTAGCAGTTTCCTGCTGCTGTTGGCCGGTTTGAGCGTCAATCTGGGAGTGTTGAATCTCCTCCCTATTCCTATCCTCGATGGCGGCCATATAGCGTTCAATTTCTGGGAAGCCGTTTTCAGAAAACCAGTCAGTGCGAGGGTTCGGGAAGTTGCCCAGCAGATAGGGTTGGTGATCCTGGTCGGTCTGATGGCGCTGGCGTTCTATACTGACATCGCGAAATATCTGTTTGGTCAGGGGTGACCTGAGAGATGTCCGCGTGAAACTCCTGGCTATCGATACATCTACCAATGCCTGCAGTGTGGCCCTGACCTGCGACGGAGAACTGGTGGCGGAATACCTGTTGAACCAGGGCAAAACCCTATCCGGCCGCCTCCTGGAATGCATGGATGCGGTGCTCGACGGCGCAGGACTGACCATGGCCGATCTGGACGGTTTCGGAGTGGCCCTCGGGCCAGGCTCCTTCACTGGACTGCGAATCGGCGTCGCCACCGTCAAGGGGCTGGCTTTGGCCACGGGGAAGCCGGTGGCCGGTTTTTCCTCCCTGGCCATGCTTGCCATGAACCTCCCCTGGGCTCCCTTTCCGGTCTGTCCCATGTTCGATGCCAGGAAAGGGGAGGTCTACGCTGCCATTTACGACTGCCGCGGGCTGCCTGAAGCAAGACGTGCCGATTGTGTCCTTTCTCCGGCAGCTTTTCTCGACAGCATCTCCGGTACCACCATCTTCATCGGCGAGGGTGCGATCCGTTACCGGGATCTTATCGAGGCGCGCCTCGGCGGGCGTGCTCTTTTTGCACCATCGAGCTTCAACCCGCCTCGGGCCTCCAGCGGGGTCCTTCTGGCTGCGGATGCCTTCCGGCGTGGCGACGTTGCCTCTCTCGTCACCCTTTCTCCTGTCTATATCAGGCCTTCCGAAGCGGAGTTGGCCAAGCTGAAGCGGGAAGGCCTATAACATTATTCTATTGATGTTGACAGTCGGCGGTTAATGTATTAACGTACTAGCTTATTTTCTTCGCGGCGGGTAGTCGTTCAGGTGAATATCCGGGCTCGCCGTTCCGGACAGAGGTTTTTGATGCGCAGTGATACGATTAAGAAAGGGCTGGAGCGCACTCCCCACCGGGCTCTCATCAAGGGAACCGGTGTTCCCGAGAGTGAGATGGAAAAACCGTTCATAGGGGTGGCAACCAGCTTCACCGACCTCATTCCCGGCCATGTGGGGATGAGGGACCTGGAGCGCTTCATCGAAAAAGGGATCCATTCGGGCGGTGGCTATGCCTTTTTCTTTGGTATTCCCGGGGTCTGTGACGGCATTGCCATGGGGCACAAGGGAATGCACTATTCCCTCCCGACCCGCGAGCTGATTGCCGACATGGTGGAATCGGTGGCCGAGGCTCATCGGTTGGACGGTCTCGTCCTCCTTACCAACTGCGACAAGATCACCCCCGGCATGCTCATGGCTGCGGCGCGTCTCGACATACCGTGCATCGTCGTCACTGCGGGGCCGATGCTCTCCGGTCGAGGAGAAAAAGGGCGGAAGTATTCGTTCGTCACCGACACCTTCGAGGCGATGGCCCGCTACAAGGCGGGGGTCATCGATGACAAACAGCTCAAAATTTGCGAGGACAACGCCTGCCCCGGTATGGGGTCCTGCCAGGGACTCTTTACTGCCAACACTATGGCGATCCTCACAGAAACTCTCGGGATGAGCCTGCCCCGCTGCGGAACAGCCCTGGCGGTATCGGCCCTGAAGCGGCGGATCGCCTTCGCCTCCGGAGAAAAGATCGTCGAACTGGTGAACAATAGCATCACCCCCCGGCAAATTCTCACCCGTGCGGCTTTCGAGAATGCAATCCGGGTAGACCTCGCCCTCGGCGGTTCCTCCAATACGGTCCTCCACCTCCTTGCGATAGCCCACGAGGCGGGCGTGGAGCTGCCGCTCGAGACCTTCGACATTCTTGCCAAGGAAACCCCGCAGCTCTCCTCAATGAACCCGGCAGGTGAATACTTCATGGAGGATCTGGACGCCGCCGGCGGGGTGTTGGGGGTGTTGAAACAACTGGGCGAGCGGATCAAAGACAACCCGACGGTCATGGGGCTCACCACCCGGCAGTTGGCGGCGAGCATCGAGAACGTCGACGAGGAGGTCATTCGCCCCCTCTCTAATCCGGTGAAACCCGAAGGGGGAATCGCGATCCTCTTCGGAAACCTCGCTCCGAAAGGGGCGGTGGTGAAGCAGTCCGGCGTGTCTGCCGCCATGATGCACTTTGAGGGGACGGCCCGCTGTTTCGATTCCGAGGAGGGAGCGATGGCTGCCCTCATGGGAGGGGAGATCACTGCGGGAGATGTCGTGGTGATCCGCTACGAAGGGCCGAAGGGGGGGCCAGGGATGCGGGAGATGCTGGCGCCCACCGCCACCCTCATGGGGCTCGGCCTCGGCGATTCGGTTGCCCTCATTACCGACGGCCGCTTTTCCGGTGGAACCCGCGGCCCCTGTATCGGGCATATTTCGCCGGAAGCCGCCGAAGGGGGACCGATCGCCCTTGTCGAGGAAGGGGACCGGATACTTCTCGACATCCCGGCTCGTCGGCTGGAACTCCTCGTGGACGGGGCAACACTCGCGGAACGGCGTGCCCGGTGGCAGGCGCCGGCGCCGAAAATCAAGAGCGGTTGGCTGGCGCGCTACGCCAAGGTGGTGACGTCGGCGTATACAGGCGCGGTCACGACGGCGGAGTAGGAACCGCACTTATTCTGCTTCGGGATTCCTTGTGACTCGGGTGACGGCCTCGCCCTTTGGGCAGCCGAAAACTGTCAACTTTCGCTGGCGCGAAAGTTTGCGGCGTATCGAAAGAAAGTTATCAGCGTCATTCCTCGATCGTCTTGACCTTGCGAAAAATTGCGATTCCTTCAAGTCAGATTAAATTTTGATATCCCCTGTCGGGAGGATTTTGTCTATGAAAATGAACGGGGCACGAATTCTTTTGGAATGTCTCAAAATGGAGGGGGTGGATACGGTTTTCGGCTATCCCGGTGGAACCGTCATCAACCTCTATGACGAGCTGTTCACGTTCAAGGAGATTCGCCATATCCTCCCGCGCCATGAGCAGGCCGGAGTCCATGCCGCCGACGGTTACGCCCGGGCTACCGGCAAGGTAGGGGTAGCAATCGCCACCTCCGGGCCGGGTGCTACCAACACCGTGACCGGGATCGCCACCGCCTACATGGATTCCATTCCGCTCGTGGTCATCACTGGCCAGGTGCCTACCGCACTGATCGGTAATGATGCCTTCCAGGAGGTGGATATCATCGGCATCACTCGTCCCTGCACCAAGCACAACTTCCTCGTCAGGGATGTGAAAGAGCTTGCGGCCATTGTCAAGAAGGCCTTCTACATCGCCCGGTCCGGGCGGCCCGGTCCGGTCCTTATCGACCTTCCCAAGGATGTGCAGATTGCCATCTCAGAGTTTAAGTACCCCGACAGCGTCGATATCCGCGGCTACAAGCCGACTATCGAGGGGCATCCGAAGCAGGTGGAAAAGGCAGTCTCCCTCCTCCTCGGGGCGAAAAGACCGGTCATCTATGTGGGGGGAGGGGTGATTTCCAGCGATGCTGCGGCAGAGCTCACGGAACTTGCCCGCAGCCTCGGAACGCCGGTGACTACTACCCTTATGGGGCTTGGCGCATTCCCGGAAAACGATCCGCTGTCTCTGGGGCTCCTCGGGATGCACGGCACCTATTATGCCAATATGGCCATGACCAATTCGGACCTGATTGTGGCGGTGGGTGCCCGCTTCGATGACCGGGTGACCGGAAAGATTGCTACCTTTGCCCCCCACGCCAAGATCATCCACATCGACGTCGACCCGACCTCCATCAAGAAGAATGTCCGGGTCGATCTCCCCATCGTCGGTGATGTGAAGGACGTCCTGACCCGTATGCTCAAGGTCGTCGAGGAGCAGGACCGTGTCGAGGAATTCAGGGCCGGGCTTGCCCCCTGGCTCGATGAGATTGCCGGGTGGAAGGCCAAGCACCCGATCACTTACAAACAGCCGGCTTCGACCATCAAGCCCCAGTACGTGATCCAGAAGCTCCGGGAGCTTTCCGACGCCGATGCCATCATAGCCACCGATGTGGGGCAGCACCAGATGTGGACCGCCCAGTTCTTCGGTTTTACCCGGCCTCGGACCCTTCTTTCCTCCGGCGGCCTGGGTACCATGGGGTACGGGCTTCCGGCAGCCATGGGAGCACAGGCGGCGTTTCCCAAAAGGCAGGTGATTGCCGTCTGCGGTGATGGCGGGTTCCAGATGAACTTGCAGGAACTGGCGACCCTGGTTCAGAACCGGCTGCCGGTGAAAATCGTGATCCTCAACAACAACTTCCTCGGAATGGTGCGGCAGTGGCAGGAACTCTTCTTCGAGAAACGGTACTCCTCGACCTGCCTCGAGCTTCCCATCGATTTCATCAAGCTGGCCGAGGCTTACGGGGCCAAGGGCTTCCAGGCCACGAAACCCGACGAGGTGGAGAAGGTTATCCGAGAGGGCTTTAAAGCGTCCGGACCGGTGATCATGGAGTTCAAGGTCGCCCGGGAAGAAAAGGTACTTCCCATGGTTCCGGCTGGGGCGTCCCTCAATGAAATGGTGTTGAATGCGTAAATTCTGTAAAAGTTGAGGCGCAGAACGGCTGAATCGTTCGTCTAGCGTCTCATCCTTTGCTTCGAGGAGGTTTCCATGCAGCATACCATCGCCGTCCTGGTGGAAAACGAGTTCGGGGTACTGTCACGTGTTGCCGGCCTCTTTTCCGGCCGTGGCTTCAATATCGACTCCCTGTCAGTGGCTCCCACCAATGACGAGTCCATCTCACGCATGAC
Organism: Geobacteraceae bacterium; assembly: GCA_024281055.1. GTDB lineage: Bacteria > Desulfobacterota > Desulfuromonadia > Geobacterales > Geobacteraceae > JAMXLF01. The sequence goes on from JAMXLF010000008.1 coordinate 51,798, forward strand.
CATCGTGACGCGGGGTGACGAGCAGATCCTCGAGCAGATTAACAAACAGCTCAACAAGCTGATCGACGTGATCAAGGTCATTGACTACACCGACGAGAGCGCCATTGAGCGGGAGATGGCTCTTATCAAGGTTACCGCCGAGGAGGAAAGCCGGGCCGAGGTTCTGCGCATCGTCGATATCTTCCGGGCCAAGATCATCGACGTGACTCCCAAGTCCTACACCATCGAGGCGACAGGAGCGCCGGCCAAGATCGATGCTATCCTGGAACTCCTCCGTCCCTTGGGACTCAAAGAGTTGGTGCGAACCGGGCCGGTGGCCATAGGGCGCGGCGCCAAAGGCTGGAAAGGCTGAGAAACGCCGTTTTTCCGCCCCTGGCTTCGTCAGACTGCACGACTCCTTGTACGGCGTACCAAACGGTACGCCTCCGTGTCGCCGCTTGTCTTCCTTGCCAGACCGAAAAATCGACGTTTCCCTGAGAAAGTACTTTAACCATCAATTGGAGGATAAGAAATGAAGATCTATTATGACAAGGATTGCAACCTTAACGTGCTCAAGGGGAAGAAGGTGGCCATCATCGGCTACGGTTCCCAGGGACACGCCCATGCCAATAACCTGAAGGACTCCGGAATCGACGTTGTGGTGGGCCTCAAAGCCGACTCCGCCTCGGTGAAGAAGGCGGAAGCTGCCGGACTGACCGTGCTTCCCACCTCCGAGGCGGTGAAGATCGCCGAAGTGGTAATGATCCTTCTGCCGGACGAAATCCAGGGTGACGTCTACCGTGAGGAGATCGGCCCCTTCCTGAAGCAGGGCGCGTATCTTGCGTTCAGCCACGGGTTTAACATCCACTTTGGACAGATTGTGCCGCGGCCGGACGTGAACGTGATCATGATCGCCCCCAAGGGACCGGGGCACCTCGTGCGCCACGAGTATACCCGGGGTGGCGGAGTCCCGAGCCTCATTGCGGTCCATCACGACCCGGCAGGCAATTCCAAGGACGTTGCACTAGCCTATGCGTCGGCCAACGGCGGGGGCCGGGCCGGCATCATCGAGACCAGCTTTCGGGAGGAGACCGAGACCGACCTCTTCGGCGAGCAGGCAGTCTTGTGTGGCGGCATTTCGGCCCTCATCCAGGCAGGTTTCGAGACCCTCGTCGAAGCAGGATATGCCCCGGAGATGGCCTACTTCGAGTGCCTCCACGAGACCAAGCTGATTGTCGACCTCATTTATGAGGGGGGGATCGCCAATATGCGCTACTCCATTTCCAATACTGCGGAATACGGCGATCTGACCCGCGGCCCGCGGGTCATTACCGACGAGACCAAGAAAGAGATGAAGAAGATCCTCGACGAGATCCAGTCCGGCGTCTTTGCCAAGGAATGGATGCTGGAGAACAAGGCCAACAAACCGGTCTTTAACGCCCTTCGTCGCAAGGGTGCCGAGCACCCCATCGAGGATGTGGGGGCGCGACTCCGTTCCATGATGGCGTGGATCGGTGCTTCCAAGATTGTGGACAAGACGAAGAACTGATGTGCCAGTGATATATGCGAAGGCCGGGTTCGGGATGATGCGGGACGTGCTCTCCGATATTCCTTGAAACCCGGCCTTTTTGCACTGCATGACCCTGCCCGCCGGAGTTTGCCAGATGCGAAATGAAAATACTCCCATTGCCGTCGAAGGGTATCCGTTTATCGGCGCTGCGGCCTTTGTCACCCTGGTGTTCGCCCTTCTTTCCTGGAAGCTGCTCACCGTCGTTGCCCTGGCGGTAACACTGTTCATCGCCTTTTTTTTCCGGAATCCGGAGCGGGTTACTCCTGAAGACGAAAATGCAGTAGTAGCCCCGGCTGATGGGCGGGTCATCTACCTGGGACCTTCCCGTGAAGAGCACCTCCAGGAAGAAATGCTCAAGATCAGCATCTTTATGTCGGTCTTTAACGTGCACGTGAATCGTGCTCCACTTTCGGGTCGTGTCCTTGACACCTTTTACCGGCATGGGAAGTTTCTCGATGTCCGCGATGAACGGGCCACCTTCGAGAATGAGCAGCAGGGGCTCGTTCTGGAAAATGCCGGTGGAAAGAGGATCGTAGTGGTCCAAGTCGCTGGCCTGATTGCCCGGCGGATTGTGTGTTATGCCCGGAAAGGCGATACGCTCAAACGGGGCGAGCGGTACGGACTGATCCGTTTCGGTTCGCGTCTTGATGTCTATCTCCCGAAAGATGCAGTCGTAAAGGTGGCCGTGGGGGATAAAACCGTGGCTGGCGAAACCGTGCTGGGGTACGTATCGTGAATGGCGAAAAGATCGACATGTCGGAGAGTATGCGGAAGGGAATCTATATCCTTCCCAATCTTTTTACCACCGGGAGTCTATTTGCGGGTTTTTACGGGATGGTTGCCACAATGGGAGGAGATTACCGATCAGCGGCCATCTGGATCCTTGTTTCGTCCATTTTTGACGGCCTTGACGGCAAGGTGGCGCGGCTTACCGGCACCTCCAGCAAATTCGGGGTCGAGTACGACTCCCTTGCGGATCTCGTGGCATTCGGGGTTGCGCCGGGACTCCTCATGTATTCATGGGCGCTCAAACCGTTCGGCCGGCTCGGCTGGCTGGCCGCCTTCCTGTTCGTAGTCTGCGGAGCACTACGGCTGGCTCGTTTTAACGTCCAGGTCAATACTGTGGAAAGCAAGCGATTTGTCGGGCTTCCTATCCCAGCGGCTGCGAGCATGGTTTCTTCCACGGTCCTCTTTTTCCATCACTTCGGATGGCCAAGCTCTTTCAAGAAACTTGCCATTCTTATCCTCATCTATCTGCTTGCTTTCCTGATGGTTTCCAACATCCGCTATTACTCGTTCAAGGATCCCGAGCTCATCAAGCGTCAACCGTTTGCATTCCTGGTACTGGCCGTGCTTCTCCTGATCATTATCGCCGCAGAGCCGGTGGTTATGCTGTTCGTTCTTTTTATCTGCTACGTTCTTTCGGGCCCTGTCGGCTTTATCATGACGTATCCACGCAGGCGGCGCCTGGAAAAAGCGTTCCACAAGGGGGCGAAGCAGTGATGCCTCTGTGCTCTTCGTTTAAAGTGAGCAAAAAATGATGGGACAGATTTCGCCTTTGCGGGAAAATGTAGTTTGTCCTTGACAGAAGCGAATAGTTTTTCTATTATCATAAAAATTTTATAAAGGCTGAGAAGAGGAGTAGTAGTCTTCATCCTTTTTCCAGAGAGCCGGTGGCTGGTGCAAACCGGTAAAAGGAAAGACGAACTCGCCTCGGAGCCTCTCCCTTGATTGCTTCATGAAAGGTAGGGGGAGACGCAATGCCCACGTGACGGGCCAAAGAAGATCCTCTATCGATTGCATTTGCGCATGAAGGCGAGACGGTAAAGGATGAACGAGGGTGGTACCGCGGAGCTTAGCCTTCGCCCCTTGATGGGGCGAAGGCTTTTTTATTATCCGGCTGTGGCGCATCGTTAGTCATATGGGACAATTGTTGGGTGCAGCATTGCCTTGAATTCGCGCGTTTCGATAAGTTTACTACAAAGGAGGCGAGCATGGCCAAAAAGAAGACCGAACTCACAACCGTCAAGATTTTCGACACCACCCTCAGGGACGGCGAACAGTCGCCTGGTGCCAGTATGAACATCGAGGAAAAACTCAGGGTGGCCAAACAGTTGCAGAGACTTAACGTGGATGTGATCGAGGCGGGATTCCCCATCGCTTCCGAGGGGGACTTCGAAGCAGTGAAGAGAGTTGCCCAGACCATCAAGGGGCCTGAAATCGCCGGGCTTTGTCGAGCCAGCACTAAGGATATAGATCGGGGATGGGAGGCTCTTCAGTACGCAGGAGAGAAGGGACGGATCCATACCTTCATCGCAACTTCGGACATCCATATGAAGTACAAGCTCAAGATGAGCCCGAAGGAGGTTCTGGCCGCAGCGGTCAAGGCGGTGAAGCGGGCTAAGTCCTACACTCCGAATGTGGAGTTTTCCTGCGAAGATGCGGTACGTACGGATCTCAAGTTCATGGCCGAGGTGGTGGGCGCAGTCATCGATGCTGGTGCGACCACGGTCAATATCCCTGACACGGTCGGTTATACCATTCCGTTCGAGTATTTCAACATCATCAAGTACCTCAAGGAAAACGTCGCCAATATCGACCACGCAGTCATTTCCGTCCACTGCCACAACGACCTCGGACTCTCTGTCGCTAACTCCATTGCGGCGGTGCAGGCTGGAGCCGGCCAAGTGGAATGCACCATCAACGGCATCGGCGAACGGGCAGGCAACTGCTCCCTTGAGGAGTTCGTCATGACCCTCAAAACGCGGAGCGACATACTTCCCTTCAGGACTAATGTGGTCACCGAACAGCTGACCCCCGCGAGCCGGCTTGTCACAACGGTGACCGGAATTGTCGTCCAGCCCAATAAGGCTATCGTCGGGACCAATGCCTTCGCCCACGAGGCGGGAATCCACCAGCACGGGGTGCTCATGGAGAAGTCTACCTATGAGATCATGACGCCCGAGTCGGTGGGGTTGAAGGCCAACGTTCTCGTGCTCGGGAAACACTCCGGCCGCCACGCCTTCAAGAAACGGCTGGATGAACTGGGGTATGAACTCGATGACGAGATGCTCAATCGGGCCTTCGAGCGTTTCAAGGCGCTGGCTGATCTGAAAAAGGAGGTCTTCGACGAGGACCTGGATGCCATCGTGGCGGACGAAGAGGTTATGCGGGCCACTGAAAAGTACAAACTATCCCACATTACTGTCACATGTGGTTCCTTTGCCGTGGCCACAGCCACCGTGCAAATGGAGATTGACGGCAACCCGGTGCGAACCGCTGAACTTGGTGACGGGCCGGTCGATGCTACGTTGAAGGCGATCAAGAAATTGACGAAAACAAGGGCCAAGCTTCAGCAGTACAACGTCGGTTCCATCACCGGCGGCACTGACGCCCAGGGAGAGGTTACCGTGCGGCTTGCAGAAGGCGAGAAAACGGTAATCGGCAAGGGTTCTTCGACTGATATCATCGAGGCCTCGGCAAAGGCATACATCCATGCTCTGAACCGGCTGAACTTCAAGAAAGAGAAGCTCACGGAGCATCTCTGACATTCACTGTGCGGTCGACTTTTCGTTTGCAAAAAACGGGCTGCTTCCGCGGCCCTTTTTTGCCCAAACAGTCGTCCTTGGCGAGGTTTTTTAGCTGAGGCTCTTGAGTCAAAAAAAAACCCCGCCGGATTTCTCCGGCGGGGTTATGTGTCACAAAAACCGTTTCTGAATGTTGCTTAGATTTTTCTGACGTTGGCGGCCTGAAGCCCTTTCGGGCCGGTAACCACGTCGAACGTGACAGCCTGCCCTTCGGCGAGGGATTTAAACCCTTCCGACTGAATAGCGGAGAAGTGTACGAACACGTCCTCACCGTTGTCCTGTTCAATGAAGCCGAAACCTTTGGCATCGTTGAACCATTTCACTTTGCCCTGTGCCATTTCCCTACCTCCTTTGGTGCCTCCGGATCTAAATGCCGGAACTTCGTGGAATCCGCAGTTTCCGGAGTCTTGAGGCAGGAAACGAGGCGAGGCATTCAGTGGGCCTTCCTGGTTTTCCAGGTGCTGCAAAAACGTCCGAAACTTGCTACCGTAGCAAATTAACAAAGTAACATGATACTGTCAAGGGGTATTTTATGGTTGTTTAGAAAAAGTTCACCAGCGAGGTCGTGGAATCAAAAGGTATTGAGCCTCCCGATAAATGCGGTCAATAACCCGTAATGCTGATGGTTAAAATGAAGCGCGATGCGGGGCAGTGTCAGAAGGTCCGGTTCATCCATCTCTTCCGGCAGCGGCGAGCAGACCTCGATTCTTGTCCCGGGATGGCGCAGTTCGGGGAATTCGCTTTCCAGTTCTTCGATATTTTCTGGTGTGAGTTCCTTGTTGAGCCGTATGATGAGGCGTCCTTCTGCAAACCGCAAGGAATGGTAGGTACGGTAGAATTCCTCGATGACCTGGATCGCTTCATCTTCGCTGCGGGAAATGGTGAAGATGGCAAAATCTTCCGCTGAGATCAACCCCCTGCCGAGCATGGCATCCTTGATGAAATTAAACCAGCGATCCCAATAGCCGCTCTCGTCGTCGATGAGGACCAGCGGCTTAGGGGAAGTTTTGCCGGTCTGGATCAGGGTGAAAACCTCCATGGCCTCATCGAGGGTGCCGAATCCGCCGGGGAAAACGGCAATGGCGTCAGACTCTTTGACGAACGCCACTTTGCGGTTGAAAAAGTACTTGTAAGTGATAAGCCGGGGATTTTTCATCATGACCGGATTGGGAGACTGTTCAAAAGGAAGGCGGATATTGACGGCAAAGGAATTTTCACTGCCGGCACCCTCGTTGCCCGCCTGCATGATTCCCGGCCCTCCGCCGGTTATGATCATGTAGCCGAGTTGTGCGAGGCGCCTGCTGAAGCGGACACATTTCTGGTATATCTGTTCGCCGGGTTCCGTCCGGGCTGACCCGAAAATGGTTACCTTTTTCCTGGGCCGGTAAGGAGCGAAAACCTTGTTCGTGTAACGCATCTCCTTCATGGTATTGTTGAGCATCTTGAGGTCGGCCAGGTAATCGCTTTCCTGGCCTGCTTTCAGGGCGGATATGATCATCTCCCGGATGAGGTGCGGGTGGTGTATCTGATCTGCTTTGCTGATCAGGTTATCTATAAGTTGATCGATCTCGCCGTTGGTTCGGGCAAAGCTCAGTTCCATGGTGATGCGGGTTCTCCTTGGTGAAAGTTCATTGATTATAGCATTTGCCGGTTCCGGAGGCAAACGTTAAGCTTGATTGCCCAAAATAATAAATTGATTTATCCCTTGCCTTTAGGTACATTATGACGGTTAAACGACCAATCTGCGGGTGAAAGGACGGATTCATGGGTAAGACGACAGCAGAGAAAATATTTGCCAGCCATCTGGTTGACGAACCCTTTCCGGGAACCAGGGTGCTGCACCTCGACGTGGTCATGTGCCACGAAATCACCACCCCCATCGCCATTGCTGATCTGATGGCACGGGGGAAAGATCGGGTCTTCAATAACGCGAAAATCAAGGCGGTTATCGATCACGTGACCCCGAGCAAGGATACGAAGACTGCAACCCAGGCTAAAATGCTCCGCGACTGGGCACGCCGCCATACTATCAAGGACTTCTTCGATATCGGACATAACGGAGTCTGTCATGCACTCTTCCCGGAAAAGGGGTTCATCCGCCCCGGCTATACGGTCATTATGGGCGACTCCCATACCTGCACGCACGGCGCTTTCGGCGCTTTCGCAGCAGGGGTGGGAACCACGGACCTGGAGGTGGGTATTCTCAAGGGGGTCTGCGCCTTCCGTGAGCCGAAAACCATTCGTATCAATATCCACGGAACACTTCCGCAAGGTGTCTACGCGAAAGACGTCATCCTCCACGTTATCGGCCGGCTCGGCGTGAACGGTGCCACCGACCGGGTGATGGAATTCCGGGGTCCGGTGGTGGAGGCGATGACCATGGAGTCGCGCATGACTCTCTGCAACATGGCCATCGAGGCGGGCGGGACATCCGGTATCTGCATGCCCGATGCCGTCACCGTTGATTACCTGTGGCCCTTCATTCAGGGCGATTATCCGACGAAGGAGGCCGCACTGGCCGACTTCAAGAAGTGGTGGTCCGATGAGGACGCGGAGTACGACCGGGTACTCGACCTCGATGTTTCCGGCCTTGCGCCACTGGTCACCTACGGTTACAAGCCGGACATGGTCAAACCGGTCACGGAAATGGCTGGTGAACCTGTGGACCAGGTTTACCTGGGATCTTGCACGAACGGTCGCCTGGAAGATCTGCGAGTGGCTGCTGCCATCCTGAAGGGAAAGAAAATCGCTCCGAACGTACGGGCCATCCTTTCGCCTGCCACGCCTAAGATTTACAGTGACGCCCTCCGTGAGGGGCTGATCGATGTATTCATGGAGGCCGGGTTTTGCGTCACCAACCCGACCTGCGGCGCCTGCCTCGGAATGAGCAATGGCGTCCTTGCCGAAGGCGAAGTCTGCGCTTCCACCACTAACCGCAATTTCATGGGGAGGATGGGGAAGGGGGGAATGGTCCATCTCATGTCGCCGGCGACGAGTGCCGCTACGGCCATCGAGGGGACCATTGCCGATCCGCGTCGTTACCTGTAGCTCCGCCATAATCGATGTGAGTCAGGTGGCAATCTGCTGCAAAGGCATGCTGCGAAGCACCGGAGTGAGAGTCGATTTTAATCGATTCTCTCCCCATGCATCCGTAGGATATTAATTTTCCAGATAAGGAGTTCGATATGAAAACCTTCGGCGGCCCCGTGCTGTTTCTTGACCGCTCCGACATCAACACTGACGAGATCATTCCTGCCAAATACCTTACCGAGATTACCAAGGAAGATCTGAAACCGTACATTCTCGAGGATTTGAAGCTTACCGGTTTCGACCCCAACGGGGAAAAAACGAGAAACGCTCGCGTGATTATCTCCCGTGCCAATTTCGGCTGTGGTTCCTCCCGGGAGCATGCCCCGTGGGTTTTCGAAGTGAATGACATCACCGCGGTCGTTGCCGAGTCCTTCGCCCGCATTTTCCGCCAGAACATGTTCAACTGCGGCATGGCGGCCATAGAACTGCCCAAGGAAAAGATCGATGCCCTGTTTGCCTTTGCCGGGTTTGCCGACAGCAGCATGGCAGTGGATGTGGAGGCGCAGACCCTGACCATCAAGGGCGGGGGGAAGGAGGAGACGTTTTCTTTCGATATTTCCCCCTTCGATAAGGCGCTCGTGCTCGCCGGCGGATGGGTGGATTACGCCGACCAGAAGTATTGATCGGAGCACCTTGCTCTGATGCCCGGGATGCGGCCAGAGCAGAAGCTGTTCTTGTTGCTTGAAAGGCCCGCAGAAAAACTGTGGGCCTTTTTTGATAACAAGCCAAGATCGACGTTTTTGGTTGACTATGTTTCGTTTAGGGAGATAATATTCAAACTTGTCTATTTTCAGGGTGTTCAGGGGTTTATGGCCGGTAAAGTCATGTTGATAGCCAGTTTTCTCGTCTGCCTGTTTGCGGGTAGCCCCCTTTTTGCTGCTGAGAAAGGAGCTGCCGAGGAGGATGGAACGATCTTTACATTCTGGCCTCTCATCGATTACCGAAGCAGCCCCGCGGACGGATACCGTAACCTTGCCTTATTGGGGCCTCTGGTGAAATTCCAGCAGTGGGGTAACGATAGCGATATCGCCGTACGTCCCTTGATGTATCGGAGTGCGAATGCCGCCAACCACACCGTTGCAACCGACTATCTCTACCCCATTGCCTCTGCCGAGTCCACGCCGGAAGTGACGACGGTGCAAGGGTTGCAGCTCTTCCAGAAAAACGTTTACCGCAAAGGCGAGGGGGAAAACGAAGAGCGGAGCAGCATGCTGTTTCCCTTCTATATCAGTGGTGTATCTAAGAAATATGGCCCCTATACTTCCGTATTTCCTTTCTACGGGGATATTTATGAGCGCTTCTGGCGGGACGAGTATCATTACGCCATGTTTCCCCTGTATGCCCGGACTGTGAAACAGGGGACTACCACCCGTAATTATCTCTATCCAGTCTTCTCAACCGTAGAAGGGGAGAAGGAGAGCGGGTTCCAGATCTGGCCCCTTTACGGAGAGGCTGCCAAGGAAGGTTCATACCGGAAGAGGTTCGTCCTCTGGCCGTTCTTCATGCAGGAGAAGAGCGGCCTTGGGGGTAGCAACCCCACGGACAAGCTGTTCGTTCTTCCCTTCTATGCATCGATCGATTCGACCAAGAGCACGGCCCATTACTACCCGTGGCCTTTTATCGGCCACAAGATGGAGGTTGAGGGGAACCAGGAGGAATGGGACTACTTCTGGCCCTTCTGGCGGACGGTGCGAGGGGAACGGCGGAATGTGTCGAGTTGGCTACCCTTCTATGCCAAAGAGGAGGAGAAGGAGAACTCGAAACGCTGGGTCATGTGGCCCTTCTACAAGCATGAGGAGATCACTTCGGACGTATTCCGGCAGGAGCGTGACAGACTCCTCTACTTTTTCTATTCCGACAGTCGGGAGAGTTGGCCCAAGGATGGGGCCCAGCGCCGCCGCACGGCCTTATGGCCGTTATTCCTCTACAATCGTGATCCGCAGGGAGTAATGTCGCTGTCGTTCCCCGCCCCCGTCGAGCCGGTCCTTGACCGGGAAGGGATCGAGAAGAGCTGGGCACCCCTCTGGCGGATCTACCAGATGAAATGGGACGACAGCGGCAATTCGGCGGTCTCTTTTCTGTGGAATCTGTACTGGCACGATGCGCGCAAAGATGCCCTCGCCTATGAGCTTTTCCCGCTGGTGGCCTACCGGTCCACGCAGAGGTTTTCCGACCTGCAACTCCTCAAGGGTTTATTCCGGTACAGGGACCGGGGTGGAGATAAAAGCCTCTCTTTCCTATGGCTCCCCTTCGGAGTACACTGGGGAGAGACCACAAAGACGGCCACGATCACAGGGGGCGCACCGTGACGGGAGTTCTGGACAGAATCGGGAAAAGAATCCTGAGCTTTCACGAGATCGTCGGCGAAATGTTGATGCTTCTCGGCAAGACCATCTATTTTTTCCGGGAGGCTCCCCGCAACATCCAGAGCATCTTTGTGCAGATGTCCATCATCGGTTACGATACCCTGCCGGTCGCATCGGTAATGGCGTTCTTTGTCGGCATGGTGCTTGCTCTCAACACCGGTGTCGAGTTGCAGAAATATGGTGGACAGAACATCATTGGCGCGATCGTCGGACATTCCATGGTTCGGGAGCTTGGTCCGGTCATGACGAGCTTTCTCGTTGCCGGTCGCGTCGGTTCGGCCATGGCCGCAGAGATCGGCGTCATGAAAGTCTATGAGGAGATCGATGCTCTCAAGACCCTCGACATCAACCCGATCCGCTACCTGGCGATGCCCCGACTGATAGCTTGTCTCATTTGTGTGCCGGCCCTTGTCGTCTATTCGGATTGTGTCGGCATCATCGGGGGAGCCATTATCAGCAATCTTCACCCGAAGATCTTCGTCTCGTATACCACCTACTATGACAGCCTGACCGATGCCCTGAAACTCAGGGAGGTGGGGAACGGTCTCATCAAATCGGTGGTTTTTGGTGGAGTCATCGCCCTCGTGGCCTGCTATGTGGGGTTCAAAACCAGTGGCGGTGCGCGGGGGATCGGCCAGTCCACCACCCGCTCCGTGGTGCTGTCGTTCATGCTGATTCTGATTGCGGACTATTTCCTGACGCGGGTGCTCATGTGAGGATACATGGTCCGTATATAATCGCGTTAATCTTAATATCTCGAGCAGGGGGCATGTTGTCGCTCGTTACAGGAGGCATTGATTACAATGGCGCTCTCGGTTGAAAAGAAGGTCGGCTTCTTTTTCGTCTTCTGCCTGGTGATCCTGGGGGTTTTGCTGGAGGTGGGGGAGAAGTGGAATCCGTTCGAGCAAAAAATCAGATACAAAACCTTCCTCTCCAGCATCACCGGACTCAAGGTTGGCGATCCGGTCAGGCTGGCCGGTGTCGATGTGGGGAAAATTGATGTAATAACCATTGTCGATAACAAGATTCAGATAGATTTCGAGGTTAAACCGGGAACAAAAATCAAGACTGATTCCGTGGCCAGCCTGCGCTTAACCAATCTCCTCGGGGGACAATTTCTCGGTGTCTCCTTTGGATCGCCCGATGCCCCGCTCCTTCCTCCGGGAGGGACGGTAAAAGGTAAGGACGTTGCCAATATCGACATCATCGTGGATAACGTGAGCGAGCTCACCAAGGATGCCAAGACACTTATCACCGATTTGAACCGGAACCAGAACGAGGTGTTGGGGAAGATCTCCGCAATGCTCGACGAGAACCGCGGCACGCTTCGCGATGCCATTGCCAATGTCGACAGTATCAGCGCCAAGCTCGACCGGGGCGATGGCTCACTGGCAATGCTGCTCAACGACAAGACCCTATACAACAACGCCAACGAAACGACGGCTTACCTGAAGGATATCACCGGCAAGATCAACCGGGGCGAGGGGACCATCGGCAAACTGGTCAACGACGACGCCTTCTACAGGGACGCCAAAGGTGCCGTCGCCCAGATTAACGACGGGATGAAGGATGTTCGGGAGATAGCCGCCAAGATAAATCGCGGCGAAGGGACCATGGGCAAGCTGGTCAATGACGATTCCCTGTATAAATCGTTGAAGGGCACATCCGATAATATCGCGGAGATTACCCGGAAGATCAACGAGGGGCAGGGTACTCTCGGCAAGCTTGTCAATGAGGACAAGCTCTATCGTGACGCCACTGCAACTCTGAAGAAAACCGAAAAGGCTATGGAGGGGTTGCAGGACAGCGGGCCGATATCAGTCCTCGGCAGCATCATCGGCACTCTTTTTTAAGAAACGCGCCTTTTCCGCAATCTCGGCGTTGCTCTGCGGGACTCCTTGTGCGGCGTACCTCCAGTACGCCTCCGCGTCTTCCCTTGAGTGCCTTGACCTTGCGGAAAAATCGCGTTTCTGCGGCGGCAAAAGTGTGGCTTGCTAGGAGTGGATTCTGACGGCGCGATTCGCGCCGTTCCTTGTTTGTAGGAGAATCTGATGGAACATGTCTTCAGGATACTCATCGGCACTGTCACCATGCGGCCGTACGTTTTTGCCTTCCTGACTGTCTACCTCGTGGCGGCGGTCACCCACCTGGGATGGCGGAAGACGCTCTGGTTCACGGTCATCGGCTACCTGATCGCCTTTCTGTCGGAGTTTTCCTCCATCAACACCGGCTTCCCCTACGGCTGGTATTACTATATCGATGCGACTAGGGACCGTGAGCTCTGGGTGGCCGGCGTCCCGTTCTTTGATTCGCTTTCCTACGTCTTTCTTGCTTATTGCAGCTATACTGCTGCACTCCTTGTGGTCTCCCCTGTCAAAGCCTGGGGCTGGAATTTTGTGATCCTCGAAACCCGGGTCATTCGCCGCTCGTTGGCAGTTCTCTTTCTCGGCTCTCTGTTTCAGGTCTTTCTCGACATCATCGTCGACCCGGTGGCTCTTCAGGGGCGGCGCTGGTTTCTCGGCCAGATCTACGGTTATCGGGAGGCAGGAACCCATTTCGGCGTCCCCCTCTCTAACTATGCTGGCTGGTGGCTGACAAGCATCTGCCTCGTGCTTGCCCTCCAGGTGATCGATGTTCGGGTCGGGGGGCTAGGAGAAAAGCTCTTTGGGATCGCCAATCTTCCGTTCCGTACCCTCCTTGGTCCGACACTTTACCTCTCGGTCATTGTCTTCAACCTGACAATCACCTGCCTCATCGGTGAGCGTCTCATGCTCGTCACCGGCATTTTTATCTTCACTCTTCCCATTGCCATGGTCACCGTTCTCATCATTCGCCGCATCAACCGTTACAGCAGGGAGGACCTTGCCGAGCACCTGCGTGATTTTCCCTGGTCGCCCGCCGCGGACGGCGAAGGTCCGGCATCCTGACTCACCGGCACCGGACACTCACTTAACCCCACCCCGTTGCGCGGTGACGCGCGAGAGCAGCAAAAAAAAATCCCCCGTGTCAGGGGGATGAAAGTTTGGTGCAGGAATTTACTGGGTGTGACTAATCAGGCCGCCGCCGACGGACAGCCGGCACAACTGCCGCCTGACTGGCAAGGCGGAGCCGGGGCATCAGAGCTCTTACCCTTGCCATATCCTTCAGTATACCACCCGCCACCCTTGAGGGCGAATGACGCGGACGAAATCAGCTTTTTGACCGTACCGCCGCATGCGGGACATTTATCGGCGGGAGGGTCGGAAAATTTCTGGCGAAGCTCGAACTGATTGTTGCAGGCCTCGCACTGGTATTCGTAGATGGGCATTGCTGACATGACCTCCTGCAGGCTTTTATCTTCATACTATAATGACTCCTGCTTGTATTTGTCAATAGCGACCGGGGAAATTTTACCCTGTGGAAGGCAGGAGGTTATTTCAGAAGGCAGCCGGCCATGGCGAAGAGGAGGCGGGAACGGTAGATGATCCCCACAACCTTCTTTCCTTTGACCACGGGAATTCGCTGGAATCTGTTCTTGACGAAAAGATCGGCCACGTCCAGCAGGAGGGCATCCTCGGTAACAGAAATCGGCTGCCAGTCGATGATCTCACTGACCGGCCGATCCTTGATGCCCGCACAGAGATCGTCGTAAAGAGTGGTGTCGGGTTGTGTCTGGATGGCGGCGTGCTGGGCGGAATCGAGAAGCGCTCTGATAATGGAGAGCGGGGAGAGAATACCGGCCAGTTCACCCCTGTCATTGAGCACGACAAGGCCGGGGGCGGCGTTCAGGTAGCTAACGTCTCCAAAGTTACTCTTCAGTATCCGTACCGCGTCTCCCACGGTTGTGTCCATCGGGATGGACGGGACGTCGGTGACCATGACGTCTCTGGCTTTCATGGTGTATCTCCTAGTTTGCGCTGTTTGCCAGCAGGGTACGGACAGTCTCGCTGCTCATCTCGCTGACCTTGATGGTCTTGTGCCGTGATTTTGCTCCGGCAATGACGGTGACCCGCGACTTGGCAACGCGCAGAAGCCCGGCAAGAAACTCCACGCAGAGACGGTTGGCGGCATCGTCCACCGGGGGGGCGGTCAGGCGCAGTTTGAGTTCTTCTCCCTGAATGCCGCATATCTCATTACGGGATGCTCGCGGCTGGACATGCACGGAGAAGATGACCCCTCCCCGTGTTTCTGTGATTTTCAGACTGTTTTGTGCGGGTTCATTCTTCATTGAGCGACAGCATCTTGTAGTGGCCATCAAGAAGGGATTTCAGCGCGGTTTCGAACTGCAGCTTTTCACGGCGCAGCTCCTGGATCTGGTTGTTCAGCTGGACGAGCTTTTTTTCCGCATCGGCAACGATTTTTTCGCCCTTCAGCTCGGCCTCGGACAAAAGGAGAGTGGCTTCCTTCTGGGCATTTGCCTTCATCTCCTCGGTAATCTTCTGGGCGGCCAGCATGGTCTCACGAATATCCCCCTCTCGCCGGGTCATTTCTTCCTTCTCGGCGATGGCCTTGCGTGACTGTTCCCGCAGTTCGGTGTTCTCCCTGACCAGATCCTCCATCTCCTGGGCCACCTGTTGCAGGAAGCCGTCCACATCTTCAGGGTCCAGCCCGCCGAGGAGTTTCCCCTTGAATTGCTGCTGCTGGATATCGAGCGGCGTTATTTTCACATTTAACCCCCGATTCTGAATTTTAACGAGTAGACCAGATCAAATAGCGAAGAAACCAAAAATTTCTGGAGAAACAGAATTATCAACAAAACAATCAGGGGGGAGAGGTCCAGCCCTCCAAGATATGGCATCTTTCGGCGTATCGGGGAGAGAACGGGTTCAGTGGCGCGGTACAGGAAATTAACGATAGGATTGTAGGGATCGGGGTTTACCCAGGATAGAACGGCCCGGGCAATTATAACCCACATGTAGATGTCGAGGGCGGTTCTTATGATATATGCAACTGCGTTGAGAAAATTGGCCAAAATAAACATTTCATGCCTTTTTAGCATAGATAGACAACTTGCAATTTATACAGAATATACAGTACTATGTCAAGCGCCGCAACGGTTGAGGCGCAATTGGGGGAATTAACCGGGAGTGTGCTGGAGATCCGTATGGGAGAGCGTCGCTGCGACGCGGAACTGCTTGAGCTGCTGGAGCGCCGGAACGAAGAACTGCGGATTCTCGTGGAGATCGGCAAGACCCTTACATCGAGCCTCGACCGACAGGAGATCCTGAATGTGATCATGGAGAAGGTAAGCCTCCTCCTGAAGCCACGGACCTGGTCGCTGCTCCTTGTGGAAGAGGAGACCGGCGAGCTTGCCTTCGAGATCGCCGTCTCCCCTGCCGCGGACCGGCTTAAAGGAATACGGCTCCGCGCGGGAGAGGGGATTGCCGGCTGGGTGGCCCTGCATGGCGAGCCGCTCCTCATCCCCGATGTCCGTCAGGATTCGCGTTTTGCCCGCCAGGTGGACAAGGCCGTTGATTTCGACACCCGCTCCATCGTCTGCGTACCGGTGAAGAGCAGGAACAGGATCCTGGGAGTCGTGGAACTCATCAACAGCCTGGAAGACGGCGACTTCAGCGAGGCAGACCTCAAGATCCTCTCCACCATCGCCGACTACGCCGCCATTGCCATCGAAAACGCCCATTACGTCCAGAAGGTTCGCGAACTGGTCATCACCGACGACCTCACCGGCCTTTACAACGCCCGCCATCTGCATGAGCTTCTCGATTACGAAGTCGAACGGGCCAAGCGTTACGGCGCCGATCTTTCCCTGGTGTTCATCGACCTCGACCACTTCAAGAATGTGAACGACACTTACGGCCACCTGGTCGGGAGTCGCCTGCTCACCGAAATCGGCCACCTCATCCATAATCATATCCGCAAGGTGGACATGGCTGCCCGTTACGGCGGCGATGAATTCGTCATTGTGCTCCCCAATACCTCGAAGGAGGGGGCGATCGCCATGGTCACGAAGCTGCGGCAGAAGATCAGGGAGCATGATTTCCTTGCTGGAGACGGTTGCCGTATCCGTGTGACGGCGAGCTTCGGCATTGCTTCATTCCCCGAGGATGCCCAGAACAAGCACGACATCATCCGTCTTGCCGACAGGGCCATGTACGACGTCAAGGAGACGACCCGGGACGCCATAAAGGCGTATTGACCGCACTGGCAGCAATTATGTGTTCGTACCGGAGAAAGAGGCGTGGGAATCCTGCGCCTCTTTGCTGTTACGCCAGGGTCTTGCGGAATCGTCGTACCGCGAAGGGAAGGATGATGGCGCCGAGAACGAGAAGGCCGACCAGTTCCGGCCAGAGAACAGCCGCACCGACTCCCTTTAAAAAGACGCCGCGAATGATGTACAGGTAGTACCGGAGCGGATTGAGGTAGGTTGCGTACTGCACGGGCTGCGGCATGTTGCTGATCGGAAAGGCGAAGCCCGAGAGGAGCATGGCCGGGAAAGTGAACATGAAGGAACTCATCATGGCCTGCTGCTGGGTGCGGCTTACCGTGGAGATGAAGAGGCCGAAACCGAGGGTGCTGAGGAGGTAGAGCCCGGTGGCGACAAAGAGGAAGATCAGGTTCCCGCGAAAAGGGATATCGAACCAGAACGCGGCAACCAATGTCACTATAGCCACGTTGATATAGCCGATCACCGCGAAAGGCACCGTCTTGCCGAGGATGAACTCCCAGCGCCGAATGGGGGTGACGACGATCTGCTCCATGGTGCCGATCTCCTTTTCACGCACTACCGACATGCTCGAGAGCATCATGGTGACGATGAGCACCATCTGCGCCATAACGCCCGGCACGTAATAATTGCGACTTTCCAGATTCTCATTGAACCAGGCGCGGCTTTCCAGTTCCACCATTCCCGTTGGCCGGATTATCCCGCTGCTCCGTATCTGCCTTTCCACCAGAATCTGATCGCTGAAGCGTCCCGCGATCGTCACCGCGTAAGCAAGGACGATCCGGGCGGTATTCGGGTCAGTACCATCGACGATAATCTGGAGTGGCGCCCTTTTTCCCCCGCGGATGGCATCCTCGAATCCGTGGTTGATCTGCACCACCGCCTTGGCCTGTCCCCGGTCGATGATTTCCCTGACTTCCCGTTGATCCCCAACACGCCGGACGATATCGAAATATCCTGACTGTTGAAGACGATCGGCCAGTTCCCGACTCCTGACGCTGTTGTCGAGGTCACATACGGCGGTGGCGATGTGCTTTACATCGGTGTTCACGGCGTAGCCGAAAATCAGGATCTGGAATACCGGCACACCGAAGGTGATGAAGCGCATCTTCGGATCGCGCAGGAGCTGGGTAAACTCTTTGACAAGCATGGTTTTCAGGCGCTCAAACATACCCCACCTTGTTACTGTCAGGTGATTTTCTTCCTGAACCTCCACATCGCCACAGTCAGAACCACTCCACCGAACACCACCAGGAAGAGGGCCTCGCCCCAGAGGACGCTCAAACCAACGCCCTTGAGATATATTCCCCGGAGGATAGTGACGAAATAGCGCGCTGGAATGATGTGGGTGAATATCCGCAGAAGGAACGGCATGTTCTCGATGGGGAAGACGAAGCCGGACAGGAGAAACGCTGGCAGGAGTGTCGCCACCATGGCGAACTGGCTTGCAACGAACTGGCTTTTCCCGACGATGCTGATGAGCATTCCCAGCGCCAGGGCAACGATGAGAAAGAGGATGGACATGGCGAGGAGCAGCGGTCGGTCGCCGCGGAACGGCACCTGGAAGACATAGCGTCCCACGAGGAGCGAGAGGATGAGGTCAACGATGCCGATACAGAAGTAGGGAACAAGCTTGCCGATGATCAACTCCGGCCCCGTGAGGGGGGTGGAGATGAGCTGCTCCATGGTGCCGGTTTCCCATTCTCGGGCCACCGTGAGTGATGTGAGGAGGGCGGCGATGACCATCATGATGACTGCGATAAGCCCCGGAACGATGGCATTGCGTGAAAGCATGTCGGCATTGAACCAGACCCGCGGCTCCACGGTGATGGGCTGGGTGAGAGCGGCGCCGCTTGTCCGTCCGAGCCTTTCAAGGGCCACTCTTCCCGAATAACCGGCGACGATGAACTCGGCGTAGCCGAGGGCGATGGTGGCAGTATTGGAATCACTTCCATCGACCAGGGCCTGTACCCGGGCCTGTCTGCCGGCGTCAAGGCGGCGGGCGAAGTCCGGCGGGATCACAAGTGCCACGAGCGCCCGACGCTCATCGATGGCCCGTTCGATCTCCCGGTACTTGTCCGTATAGCCGGCCAGGGTGAAATAACGTGAGCCGGTGAAACTGCTGACAACGTCGCGGCTTGCCGGGGTGTTGCTCTGGTCCCACACCATGAGCGGCACCTGGTCCACGTCAAGGGTCAGGGCGTAGCCGAACATAAAGAGGAGGAGCATCGGGATGGCCAGTCCCATGATGAGACTTCGCCAATCACGGATAACGTGGAGGAACTCCTTCTTCGCAACGGCCTTGACGCGTTGAAACTTCATGCAGTCCCTCTGCCATAGAGCTCATCAAAGTCATGAAACAAGGCCCTGTGGCGGATTTTGTCCTACCGCTCGAACTCCTGTTGTGGTGCTGCCTCGCGGTCCTTTGTCTCGATGAGAGAGACGAACACATCCTCAAGAGATGGAACGATCCGCTCTGGTTGCGGTGCCTGGAAACCGGCGGTGGCGAGTCTGGCGGTGATGGCGGGGATCGCTTCCACGGCTCGTTCCGCCACCACGTGCAGCCCCCTGCCGAAGAGGGCCGCATGCCGTATGCCCGGCAGCTCCTCGATAATCTCCATGGCATCCTGGGGGCGCTCGCAGAGCACCTCGACGATCTCTTCGGCCATGTGGCGCGTCTTCAACTCCTCCGGAGTGCCGAGGGCAATCAACTCTCCCCGGTAGATAAACCCCAGACGGTCGCAGTATTCCGCTTCGTCCATGTAATGGGTGGTGACAAAGACCGTGATTCCGTCGGCGGCGAGACGGTAGATGAGGTCCCAGAAGTTGCGGCGGCTGATGGGGTCGACACCGGAGGTCGGTTCGTCGAGAAATATGATGGGAGGCTCGTGAAGGATGGCGCAGCCCAGGGCCAGCCGCTGCTTCCAGCCGCCGGAAAGGGTTGCGGTCAGCGAGGCGCGGTGCTCCGCAAGGCCCGCCATGGCAATCACCCACTCCTTTCTCGGTTGCTTCTTTTCCGCCGGAATCTTGTAAATGCCGCTGTAAAAGTCGATATTCTCCTCCACCGTCAAATCCTCGTAGAGGGAGAATTTCTGGCTCATATAGCCGATGTGCTCCTTTATCTGCTCTGCATCGGTGACGATGTCGAAACCGGCCACCGTCCCGCTTCCGCCGGAGGGCCTGAGAATGCCGCAGAGCATGCGGATGGTCGTCGATTTGCCCGCGCCGTTCGGGCCGAGAAAGCCGAATATTTCCCCCTTTTTCACGTCGAGGCTGATCCGGTTCACGGCTGTGAAATCACCGAAGCGCTTTACAAGCTCTTTGAGGGTGACGGTATTGTCTAGGTCGCCGTGAGAAAAGTATGGGGAATGCTCCCGGTTCTTTTGGCTGCACATCCGGTTTTACAGCCCGTCGAATGTGACCAGGTATGGAAGGAGCAGCCCAGTCCTTTCCAGGGCCATGGCTGTAGCCTCATATCCATCGAGCATCACCGTGCTGAGTCGAAGGTGTCCTTCCAGGAAAACGAGAAACGGAAGGTTGCCGTACAGGGAGAAGCCGAGCCGTTCTTTCATCCGCCGGACGGCATGGTATTCAAGCTCCTGTCCCCTTTCCTGGGATGCCGCAACGTAGTGCATGGGAAAGGCGACAACAGCGGGATCGAGACTCTCGATGAACGCGCGTTTTTCCTCGCCTGACAGGCTGGAGAAGTCTGCCCCGCACCGGCTTTCCTTCGTCGCAAGGAGGGAGCGGCAGGAGAAAGGGCGTTCTCCGTAGACGCCGCAGGAGCCGTCCTCTTCGAGGAATGGACAGAAGCCGATCTGTTGGCGGTGCAACCGCAGGTACGTCTTGAGGTCGGTAGCCTGATGGATGTGCCGGCGGAGCAGGTCGGCGTGTTCTCTAGCTCTCGCGGCCTGGCTTTCGGACAGGTTTTCGGCGACGCAGAGCGCTTCCGTGAAAGTACAGTTGACCGTCAGGTTGCAGCACTCCCGGCACCCCTTGCCGCAGAAGATATTTCCCCCCGAACGGGTATAGCCGCCGATCCACCCCCGGACCTCGTCGTCGAAGAGGGTGTGTTCCCTCCGAACCTTGTCTTTCAGGCCTTGCCACATCGGGTGCCTCTCCCTGGTTTCTTCATTCCACATATGGATATGCAAAAGGTAGCGGTTTTGGCGGTAAAGTCAAGTAAATTGGCGTGCTCCGGAAAAGAGTTTTTCGATTGTGAATATGAAAATAATTTTCAAAATATCGGATTGCTGGTATACTTCAGTTAGGGATTGAGCAGAGGAAGGAGGCATTGATCATGAGCGGCTCGTTATACGACAAAGTATGCTATTGGACCGAACAGCGCGAGGAACAGGTACGCATGAGGAATGTGAAGACCGGTGAGATCGGCTACTCTTTCGGTTGTACCTATGAAGGCGGCACAGTCCAGGTCAGGCTGGTCAACGGTGAGCTGGACTCCTGGAGCAAAGACGAGTGTGAGGAAATCCAGATGGTTCATTAGGGAGTGAGCAGGCATACTTCGAGGGGAGAACCCGTGAAGGCGGGTTTTCCCTTTTTTATGTCATCCTGTTTTTCCCGTTGAATAGTGGTGGGCTTTGCTTATAATAAAAAATTGTGAAACAGGCTGTGTTCCGGGGGGCACATATGAATAGAGTGCTGGTGGTGGCGCTGGTTTTCGTGGCATCCGCTGCCGATGGTGAGATTTACAGATGGGCCGACTCGCGGGGAACCACACACTACACGAACAACATGGACGAAATTCCCGTGCGCTATCGTGCCAGGGCCAAGTCCCTTGCGTATGAAACCGACAAAAAGGCGGACGCCGCCACGTCTTCGCCGAATGGACAGGGACTGATGCCCAAGGTGGAGGGGCAGCCGACTGCTCCTCCGGCCGGCGGAGCGCCTACAATGCAGGTTGCACCTGCCCCGTCAACTGAGGTCAAGGGAGAAATGCCGCTTCATCAAAGGGGACGATGGCGGGAATACAGAAAAGCGAAGGGACGTCAGGCTTCACCGTCCCAGGAGGAGTGAGGCTTTTCCAACTCTAACCGGGCGTATTCCGATGGAAACAAAAAAGGAGGCAGGGCTATGATAGCCTGTCTCCTTTTTTCGATCCAAGCGGTTGAGTCCTATGTTTCTGCCTGGAACAGCTAGCCTTCGTAGATTGCAGGCAAGGGCGGTTTTTCGAAGGTGCCGAGGAAATCGGCGAGCAGGCCAACGCTCTGGTTCCAGACCATCAGGGCGGCGTCCATGGCGGGAAATTCGCTGGTCGTGATCCATGTGCAGGCCGTATGGCCGTCGAACGGTACGTTGGTGAAACGGGCGTTCGACAGCTCAAAGTTGAAATCGACGGGCAGATCGAAAGTTGCTTCCCGCACATAGCGGTTGAATTGTTCGAAGAGAAGGAAGTAATTGGGGGAATCCTTGGCGATGTCGGTGTAATTGAAAGAGAATTCCAGGTACCCCCTGACCCAGTAGTTTCCCGGTTGACCGTTGCATGACATCCGGCAGGCGACGGTGAAGAAGGGGGTTGTGCCGGCATTGATCTTCACCAGGGCGTTTTTCAGTGCTGCGCTGTCCCTTGTCGCCGGGACTGCCTCCGCCTCTTCTGGTCGGCCCTTCAACATCCTGAACCCGTCATGGGGTGCATCCTTGCGGCCGGTGCCGGGGTAGGGGATCGATATGGTGCGGTCCGCGAGGGAGAGAATGATGTTCGTTTGCATGGTCGATGGTCCTTATGTCTTACACGCCGGATGTACCAATCCTACTTGTTGTGACCTTTCCCCTTGCCTTTCCCCTTACCCTTGCCCGGGCCTTCACCCGGCCCGCTCCCCGGTTGCCCGCTGAACACCAGGTCGCCGCGCTTGAGGGCATGGAATTCGGGAGAACCAGGTTTGATGCCGAGGCTTTTGGCGATAACTCCCCATCCCTTGCCCCGATTGGTCTTATAGACCTGTACGACCTGTTCGGGTGGCCGTTGCGCCCACTGACCGAGCTGGAGGCACATGAAGGCGTCGGCAGGCTGGGCAACCGTACCGATGACGGCCTGGACCTGGGGCATGGGTATGCCGAACTGGGCGCCGAGCTTGACTGCGAAGCCGTTCATGTCGGCCCGGGCCTGGACGTTGAGGTTGCTGAGAAAGCCGTCGAGCCCTCCGCCGGCGAGTGCCGGGGCGCAGAGAAGAAACAGCGCCAGAGCTGCGAGGATGATTCTCTTCATGGTAGTTCTCCTTCTTTACATGGTTGCGATATGATAGAAACCGGTGAGGCTGGACTAATGTTGGCTGAAAATACTACGGGGAGGGAAGGGTGTCAAGAGTTTAGAGCGAGATCCGGAACAAGGCGAAAGCCATCAGTTGAAATGTGCCGTCGGCGGGTGCGTTCCTGCTCAACCGCGGGTAGGTGGCTTTGGAGCTCTTTTATGAAAAGAGCGCATCCAGTGTTTCGAAGTCGAACCCCTCGGCCAGGGTGCGCACCAGGGCTAGCTTTTCGGTATCCTCCGCGGTCAGCTTGGAGACGTCTTCGGTGATGATGCGGTGGAGCTCGGCGGTGGTGTGGCTCTGGGTGCGCAGATAGGGGATATTGCTCCGGTCGAGGATCTGCTGGGTTATGCGGCCGACCGGGATGATCCCCGGGATGACCAGCCCGACGATCTTCGCGCGGTATTCGGGAATCTGGTAGAGGTTGGCCATGGTCACCAGCAGTTCGTCACGGCTGCTGGTGACGATGAGGAGCGTTGAGTCCCTGAGCAGTTCGGCGACCCGCTGCGTGGAGGCGGCACCGATCTGCACGTTGTTGATGATCCGCCGGGCATCGCGCTTGTTGCCGTGCAGCGGCAGCTCAAGGAGGTTGGCGACGCGGCGCAGGGTCGGATTGGCCAGCACCGGCTGATAGTCAAACCCCGCCAGGACCTTGAAAGGCTCGGCGGCGAAGGCCCGGTGGAGGTAATCGAGCACCATTTCGCGTTTTTCGGGAAGGAGCTTGTTTGCCAGAAGCGCCCGTACCTCGACCCCTTCCTTTGCAAAGAGGGCAAGGTTCATGGCGCTGGCGTCCACCACGTTACCCACCCCGCCACCGGTGACCAGGAGCACCGGTGCGTCAAGAAGCCGTGCCATGCGGGCGTTGGAAAGGCCAAGGACGGACCCGACCCCGACATGTCCGGACCCCTCGATGATGAGCAGATCGTTTTTCTTCTCCAACTCGGCGCAGGCGTTGACGATCCGCTCACGGAGCCTGTCGGCGGAGAGTTCGCCGTCGATCACCTTTCTCGTCGAGTCGGGATGAAGGACTACGGGCGAGACGAAACGGAGGTCCTTCTCCAGGCCATATACCTGGACCATCAGGGCAGCGTCCTTGTCAACCTCGATCCGCCTCAGCATGGCCGGCTTGGGGCCGAGGGGCTTGATGTAGCCGACCCTGCCATATTTTTTGCGCGCCAGGTGATACAGGAAAAAGCTGGTCGTCGTTTTGCCGGTGTTCTGGCCGGTGGCGGCGATGAATATCTTCCGTGCCATAAGGGTTGCCTTTCGAGGTTTGGTTTCGTGCCGGCGGTTGGTCACGGGACGCTGGTTTCAGTTTACCTTGAATGGGGGGATGGTCAAATCGTCCGTCTACAGCCACGAGGCGATCAGGGTGACCACGCCGGTGGCGAAGGAGACGGCCAAGCCGAACGGGATGGTGGCGCGCAGGATTTCCCCCTCCCTCCCCGCCGCACCGCAGAGAGGTGAGGCAAGGGCTATCTTGAAGGGACTCGATACGCTGCCGATGCTCGCGCCGACCGTCAGGGCGCAGGCGAGAAGCGATGGCGATATCCCCATTATATGCGCCGTTTGCAGCTGCAGCTTTCCGAAGAGCATGACCGACGCGAGCCCGTAGCCGGTGAGGAAGGTGCCGATCCAGCCGAGGAGGGGGGCGAAGACGGGATAGGCTTTTCCGGTCCATGCAATCAGCCCGTTGGCGAGACAGAGGGCGATGTTGTGGTCGGCTGCGAAGTGAGTGAATCCGTCGCTATACCCTGAATAGGCGATGATCTGGCCCATGGCGCCGAACAGGGCGATGGCGGCAACCGCCATGGCAGCCTTGCGACTACCCATCCGCAGGATCGTTCCGATACTGTCTCCCTGTACGGCATGGAGCCGGGTTGCGAGGATGAAGGCAAAAAAGAGGTAAAGGTAGGCGTCGAACAGGGGGCGCAGAAAAATGGTGTGCCCCGGCACGAGGCGGACGGCCACAACCCAGACGTCGCGGAAGAGGTGGCGCAGAGGCGGGACGAGGTTGACGGCTGCGAGGCAGGTGAAGATGAAGAGAAAGGGGGCAAGATCCCTTCCCAGGCCGGGCTGTATGCGGGGCAGGTGGCTGTTCAGGCAGTAGAAGAAGGCGACGACGGTGACTCCTGCCAGCATGCCGGCAATGGACACGGCGACGAAGCGGGCAGCCACCATGGCCGACCCTGCTGCCAGAAGACCGGTGGCGACAAGGGGGAGAAGGTTTCGCCGCACGCCTTTATGAGCCCGGACGAGCCAGGGGACCGACAGGGCGAAGAGGAGCGTGGCCGGAAAGGAAAGAATCCCCAGGTCCCGTGCCAGGGTCGTGGCGGAGAGGTCCGTGACCGCTGCCAGGACCGTGACGATCACCCCGGCAAGGGAAAGGTGCATGAGCCCCGCATAGCCGCTGATGCTCAGGACGGCAGCGGCCTTGGGGCGGAGCCCCGCGGCGAGGAGCATGGGCGCTGCCACCGGTTCGGCGATGATTCCCGCGCCCTCAAGGAAATTGCCGACTCCGAAGGAGAGCAGGAGCCCGTGCGTGACCGGGTTCAGTTTGCCGGCGGCGTCGAACCACCCGGCCAGCCGTTGCAGCGACCCCTTTTCGATCAGGAAGAGAGAAAGGAGGATGCCGAAATAAACCACCAGCAGCAGGGGGACCGTGGTCAGCATGCCGTCGAGGGCGGCCAGGGCCATTACCCCCGGCGCGGTCCTGAAGACTGCGGCCGCAAGGAAGAGGGTGTAGAGCAGTCCCCAGACGGAGAGCTTGAGAGCGTTGGCGCGGAAGAAGACTGCCAGGACGAAGATCAGGAGAATCGGTGTCCAGGAGAGAAAAAAATTGAGGTGGGGCATGGGGGATTGTCCTTATCCGCGTCGGGGGAAAACTCAGGGAGGCGTGGTCTGGAATGCCCGGGATGCCGCGGCCTTATCTTCATCCAGGAGGAAATCGCAGGCGAGCGTATACTGTTCATAGAGCCGCGTGATATCCACTTCGGCAAGCGTATCCTGGGTTCCATGGATATGCGAGAGGAAGGTTGTTCCGTTTTGCGGTCCGGAGAGGCCGCAGGCGGTGAAGCTGACGACGGGGCACGAAAAACTGTTGCCGAACCAACTCCTCTGGGGGAGCAATCCTCCGATGAGGTTGAACCTGAACCCCATTTGGAAATCGTTCCAGAAACCGTTGCTGCGGAAGGGGGCGTAATCGGAGGACGTATCTTCGGTCGGGTTGCTGCCGATCTCCATTTCGGCACCATTTCTCTCGGCCGCCGAGAAGATTTCCTGCTGCAGGAGGGGGTCGACCGGATCGAGGAACAGACAGTTCTTGGCGAACTCGACCCCTACCGTGTCGATGTTCACCGCCAGGCGAATCTCTGCCTCCTCTTCCCGGGAGAGCCCGGCCAGGTGAGCCCGTGTGCCCCGTAGTCCGGACTCCTCAGCGCCGGGAAAGAGGAAGCGGTAGCTGAGAAAATGCTCGCGCTGGCCCATCCATGCCGCGAGCTCAAGGGCCACCGCTACGCCGGTACCGTTGTCCAGGGCGCCTTCCGACATTGAGGGGAGAGGGATCAGGTCGTCCAGCAAGCCGTTGAGGGGGATGCTGACGTACTTGAGCGGGTTCGAATCAGTTTTGTCGTAATGGGCGACGACGTAAATCACCTGCGGGGACCTTCCCGGCAGGTCGAGAATGAGGTTTTTCTGAAGGCTGAACCAGTCGATGAACTCCGTGTGCATAAACCTGTTGAGGCCCAGTTCCTCCACACGTCGTTCGAGGGAATTGAGCCGTCCCAGGTTTCCCCAGCCGTCGACAACCGTTTTGAGGGTTTTTTCCATGCTCTCCGCATGGCGGTATGCCTCCGGCCTGTCGGCAAAGTTTTCCGGTATCGGGGGCAGCTGGGACACGCAGCCACAGAGGGAGAGCAGAAGAGCAAGCTGTAGGACGAATCTTGACGGCATCAAGATACCCTGGTCTTGCGGAATTTGCCGGGAGTTGCGGGAGATGGGACAATACGTTGTGCACCATAGCAGATTTTCTCCCCGTTCGGCAACATCTTCCGTAACAACGCCAGGGCGGTTCAGCGATTTTTCCTTTACGACGCCTGGGCGATAATCTCGGCAGCCGGGACGATCCGGTCGTTTTCTTCTGTAACGGCGTGGGCGCTGTGTTCGATCAGGTCGTAGAGATGGAGGTACTTGGCAACTTCCGCCGCTTGACCGGTCTTCCTGCCGTAGTATTTGCCTGGCTGGGCGTACACGTCGGTCACGGCCCGGTCGTCGTAGATGGCGAAATCGAAGGAGCTGTTGGTGTCCCGGCCGGCGATATCGATGGTTGAGGGGAGTTCGTTGCGGAAGGCGAGCCGTACATCGACGCCGTCGCGGAACTGGGCAATCAACACCTTCTGGACCTCGGGGCCGGTCAGTTCCTCGCGGGTCGTGACGAAGATGCGGGTGATCCGTACGCCGCGGTCAAGGGCGCGCAGGTTGGACTGATAAAAGTTGAGAAGTGCGCCGCGGCTCAGCCATCCCGGCATCAGGGGGTCAACTGCCTTGATCTCGCGGGTGATCTGGTCGGCAAGCCTGGCCCCTTCCAGGTAGAATTCCATCTCGTCCAGCGGGATGTAGCCCTGTTGCAGCATCGTTACTGTCTTCATGGTGCTGGCGATGACCTCGTGTCCCTTGGCGAGGCACTCCGGATCGGCAATCTGGGCAAGGGCGAAGGGGATCTCATGGACCTGCCAATACTGCTCCAGAAGGTGCGACTTCGTTTTTTCGATATCTTCCCGCACCAGGTACGTCACGAGGGAGAGCAGGATGCCGATGGCGAAGATAACGTAGGCTGCCTGCTCGTTGTTCAGCACCGTGTGAAAGAAGATCGCCAGCCCCGAGCCGATGATAAATTCGATGAATACTGCCATCTCCTGTAATTTTTTCTGTATGTTCATCATGGTAACCTCCTGTTAGTACACTCCCACAGGAGTCGTAGCCTGTCTCGCACGTTGGCATGCGGAAAACAAAAAAGCCGGTGCTTCCATATCTGCGCGATATTTCGGCGACCCGGCTGTCTGCGTGAGACCCTTAGGCTTTCCGTCCCATCCTCGCGGATGGTTT
This sequence comes from Geobacteraceae bacterium, assembly GCA_024281055.1. Lineage (GTDB taxonomy): Bacteria > Desulfobacterota > Desulfuromonadia > Geobacterales > Geobacteraceae > JAMXLF01. Next base: position 79,919 of record JAMXLF010000008.1, read on the forward strand.
AGTATTTTCGTCTATCTGTGGGGAGCCCTTAAAATAAATGTGGTATCACGATAACGCAGCAGGCTGGCAAAGTCAAGGACGGGGAGTGGTTTTTTGTTGCAACATACTGAAATATAAAGGGTATTTTTGAGGGGTAGGCGTTCAGTCGAGCCTGATGACGGTATCGAGAATCTGCTGCAGGGCCGCGAGAATCAACCGTACTCCCTGAGCCCTGCCTTCCGGCGCATCGGCGTTGATTGCGCGCAGCTGAGCGGCGGTGACCTGCTGTGCAGAGAGATCCGCGATGCCGTTGTAGCCCGCGACCTGGGGAATGAAGGTATGAACGAGGTTCTGTGAACGCCGCCTCAGCGACTCGGAAACCGTCCCGCTGGCAAGCGCTCCGTCCAGGGAGCTGAGAAAGAGCTCAAGCATGCCGGTTGTTCCGAACATGCCTACGAGAGATGGGGTGAAACGGCCAATGCTCCGGTCGGGGGTGGCATTCAGTTCGTGGAAGGCGGCGATCAACTCACGGGCTTCGTTCATACGTTCCCCCCTCGGTAGTTGTTACAACATTCATGTTCTGCAGTTGCGGGACCAGCGCGAAAAGAGGTTCCGGCAGGTGGAGCGAGCTTTTGTCCGGTGAGGTTGCCGCGTCCCGTAAATAAAAAATAGCAGGGATTGGCCGACTGTCAACCTCCGTCCCGGAGGATGCCCTAACGGGAAGGCTCTGCAACCGCATCTTGGGCCGAAGGCGTTGAGCCGGCAAGGCACGTTACGCAAGGCGACGAAACGGAAAACCCCCGACTCCGCAAGGAAGCCGGGGGTTTTCCAATTAAACGCTCTGCTTCTGTACGATCAACAACCGAGTTGCTTGAAGAAGTCGTTCCCCTTGTCATCCACCAGGATGAATGCCGGGAAGTCGACCACCTCGATCTTCCAGACCGCCTCCATCCCCAGTTCAGGGAAGTCGATGCACTCGACCTTCTTGATGTTCTCCTCGGCCAGGAGCGCTGCCGGACCACCGATGGACCCCAGGTAGAAACCGCCGTACTTCTTGCAGGCGTCCGTCACCTGCTGGCTACGGTTCCCCTTGGCGATCATGATGAGCGATGCCCCCTTGGACTGGAGGAGATCGACATACGAGTCCATGCGGCCTGCCGTGGTCGGACCGAAGGAGCCGGAGGCCTTGCCCGCCGGTGTTTTGGCCGGGCCGGCGTAGTAGATCGGGTGGTTGAGGAGGTATTCGGGCACCGGTTTTCCGGCGTCGATGATCTCCTTGAACTTGGCATGGGCGATGTCGCGGCCGACGACGATGGTGCCGGTGAGAAGGAGCGGCGTGGCGACCGGGTGCTTGGTCAGCTCGGCCAGTACCTCCTTGATCGGCTTGTTCAGATCAATCTTGACGCCGTGGTCGTGCTTCCTGCGGTACGCCTCGGGGATGAGGCGCCCCGGATCGCGGTCCATATCCTCCAGCCAGATGCCGTCCTTGTTGATCTTCGCCTTGATGTTGCGGTCGGCGGAGCAGGAGACCCCCATCCCCACCGGGCAGGAGGCGCCGTGGCGGGGGAGCCGGATAATGCGCACGTCGTGGGCGAAGTACTTCCCGCCGAACTGGGCACCGATGCCGAGTTTCTGGGCCGCTTCGAGAATTTTCTTCTCCAGTTCCACGTCGCGGAACGCCTGGCCGTACTCGTTCCCCTCGGTGGGGAGGCTGTCCAGGTACTTGGTAGAGGCGAGCTTGACGGTCTTAAGGCACCCTTCGGCACTGGTGCCGCCGATGACGAAGGCCAAATGGTATGGCGGACAGGCGGCGGTGCCGAGGGTCTTCATCTTGTCGATGAGGAACTTCTCCAGGGTCGCGGGGTTGAGGAGCGCCTTCGTTTCCTGGTAGAGGTAGGTCTTGTTGGCCGAGCCGCCCCCCTTGGCGACGAACATGAACTTGTATTCCGCCCCCTTGGTGGCGTAGAGGTCGATCTGGGCCGGGAGGTTCGTGCCGGTGTTGACTTCCTTGTACATGTCGAGGGCCACGGTCTGGGAGTAGCGGAGATTCTCCTCGGTGTAGGTCTTGTAAACCCCCTTGGAGAGATACTCCTCGTCATTCACCCCGGTCCAGACCTGCTGTCCCTTTTTCCCCACGATGGTGGCGGTGCCGGTGTCCTGGCAGATGGGGAGCTCGAACTTGGCGGCGACCTCGGCGTTGCGCAGCATGGCGATCGCAACCCCTTTGTCGTTGGGGGAGGCTTCCGGGTCGGCGAGGATCTTTGCTACCATCTCGTTGTGCTCGGGGCGGAGCAGGAAGGAGACGTCGCGCATCGCCTGGTTGGCGAGGAAGGTGAGGGCGGCCGGATCGACCTTGAGGACCTCCTGTCCCTCGAACTGGGTCACCGAGACGCCATCCTTGGTGAGGAGGCGGTACTTGGTCTCGTCCTTGCCGAGGGGGAAGGGGTCCTGGTAATGGAACTCTTTAACGGCCATCGTTGTTCTCCTTTCGGTGGAATTAATAATCGAAGGCTCTGGGCACGGGGCTCTAGGCACCAGGCTGAACGGCCCTCTGTGATTCTGCGGATATCTCGCGCCCGGTGCCGCAGCGCCTCGCGCCTGGTTTTGTATACAGTATACGGAAATATATTGGAAAAATTCCATTTTGTCGAGAGGGAAGTTGCGCCGGTGCGCAGTTTGTCAACAGCCGCAGGGCGAATTTAATTCATGCCTGCGGCGGCGTATCGGGTTATATAACGGCAGTTTATTGTAATGCATCCATGGCTGGGTACATGCCCCAATCTGCCGGAGGGAGTGATGGGCCTGAGAATCATGGTCGTTGACGATACCCTGTTCATGCGCCAACTCTTGCGCGGCATCCTGGAGGAAGAGGGGTGGGAAGGCACTAGCGCAGCACCGCCTCCCGCCTGCCGAGCAGGTTCTCTCCGGCGTCGTTTCCCTCGAAGAGAGCCCGTTCCCTCCCGGAGTCGTAAATCCGCTTGAACATTGCGAGTATGTGCGGATCGAACTGGCTTCCCGAGAACTCGTTCATGATCCTGAGCGCCTCACCGGCCGGCATTCCCTTGCGGTAGGGACGGTCCGACGTCATGGCGTCGAAGGCGTCGGCAACGGTGATCACCCGCGCTTCCCGTGGAATGCTCTCCGCCATAATCTGGTCCGGATACCCCCTGCCATCGTACCATTCATGGTGGTGCCTGATCCACTTGATGATGTTGCTGAATTCCCTGATGTTGGAAAGGATCTGTGCCCCCCGCGCAGGATGCTCCTTGATCTTTTCCTGCTCTTCCGGCTCCAGTAGCCCCGGTTTCTGGAGGATCCGCTCGGGAGTGCCGATTTTGCCGATGTCATGGAGAATGGCGGCGAGCATCACCTGGCGGGTTTCTTTCCGGGCCATGCCGAGTTCCTCGCAGATGACGGCGGAGAGACGCGCTACCCGCCGAGAGTGACCATACGTGTACGGGTCTTTTGCGTCGATGGCCGATGCGAGCGCCCCTACGGTGTTTATGAAGATCTCGTTGATCTCCTCATAGAGCTGAGCCTTCTTGATGGAAGAAGCAACCTCTGCGCCGAACACCCCCATCAGCTTCAATTCCTGGGACCAGAACTCCTCGCCGGAGAGCTTGTCGCAGGCGAGAAGCATCCCGATCATTCGGTTGTCGGAGATGAGGGGTACGCAAAGAACCGACCTGGCGGGAAATGGAAGGGAAAACCTGCCGTCGGCCTCTATGTCACAGACGGTAACCGGTTCTCCCTGCTGGCCGATATGCTCGATGAACTGCGTGCCGAGGCTGCAGCGGAAAGAGCGGGCCGTCTCCCTGTCTCGTCCCGCGCTCATCCGGGTGTAGAGCTCGTTCCTGTCCTCGTCGACGAGCATGACCGACAGGTTGTGCACGAAGAGGATCCGCCCCGCTTCCTCCAGGACACGGAGACAGATGGTATCCACATCCATCTCGCTGCCGAGATTGTTCGAGAGTGAGTAGATGATGGACAGTTCCTCATAGACCCGTACCACCTCGGACGAGAGATCGTCGATCTCCGTTTCCAGGTTGAAGAACTGCTCCAGGCAGAAGGCCGCGGCCTTGAGTTCATTCACGGGTTCCCCGACGGGGAGGCAGGCGGCGAGGGTGCCGAGCTTTTCTCCTTTGTGATGGACCGGCATGTCGGCAAGCAGCGTCCCCACCGGACAACAGGCTCCCTCCAGGCAGTCGAGGCGGGCGCACGGGGTGCCGGCACTGGCAAGCGTCTCCCCCTCCATATCCATGAGAACCAGTGGAAAGTCAAAGCGGTGGGAGAGGGCGCCGATCATTTCTTCCAGTTTTCCCTGCCCAGGGACCTGCAGTACGTCGTGCATTGCCGCGGCTCCCTTCATGTCTATAATTCTCCGATACTGCGCTGATACGTCTTTTCGATCTCGCCATAGAGCTGGTAGAGCCCGTCGGCGTCCTTGGGCCGCCCACCGACAGCGGTGAGCGTCCGGATGTGCCGGTCGAGTGGGGCGCCGATAATGAGGAACAGGGGGATATGCTCCGTCTTTGGGTCATCCTTGATCCCGGTGACGATGGCGTCGAGTGTTGCCTTGCCGAATGAGCCGATTACCACTCCCGCGGGAAGCGAGGCCGCGCACGCCCGCACGGCGGTCGTCGCATCGGCGAATACCTGGATATCGTACCCTTCCGCACCGAGCAGGACCTGAAGAGTCCGGCACTCGTCCTTATCGGACGATATGAGCATTATCCGGTCCTTCGGGTGGAAGGCGGAGGCAAATTTGAGGGTGATCTCATAGGTGTCGAATGGCCGGGAGAGATAACCGTGGAGAATGATGCGGGGGTCGATGCCGTTGCGGACGGCAAAAAGGGAGACGAGGATCATCTGGACATTGAGGCTGCGCGCCAGTTTGGCCAGTTCGGAGAAGTCGCTCCAGTTTTCAGCGACATCACAGATGATGAGGCCGGGACGCATCCCCCCGACGATCCGGACGGCTCTCTCGATCGTGTCGGCTCCCATGGTCCGGTAGCCGAGCTGTTCCAGCTTCTTCCTGAGAACCTGGCGGGTGGCCATGAACTCGGACAGCACGAGTACCGGCCGATGGGACACTGAGGTTTCCCCGGACCAGGAGGTGTCTTCTTCGGCGACATGTTCGGTTTTTGCGGCAGCCACCGGAATGTAGAAGTAAAAGGTACTTCCCTTGCCGACGGTGCTGTCGACCCAGATTCTCCCGCAATGGTATTCCACGATCTTGCGGGAGATGGCGAGGCCGAGCCCCGACCCTTTCGGCCGCGATGCGGGAGCGCCCGCGATGCGGTAGAACTCGTCGAAGATCAGCTCTTTTTCTTCGGGGAAAATCCCCTCTCCCGTGTCGGTCACGGCAAACCTGACCCCGTCTCCGTCCCGGCAAGCTTCCACGGTTATTGTTCCCGCGGTGGTGAACTTGACGGCATTGTTGAGCAGGTTGACGAGCACCTGGAGCAGCTGGTTGCGGTCTCCCTGGACAACGGGGAGATCACGGCACTCTTCTACGACCAGGGCCAGCCCCTTGGTCTTCGCCATCGGCAGGATCAGGCGGGTGCCTTCCTCGATGAGCTCGGCGGGTCGCACCGGGCTGAGATGGAGTTCCACCTTGCCGGATTCGATCCTGATGAGGTCGAGGAGCTCATTGACGAGGTCGGTAAGCCGCTCGCTCTCTTCGTTGATGATCTTGGTGAATTCCTTCCCCGTCTCCCGGTCGATATCGTCATAACTGAGGAGTATCTCCGAGTAGGAACGGATGGAGGAAAGGGGGGTGCGCAGCTCGTGCGATACGTTGGCGAGGAAGTCGGTCTTTTTGCTGTCATACTCCTGCAATCGGGCGTGGGCCTCGGAGAGAGCGTCGAGGGCTGTCTGCAGGTTCATGTTCTTGTGTTTGATGGCGTCGCTCAGGCTGTGAAAGGTGGCGATGGCGTTATCGTAGCGTTCCTGCTCTCTCCGGATGGTATGGGCAACGTAACCGCATGCCAGGGCTGCAAGGGGGAGAGATACCAACTCTCCCGTATGGCTCGCGAGAGAGGCATCGGCGGGAAGATGGTGGGCAAAGAGGAGCCCGAACAGAAAGGCGTATCCCGTACCGGCCAGGAACAGAAAACGGTTTCCCAGATGGAGTGAAAAATAGACGATGAGAGGGTAATAGAGGAACCTGAAAGGGCTCAGCGCATCGCCGGTCATCCGGCAAAGCAGGATGATTGCCAGCAATGCTACGCAGAAGAGGAACGTTAACCTTCGTCTGTTCATGCACTATCCCGTTGCCAGCAACGTCCTGACCCTGGCAACCACCTCTCTGGGGCTGAAGGGCTTGGTGATGAACTCATTGGCACCCGTTGCCATGCTCTGCTCACGGTCAAGTTCCTGCCCCTTGCAGGTCAGGATGATGATATGGGTCTTCCGGAGGTATGGGTCGTTCTTGACCGCTTTGCAGACCTCCATGCCGCTTCGTTTGGGCAGGATGAGGTCGAGGAAGACGATCCGCGGGCGGTGCTGACGGATGCTTGCCAGGGCCGCGTCACCGTCTGTCGCGGTTTCGACATTGAATCCCTCTTTTTTGAGGACGAAATTAAGTGCCCTGGCGATGTGGGGCTCGTCGTCAACGACGAGAATGTCCAGATCTTGCATGACAGCTCCGTGCCGTGGCTCGAATAACGGGAGTTGACACAAATTTTACCACAGAAATGGCGCTGTTCAAGTGATGTTATTAATTGGATGGCGTTTATGTCGTGCGTTTGCTGAGAGATAAGGAAAAAGGACCGGCATGTCACCTGCGATACCGAGAGTGAAGCCGGTCCTTTCTGTGTGGAGGGTTCGTGAATCTTCAGTTCAGCCAGTTATGCTGACGCCTACTTCTTCGGCTTCGCCGAAATTCTGGCCGCAGTCTTGGGCGCTGCCTTCGCGACGGACTTTGCAGCAGCCTTCGGAGCGGTCGCTTTTTTCGGAGCGGCAGCCTTGGGAGCAGCGGCTTTCTTTGCCGGGGCAGCCTTGGGGGCGGCTTTTTTGACTGCTGCAGCCTTCTTGGGCGCGGCGGCCTTGGTGGCAGCCGCTTTCGGGGCTGTGGCTTTTTTGGGAGCAGCAGCCTTGGCTGTTGCGGCCTTTTTGGCCGGAGCGGCCTTGGTGACGGCCTTTTTAACTGCGGCAGCCTTGGGTGCAGCCTTCTTCGCCAGGGTTGTCTTTGCAGCAGTCGTTTTCTTCGCTGCGGAGGCCTTGGGTGCAGCGGCTTTTTTCGGAGCAGCAGCCTTGGCCGGGGCGGCTTTCTTTGCCGGAGCGGCCTTCGCTGCAGCTGCCTTCTTCGGTGCTGCGGCCTTCGGTGCCGCAGCTTTTGCCGCGACGGCTTTTTTCGGCGCGGCTTTTTTGGCTGCTGCAGCCTTGGGGGCTGCTTTCTTAGGAGCAGCGCTGGCGGCTTTTGAAGCTGTTACCTTCGGCTTAGGCATGGTTTCCTCTCCTTATGCATTGGAATAAAAAGGATTTTCTGACTTAATATACATATTTGCGGGTTATGTCAATACTTCTTTATTACATGCAGTCCATTAATAGTGAGATTTTTTCGAATATGACGACTGACTGAGAGTGTAACTGTGCGCAATCCCTTGCTGCGAGCCATTGTTTGGCCTACAGACTTTGCGGCTTCGAGGTGTCGTCGAGGGAGCATCACGGCAGTTAACACGATAATGACGGGAAGACAACCTGCTAAAGAAAAAGCGCGGCAGACACGTTCTGCCGCGCTTTCCGGTGAAGGAAAAAACGCGTCGCAATCAGCTGCCGAGCGCCGCCTGCAGATCCGCTTCAACCGTGGATATCTGGCCGAGGTTGAACTTCTCCACCAGGAAGTTGAGGACGTTGGGTGTGATGTAGGCGGGAAGCATCGGGCCGATCTTGATGTTCCTGATCCCCAGGTAGAGGAGCGAGAGCAGGATCACGTGCGCCTTCTGCTCGTACCAGGAGAGGATAAACGACAAGGGAAGCTCATTCACTCCGCACTTGAAGGCGTCGGCCAGGGCCAGGGCGATCTGGACGGCCGAGAAGGCGTCGTTGCACTGTCCCACGTCGAGAAGGCGGGGAATGCCGCCGATGTCGCCGAACTCCAGCTTGTTGAAGCGGTACTTGCCGCAGGCAAGGGTCAGGATCACGCAGTCCTTCGGCACCTTCTCTGCCAGCTCGGTATAGTAGTTGCGCCCCGGCTTCGCGCCGTCGCAGCCGCCGATCAGGAAGAAGCGCTTGATGGCCCCCGCCTTCACCGCCTCGATCACCTTGTCGGCTACGCCGAGCACCGCGTTGTGGCCGAAGCCGGTAAGGATCTCATTGCCCGGGGCCTCGGGGAGATCGGGGCACTCAAGGGCCTTGTTGATCACCTCGGAGAAGTCCCATCCCTGCATGTGCTTCACCCCCGGCCAACCAACCTGCCCCCAGGTGAAGAGGCGGTCCTTGTAGGAGTCCGCCGGGCGCTGGATACAGTTGGTGTTGAAGATGATGGCCCCGGGGAAATCGGGGAACTCCTTGTACTGGTCCTGCCAGGCGCCGCCGAAGTTGCCGTAGAGGTGGGCGTATTTCTTGAGTCCCGGGTAGCCGTGGGCCGGCAGCATCTCGCCGTGGGTGTAGACGTCGATTCCTTTCCCCTCGGTCTGCTTGAGGAGCTCCTCCAGCATGCGCAGGTCGTGGCCTGAAACGAGGATCCCCTTGTTCTTCCGGGTGCCGAGCTGCACCTTGGTGGGGACCGGGTGGCCGAAGCGCTTCACGTGACCTTCGTTCAGCATCCCCATCACCTTGATGTTCATCCTGCCGCATTCCATGGCGAGCCCCACATAGTCCATGAGGCCGAGCGCGGGGTCGGCGGTGGCGGCGAGCGTCTTGTGGAAGAAGGCGAAGACCTCCTCGTCCGTCTGCCCCAGGATGAAGGCGTGGTCGGCGTAGGCGGCCATCCCCTTGAGACCGAATATGACGAGCTCGATGCCGGAGAGGACATCGGGGTCGGTGTGCTGGGTCTTCACGCCATGCTCCTGTCCCTGCTTCACGAGCCCCTCAAGGTCGGCGGCGATCACCCAGGCGGCCGGCCCCTCGGTGATCTGCGGCGCATGGCTGCCGCTCTTCTCCCGGTGGGCGGTCTCGTACATGGCCTTCGCCTTCTCCTTGAAGTCATAGCACTTGCGCAGCTTTCCGGCGATCTGCACCGGGTCGAAGTCGACGTTGGTGACGGTGGTGAACAGCCCCTCGAACATGAAAAGGTCGATTACCTCGTCCTTCGCGCCAAAGGCCCGCGCCTTGTCGGCGTAAATGGCGACTCCCTTGAGGCCATAGAGCATGAGGTCCTGGAGGGCGGCGACCTCCGGATTCTTGCCGCAGACGCCGATGATCTCGCAGCCGGTCCCCTTGGCCGCTTGCTCGCACTGGTTACAGAACATTGCTGACATGGATGCCTCCTTCTTCTTGTTATGGGATGGGCTCCCGTTTTCACAAAGATTATTCAAATATAGCGTGGTTCGGTCGGTTTGCAACTTTCGGGGTGCGGAACGGGTCGGAAACGAAAAAGGTGAGAGCCGGCGAAGCTTGTCTTTTCCCTTCGCGCAGCCTCTTCCCCAAGATTAAATACGAGGACTTTCTTTCCCTCCACTTGACCTTTGCCAGTTTGCCGGTATAGTCAACACCAAGCGCAATCATAAAGGCGGCACAAACATACGGGGCGGCAGATGGGCACTGTGTTTGTCTTCGCAGAAAAAGGAAAGCAGGGCGGATATCCTCCACTCCCGGTTTCCGGCGAAGAGATGGAGATACTTCCCCTGGCCGGAGATGCGGCGGTTTCGGCGAACGGTGATGCCGATTTGGCCATCATCGACTGCGGGGCCAATGCCGATGACGGGTTGTGTCTGCTGCGGGAGATCAAGCGGGACCGTCCCGACCTGCCGATCATCTTCGTGACCGAGACGAGTTCCGAAGAGGTGGTCCTGCGCGCCTTCAAATCCGGGGCCCGGGAATTCTTCAAGCGGCCCCTCGACCTGGCGGATTTCCAGAAGGCGGTCAAGAATATCCTCAAGTTCAAGCGGGACGCCGCCGGTAAAGGGTCTTCCTTGCCGGATGAGGGAGAAGAGGGGAGCCCGCCGGGGCTCCGGTCGGCACAGATTCCGGAGCGGCTGCTGCGGGCGATCAGCTATATCGAGCAGAATCTGCCGAATCCCCTCTACCTGGAGGAGATCGCCACTCAGGCATGCCTGAGCAAGTACCATTTCTGCCGCATGTTCAAGAAACATGTGGGGGCAACGCCGATCCAGTTCATGCTCAACCGGCGCATCGACCGGGCCAAGGTTCTCCTGCGCCGCCCCGAGTTCACCATCTCCAGCGTCGCCATCCGTACCGGCTTCTGCGATCTGAGCGAATTCAACAAGCAGTTCAAGAGAATAACCGGCATTACCCCCTCCGCGTACCGCAAGTCGTCCTAGTGGCAACTGGCAGGTTTTCCCCCGATTAACGGCAATTTTCCCCAACACAACAGCAATCTTCACCAAGATAGTCGTTCATTCCCCGATACACTCTTCTTGCAGAGAATTTGCATTAAATTTCAATCAATAAACAAAATTTAACCAATATCGTCGGCGGGGTGATGCCCTGTCCAAATGGAAGCTGGCAGGGAGTAGCGGCTGAAAAAAAACGGCCTTGCGGCCACCGGCCACAACGCGTCATATCAGGGAGGTGCCATGAAAACGAAGCTTTTGTCCGCAATTCTTCCGGCGATCCTGGTTATCCTGTGGCGCGGCGGTGCCACCGCGGCCGCTCCGGTCGCAGCGGGCTATGGCAGCAACGGGGCCGCAACGGGGAAATACGCCCTCATCGCCTGGAACGACCTGGGGATGCACTGCATCGACCACGACTACTCGGTCTTCGCCATCCTCCCCCCTTACAACAATCTCCATGCGCAGCTGATCGACCGCCGGACCGGCAAGCCGGTCACGGCAGGGGTGGCCCTCACCTATGAGGCGACCCCCGATACGCAGGGCTCGATCAACACCACGAGCCAGGGGAAAACGAACTTCTGGGACTGGGTCTATTTCCTCTTTGGGGTGACGCCCGCGCCGGACGTGGGGCTGACGGGGAACCACGTGCCGAGCCTCACCCCCGCGCCCATGACCTACGATGCCGCCCTCGGCTTCTGGAAGGCCGAGGGGCTTCCGCTCGTCCCCTATGACGACAAGATGAACGTCAACTACTACCCGATGGTGAAGGTCGTGGCCAGGGACTGGAAAGGGACCGTCCTGGCCAACACCGCCAACGTTCTACCCATAAGCGACGAACTGGCGTGCAGCCACTGCCACGCCTCCGGCACCGGCGACCCGGCGGCGCAGCCCAAGCCGGACTGGGTCTACGACTCCAATCCGCAGAAGGACTGGAAGCGGAACATCCTCCTTCTCCACGACAACAAGAACTTTGCCTTCTCCACCTATACCGGCGCCCTCAAGCAGATGGGGTATTCGACCAAGGGTCTCCTGGTCACCTCCGACGGGGGGCACCCGATCCTCTGCTCCAGCTGTCACCCCTCCAATGCCTTGGGAACCCAGGGGTTTCCGGGGGTGAAGCAGCTTACCACCTCCATGCACTCGTGGCACGCGGTGCACGCCATGGACGACAACACCGGCATGCCCCTCGACCAGACCCTCAACCGGACCGGCTGCTACTACTGCCACCCCGGCTCGACCACCCAATGCCTGCGCGGGGTGATGGGGACCGCCAAGAACCCGAACGGCACCGCCAAGCTGGAGTGCCAGAGCTGCCACGGCGTCATGTCGAAGGTGGGGGCGGACGGAAGGCAAGGCTGGATCGACGTGCCGAAATGCCAGTACTGCCACTGCGAGTCCGCGCCGGGGGTCTATGCCGCCTACACCTCGGCCTTCACGCCGTCCGGGACCTTCCGCCAGGCACCGAGCGTCTTCTCCACGGGTGACACCCTCTATAAGCTGGGCGCTACCCACGGCACGACCCAGTGCGAGGCGTGCCACGGCTCCACCCACGCCGAGTACCCCTCCTCCGAGGCGAACGACAACGTCCAGAGCATCCGGCTCCAGGGATACGCCGGCGAGCTCGTCGAGTGCTCCGTCTGCCATCTGCGGGAGCTGCCGATGTCCGATAATGGCGGGCCCCACGGCCTCCACACTATCGGCGATATCTGGGTATACACCCACACGAAGGCTGCCAAAGCCGACCCGACGGCGTGCACCGTCTGCCATGGCACGGACTACCGGGGAACGCGCCTCTCGCGTACCTTCACGGCACGGACGTTCCGGACCACGGGGCCGACGCCGAAGGTTTACGCCAAGGGCGACGTGGTGAGCTGTTACGACTGCCATGTCAACCCGCCCGGACGGTGATACTGTTTGCCGATTGAGCGAGGTCCATATTGCCCTAAACAGAGTATACACGATGCCTCCTTGGGCGGTGCCGGGGGACGGCGCCGCCCGCTTTTTTTAAACTTTTTTCTCTGCAATCTGTTCGGAGGTATCACATGAAGGGGGCATGGGATCTGCCGCGATAACATCACTCGCTGGGCCGCGGGAATGAGCGACAAAAAAAGGGCGGACCGGGATGGTCCGCCCTTTTCTAATCACTGGAAGACGATGGATTCGCGCCCCTGTCGGCGCCGGGTGGAAACGGCCGGTAGCCGCTTCCCGTGCAATGTCACCCCCCGCTTGTTTCGTGCCACTTCCAGGCACTCTTGACGATGGCTTCGAGATCCCCGTGCCGAGGCTCCCAACCGAGTTCCCTGACGATTTTATCGGGCGAGGCAACAAGTCTTGCCGGGTCGCCCTCCCTCCGGGGACCGATCCTGACCGGAATCGGATGGCCGGTCACCTGCCGGCAAACATCGATGACTTCCCTGATCGAATATCCCTTGCCGTTCCCCAGATTGTAGACCATGCTCCCCCTGTCTTCCAGCAGCGCATTAAGGGCGAGGGTGTGGGCGGAAGCGAGGTCACAGACATGGATATAGTCGCGAATGCAGGTGCCGTCCGGGGTGGGATAGTCGTCCCCGTTGATCGTTATGGCATCCCGCCTGCCAAGAGCGACCTGCAGGATTATGGGGATCAAATGGGATTCGGGATCGTGGGCTTCACCGATCTCTCCCGAGGGATGGGCGCCTGCCGCGTTGAAATAACGAAGCCGGGCGGACCTCAGCCCCCAGGCAGCCTCGCAGTCCGCAAGGATTTCCTCCACCATGAGTTTGGAGCGGCCATAGGGGTTCTCCGGATGAAGCGGGAAGGTTTCGACAATGGGAACGGTCTGCGGCGTACCGTAGACCGCAGCGGTGGACGAGAAGACGAATCTCCTTACCTGTGCCCGCTCCATTGCACGCAGAAGATTTATTGTATTCGACACGTTATTGTCATAGTACTTGAGAGGAGCGGTCATCGATTCGCCGACCTGGATGAAGGAGGCGAAATGCATGACTGCCGCAAACCTGTGGTGGCCGAACAACCGCTCCAAGTCAGCGGCGTCGGACAAGTCACCCCTCACCAGCCGGTCAGACGGCACTCCCCAGGTATGACCCGTCGACAGGTTGTCGAAGACCACGGGATCGTAACCTTTTTCAAGTAGTTCGCGCAGCATGTGAGAGCCGATGTAGCCCGCTCCCCCCACGACAAGAATTTTCATTTATGTGCTCCCAAAGAGAAGATGTTGTCCATGACCAATGCGCCAGGGATTCAAGCGCCGTTGACAATTAATCAGGCGTCCCGGGGCTGGGACCGGCGGGGTATGCTCCGGGGGAAGGGCCCTACTTCGCTCCTTCCGTAACCTTTGCCGGGCTCGACGTGTCTATACGAATGTTCAGGCGGTCGAGGAGCACCCCCTCGTCTCTCCAGAGCTTGGCAACGGTATTGGAAAACGTTTCCAGGGCGTCCAGTTGGGCGCTGTGCGCATACGTCAGGTCGTTTTCCGCATTGATGACGTCCTGAATCGTGGCGGTCCCGGCGATGTTGTTCTTCCGGTATTCCTCGGTGCGCTTCTCGGCGAGTTGGAGCGCCCGGTCGGCCATCTGCACTTGTAAGCGCGATGAGATGAGCGCCCGCAGGTCTGCCTTGACATCGTTGTGAATCTTCCACGTCAGGGCCCTGATCTGGGACTTGACCTGCTCAGTCCTGATTCTGCTCTTCAGGTAATCGTTTTCCGCGACGGTATTGCCCAGTGGCATGGTAAATTGCAGCCCCCCCGACCAGTAATCCCCCGGGCGATCGGCCAGTTGCCGGTAGCTGTCACTGAAATTCCCGCCGGTCCCGGTAAATCCTCCGCTGGCGGTAAGGGAGAGGTCGGGCAGCGTCTGGCGCCGCGCAACCCGTTCCTGCAGCTCGCTCGTCTTCAACGCCAACTGCAGCTGTTTAAGATCTATCCGAGACGTCACTGCATCCTTCAGCGCCTGATCCTCCGTTTCTCGCGGCTCGGTCCTGGAAGGAGAATCAATGGTGATTATCGGCGTTTCCTGCTCCAGGCCGATGAGGTACCGCAAGCTTGCCTCCTGGTCTTTGACGTTTCGTGACGCGTCAACCATGTCTTTGCGCCTCTGCACAATGGCATATTCCGCGTTGGCTGTTTCCATCCCGCGGGAAGGCGCGGATGCCGCTTTCTTGTTGACCTCCTCGAGGAGTTTCTGTGCCGAGGTCAGGGCTGATTGCCTGACCGCCAGAATCTCCCGCAGGACATACAGATGATTATATGTCGTGACCACGGAGAGAACGGCGTCGGAGGTCACAAAGCGGAACCTTTCGATGGAATCCTGGAGAGCGTTGGACGCCAGGGTGATATTGAGTTGCGTCGTTTCCATGCCTGCATTCTTCAGCAATGGCAACGTAAGGGTGAGCCCAGCCGTGGACTGCCAGACCGTAGAGGACGATATCGTGCCTTCGACGTCGGCATTGGTATATCCGGACTGGGTCGAGATGGCGATACTTCCCCCGATCGGCAGACTCTGCGTTATGGCGAGTGTGGCAGTCCCGCTCCTGGATGTGAAAAAGGGATCGCCCGTTGTGGCGACGACGCCGCCGGTGCCATTCAGGCTCAAGACGGGATTATACATTCCATGGCTCTTCGCTGCTTCCAGTTCAGACATTGAGGAGTTGAGCGCTTCGATCCGCAAATCGAGATTCCTGTGGATTGCCATTGCCACTGCGGCTGTGAGCGAAAGATTCAGGGGGGTGGCGGCAGGCGCCGTCGCTTCCGCTGCTGTTGATTTCGGCGGCAAAGGAGAGGGTGGCGCAACAGGTGGAGAAGGGGGCGGCGGTGGTTGCGCCGGTTGCGGAATATTCTGAGCGTATGGCGAGCAGGGGGTGAGTAAAAGGAACAGAAGGCTTGTCGCTGCAACTCTCCAGGGAATGCTCATGCGAAATTCCTCGAACTGTCGATTTTTAGCAGAATAGCGCCGGAGTGGTACCGGCGAGGTCCTACTTTCTCCACATGTACATCAAAGTATACCCGATCTGATCACGAACGCAATGTCGTTGCCGGTCGCGCGTCTCCGATCGCGCGGAGAAGCGGCTGGAACAGGCGTTCTGCCCACTCTTTTGGGGCTGAAATCCAGGAGCGCCGGCAGTACGTCATCGGTTCATTGCCGCCGATTTACCGTTGCATCTGCCATGATGCCGCACGGGATGTGATTTCATAGATGGTTAATATTTTATAATAGGATATGCGAATATTTTATCTTGATTATTTTTGTTGGCTATTGTAAAACAACATCCAAGTTACAAAATTGCTACAAGCTTAGAACGTTTTCAGATACACGATAATACTCAACCATTCGCGAGAATGGGGCGGAAAGCCTACAGGGTCTCACCGAGACAGCCGGGTTGCCGAAATATCACCAGATATCCGGCCCCGGCTTTTTTTGTATCCGGGGTCAAAACTGAAAAAATAGTAAGTAACAAAAATGTAATCAAAATGTATCCTTGCTGTTATTGACTTTTTTCGGCGTTTCATCTAAAAAAGAAAAATACGAACGAAATCTGATTGGTTTCCGGTGGTAATTCGGTGCCAATCAGGAGCAGCCGATAGACGATAATACTAAACCACCCGCGAGGGTGGGGCGGAAAGCCTACAGGGTCTCACCGAGACAGCCGGGTTGCCGAAATATCACCAGATATCCGGCCCCGGCTTTTTTTTGTAGACGTGCATCCAGAGCCTTTAACTTGCAATCTCCCGTTCATTGGACTTCCGGAGGTGCAATGACGGGAAAGAGCAGATAGTAGTGCTGAAGGAAGCACCATCAGCAGCAGCACAAACGGCGCTCAGCGCCAAACCAAGCCAAAGGAGTGTGAAGAATGAAACAAATCCAAAAAGCCCTTGCATTGCTCGTGTGTGTCAGCATGATATCCGGCGTCGCAGCTGTCAGCTTCGCCGACGGCAGCAGAGATTCCGATTACCGCTATGGCCACAGGAGTGGTGATGACGGCTACAGAAATACGTGGCCGACTCCGACTCCGAGGCCGACGTCGACTCCGGCCCCGACGCCCGCTCCGACTCCGAAGCCGACGCCTGCTCCGACCCCGGCCCCGACGCCTGCTCCGACTCCGAAGCCGACGCCTGCTCCGACCCCGGCCCCGACCCCGACCCCGGCGCCGACTCAGACCTGGGCTACCTACAATATCTACTGTGCCGGCTGCCACGGTACCTCGAAGCAGGGTGCGACCGTCGCCCAGATTCAGACCGGCATCTCCACCGTGTCGGCCATGAGCGGACTGTCCTCCCTCTCTCTCGCTACGCTTAACGCCATTGCCTCCGGTCAGTAACAATCTCAGCAGTCCGGGCACCGGTTCCTCAATCTGCGCCCGGCCGAGAGCGATTGACGTACGATCGGTCAGACACGAACAACCGGGAGAGCTTTGGCTCTCCCGGTTGTCCAAAGCGGCGCTCAGCGCCAAACCAAGCCAAAGGAGTGTGTAGAATGAAGCAAATCCAAAAAGCCCTTGCATTGCTCGTGTGTGTCAGCATGATATCCGGCGTCGCCGCTGTCAGCTTCGCCGACGGAGATTACAATTACCGCTATGGTTCACGCTATGGCACCAGGAGTGGTGATGACGGCTACAGGGGTGGTGATGACGGCTACAGAAATACGTGGCCGACTCCGACTCCGAGGCCGACGTCGACTCCGGCCCCGACGCC
>JAMXLF010000009.1 GCA_024281055.1 Geobacteraceae bacterium
CAGCCAGTGCGCATGCTAGTTTTCTCATCTTCATTCTTCCTCCTTTCAAACATTGGGGACCCTCTGGTCCCGTTGCGGCACATGGAGTGCCCTTCTTGTACCCTCCCCGCGGTAATGCGCAGTGGGGTGGGCGGTACTGCAAGATTACGTTGAACGCTGTCCGTTCTTTTCGTTTCGCTCCTTTCCGCCTCCTTGCAGGTCAGGTCGTCGTGAAGGACGCTCGCTTGATTGTTGAAAAAGATACATAATCCCATTCTAATTCATTGCAATACTGCTGCCATCTCCAGATCGGTGTGCCTTTAGCTCCAACGCTTGTTGGCAATGGTCCAATTATCGCAGTTGTGGGATGAGATCAAAGCCAGCAAGGTGAGATCGTGAGCCAGCGGAGGCATGACTGATCTACTGGTCATGGTCGAAGGTAGGTTAAGAAAACTTCGTGGTGACGCTGAGAGAAATTCGATAGAGAACTAAAACCGGGCGGGGCGAGGCGATTAGTTGGATTACTTTGAAAGTAAGCGGGTCCGCAGTTTCACGCAGGCATGAACGGATGCGGTTATTTCACAACAAGATTTCCTTAAAAAAAAAATGTATTTTGGTTAAGTATTGATTAAAATTTTCTATTGCTTGATCATTTATGTCATTGCACAAATTTAAGGGTTACAGAAGTCCCTTTCTCCACTTCACTTTGGACTTCGACAACACCACCGTGGAGATTCATGATTGACTTGACGATGGCAAGCCCGAGGCCTGACCCCTGTGCGTCTTGCTGTCTGGCGGAGGTAACACGGTAGAAACGATCGAATATCCGCGCTAGATGTTCGTGCGCCATGCCGCACCCTGTGTCGCTCACGGTAACTTCTACCGCCAGATCATCAGTCCGTCGTGCGGAGATGACGACTTCTCCTTTTGGCGGCGTATAATTGAGCGCATTGGCAAGGAGGTTAGAAACGGCCCTGCGAAACAGGACCGGATCGGCGCGCAGTGTGGCGTCCCCCGTGCACACGATACTTATCCCCTCATCGCTGGCTATGGCAGAGTAAAATTCGGCGATATCTGCGATCTCCCTACGGACATCTATTGCAGCTAGATTCAGCCCGGTCTGAGCATTGTCGATTCGCGCCAGGAAAAGCAGACTGTCGATCGTTCGTGACAATCGTGCGTATTCTTCCATGCTTGATCCGATGACCTTCTGGTACTCCTCCGGCGTCCTACCCCGGGAGAGGGCGATGTCTGCTTCAATCATCAGGTTGTTGATCGGCGTGCGCAGTTCATGGGCAAGATTTGCCGAATAATGGGAAAGCCCTTCGAAAGAGGCCTCAAGACGATCGAGCATACTGTCAAAGGCGAGGGCCAGCGAATACAGTTCCTTGGGCCATTGTTTCGGATCAATTCGTTCGTCGAAATGATTAACGGTAATCCGCTGGGCTGTTTGCGTTATCATTGAAAGCGGACGCAACCCTCGGCGGGAAAGGATGTATCCGGCCAGGGCGGATCCGATCACACCCAGAAAAAGCATGCTGAAAAGCTTCTTGCGGTAATCGGCAAGAAAGACGTCAAGATCGTTTACGTCCATCGCAATCTGCAGCACCTTTCCCTTCCCGCTGAAGCCGTCGATACGGGTCCGTAGGGCCTTCAGGATGTACAAGTTGCCGTTCTTAGCCCTGAATTCAATCCTTTCTCCGTGGGTAATGTAATCCTGTGTCGGGGCAGGAAACGCCGCAGGAGGAATAATGGATTCCATCTGCGGATTTTCCATCAGGATATGCCCGTACTCATCCAGGATCCTGGCATAATGTTTGATGTTTTTTCGCTCTGTATGTTCCAGATAAATCTCGCGGGAAAACTCCCTTTCGCTGTTCGGTCCCCCTAGCATCGCTTTGAGAACGTTGATCTCGTCCCTGATATAGAGATCGTTTTTCATTTCCAGATTCTTGACCATCTCTAGGTAGAGAACAGCATTGGTAAGGCAAAGGATGCAGAGAGCCGACAAGGTATAGAGGACCATCAATCTGGCAGCTATCGGCCAGCACCAGAACCGGCTGGCATCGCTCCTTCTGGACTGCTTATCCTTATCGATGTTCGAGGACATACCCCACACCCCGAACCGTATGAATCAACTTGTTCTCGAAAGGATCATCGACTTTCGCCCGCAGGTTTCTCATATGAACCTCAACGACCTTTGGATCGCTGTCGAAGTCCATATTCCAGATACGTTCAGCTATGCGGGTCCGGGAGAATACTTCACCGGTATGTCCGGCAAGGAGGGAGAGCAGGGCGAATTCCTTCTGAGTGAGATTTAAACGTTTCCCGCCCCGGTTTGCTTTGTGCGCGAAAAAATCGATCTCCAGGTCCGCCACCCGAAGTGCATCTGGCTGTAAGTCCTTGCCACGCCGCAAGATAGCCTGAATGCGGGCGGCCAATTCAGAAAAAGCAAATGGTTTGACCAGGTAATCATCTGCTCCCAAACGGAGACCCGTGACCCGGTCCGCGACCTCGCAACGGGCTGTGAGGAAGAGAACGGGAGTCTTATTGTCATTGTTACGGAGTCTCGTGACAACTTCAAAACCATCGATCCCCGGAAGCATCACATCGAGAATGATCAGGGCATAGTCATTTTTTTCAGCGAGCGCGAACCCTTCCAGACCATTTGTGGCGATGTCCGACACAATATTCAATTCGCCCAGACCTTTTTTCAAATGAATTGCCGTCTTTGATTCATCTTCTACAATCAGAATGCGCATAATTCACCTCTTGCAGGGTTCAAGGATGACAATTTCGCCTATTCAAAGAAAAAAACCGCCCCGTCAGCTTCTCCAGTGACCAAGCGGCTCTTTGTACTTGCAATCCAGCATGGCATAAGTCATAACTCCTTCCGGACGCTGTATCAGAAATAAAGCATAAAAAATTACTCATCCATATACACTCCCAGAGGTGATGGTGTCAAGTCGTTCGGCAGGACTTGCAATGCGGGCCGGTACCCAAGCGCCAGCCTTTCTTTGATGATCCGGCATGCCGCAGTCCTGCGACGTGTCTCTGGATATAAAAAATGCCATTGACGGTAGCTCATCTCTGCTGGTATTATCCAGCACCTGCTTGCATATTCACATCTACCCGAAGTTATGGTGAAAAGAATGAACCGTGTACGCTGCATGAAAACCGCCCTTTTACTTTTCGTCGTAGTCGCGTTTGTCGGTTGCAAATCCCGCCAGGAGACACCAG
The DNA here is from genome assembly GCA_024281055.1 of Geobacteraceae bacterium. GTDB lineage: Bacteria > Desulfobacterota > Desulfuromonadia > Geobacterales > Geobacteraceae > JAMXLF01. The sequence goes on from JAMXLF010000009.1 coordinate 3,220, forward strand.
GAGCAAACCCCAGCGCACCCTTGAAGAATGCAGGTAGTGAAATTAAATCCATTTCGGGGCAGATTGCAGGAGGCGCAATTGTAACGCCCCCCCAAGACAAGGCTGACGCACAGGCTACCGCAAAGCGAGTTCTTGCCCAGATGGAAGCCGGCGATTTTTTCACGATTTACAATGAGGCTGCACCAGGCTTCAGGCAAATCGGCAAAGAGGCGGACTTTATCTCCAAGTTTCAGCAAACGCGTCAGAAAACGGGACCACTCAACAACCCTAAGGAAATCAGCTTTGTGACCCGTCCCGACAAAGCATACGTGCTCGTCTACCGTCTCCAAAACGAGAGGTTTATATCCGAGCGTCGACTGACGTTTTTTCGCTCTAAGAGCGGGAAAATGGAGTTGTTAGGATTGAACCAGCATGATGAGTCTAGACAAGCAACACAACAGTAACTTGTTTTCGGGGTTCCATTTCCAGTGGCATTTGGTGTTGCGCCGTGTATTGATTTGTGTCCAATTCCGCTCCTGTGCCAGAAGGAATAGTCTCACCTTATGAAAGACGAATCGAAGCTCTTCAGATCGATATTTATTTCCCCTTGGTTTCTCCTTATTTTCCTCGTCATTCCGATCATTGTCATCCTGAGCCTAACGCTTCATGTCAGGATTCCTCTGGCGAACGCACGGCTTCTGCTGGGCAATAATATCTTTTTTACGCTCCTCGTTGCCTGTCGCCTGCTTTGGTACTTTTCCTGCATTCGCAAGGGCATCAGGTATGGCGCCAGTTATTGCCGACCGCGGCGAAGCGTCAATGCCAACCTGCCTGTTCCTGAAGTGCGACGAATGCTGACTGGGGCGGGATTCACATTTTCTGCAGACGGGGGCTATGGCGAGAAGCATGACATTGGTTACTTTGGCACCACGGTACTGTACGGAGGACTGCTCATCCTCCTTGCTGTCGGCTCCTGGGACAATCTGCGGCAGTTTGCCGGCGTGTTGCTGGACAGTGTTGGCCCAGCGACCAGGCTGAGTCGTGCCGAGTCGTACCGACACCTTACCCTGGGCTCCATGGCCACCAGACTTGACTCCCTGCCGCGGATGCAGATTATCAGCCAGACTTTGCCCGACAGCGCGTATCCCAAGGGGGCAACGGAAATTGCCCTGATTCCGGAGGATGGCAAGGAACAGAGAGCGATTCTCAAACCGACGGATCCGTACCGCTACGGAGCATATGATATTTATATGGCGAAGCTTGTCTTTGAGCCCGAGATCGTTATCAAGACCAAAGACTCACGAACCCTGTTTGACAACTTCGTCAAGCTCGACCCGCTCGTGCAGAAACGTGGCCCGTTCAGTTTTTACGGGCTTTTCGTAGGCACTGAGGCGGTGGTGGGTGTCTATTACCAGCCAGAAAAGAGTCTCATGAAGGTGATCATCACAAGGGACAACAAGCAGGTTGTTACAGATTTGATGTTTCAGGTTGATCAACAGGTGTCGCAGGGGGACTACGTTCTCTCCTGCGCGAAGATGGGGCAGTGGTCGGAGATTCATGTCGTCCACAGAAGGCATAAATCCTTGCTCTGGCTTGGGGGGATAATTGCCGGCATCGGTCTTATGATGAGGATTGCAATCCGGCCGCAACGTGTCTGGCTGGAAGACGCTGATGGGGGGAGCCGGGTGACGGCGGTGGGCAAAGAAACGCGAAAGCTGTTGAATTGAAGGTGGAAGTAAAATCTGTTGTCAGTTGAAGATTGAGGATGAGGGATGATCCCGTCGGGCATCATCAATGCTCAATCAAAGGAACGTGCCTATGGCATTCTGGGAAATCGTCTTCTATTGGGTGGCGCTGGTAATCTATTCCGCTGCATGTGGCGGTTACCTCTATTCATTTATTTTCAAAAACCCCCGCGTCATGCCGAAAATGACGGCCCTGGTCGGCGCCGGCTTTGTCTCCGTATCGATAGCAATCATTGCCAGGTTCAACGCGACGGGGCATCTTCCCTGGTCCGGCCACTACGAATATGTCCTGATGGGGGGGTGGTTTATCATTGCCGGCACCCTCTTTGTTGGATGGCAAAACAAGTCGCTGCAGGGACTGGCGGTCGCTACCCTCCCGCTGGTGATCATCATGATGGGCTACGGGTACATGCAGAAGCCGGGACTGACACCTATGGCAGCGAGCCTCAAGACGATCTGGCTCTACATCCATGTCTATTTCGCCTGGCTCTCCTTCGGCGCATATTCCCTGGCCATGGCGGCGGGGGTCCTCTTTTTGCTGAAGCATAAGAGTGAGGCCCGAGAGGTACCAAATCCCGCTTATGACCGGTTTCCGACGCTTGGCCGTCTGGATGAGCTGATCTTCCGCTATGTCATCTTCGGTTTCGTTACCGACACCATCATGATCTGCGCCGGCGCCATCTGGGCCAAGGCCCTCTGGGGGAGCTACTGGGCCTGGGACCCCGTGGAAACCTGGTCCTTGATCTCTTGGCTTATTTACGGCATTACCATCCACCTGCGCGTTACCTTCCGCTGGCGCGAGACGCGGCTGGCATGGCTGGCCGTCGGTGCCTTGAGCTCGGTCATCATAAGCTTCTTCGGCGTCAATCTCGTCGTTGACACCAGTTTGCACGTCTTTCAGGTGAGATAAGGGCGAGGCTTCTCTCAACAGGTTTCACAATGATTTTTAGGCAGTTTTCAGCAAACCATGTCCAATAAATTGATCAAGTATCTAAGCTCCCTCCGCTTTACCATTCTGCTCATCTGCCTGCTTGGCTTGATGTTCATAATCGGCTTGTGGGTACCCCAGGTGCGTTTGGTAAAGGATATTTACCTTGAGTGGTACAGGAATTCTCCCCGCCTGGTTGAGTTACTGGATGCATTTGGGCTGACCACGATCTACACCTCTCCGATCACCATTACCCTCTGGGTGCTCTTTTTCATCAATCTGGGGCTAGTCCTCTGGCAGCGGATGCCGCTTGTCAAGCAGCGCATAGCCATCTCCGAGGCGAAGATCGCCGATCCAGAAAACGCGGCCGGTTATCCGTACAGGAATTCATTCACCTTGCCGGCCGACTTCGACGGAGAAACGGTGGTTGCCAAGCTCCGCAAACGCCGCTACACCTTGCTGGGGAACGCTTCAGGTTTCTATGCGGCAAAGAACCGACTGGCGCCTATAGCCTTCGTACTCTTTCATGTCAGCTTTTATCTGGTCCTACTGGGAGGGCTGATCAGCGTCTACACCGAGTTTATCGCTTATCTCGACCTCGCCCAGGGAGAAACTTTTCACGGAGAGCTCAGTCGCTACAACTCATCACCGTCACCGAAGCTGCCGGCGTTCGGCTCGCCTCCCAGCGCCTCGTTCACGGTCGCCAGCGTTGTTCCACGTGTCGTTAATTACACACCGACGAGCATCAGCGTCAAGCTCTTGGATGGTCAGGGTCAAACCCATGAAGTCGGCATCAATACCCCTTACTCCACGGGTCCCACGTCGTTCGTGTTCAAGCATCTGGGGATGGCGCCCCACTTTGTGCTTAAAGATTTTGCCGGCACGGTTATCGAAAACACCCTGGTAAAGCTCGATGTGCTGAAGATGAGGCCTGACACGTTTGCCTTGGCCGGTTACACGTTTACAGCCACGTTCTATCCGGACTATGTGCTTGAGAACGGGAAACGTGCGACCCGTTCCATGGAATTTAATAATCCGGTTTTCTTCATTGCCGTGGAACGTGACGGGAAAAAGGTCGCAGAGGGCCTTGTTCCGAAAAACGGCACCCTGGAGTTTGATGGCAAACGGCTCGAAATGCAGGAGTTGCGCTACTGGGTACGTTTTTATGTTATCACGCAGAGGGGTCTTTCAATCCTGTACCTCGGTTTTGCAGTTGCCTGTATAGCCGTTGTCTGGCGGATGATCTTCTACAAGCGGGAGATCGTTGGCGCCGTGCGGGAGAGCGAGGGAGAGCGGCTTCTTGTCGTCGCAGGCCGATCCGAGTATTACAAGGACCTGGCGGAAGACGAGTTTAACAAGCTTTTCTGCAAAATAACCGGAAAATCTGGTGAGGTTTGAAAAATGAGGGCTGATGGATGAGATTTGAGGGAAGATTTGGGAGGTATTGTATGAAACGTCTGCTGGTTCTCATGCTGGCTGCGGTGACAATCTGTTCAGCATGCCAGAAAGAAGAAAAGAAGGTTGTGCTAGACAAGTCGTATCGACTTCTGGTCAAATTCGGCGGCAAATACGGATACTGCGACCGCGGCGGCATCATGGTTATTCCCGCCCAGTTCAATTCTGCGTCTATCTTTTCAGAGGGGTTGGCTCCCGTCCGCGTTAACGGCAAGGACGGTTACGTTGATGCCAAGGGGAACATGGCAATCCCTCCCAGCTTTGAGTCCGGATCGATCTTCCTGGGTGGTCGGGCTTCGGTACAGAAAGGTAATAAGTGGGGTTACATCAATCAAGCTGGACAACAGGTCATCGATGTTGATTATCTCTCCACCTTCGCCTTCTCGGATGGGTTGGCAGCCGTGGTTGTGGCTAAAGGGACTGGAGCCAAGGCGGGTTATATCGACATGAAGGGGAAATACGCCATCAAGCCCCGTTTCGACGACGCAACGTCGTTCTCCGAAGGGCTTGCCGCCGTGAAGGAGGGACGCAGCTATGGCTATGTCGATAAGTCCGGCGCTCTCGTTATTCCGGCGCAATTCTACCAAGCTGCCATGTTCCGAGATGGGCTCGCCATGGTCAAGATCAACGGGAAATTCGGAGTGGTCGGCTATATCGACCATACGGGCAAAATGGTGATACCGGCACAATATGGCGAAGGGACCAGCTTTAATGACGGGGTCGCGGCAGTCAGGAAAGCGAATAGCTGGCAGCTTATCGATACCAGCGGCAAGCCGATTATCGACAAGGAATTCAGTTCGCCGACGGTCTTTTCTGAAGGGCTTGCGCCGGTGGTTGTCGATAAGAAAGTTGGCTATATGGATAAACAAGGGAAGATGGTGATCAAGCCAACATTCGATGCCGGCTCGATTTTCGTCAATGACCTGGCGCCGGTAAAGATTGGCGAGAAGTGTGGCTATATCGACAAGACGGGGAAACTGGTGATCGAGCCCCGCTTCGAATGGGACCAGCGCGTCATCGACCAGTACACCCATTATTTCACGCATTTTGTGAAGAGTGCGCCTGAATAAATAGCCATGCAGATCAGCCCCGGACTCGCCGTTGCCATCCACCTGGTAAACACTTTACACACACCACCACACTTCGCTTCTTTGACTACCTTGTAAGTATTATCCGTTACTACGGGGGCCATGGCAGGTCGGTTGAGATGGGACAGCTACCTCGTGATGGTCGTTGCTGCAGATTGATCGGTGAAGGGAAGGGCCAACCGGTGAGATGTATCTTGGCCCTGCGCTGTCTGTGCCGCGGATGTATCGGCCTTGTGGCCGGCGTCGTACAGCATGTTGTAGATTTCCGCCCCCGCCATCACCTTCTTCACGTATTCACGTGTCTCGCCAAAGGGGATACTTTCGATGAACTCATCCCGGCGCAGCCCACCGAACGATTTTTTCCAGCGGTTGACGTTGCCAGCCCCGGCATTGTATGCCGCAACGGCCGCAACGAGGTCGCCGTTGTAAAGCACCAGCAGGTCCTTCAGGTGCTTGACCCCGAGGGTAATGTTCACCTCCGGCAGGTACAGGGTGGCAGGGTCGGATTTTGCCGATGTGCCGGCGACGGCCGTGGCTGTAGCCGGCATGACCTGCATCAGGCCCATAGCACCGACGGGGGACAATGCCGTGGGGAGAAAACTGCTTTCGGCGCGGATGATGGCATAAACGAGCCATTCCGGTACGCCGTTGGTCCGGGCGCTCTTGCTGACCGCCTCCTGGTAGGCGAGTGGATAGACGATCCCCCAGACCGGGAGGTTATCCTTCGTGAGCCGGCGGGGCTGCTCCTGCCGGTAGAGGGCCAGGGCGCCGTGGTAATCCTCCATTTCGAGGTAGAGCCGGGCCAGGCCGGGGAGAGCTTTTTGGCGGCTGGTAACTTTTTTCCGGGCTGAAACCAGTTCCTTGCCGGCCTCTTCGTACAGACCGAAGGCGATGAGCGCCTTGGCCCGCGCATAACCTTCGGGAAAGGGAAGCAGGTCACCAGGTTTGCCGGAGAGGGCAAGCGGGGCGACGTTCGGCAGCTTCGCATCCTTGCGGTAGGTGAGGGCGTAAAATCCGAGGGGGAATTCGTCCTGCAAGCGGGCAAAGGCGGCCTGGGCGCCGGCCGCATCTCCCCTAGCCTGTAGGGCGCGACCGTACCAGTAAAGGGCCTTGTCCCGTTGAGTATCGCTGTCGGTCAGTTGCTTGAAATATGCCGTGGCAGTCGCGAAATCACCCGATCTGTAGGCCGCCCAGCCGCTTTCCCAGAGCGCGCCCTGCTTCAGGTCGGAAGCCGGATAGTCGTGGAGAAGTTTTTGCAACAGTGCCAGCTCTTCCTGCTCCTTCCTCTGGAACTTCCTGATGAATGCGGCATTGAGCAGGGCGTCGTCGGCCATGTCAGAATTCGGGTTCGATTCCGCCAGGCTGACGAAAGTGGCGACGGCTTCCTCATCCCGGCCGCTTTTATCCAGGACCGCCGCGAGGCGGTAGCGGGCCTCGATGGCTATATCGTTCCTCGGAGCGGATTTCAGCAGGTCACGGAAGGTCTGCTCGGCATCCTTGTAACGCCGGGCCTTCATGAGCGCCTGGCCGGTTTTCAGCGCTACACGCCAGTTGAATGACGGATTGTCCGGTTGCGGCGGTATGGCGGCGAAGGTCTTGACGGCTTGGTTATACTTGCGCAGGTCATAGAGGGTGGTGCCGAGTGTAAAGAGCTCGTCCGGTGAATACGACGCGGAGGGAAACCCTTTCGCGGCAAGCCGTTGCAGGTCGGTTTCCGCCTTGGCGGCGACATCCGCGGCAGGATATTTCAGCCTGATGGTACGCAACGCCGTCACGGCTGCCGGCATTTCTCCCAGCTGTTCCCGGCAGAGGGCCGACTTGTAGAGGGCGGCCAATGCATCCGATCCTGATGGATATTTTTCGATGAAGCCTTGGTATGCCCGGAGTGCACCCGGAAAATCCCGGCTGTCATAGAGGATTTCTGCACGGAGTATTTCCGCGGTCCGCAGGAGGGGAGAGTCGGAGTAGTTATTGAGGAGATTTTGCAAAGGAGCAAGTGCATCGTTGCCTTTGTCGAGCTTCTTCAATGCCTGGGCCTGGTAATAAAGGGCGTAGTCGGCCAGCAGCGGAAAGCCGCTGACGGCCCGGGCCAGATAGCGGCTGGCGTCTTCCCACTGGGCCGATCTATAGGAGGCGATACCGGCAAGAAAGTCCCGTACCCCTCCTTCCGGTGCCTGCAATGCGGTATCCCGTGCCGCTGCGTAGTTCTTTTCCTTCATCTGCCGGGCGCATGTGGCCAATGTATCGTTTGGGATATGGTAAAGACTGCCGGAAACAGAACCGGCAAGAAGGAGAAAACCGAGGATAATGGCGATACAGCGGCTGAGCATGGCGCTTCCTGGCAGTGAGGTGTTGTGACTGTGACACTATAGTAAGCGGAACGCCGTAAAAAAAGCAAAAGATTTTTCCCTGAGAGCAGTGTACACTGTCTGCAGCCGAGCCGGGTTCCTTGCAAGCCAGGAACGAAGGCTGGAAGAGGAGTGTTCATGAAGGTCAAAAAAGATAGAGTGCTGGGGCTTTTGAATTCCCGGCGCGGCGCGGCGGTCCAGTTCAGGGAACTCGCGTCACTCTGCGGCGTTGACAGGAAAGGTCGCCAGGAATTCAAGGCGCTTCTCGACAGATGGGTGAGCGAAGGCGCACTGCTCAAACTGAAGGGGAACTGCTATGCGCTCCGGGAAGAGCAGGGTGAAATCACCGGAAAGCTGTCGGTCCACCCGGACGGCTATGGGTTCGTCATCCCGGACGCAGAGGGCGAAGACATCTTTATCCCGGCCCGGTACCTCCGGGAAAGTCTCCACGGCGACCGGGTTGCGGTGAATGTCGTACAGCGGGGACATTACGGGAAAAGGGAAGGACGCATTGTCCGCACCCTGGAGCATGGCTTCACGAGGATCGTGGGGCGGTTCGTCAGGGGCAGGGATTATAGTTACGTCGTGCCGGATGAACTGCGACTCCCCCGGGAAATACGCATTCCCGTAAGGGGGATGCAGCCGGTTCAGGACGGACAGGTCGTGATGGTAGAGATTACCGCCTATCCCACTGCAACCAGGAGTACCGAGGGGAAGATCAGCGAGGTGCTCGGCTGGCCGGAGGACCCCGAGGTCGAGGTGTTGACCATAATCCGCAAATTCGACCTCCCCAGCGTCTTCCCGCCGGAAGTTGTCGCCAGTGCCCGGGCCGTTTCCCAGACCGTTGCGGCCGACGACATCGGGGGGCGCAACGACCTGCGCAATCGCCTGACCGTAACCATAGACGGAGAGACTGCGCGGGATTTCGACGATGCCGTTGCCGTGCAGAGGGAGAAGGGAGGGAAGATCAGGCTCTGGGTCTCCATCGCTGACGTTGGCCATTACGTTCCCCGGGACTCCGCACTCGATGCGGAGGCATTCCGGCGTGGCACCTCGGTCTACTTTCCGGACCGCTGTCTTCCCATGCTTCCCGAGGAGCTCTCCAATGGTATCTGCTCACTCAACCCGCAGGTCGACCGGTTGGCGCTTACCGCCGAGATGCTCTTCGACAGAACCGGTGCAGTCGTGGAGAAGACATTTTACCCGAGCGTCATCCGTAGTGATGCCCGCCTCACGTATACGATTGTCCGGCGAATCCTGGTGGACAAGGACGCTGAAGCGGTGGCGGCCCATCAGGCTTTCCTCGGGGACCTGCAGGTCATGGAAGAGTTGGCCGGTAGGCTGACGGCCAGACGGCGAAAGCGGGGAAGCATCGATTTCGATCTTCCCGAGCCCGAGATCGTTCTCGACCTTCAGGGACAGACGGAAGCTATTGTCAGGGCGGAACGCAACCTTGCCCACCGGATTATCGAAGAATTCATGCTGGCCGCTAACGAGGCAGTGGCTTCTTTTCTCGATGAACACGGCGTTCCCTCCCTCTATCGGGTCCACGAGCAGCCCGACCCGGTAAAGCTCCACGACTTTCGGGAATTCGTTCTTGGTTTCGGTTATGCGGTCAGGATGGAGGGGGAGGGCGTCGATCCGGGCGAGCTGCAAAGACTCCTGGAGCAGGCGGCGGGAAGGCCGGAGGAACGGATGATCAACGAGGTGCTGCTGCGCTGCATGAAACAGGCGCGTTATGCAGCGGAGAACCTCGGTCATTTCGGACTAGCCTCGCCCTGCTATACCCACTTCACGTCGCCCATCCGCCGGTACCCCGACTTGGTGGTCCACAGGATCCTCAAGAGGACGCTGGCGGGCCGGGTGAAGGGCCCGGAGAAGGAGCGGCTTACCGAAACCCTCCCGGAAATCGCTGCCCACACCAGCAGCCGGGAACGGGTCGCCATGGAAGCGGAACGTGAGATCGTGGCGCTGAAGAAAGTCCAGTTCATGCGAAACCGGGTCGGGGAGGAGTTCGAGGGGTTCGTCACCGGCGTGAGCGCCTATGGCTTTTACGTGGAGCTCATCGAACTCTTTGTGGAGGGGATGGTCCACGTCTCCACGCTCGGCCGGGACTTTTACCATTACCTGGAAAAGCAGCATGCCCTGGTGGGCGAGCGGACGAAACGGGTATTCCGGATTGGCGACCGGGTGCGTGTAATAGTTGCGGGAGTGAGCATCGAGAAGAAGCAGGTCGATTTCGTCGTTGCCGAGGAACTGGAAGCCCGTCCCTTGCGGGAAGCATTGCCCGAAGGAGAATATTACCCGAGAGTTCCCGTTAAAGGAAAACGACCGATGCATGGTAAAAGGGGAAGCAGTGCCAACCGTCCGGCACAAGGTGGCAGTGGCGGCACGAAAAGGCCCCCCGGCAGAAAACGAAGGTAATAGAGCTCCCTTTTACTTGACCAGTGGGGGAAAAAGTGGTAGTTAGGATGGTATCTGATGGGGCCTTGGCCCCATCAGCTGTTTTTGCCGTGTTTGCTGTCAGGGGATACGTTATAAATGTTGCGTAAGATCGCGATTATCTTTGCCGTCATATCGTTTGCGGCAATTGTCGTCTACAAGCCCGAAGCTACGTCGGAACCGGCCGCCTCCCCCGACGACCCGGCCCGCGAAGACCTCACCCGGATCGAGTATCCCAGTCAGGCAACTATACCTTGGGAACCCCGTTTCATAAGGCCGCAGGATTCTCTCGAGGCCCTGTTTGGCGATGATTGGGTGTATGTGGCCCGGTTCAACCGCATCGACAGACGACACGTTTACCCCGGCATGACCATCAAGGTGCCGAAGGACATGGCGCAGATCAGGAAGTACACCCCGATGCCCGCTGTCTACGAACCGGCGAAACGGCACGAGAAATATATCCTGGTCAACCTGACCGAGCAGTGGCTGGGCGCCTATGAATACGGCAAACTCAAGTTCTCCATGCCCGCGGCGAGCGGCATGGACGGGCACAACACCCCCACCGGCGAGTTCCGGATTGATGCACGGGACATGAACCATACTTCGTCCCTGTACAAGACCGAGGACCAGGAGGAACAGTATCCGATGGATAACGCCATCCGTTTTCACGTTGGTGCGGACAACGTTTCCTATTGGATCCATGCCCGGGACCTGCCGGGACGTCCCGCTTCCCACGGTTGTATCGGGGTGTACGACGAGGCGATGCAGAACCGGCAGTACGATTTTCCGGCGAAACCGGTCCTTCTCGACTCCGAAAAGCTTTACACCTGGGCTGTGGGCGAGGACGAGTACGAAGACGATCCCGGCGAACTGGAAGAGCTCGAGGACGGTCCGGTCGTCGAGGTTATCGGTAACAACCCCCGCTATAACAAGCGGTCATTCCTGTCGTTTCTCGACAGAAAATAACACGTGGAGGCTTCGATGAAACTGATTGCCAAGGTGTCCCTGATCTGGATGAGTGTCGCGGCGATGCTGCTGTCGGTGTCGGCCTGCCTTGCCGCCCCTGTCGTGACAAAGCCGGAAGCCGCGCTGCGCCAGGCTTTCCCCCAGATCCCCGTCGACAGCGTACAGGAAACGGAGATCAAGGGGGTGTACGAAGCGACGTCCGGCCAGAACATCTTTTTCTTCCAGTACTTTCCGGAAAAGGATTATCTGTTCGTGGGAGATATCTACACCAAGGACGGCCGAAGCCTCGCCAAGGAGAAAAAGCAGGCGTTGAGTGCCAAGCTGGTGAGCACCCTTCCCTTGGAGAAGGCGGTAAAAATCGGCACAGGCAAAACGACGATCATCGAGTTTACCGACCCTGATTGCCCCTTCTGCAAGAAAGCGTCGGAGTATCTCAAAGATAAGACCGACGTGACTCGGTATGTTTTCTTCGCGCCGCTGGCCCATCCCGGCGCGATCACCAAGATCTACTACATCCTCGCCGCAGCTGACAAGGCAAAGGCCTATGCCGAGGTCATGGAGGGAAAGGTGACGCCACCGGCCAATGCCACATACAGTGATGCGATCAAGGAACTGGCCCAGGAGCACCTGGCGTTGGCCAAAATGGTCGGTGTCCAGGGAACCCCCACCTTTTTCATCAACGGTACGGAAGTGGTGGGTGCCGACATTCCCCAGTTCGAGCGTCTGCTCAAGGAGAGCGGGAAGAAATAGGAGAAACCTGATGGCCGTCGTGGAAGTGAGCATAACCCCATTGGGCACTGCCACTACCGGCGTTTCCAGCTATGTGGCCGGATGCGTGCGTATCGTGCAGGAATCGGGGCTCAGCTTCGAGTTGACTCCGATGGGGACCATCATCGAGGGAGAGCTGGACGAGATCCTCCGGGTCATCCGCCGGATGCACGAGGCTCCCTTTGCAGTCGGGGCAGAGCGGGTCTCCACGCTTATCAAGATCGACGACCGGCGCGACAAGGCCCACTCCATGGCGGGCAAGCTCCGGTCGGTCCAGGAAAAACTTTGATGCAGACTCAATAAATCCGTCTTAAAGCAGGAAGATAATTAAAGTGCCGGGGCGTCCCCCGCCTCGAGAAAGGAGCACGCTGCCAAGGCGTGCTCTTTTATTTTGTCTGCCGCAGTCTTCTTGCCACAAGGGTCGCGCTATGCTCCACCTTTACAGAGCTGCCCGCCGCTTCAAGTCCACCCTCGGTCTGCAGCTTGCAGCCGGGGCAGTCGACGGCCACGGTTTGGGCACCACTAGCCTTGATGTTTTCCAGCTTGTTCTTCAAGACTTCCTGGGATATCTCCGGGTACTTGATGGAATAGGACCCGCCGAAACCGCAGCACTTGTCACAGTCCGCCATCTCACGAATTTCGACCCCTGCCAGTTCCCTGAGTACTTTTCGCGGCTCTTCATGCACACCGCATCCACGCTTCAGATGACATGCGTCATGGTAGGTGACGACATCACGAACTGCCATGCTGCCAATTTCCGGCCATTGGCCCTCGTTACCGATTTTTCGTGCAGCCAATTCGGAGAAGTTGAAGACCTTGTCAGCCAGTTTGCGGGCCTTCTCGCGGAAGGCCTCGTCCCCCTCCAGGAGCTTCTGGAAATCGTGCTTCAGCGACATGGTGCAGGTGGGACAGATGGTGGCCACGTAATTGGCCTCCTCCGCCAGCAGTACGTCGGTGTTGATCCGTGCCATGTCCTTGGCCACGGCCATCTCTCCTGAATAGCGGGCCGGAATGCCGCAACAGGTCTGCTCCTGCGGGAATATCACCTCGTATCCCAATTTCTCCAGACTCTCCTTGGCATCGCGGCACATATCGGGGTAGACGAAATCGGCGAGGCACCCCGTATAGAAAAGAACTTTTTCCAGTTTTGAGTTTTGAGTTTTGAGTTTTGAGTTGCTTTTCCTGGTCCCTGGTCCCTGGTCTCCAGTTCCCGGTCGCTCCGCGACTATGTCACGGAACGGCTTTTCCGCTATCGGGGGGAGTGTACGGAATTTGGTCTCGCTGTCGAGGATGAGCGGCAGGTGGCGGATGCGCCCTCCCGCGCTCTGGAACGGTTTCTGGGCCAGGTAGAGGGTTCGCAGTGTGGCATGGAACAGCCTGCGGTTCTTCATCATGGTACCGAACAGGAACTTCTGTCCGACCGGTTTCCTGATCCTGTCCCGGAGGTCCACGATCAGTCCCTCTATGTCGATCTTCGCCGCGCACACCTCGTTGCACTTCTTGCAGCCGATGCAGAGCTTCAGGATATCTTCCGCCTTGTCGAAACCGTGGAAAAACGGGGTGAGGACCAGGCCGATCCCCCCAACGTAGATATGGCCGAACACATGGCCGCCGACGATCTCGTAGATGGGGCAGACATTGGCGCAGGCGCCGCACTTTACGCACTTCAGCGCTTCGGAAAAATCGGGGTCGGCGGCAAGCTTCAGGCGGCCGTTATCGAGGAGGACGATGTGCAGCTCCCGGCCCTCGCCGGTCGGTCCCTTGATGAAGGAAACGTAGGAGGTGATCTTTTGCCCGGTGGCATTTTTGGGGAGAACGCTGATCACGTCGAGCGCTTCCGTGAGGGACGGGACAATCTTCTCTACGCCGACCAGGGCGATGTGGGTCCGGGGGAGGGTGGTGACGAGCCTGCCGTTCCCCTCGTTGGTGATGATGGCCAAGGTTCCGGTATCGGCCATGGCAGCGTTGGCCCCTGACAGGCCGACCTGGCCGGTGAGAAAGCCGCTGCGCAAAGCCTCCCTGGCGGTCCATACCAGGGAAGGGATGTCGGGAGGACATTCGTGGCCGGTTGCCCGGGAAAAGAGCTCGGCCACCTCCTCCTTGTTCTTGTGGATGGCCGGCATGACCATGTGGGAAGGGCGTTCCCCGGCAAGTTGGATGATCCACTCACCCAGGTCGGTTTCCAGGCAGCGGATGCCTTTCTTCTCCAGGTAGGGGTTGAGCTCGATCTCCTCGGAGGTCATCGCCTTGGACTTGATCAGGAAATCGGCCCCCTTTTCCCGGATGATGCCGAGAATGGTCCGGTTGGCATCCTCCGGCGTGGCGCAGACGTGTACCGTCGCCCCCGCCTGCTCGGCCCGCGACTTGAAACGGGATACCAGCTCCGGCAACTCTTTCAGTCCGGCCTTTTTCGTGTCGGAAATGCGCCCCCGCAGTCCTTCGAAATCGATCCCCTCGAACGCCTTGGCCCTGGCCACCGGATAGGCCGCGGCAAAATTCTTCAGGGCGCGGCGTAAAAAGGTGTCGTGGATCTTCTTTTTGATCGTCGCTCTTCCCATTCTAAACTCCTTCCAGAACGAGGACATGCAATTCCTTCGGCCCATGCACCCCGATGGTGAGGACCCGCTCGATGTCCGCTGTGCGGGACGGCCCAGTAGTAAGCGACAGATAGGCGGATTTCGGAGAATTCAACTCGCAGGCAATAATTTCATGGAGGGCATAGAGGTCGGCGACGATCGTCGATCCTTTGACGAATACCGCGTGGAGGAGCGGCAGGGCCGTGGCGCCTCGTTCCCGCGGGTCGGCCAGTTCCAGAAGAAGGCTGCCGGTCGCGGCTATGCCTGCTTTGGCGAAACTCACGCACAGCCGTGCGTCAGCGGCGTCATCGGGGTGAGCGAACGACGTCTCCGTGAAAGCCTCCCTGATCTCCTGCGGCAGGAATGAGGCGCTGATGGGGGCGCCGGCGGCGAGATCCCTGATGTAAGAAACGCCTTCTGTTACGGAGATAAAGCGTTTTATTGTCGCACCAACCGCTTCCGCCGATCTCTGGAATGCATCGATCATAGCCTACTCTCAAATAAGTGGTAAAACCTGATGACAAATTAACATTAAAATATATAACATCGCATGTCAACTACAAAAATATTCGTTCAAAAATTTTACTTGACGCAAAAAAGGAAAAAGTATAATTGGTAATACAACTTTGTAAAACTTTATTTTATTAAGGAGAAAGGGTATGCCGTGGATCCAGATTTACACTCCGGTAGCAGGTAGTCTCGGGATGTCGGCCATCGTTGCCGCTATCCCCCTCGTCATCATCTTCGTCTGTCTCGCCGTCCTGAAGATGAAGGCTCACAAGGCCGGTCCGCTGGCCGTCGCCTCGGCCATCGCCATCGCCATCGGTGTCTGGGGAATGCCGGCCAGGCTTGCCGGCCTTGCTACTCTTCAAGGGGCTGCATTCGGACTCTTCCCCGTTTTCTACATAGTGATCACTACCCTTTTTCTTTACAATATTACGGTAAGGGGCGGCCAGTTCGAGATAATCCGCGCCTCACTGGCCGGGGTGACCGCCGACCGGCGGCTCCAGGCGCTTCTGATTGCCTTCTGTTTCGGTGCCTTCATCGAAGGGGCAGCCGGGTTCGGCACGCCGGTCGCCATAGCCGGTGCCACTCTGGCGGGTCTCGGTTTCCGTCCCCTTTATGCTGCCGGAGTCTGTCTGGTTGCCAACACCGCCCCGGTAGCCTTTGGCGCCATCGGCATCCCGGTGGTCGCCCTGGCGGGCGTCATGGGGTACAACGACGCCGGCATGATCAAGCTCTCCGCCATGGTGGGGCGCCAGCTTCCGTTCATATCTGCCTTTATCCCGTTTTACGTGATCATGATCATGGTCGGATGGAAAAAGACCATCGAGGTTCTGCCGGCCATCATAGTGTGCGGCGTAACCTTCGCCGTCTGCCAGTGGGGTACCGCCAGCTACCTCGGTCCCTACCTCCCCGACATCATTTCGTCGCTCGCCTCTATGGCCGCGTTGGTGCTTCTGCTCCGCGTCTGGCACCCGAAGGAAATCTGGACCTTCGACCACGAGCCTGATTTTACCGGCAAGGAACAGCATCACTACACGACGGGTGAAGTGTTCCGCGCCTGGGCTCCCTATCTTGCGCTTACCGTCATGGTCCTCCTCTGGGGAATCCCGTCGATCAAGACCGCCCTCGACAAGAGTTCGGTACTGATCACCGTGGACGGCCTCCACAACAATATCGTCAAGAAAGTGTCCAAGCCCGGGGATGGCCTGAAGAAGGCCGAAGCGGTTAAAGCGGAGATCGACCGGCAAGTTGCGGCCCTTGCGTCAGCCGATCCTGGCCTGGCACCGCTGGTAGCGAAACTGAACGACCTCAAGGTGCTGGAAGACAGGCTTATCGCCGTTGAACAGGGCATTGCCGGCAACACCATCCTGACCGATGACCGGCTCAAGGCGTTCGATGCTGTGACCAAAAAGAAGGATGAGATACAGAAACTGTCAAAAGAGCTGACGAGCAAAAGCGCGGTGGCATCATCTGCGGGAACAGCTGTCGCCAATGCCGCTCCCGCATCAGTCGCGACCCTGGGCAAGGATCAGCTGAAGCCTCTCGATAAGGCCCTTGCCGACCAGCTGCCGATCAGGCTTGCCGCCAAATACAACTTCAACTACATGTCGGCCGCCGGCACCGCCATCCTCATCGCGGCCTTCCTGTCAGCGCTCATCTGCGGCGTCGGTTTCGCCGACACCTTCAGGATTCTCGGAAAGACCCTCTTCGACATGCGCTTTCCGGCCGTTACCGTGGCCTCGGTGCTTGCACTGGCCTATGTCATGAACACCTCCGGCATGACCAACTGCCTCGGCCTCGTCTTCACCAAGACCGGCCACATCTTCCCCTTCATCGCCCCGTTTCTCGGCTGGCTCGGCGTATTCCTGACCGGTTCCGACACCTCCAGCAATGTCTTGTTCGGTGGCCTTCAGAAGGCGACCGCCGAGCAGCTCGGTCTCAACCCGGTCCTCACTGCCGCGGCCAACACCAGCGGCGGTGTCATGGGCAAGATGATCTCGCCGCAGTCCCTCGCAGTGGCCACCGCCGCAACCGGCATGGTAGGGGAGGAGGGAACCCTCTTCCGTTTTACGCTCAAGCACTCACTGTTCCTCACCGTCCTGGTCGGCATCATTGTTTATCTCCAGGCATATGTCATTCCCTGGATGATTCCCTAGTGAGAGTCCGTAAGGCGCCATTCTGGAGACCGAGATGCAACGGATGAAAGATAAACCCCGGTACAATGTCGTATCCATGCGGGTCACCGATGAGGAATTGGAAGTTCTTGAACGGGCAACCCGCATCACCCAAAAAAACGTTTCCGCCCTCATGAGAGAGGCAATGTGGCTTTTGCAACGTGACCTGGAAAGGGTACGATAGGTAATCCGTCCGGGGCCGCGGGTAGTGGTCGGCATTGAAGAAAGGGAAATCATGGATCAATCATTAGTCAAAGAGTTGGGTGCCATAGTCGGGCCTGAAAATATCATTGCCGACCCCGAAGGGCTCGCCTGTTACGGCTACGATTCCACGCCGCAACTGGAGAGCCGGCCGGGACTCGTGCTTCTTCCGGGGACTGGTGAGGAAATCTCCCGGATCATGACCCGTTGCCACTCCGCTGGCGTCAGTGTGACCCCTCGCGGTTCGGGAACCAACCTTTCCGGTGGCTCAATCTCGGCGAACGGGGGGGTGGTTATCCAGACTAGCCGCCTCAACAGAATTCTGGAGATTGACGAGGAAAACCTGACGGCGCGGGTCGAAGCGGGAGTGATCACGAGCGCGCTCCATCAGGCGGTGGAGGCCCGGGGGCTTTTCTATCCACCTGACCCCGGCAGCATGAACATCTCTACCATGGGGGGGAATGTGGCCGAGAATTCCGGCGGGCTGCGGGGCCTCAAGTATGGTGTAACGTCCGATTATGTCATGGGGCTCAGCACCATCCTTGCCGACGGCCAGCCTCTTGTGACCGGCGGGAAAGCGGTGAAGAATGTGGCCGGTTACAGTCTGAACGATCTCCTCGTCTCGTCCGAGGGGACCCTCGGCATTTTCACGGAGATCCTGGTGAATCTGATCCCAAAGCCTCTGGCCAAGAAAACCATGCTTGTCCATTTCCCCGAACTGGAACAGGCAGCCCTCACGGTATCCCACATCATCGCCGCGCGGATCATTCCGGCCACCCTCGAATTCCTCGACCGGGTGACAATCAGGTGCGTCGAAGAATACGCCCATGTCGGGCTGCCGCTCGATGTGGAAGCGGTTCTCCTCATTGAGGTGGACGGGCATCCGGCCGTGGTGGAAGAGGAGGCGGCAGCCGTCAGGGATATCTGCGAAAAACACCGCTGTTCTTTCTTCCAGACTGCGGCCACGGCCGATGAGGCTTTGAAGCTCGCCACCGCCCGACGGGTAGCGCTGTCGGCCCTGGCGCGGATGCGTCCGACTACCATCCTGGAGGATGCCACTGTCCCCCGGAGCTGCATCGAGCCGATGGTAAAGCTGATCCAGGAGATTGCCGCAAAGTACAGTGTGACCATCGGTACCTTCGGCCACGCCGGTGACGGGAATCTCCATCCCACCTGTCTGACCGACGAGCGGGACAGGGAAGAGATCGCCCGTGCCCACCATGCCTTCGAGGAAATTTTTGACGCCGCCATCGCAATGGGGGGGACCATAACCGGGGAGCATGGTGTCGGGATGGCCAAGAAGCGGTATTTGCCAAAGCTGGTGGGAGAGGCTGGAATCAGGGTGATGCTGAGGATCAAGAGGGCGTTCGATCCGCAGGGAATACTGAATCCGGGAAAGGCCTTTTGATGGATTACGGAAAGCTGATCAATTGCATGCGCTGCGGCATGTGTCTCCCCCATTGCCCCACGTACCGTGAGACATTTCACGAGACCGCCTCACCGCGGGGACGGGTGGCCCTCGTCAGAAAGTTTCAGGAAGGAGAGCTCGACATCAGTGACCGGCTCATCGAGTACCTCTCCCTGTGCCTCGACTGCCAGGCATGCGCCACGGCCTGTCCCTGCGGGGTGAATGCCGGCGAGCTCGTCGCGGAATTCAAGTGTGAAAAGAAGGCAGAGGAGGGGCTTAGTTTTATGGAGGAGGTTGTCCTGCGGCGACTTCTCCCCCATCCTGACCGGCTCGAAGCCGCCACGGCACCGCTTCGCCTCTACCAGAACAGCGGGCTTCAGAAGGTGGTGCGGAAGCTTGGCATCCTTAAGATGTTCCCCCCTGCCATGGAACGGATGGAAGACCTTCTTCCGGCCCTCCCGGCACAGCCACTGCGCCGAACCCTCCAGGAGGTTACCCCGGCAGAGGGGAAGGAACGCGGGACCGTCGGCTTTTTCCTCGGTTGCGTGATGAGTCTCGTCTTTTCCGAGGCGAGCCTTGCCACGGTGAGGTTGCTCACTGCCCTTGGGTACCGGGTCATAACGCCCAAAGAGCAGAAATGCTGCGGCGCCCCGAATATCCTTGCCGCGGATCGAAAGGGGCTGCTCGATGCGGCGCGCTTCAACTGTGAGCTTTTCTCAGGCTACGAGCTTGATTACATCATCACCGACTGTGGGGGCTGCGGCGCAGAGCTGAAGAAATACGGCCACCATCTGGAGGGAAACGGACAGGCAGCTCTTTTTAGCACCAAAGTCCGGGACATCTCACAGATACTCCACGATCATGCTGACCTGCTCAGGGAAAAGTTGACGCCTCTTCCGCTAAAAGTAACATATCACGACCCCTGTCATATCGCCCATTGCCAGGGGATAACAAAGGAGCCGCGAGAGTTACTCCGGCTTGTCCCGGAACTCGACTATCGGGAATTGCCCGGTGCCGATTCCTGTTGCGGCAGTGCGGGTACTTATAACATCGAGAAGCCGGAGATGTCCGATCGAATCTTGCAGCGCAAACTGGAAAATATCCACGCCACCGGGGCCGAGTATCTGGTTACCGGAAACCCGGGGTGCCTCCTGCAGCTCAGGAAAGGGCTGGCCGCGGCCGGTTCGTCTGTCAGGGCGGTCCATGTAACCGAGCTTCTGGCGGCCAGTTTAGGGGGCGACTGGGGATAAATGTATTGCCATTAAGGGACAAATCATGTAGTTAATAGGAGGTTGAAGGTAACCTCCTTTTTTTACAGGAAAATCCATGGTCTTCAAACCGATCAGGCCGAAGAAGGTATCCTCGCAGATTGCCGAGCAGATCCGCTCGTCCATATTGGCTGGAGAGTTTAATCCCGGTGATAAGCTTCCCCCCGAAAGAGAGCTGGCCGAGATGTTCGGCGTCTCTCGTCCCTCGGTCAGGGAGGCGCTGAACATCCTCTCCGCAGCCGGCTTGGTGGAGTCATATCAGGGCGGAGGTACCGTAGTCAAGTCCCTGATTGAGACAACCACGGGTCCCCCCCTTTCGGAGTTGATCAAGGCTGAGAGGGAGCGGGCCCTGGACGTCATCGAGGTGCGCAAGAGCATGGAGGCGTGGACGGCATACTACGCCGCGCAGCGAGCACTTCCCGACGATTTGCGTCGGTTAGAGACTATTGTTGCAGAGATGGAGCAGAATCTCGGTGGGATGAAGTCGTCTCAGGATCTGGATGCAAATTTCCACATCGTGATCGCACAAGCCACTCACAATGTAGTCTGGCTCCATATGATGCAGAGCATCTTTGATGCCATGAAGGAATTCCAGCAGGGCGTTTGGCGGGCGGTTTACCTGACTGAGGAGGATCATCGGCTTCTTTATAAGCATCACAGAGCAGTGTTCGAAGCTATTCGGGACCGGAATCCGGAAAAGGCGAGAGACGAGATGCTAACCCATCTTACGTTCGCCGAGCAGAGAAGCAGTGTTTACGTGAGGCAGGCGAGAGAATAGGGTACAAGCCCATGGAACTTTTCCATGGGCTTTGTTGCGGAAAGTCGAAGGAGTGGTAAATTTTACTCACTGCTACAACCGCTTACTCGCTGCAGCACGACACCAAACGGTAGCAAAACGGTAGCACAAAGGAGGTCGTCAGTAAGAGATGTTTTGTGGTTCCCTATACTGGGCCATTAGACTTTTCTATCATTTCGTTCATAAACTTCCGCAATTTTTCAAATGGTGGATCGACGATATCAGGGTGAATTACTGGATCCTCGATTCCTTTCATCGCCGCACAGGCAGGATCATTGGGGCCAATTTGCCATGCCGGCACAACACGAAGTCGTCGTTTCTCTATTGAAAGATCACTCGCATATGGTGGCATAGACTGAATAGCAGCCAAGAAGCCAGGCGCTAAACGATAGCGACCAAATTTCTTATAAATATAAAGAAATCGATCCAAATTGGTACTATCTGTTGGCTCCATATCCTGCATTCGGTGTACTTGTAAGAAACGTTCCATCTTCTTTATCCTGCTGCACAGGTATTGTTCATTTACGCTTATGGCTACCCTATAATGGGCAGGGTAATGTCGATGTATACCTGTTATAATGGTAATGCCTACCCACTCATCGTGGTCAATTTCTCCTAAACGTTTTCGCCACCCACGGAAAATTTTCTTGCCTGCCTCAAAGTCCTTAAACGCCAGGATTAATTCGGGAATAGGTGGATCTTCCGGGCAGATAGCGAATCCCAAGCCGCGCCATTGAGCTTTGTCCCACAAAGGCATGTTAATCGGGGATAGAATCCGGAGGTCCCGGTGCTTGAGACCATCAATGCCAAAAAGAGAATCAGGAGGTGGTCCCTCAGCAAAAGTGAACCCGGCAGTATCTGCCTCTTTCTTTGCCTCTTTCTCTTTATCTGTCAGCTGTGATGCTTTCCAGGGCTTGTTACGTTTTGGCTTCAGGCATTCAGTTATCGATTCATCGACCCAATCTTGAAGACGGTACTTGGGCTTGTCAGTTAAAACGTTGGTGAGAGCTAATGGCGATTGGGCAGCCCAAAAGGCTCGATCTTGGGCACGATCTTTAGAAAAAAGCTCTTCGAGTGATTTCAGTGAAAAGGGCACTTGAAGCTCCGCAACGAATATGGCCAATAGTTCAGAAAGTGAATGCTGGTACCCACTGTCTTGTACCAATCGTGAAGGAATTGTTTTGGGGTGTAATATTACGATGTGAGTTTCTCCACAGTCGTCTTCTTCCACACGGGAGCGGATAATTGCACCTGATAGCTCAGCTTCCTTGATTTCCATCTTCAAATAAGGGCGGGCGGAATAATGTCTCTTCAACTTAACTGCTGTTGAAAGAAAAGACTCCAGAAACGCTAAAATGCCTTCTCCCATAAGAATAGAAGTAGGATTATTCTCCGCTTCCAGTGAAATCTCACAGCCCATTATTACTGTCCGCATTACGACATTATCGTCAAGGTGCCATTCCGCTTCTATAGGTAAATCAGCAGCTGCAGGTTGCTCCAGCCACTGAGAAAAGAACTTGTCCAAATCACCATCTGGATCTCTATATTCTGTTCGAAACATATCCTCATAGCCAAGCGAAAATAAAGCAGCACCGCGCGCCATAAAAAGGGAAAAGTGTTCCAATATGCCTGCTGCATAGTTCAACTTGGGCCAATCTGCAAAGCGGGTCCTAAGAACCAGAATGCCTAGAACCACATCCATCAAGCCGAACTCTTCTTCAATTCTTTTTCTGGCCTCCTCGTTCAGTTCCAAAACACGGCTGATTAATCCCAGCCATTCAATCCACACCAGGACGCACGGCACCCGTCCAAGCTGCATCTCCACCCACACCAACTTGCGAATCAGGGGCAATGCCTGAGGAGCAATTTGCCCGCCTTTGGCATACTCGTATAAAGTGCGATCCAGAGCAACGATAAGATTCGCCCTTGCTGCCCATAAAAGTCCAGCTGCTTCATACCCCATCGCAGCTCCTACAACGGACTGCACGAATTCCTTTTTATGTTCGTCTTGCCCGAGAAGGCATATTGCTTTGGTAAACTCGTTAATGGCATCGTAAGTCTTACCCGTGTCAAGCTTCTGGAAGCCTCGTTCTAAGCGCAATTTTCCTTGCTCGGCCTCACCGACTCGCTTGTTCTGCAACTGAATAATAGCCTCAAAGAGTTCATCATAGGTTTCATCGTCAGCCGCGACGTGACCAAGTTCCTGGACGATTCGAACAACAGGCTCAACCGGATAATCTATGTGGCCTTCTGCTTTTTCCAAGATATCCCTGAGATTGGCGATCACCGAGGGTAATCGCTCCCTGTCGATAGCTGCATCAAGCAAGTCCATCAATACAAGTTCAGTTCGAGCCCAGAGAGCACTGGTTGGTTTATCTAACATCGAAGCGTGACGCAATAGCGCTTCGCGCAACCTTTTGGTATAGGTAGTCCAGTCTTCATCGTTGTGCAAAGTGCCCTGTACTTGTCTCCAGGTGTTCCCGACTTGCCACAAATTAACCAAGTACTCAAGATCCCAAACCCACTCGGAGTTGATAACCAGAGGCTCTGCAATTTTGAAGAGTCGATCAAACTCAGTGAAGTCGTCGAACCACCAGTTTGCAGTCCAAGCCCTTTGGTAAACAATCCTGAAGACTTGCCTTAAATCATTTCTTTTCCGGGCTATGCGCTCGGCTTGATCAAATCGGCCATCGATTTCTGCCCTTGGGCGACCGAGGCCACGGGCAAGCAGTGCTGCCTGCAGACAGTCTTCGACGAGTTGATACTCGGAGTTTAGGTAGCGAGTTTGGTCTTGGATCAACCCATCGAGTTCATCAAGGTCACGCTTGCGCTTAGCGTCCAATGGTCCACAGGTAGCCTTTGATTCAAAACGCAGTGGATCGACATCTAAGGTTTGGAAAACCACATCCCAACGATGATGCTGAAAAACTTTATCCATTATCCAGGTACGGTCCAGAACTCGAACATCAACATTCCATTGTTTCCGTAATTCATCTTCAACAGCAGCTCTGTCACGGTCACTGACCGCTTGGTTTGTCATGAAATAGATCACAGAATAATTACGGCCAGTGCCAAGTATCTTGCGAACATCGTCCTTAGCTTTTGGACGCCATTTCTTTTTGGCACTAAAGGCGAAAGCCCAGCGCTCTTGGGCTGCTCTCATCGGGTCACCTTCGTACCAACGCTCTGAAATTGTATTGGCTACAGGATAGGTCTCTGCGTCAACTTTGCTATCTCCTCCTCCTGTAGGGCCAGTTTGGGGTAGGAGATTAGGGCAGAGTTCTTTCTCAGCCAAACGACGACAAAAGTGCTCAAAGCGGATCTCTTCTTTCCTTTGAGTGATGGTGTCAAGATGAAATTCGAACTGGGTTCGGCTCAAAACAGGTTCTTCTGAGAATACCGTATCAGAATACAGTTCGGGGCGACGTGCCCTCATAAAATCGGTCGGGCTGAATTTACTCGATGTCATGGGCAACTCTGCCATAATTTATTTCCAATCATAGCGGTTAACGGCTGGGCTTCTTTACCGTTCGTTTTCTGCTTCTACACTTTCGGCTGCGCAGAATTATAAAATAAATTATTAACGAATCTTAGAGCATGCTAGTTTTCCGAGCAAGCTAAAAATCGTGGAATTCTATCGAGATGGATTTGTTTCTGCGATCTAAGGTATTCAGGAGAGATTAACGGTGTGATTGGTAGATGAGGGTGCGAATCGACCATGCTCCCACCAGCATACACGTCTGGTGAGAGCACTATTCACAAGTGAAATATTTGTAACCATTCGAAATTTAGAAGATAAATACGCAAATGGTAGCACAAACGGTAGCATGAAAATGGTGCCAAAAAACAAAGGACCTAGCTTTTCAGCTAAGTCCTTGTTTTTATTGGTGCGGTGGAATGGACTCGAACCATCACGAGATTGCTCCCGCCAGCCCCTCAAGCTGGTGCGTCTACCAATTCCGCCACCACCGCGTTAATTGAGTACTCTGTTACGTCAGAGACAAACTTTTTACCATTACCCAGACTGAATGTCAACAGGTAATTGCCGTGACACTCACTTTTTCGGTGCAGCGGGAGCCTGTGGGGCTTGCGGCGCTGCAGGCTGAGGAGCACCGGCCGGAGCTGGGGCAGAAGGTTTTGCCTGCATCGGCTGCTGCGGAACGGCTGCCGGTATCTGTGGCGCTGCGTTAGAGGCAGGTACCGATGTCATGATCGATGAACTGGTTGGCTGGCTGGAGCGATACGCCAGGGTCAGCGACGTCAGCATGAAGATAATGGCTGCAGCCGTGGTCAGCTTGCTCATGAAAGTGCTGCCCCCACCGGCCCCGAACACCGACTGGCTTCCTCCTGCGCCGAAAGAGGCGCCCATCTCAGCCCCCTTGCCGGATTGCAGAAGCACAATGGCGATCATGGCAATGCTGACCGTCACATGCAGTATTATCAGAAGAATGGTCATGATATGTTGTCCTCCGCGTTCACGTAAAAAATCTTTGTAACACATCCGGCGAAAAATTCAAAGGTAATTTAATCAGGCACCGTAGTTGACAATGGCTGCGAAGGAGTCGGCCTTGAGGCTTGCCCCGCCGACTAATGCACCGTCGATGTCCGGTTGTGCCATGAGCCCCTTGATATTATCAGGCTTGACGCTCCCACCGTAGAGGATCCTGATCGCGGCTGCGGTTTCTGAATCGTAGAACCCGGCAACCTGGTTCCTGATAAAGGCATGTGCCTCTTGCGCCTGGGTGTCGCTGGCTGTCTTGCCGGTGCCGATCGCCCAGACTGGCTCGTAGGCGATGACGATGTTATTAAGCTGACCGGTGGCGATACCCGTCAGGCCGTTCGCAACCTGTCTCTTGAGGACGTCGAAGGTTCTTTCCGCTTCGCGCTCGGCAAGGGTTTCCCCGATGCAGAAGAGCACGGTAAGTCCGTCTTTGAGGGCGGCCTTGATTTTCCTGTTAACGGTCTCGTCGGTTTCGCCAAAATACTGGCGCCGCTCAGAATGGCCGATAATTACATGATTGCAGCCGGCATCAAGGAGCATCCTGGGAGATACTTCACCAGTGAAGGCACCTTCCTCTTCCCAGAAGCAGTCCTGCCCAGCGAGTCTGATGTTTGTTCCGCTTATGGCACGTCCCACGTCCCCCAGAACGGTGAAGACAGGTGCTACCACGATCTCGACACCAGCGGTGTTCTTGACCAGCGGGATAAGGCCGTTAACGAGGTCGAGAGCCTCTGCGGTGGTCTTGTATAGTTTCCAGTTGCCGGCTATGATTGGTACGCGCATGTCGCCTCCTATTTCACCTTAATGTCCAGCGCCTTTACACCGGGGAGGACCTTTCCCTCCAAGAGTTCCAGGAATGCGCCGCCACCGGTGGATATGTAGCTCACCTTCGTTGCC
The DNA here is from genome assembly GCA_024281055.1 of Geobacteraceae bacterium. Lineage (GTDB taxonomy): Bacteria > Desulfobacterota > Desulfuromonadia > Geobacterales > Geobacteraceae > JAMXLF01. Next base: position 29,267 of record JAMXLF010000009.1, read on the forward strand.
ACCCCTGCCTTGTTGACCGCGGCGTCGGTATCGCCGCCACCGATGATGGTTGTCGCGTAGCAGTTGCCGACCGCCTCCGCCACCTGGAAGGTGCCGCGGGCAAAGGCGTCCATCTCGAATACCCCCATGGGGCCGTTCCAGATGACGGTCTTGGCGTCGCGCAGGGTCTCAGTGAATAGCGTCGCCGATGCCGGTCCGATGTCGAGCGCCATCCACCCCGCTGGGATCTCTTGCACGGTGGTGATGAAATTGGTTGCCGTGGCCTCGAAGGCGTTGGCCACGACGCAGTCGACGGGGAGATAGAAGGTTACGCCGCGCTTTTTCGCTTGCTCCATGATCTTCTTGGCGGTGCCGAGGAGTTCGTCTTCCACCAGGGACTTGCCGACTGCGTACCCCTGCGCTTTCAAAAAAGTAAAGGCCATGCCGCCGCCGATGACGATCTTGTCTACCTTGTTGACCAGCTTTTCCAGGACCTCCAGCTTCCCAGACACCTTCGCACCACCCAGAATGGCGACCAAGGGGCGCACCGGGTTCTGCATCGCCTTGTCGAAGAAGGTCATTTCGTTTTTCATCAGGAAGCCGGCCGCCACGACGGGGATCACTTTGGTGATAGCTTCGACCGAAGCGTGGGCGCGGTGTGAGACGGCAAAAGCGTCGTTCACGTAAATTTCACAACCGTTGGCGAGCTGCCGGGCAAAGTCCGGATCGTTCTTTTCTTCGCCGGGGTAAAATCGGACGTTTTCCAGCATGACCACGTCGCCGGGCTTCATGGCCTCGATGAGGCGGTCAACCTCGGGTCCGAAGCAGTCGGGTGCTTGGACCACCTTCTTTCCCAAAAGCTGGGCTAATTTCTTGCTGGCAGGGGCCATTGAGTACTTGGGTTTCTTCTCCCCCTTTGGCCGGCCGAGATGGGACGCCAGCACCACCTTAGCCCCCTGCTCGACGGCATACCTGATGGTCGGCACCGCGCCGACGATGCGAGTCGCCTCAGTAATGTTTCCCTTTTCGTCCTGGGGGACGTTGAAGTCAACCCGAATGAAGATCTTTTTCCCGGCGAGGTCCTTGAGCTGGTCGATGTAACGGATAAGCATGGTCCCTCCCATGTGATATCAAATGTAAAAGAAGGGGGGATTGCCCCCCCATTATTTGGATTGATCCAAAATGTTCCCGAACTAAAGTGCTCTGCTCGGCAACAATATTTATTTCCCGACCAGTTTCAGCAGATCGACGACGCGCTGAGAGAAGCCGCATTCGTTGTCGTACCATGAAAGAACCTTCACCATGTTCCCGTCGATTACCTTGGTGCAACTGGCATCGACGATGGAAGAGCGGGCATCACCGTTGAAGTCGATGGAGACCAGCGGTTCCTCCTCGAAGCCGAGGATTCCTTTCAAGGCCCCTTTGGAGGCTTTTTTCAGGGCAGCATTCACTTTCTCGGTGTCAGCCTTTTTCGAAAGCGTTGCCACAAGGTCTACGACCGATACGTTGGGGGTGGGCACCCGAATGGCCATCCCGTCCAGTTTGCCTTTCAGCTCAGGAAGGACAAGTGATACCGCTTTTGCGGCTCCGGTGGTGGTCGGTATCATGGACATGGCTGCTGCACGTGCCCGGCGGAGGTCCTTGTGAGGGAGATCGAGAATGTTCTGGTCATTGGTGTACGAATGAACCGTGGTCACCAACCCTTTCTCGATGCCGAAAGAGTCGTTGAGAACCTTGGCTACCGGGGCGAGACAGTTGGTGGTGCAGGAGGCATTGGAGATGATATTGTGCTTTTTAGGGTCGTACAGGTGACTGTTGACACCCATGACGATGGTGATATCCTCGCCGGTGGCCGGTGCTGAGATGATGACTTTCTTGGCTCCCGCCTTCAGGTGCAGTTCAGCCTTGTCCCGGGCCGTGAAGCGGCCGGTGGATTCGAGCACCACATCGACCTTCTCTTTTTTCCACGGAAGGGCAGCCGGGTCCTTTTCGGCATAAATCCTGATGGTCTTGCCATTCACCACCAAGGAGTCATTTTTAGCCTCCACTTTGGCATTGAAGGTTCCGTGGACCGAGTCGTATTTCAAGAGGTGGGCCAGGGTTTTCGCATCCGTCAGGTCATTGATGGCGACGATGTCAATTTCTTTTTCCTTCAGGGCTGCCCTGAACACCATCCTGCCAATTCTGCCGAAACCGTTGATTGCAACTCGTAAAGCCATTGGAGCCTCCTGTTTAAAAATTTAGAATATCCACTGCATAATATTCCGTTGCAGCACAATCAGGCATAATATACAAATTGCCTTTTGCCAGTCAATATTTTTGTATGAATTTTTACGTGGATATACATTGTCCGTAAGTGCCCGTAAGCGTTTTTTGGGGAGGTAACTCATCCACGAACGAAACGCTCCAGAGCGGTGTTTGAAAAAGTTGTACGGTGGGCAGAGAAAATGTTATTATAAAAGATAAAGTTTTTTTCTGATCTGCGGGTAACCCAAATAATTGTATGAAAAAATCACTGGAAAAACGGATCATTCTCTTTTCCTTCATCATCCTTTTCCTTACCATCCTTGCCAACACCGGTATGGATATCATGGTATACCGCCGTGATTATATCCAGGCGCTTATATTCAGTTCCCAGAGCCTCGCCTCATCGCTCAAAGTGAGCCTGGAGAAAGTCATCAACCTTGGCCTTGACCTCCGGGACATCCCGGGAATCACCGAAAAATGCCAGGAAGTGGTTGAAAGTAACCCGCCGGAGGGCGATTACTGTGTTATTACCGGTATGGACGGGAAAGTACTCTATTCTAATGATCCCATTTTCAATACCCTTCGCTTCGATCTGATCGAGAAATCCCTGTCGAAAACGGCCGGAAAGCAGATTTATCTGATCGGTAAGGAGCGGCAGTACTACGATACCGTGACGCCGATCAATTCATCGGACGGAAAGAATATCGCCCTTATTCATGTTGGCTTTCCCGAACACGAGGTGTCCGCCAAGGTACAGACCATGATCCTCCGCTCCGTGTTCATCCTCCTTTTCTTTTTCCTTCTCGCCTTTGCCCTAGTAGTCATGTTTGTCAAAAAAAGCATCATACAGCCTGTCAACGTCCTCTTGCATGGAGTCAAGAAGATTGCCGCCGGTGCTTTTGAAACACAAGTCAAGCCGCTGCATGTGTATGAATTTGATGAGTTAGCCAGAAACATCAATTTTATGTCGGAGTCTCTGAAGAGCAGGGAAGAGGAAATTAATAGCAACTATCAGGAACTGGAGTTGACCCACAGGAAGCTCTCCGCGTCGTATATCAAGCTGGAGCGGCTGAGTATCGACCTGGAAAAATCAGAGGAGCTCTACAAGTCTCTCCTTGAAGATGCCAGCGATGCCATACTCGTTTTTGGAGATGACGAAACCGTAAGAATCGTCAACAAAATGGCCGAGGAGTTCTTTGGCTACACTTCCCAAGAGATCGTCGGGCTCCCCTTGACCAAATTGCTGCTCCTTCTGAACATCGATAATATTCCCCGGATTCATAAGTATTTCAGCGATGCAATGCATGACATGACAGTGTCCGAGGAGATGCGGTTTGTCACGAAAGGGGGAGCTCAACTTGTGGCAAGACTCCATGCCAGTTGTACCAGGAGTGGTGGCGAGCGGCTGGTACAGGCCATTTTCCGGGATATAACAAAGGAACATGAAATTCTCAAGAACCTTGAGAAGAGCACCAATGACCTGGCACGCCTCAACAGGATGAAGGACTCCTTCCTGGGACTCGCTTCCCACGAACTGAAAACCCCTCTGACGGTCATCATGGGGTATACCGAACTGCTGTTGACCGACACGGTTGACAGGCTTGATGACACCATACTGGAAATGGTCAAGAATATTGCCAACGCCGCTGCTCGCCTTGACAATATTGTCAAGGACATGGTGGACGTGTCGCTCATCGACGAAAAACGGCTGCAGCTCAAGCTGGAAGACGTTAACATGAATCGCCTCATCGAGACATCCGTGAACGAACTCAGGTTCTTTCTGTCGATGCGAAAGCAGGGGATCGTCCTGCAACTGGATGAAACCATCCCGATCATCAGGGGTGACAGTCTGCGGCTCACGCAACTCCTGTCCAACGTACTGGGAAACGCCATCAAATTCACGCCGGACGAAGGCACGATAACTGTTGCAACGAGCGCGAAATATCTACTGCGCAGCAAGCAAGCGGCAACTGGCGACCAGATGCAGCGGGTGGTAAACATCGGCAAGGAGCACCATCTCTACGTTGATGTGGCGGTCAGCGATACGGGGATCGGCATCGACCGCGAAGACCAGCTCAGAATCTTCGATAAATTTTATGAGGTGGGCAATATTGAAGAACACAGCAGCGGTAAGGTCGCCTTCAAAGCCAAGGGTGCCGGTCTGGGGCTGGCGATCGCCAAGGGGATTGTTGACATGCATGGCGGTGAGATATGGGTCGAGTCGCCAGGATATCACCCCGAGCACTTCCCAGGGTCTACCTTCCATATCCTCCTGCCCCTCAATCCTCTCATCGGCGATGCGACGCTGGATTACATGAATCTCCTGCGGTAACACACCACTGGCAAGTTTAGCCTTGAATCTCCTGCTGCTTTTCGGTATAAATAAAAAGTTATACTTAAATCGATTGATCGGGATGCTGGCGATCCTTCCCGGTTGGTGCAGCGGTGGATTTTCATGGGGTGCCAGCATGGTCGAGATATGGTTACATAAGGGGGGAGCGTGCGAGTTTGCCTGCTTGCCAGCGGCAGCAAGGGAAACGCGGTCTTTGTCGAGGCTGGCGACAGTAAGATCCTCATTGATGCAGGTCTGTCCGCCCGGGAGCTGCTTGCCAGGCTAGGGGCAATCGGCGTAAAGGGTGAAGATCTGCATGCCATCCTCGTCAGTCATGAGCACACTGACCATACGCGTGGCGCGGGGACGCTGGCGCGCAAGCTCAGGATTCCGCTTCTGGTAAGCTATCCGACCCGCCGGGAATGTGGTCGCCTTTTTGAAAAAGCGGAGGTGATCGAATTCGAATCCGGTTATCCCTTTGCATTCCGGGATATCATGATCGATCCATTTCCCACGACCCACGATGCCCGCGATCCGGTGGGGTTTGTCATCGAATGTCGTGAGGGTAAATTTGGTTTTGCCACAGATCTCGGCATTGCCACCAGACTTGTCAGCGACAAACTCGGTGGATGCCGTGCAGTGGTTCTGGAATCAAACCACGACGAGGAGATGCTGCTGAATGGCCCGTACCCCTGGCATTTGAAGCAGCGCATCAAGTCGCGCCACGGACATCTATCCAACAACGACGCGGCCGCGCTGCTCGAAGGTATTCTGCATGATGCATTGGAAGGGGTTTTCCTGGCGCATCTTTCGGAAGTCAACAATGATCCGGGGGTTGCTCGCGAAGTTGCCCAAAATCTTCTCGACGGGCAGAAAGTCTGTTCTCCGCGTCTTGTCGTCGGACATCAGTATCGTGTCAGCGAGGTGTTGACAGTTTAATTTTTCTTACACGACACAGGGCAGATTCCATGGCCACCTTCCGCCGGTGTTTGCCCTGCCCCATGAAACGAAGAAAGGGAGATTGCAGTGATAGAACGTTACAGCCGTCCGGAAATGTCCCGCATCTGGGAACCCCAGAACCGATACCAGAAATGGCTTGAGATCGAGATATACGCCTGCGAGGCCCATGCGAAGATGGGTGCCATTCCCCGGGAAGCCGTGGAAAGAATCAAGACAAAGGCAAAGTTTGACGTGGCCCGCATCGATGAAATCGAACAGACGGTCAAGCATGACGTCATCGCTTTTCTTACGTCAGTGGCCGATTATATAGGTGCCGACTCTCGCTTCGTTCACCTTGGGCTGACATCGTCGGACATCCTCGACACCTCCTTCGCCATGCTTCTCAAGGAGGCGAGTGATCTGATCATCGACGACATTAAACGCCTCATGGAGGTGATCAAGAAACGCGCCATCGAGCACAAGATGACGCCGATGATCGGCCGCTCCCACGGCATCCATGCAGAACCGGTCACCTTTGGCATCAAGATGGCCCTCTGGTACGACGAGATGCGGAGAAATCTCAGACGCATGGAAGCGGCCCGGGAGACGGTCTCCTACGGCAAGATCTCCGGCGCTGTCGGCACCTTTGCCAATATCGATCCGCAGGTGGAGGAGTATGTCTGCAGAAAGGCCGGCCTAAAGCCCGCCCCCTGTTCCACCCAGATCATCCAACGCGACCGGCACGCCGAGTTCTTTGCCACGCTGGCGATCATCGCTTCGTCCATTGAGAAGTTTGCCGTGGAAATCCGGCACCTGCAGCGGACCGAAGTGCTTGAAGTGGAGGAATTTTTCAGCAAGGGGCAGAAGGGGTCGTCCGCGATGCCCCACAAGCGGAACCCGGTTCTCTCCGAGAACTTGTCGGGGTTGGCCCGCCTCACCCGTGGCTATGCCGTGTCCGCCCTGGAAAACGTCGCCCTCTGGCATGAGCGTGACATCTCCCACTCCTCGGTCGAAAGGGTAATCGGTCCCGATGCCACCATCGTCATGGATTTCATGCTGAACCGCTGCATCGGCCTCATCGACAAGCTGGTGATTTACCCGGAGAACATGGCAAAGAACCTGAACCTGATGGGTGGTCTGTACAACTCGCAACGGGTGCTCCTCAAGCTTGCCACCGCTGGCGCTTCCCGCGAACGTGCCTATGAACTTGTCCAGCGCAATGCCATGAAGGTGTGGGAGCAACAGAAGGACCTCATGGAGGAACTCCTGCACGACGCCGATGTGAGGGCTCTCCTCTCCGAGGAAGATATCCGCGAGGCCTTCGACCTGCAGTACCACCTGAAACATGTGGATACAATTTTCACAAGGGTGTTCGGTGGATAGAATCCTCGATTTCTACCGGTTGCAGGAGACAGACAGCCTCTATCTTTTCTGGCTGAAAGAGTGTCTCGTCGCCGTCATCATTTTTGCCGTTTTCTGGGTACTCGCCAGGGGTGTGCGTTATGTTCTGACCACCTGGGGGCCGCGCTTCACCTCTTTTACTGCCACCGACCTGGATGACCGGGTCCTCACGAGGGTGACGCCACCCGCATCCCTTCTCGTGATCTTCGCTGGTCTCTATTACGCCGTTCGCTCTCTGCCGTTGCCCGAGAACGCTCATGTGGTGGTGTCCGGTTTCATCTTTGTGATCAATATCGCGATCCTGACCAACATCGCCTACCGGGCTGCCGATGAAACCCTCAGCTGGTATACGGCCCGGGCCGGGGAAGGCGCGGCGGGGCTCAATCGTCAGCTTGTTCCTTTGATTGAGAAGCTGATCAGCATTTTCCTGGTCGGTACTGCCCTCATCATCGTCCTCAAACATTTCAATTACGACATTCTCTCCCTGGTGACTGCCCTCGGCATCGGCTCTCTCGCCATCGGGATGGCGGCCAAGGATACGCTTGCGAACATGATCTCCGGCTTCACGCTTATGATAGACCGCCCCTTTCGGATCGGCGACCGGATCCAGCTTACCTCCGGTCAATGGGGGGATGTGCTCGACATCGGTCTGCGCAGCACAAAGATCAAAACAGCCGACAATACTCTGCTCATCATACCCAATTCGGAGTTGTGCAACACGAGCCTGGTCAACATGGCCTTTCCCGAACCCCGTGCCAAGGGTAAGGTTACTGTGGGAGTGGCCTACGGCAGCGACCCGGAGAAGGTGAAAAGCCTTCTCGCGGAGATTGCCCTGGATATCCCCGAGGTCCTCAGGGAGCCTCATCCCGAAGCGTACTTCGTGTCGTTCGGGGAAAGTGTCCTCAACATGGCCCTCTTCTTCTGGGTGAATGACTATACACGGGTTTTTGCAGTTACCGACCTCATCAACACACGAATCTGTACCCGCTTCAGAGAATGCGGCATATATATACCGTTTCCTACGCGGACGGTCTTGCTTGAAAAGGAAGGACAATGGCATACAGAATCGAAATAGCCCTCAGGGCGGGAATACGGGATGCCCGTGGGGAGAGGGTGAAACGGGAAATCGAGCACTTTCTCCATTTGTCGGTGGAAGACGTCCGTTCCATTGACGTCTATACCGTGGATGCTGAGCTGGCCCCGGACGAGCTTGAAAAAGCCGCGGCCGGACCGTTCTGTGACCCGGTCATCCAGACCTATGCCATCGACAGGCCTTCTGCGCGAGAGTTTGATTTCCTCGTCGAAGTGGGCTTTCGCCCCGGTGTCACCGATAACGTGGGGCGAACCGCTCGGGAAGCGGTCGAATACATCACCGGTCGTCCATTCCAGCCGGGGGAGGGGGTGTATACCTCGGTGCAATATCTGTTTACCGGCAGGCTGGCCCGACCCGATGTGGAGCGGATTGCCACGGAGCTCCTCTGCAACACCCTGATCCAGCGTTTCCAGGTGTTTGACCATGCTGCATTCAGTGGTGTGCCGGCCTACGTGCCGAAGGTTACGGGGGAGACGCGGGCGCAGGTTCGGGAAATCGATCTTGACTGTTCCGATGAAGAGCTCGTGCAAATCAGCCGGGACGGGGTGCTGGCGCTTACCCTGGCCGAGATGAAGATCATTCAGGCCCATTTCCGTGACCCGAAGGTCATCGCAGGGCGAAAGCAACTTGGCCTTGAAGACAGGCCGACCGACGTGGAGCTGGAAGCGCTGGCCCAGACCTGGTCGGAACACTGCAAACACAAGATATTTGCCGGCACTGTCCACTATGAGGACGAACACGGCGATGAGGACGAACACGGCAACCGCCAGGAGATCCACTCCCTCTTCAAGAGCTTCATCCAGCGAACAACGAAAGAGGTGCGGCAGAAGCTCGGCAAGAATGATTTCTGCCTGTCGGTATTCAAGGACAACGCTGGTGTCATCCGCTTCAACGACGACTGGTCTCTCGTTTTCAAGGTGGAGACCCACAACTCTCCCTCTGCACTCGATCCGTACGGCGGGGCGCTCACCGGTATCGTCGGGGTGAACAGGGATCCATTCGGTACCGGCAAGGGAGCACGACTCGTCTTCAATACCGACGTTTTCTGCTTCGCTTCTCCATTCTATGCAAAGCCGCTCCCCAAGCGGCTTCTCCACCCGCGCCGCATTTACGAGGGCGTAGTTGAGGGAGTCGAGCATGGTGGCAACAAGAGCGGCATCCCGACGGTCAACGGCTCCCTCGTCTTCGACGAGCGCTTCGCCGGCAAGCCCCTTGTTTTCTGCGGCACCGCCGGGATCATGCCGGCCGAGATCAATGGCGAGCCGTCATACGTGAAGTATATCAACCCCGGCGATCTGATTGTCATGACCGGCGGCCGGATCGGCAAGGACGGCATCCACGGTGCCACGTTTTCGTCCGAGGAGCTTTCCGAGTCGTCGCCGGTGTCGGCGGTGCAGATCGGGGATCCGATCACCCAGAGGCGGATGACCGACTTTCTTCTGCGGGCGCGTGACCGGGGACTGTACAACTTCATAACCGACAACGGTGCCGGCGGTCTTTCCTCGTCCATCGGCGAGATGTCCCAGGAGTGCGGTGGCTGCCGCCTCGATCTCTCCCGGGCGCCCCTCAAGTATCCGGGGCTCGACCCGTGGGAAATCCTTATCTCCGAGGCCCAGGAGCGGATGAGCCTCGCCGTGCCGCCGGCGAAAATCGACGAATTCATGGCTCTAGCCAAACGGATGGGGGTCGAGGCAACCGTCCTCGGCGAATTCACCGATACCGGCTACTTTCATATCCTCTACGGCGAGCGGAGCGTTGCCTATCTGCCGGTGGAGTTCATGCACGAGGGGCTTCCTCCCATGGAGCTGCCGGCGAAATGGATCCCTCCGCGCCACCCGGAGCCGGTTGTCGGGGCTAAGCAAGATTATACCGCCGACCTTTTGGCTCTTCTCTCGTCCCTCAATATCTGCTCCAAGGAATCGGTCGTCCGTCGGTACGATCACGAGGTGCAGGGAGGGAGCGTGGTCAAGCCGTTCACCGGCGTGGCCAATGACGGCCCCTCCGATGCGGCGGTAGTGCGCCCCATCCTCGACTCGTTTGAGGGGGTGGTGGTTGCCCACGGCATCTGCCCCCGATACTCGGACATCGACACCTACCACATGACCGCCAATGCCATTGATGAAGCCCTCAGGAACTATGTGGCTGTGGGGGGCTCCCTCGGCCTGGTGGCGGGGCTCGACAATTTTTGCTGGTGCGACCCGGTCCTCTCCGAGAAGACGCCGGACGGCCCCTACAAGATGGCCCAACTGGTTCGATCCAACCAGGCCCTTTACGACGTCTGTCTGGCCTACAGCATTCCGCTCATCTCAGGCAAAGACTCCATGAAGAACGACTTCTACGACGGAACCACCAAGATCTCTATCCCGCCGACACTCCTCTTTTCGGTGATCGGCAAGATTGAGGATCTCCGTAAAGCCGTCACAATGGACGTGAAGCGCTCCGGCGACATCGTCTACCTTTTGGGCGACACCGGCAACGAACTCGGGGGGTCGGAATATTTTGCCCTGAAGGGGGCAGTCGGCAACAGAGTGCCGGTAGTTGACCCAGCCACGGCATACAACCGTTATCAGGCCTATCACTGTGCGGTCATGTCGGGACTGGTTGCCTCCTGTCACGACCTATCCGACGGGGGGCTTGCTGTGGCTGCTGCCGAGTCTGCGTTTGCCGGCGGTTTCGGCATCCGTCTTGATCTCGCGCTGCTCTCGTGGAAAGGGGATATGGCAGACAAGAACGATGTGGCTCTCCTTTTCTCCGAATCAGCCTCGCGGCTTCTGGTGACTGTCCACATCGATAAGCAGAAAGAGTTCGAAGAGGCGATGGGCAGTACCTCCTTTGCCGCGATTGGTGTCGTGACTGAAGAGCCGCTCGTTACCATCACCGGGTTGGATGGAAGTATGGTTATCAAGGCGGGGGTTGCAGAACTAAAGGATGCATGGCAAGAAACGTTGAGGGAACTCTGAGATGACACGGAAAACACGAGCAATCGTCATTACCGGTAACGGTACCAACTGTGAGACAGAGGCGGCTCACGCCTGTCGCCTTGGAGGGTTCGACGAGACGGTTATCGCCCATATCTCCGACCTTCTGGCTGGAGATGTGCGACTGGATGACTTCCACTTCCTGAACCTGACCGGGGGGTTTCTGGACGGCGATGATCTGGGGAGCGCCAAGGCCCAGGCAAACCGCTTTCAGTACGCCAAGGTGGACGAGCTGAGCGAGCACCTTCTCGACCAGCTTCTCCGATTCATCAACGTTGGGAAGCTGATTCTCGGGGTGTGCAACGGATTCCAGCTCATGGTGAAGATGGGGCTTCTTCCCGGCTTCGACGGCAACTACCTGCGGCAGGAGGCGACGCTGACCTTTAACGACTGTGGCCGTTTTCAGGACCGGTGGGTCTATCTCAAGGTCGATCCCGCTTCTCCTGCCGTCTTCACGAAAGGGATCAAGCGCGGGATCTATCTCCCGATCCGGCACGGAGAAGGAAAATTTGTCACCATGACAGAAGCGACCCTCGCGCGGATCGAGCAGGGGAACCTCGCCGTCTTCAAGTACAGCACCCCGGGTTACGCCGCTCCGACCATGGAGTTCCCCCTCAACCCGAACGGTTCGGTAAACGCCATTGCCGGAATCTGCAACGAAAGCGGCAGGCTCATGGGACTTATGCCCCACCCCGAGGCCTTTACCCACTATACCAACCATCCTCGCTGGACCAGAGAGTCTCTCCCTGAGGAGGGAGATGGGCTCGTTCTGTTCAGGAACGCCGCCATGTACGCAAGGAACAACCTGCTGTAGACGACACTCGGCCGTAGCGGCAAGGGCAAGGAGTATATCACCATTATGCATTTCCGAAGACCTGAAGAAGAATGCGGCATATTCGGTATTTTCAACCATCCCGAGGCGTCCAATCTAACCTACCTGGGTCTCTACGCTCTCCAGCACCGTGGCCAGGAAAGCTGCGGCATCGTTTCTTCCGACGGCCAGGGACTCCACTCCCACAAGAGCATGGGGCTGGTGGCCGATGTCTTCGGCAACCAGGAGATCTTCAAGAACCTTCCGGGGAGGGCGGCCATCGGCCATGTGCGTTATTCCACCACCGGCGCCTCGGTACTGAAGAATATCCAGCCGATCCTCGTCGACTATTCCCGCGGCTCCATCGCCGTGGCCCATAACGGCAACATTGTCAACGCCCAGATCATCAAGGACGAACTGGAGGCCTGGGGCTCCATCTTCCAGACCACCATGGACACCGAAATCATCGTCCACCTCCTGGCCACCTCCAAGACCAGCTCCCTTGTCGAGCGGATCACCGACGCCCTCAACCGGATCAAAGGGGCCTATTGCCTTCTCTTCCTGACAGAGACCCGCATGGTCGCCGTCCGCGATCCCCATGGTTTTAGACCGCTCTGCCTCGGTAAGCAGGGAGATGCGTACGTGGTGGCTTCCGAAAGCTGTGCCCTGGACCTTATCGAGGCCCAGTTCATCAGAGAGATCGAACCGGGAGAGATTGTCGTCATCGACAAGAACGGCGTGACCTCCCATTTCCCCTTCAAGAAAGCGGAGCCTACCCCCTGCATCTTCGAATTCGTCTATTTTTCCCGTCCGGATTCGTACATTTTCGGCAGGAACGTGTATCAGGTGAGGAAGGAACTGGGACGGCAGCTGGCCCGGGAGCATCGGATCGATGCCGACATCGTGATTCCCGTCCCGGATTCCGGCGTTCCGTCTGCACTCGGCTATGCCGAGGAGTCGGGGATCCGCTTCGAGCTGGGGCTCATCCGCAATCATTACGTGGGGCGGACCTTCATCGAGCCGCAACAGTCGATCCGTCACTTCGGCGTGAAGATCAAGCTGAACCCGGTGCGGGAAGTCCTCGAAGGGAAACGGGTAATCGTCATCGACGATTCCATCGTCCGCGGCACCACCTCACGGAAGATCGTCAAGATGGTCAGGAATGCCGGGGCGAAAGAGGTCCATGTCCTCATCTCCTCCCCGCCGACCAGCTATCCCTGCTATTACGGCATCGACACTCCAAACCGGAAGGAACTTATCTCATCGTCCCATACCATCGAAGAGATCAACCGCTATATTACCGCAGACTCGCTCGGCTATCTCTCTCGGGAAGGACTTCTTCATTCCGTCGGGACTGAAAACAGCAGTTACTGCCGCGCCTGCTTCTCGGGTGAATACCCGGTTAAATTTCCCATGCTCGGTCCCGAGCCGCAGCTGGATCTATTCGAAAAGGAGTGACATGCAATGAGTGACAAGGAGAGGCTGAAACAGATAATTCTTGAGCTTTCATACGAGAAACGAAAGGTCATTCTCGCCTCGGGGCGGGAGAGCGACTTCTATTTCGACGGCAAACAGACTACGCTTCATGCAGAGGGTGGTCTGCTGGTGGGCAAGCTCTTCTTCGAGGCGGTCAAGGACGTGCCGGACGTTCAGGCCGTCGGCGGCATCACTCTCGGCGCCGACCCGATCGCAACAGCAACCTCCATTGCCGCTTTCCTTGCCGGTCATCCGCTCCACGCCTTCATCATTCGCAAGGAGCCGAAAGGGCATGGCACCGGGCAATGGCTTGAGGGGCGCAAGAACCTTCCTCCGGGCACCAAGGTAATTATTGTCGAGGACGTGGTCACGACCGGTGGTTCGTCTATGAAGGCGGTCAGACGTGCTGAAGAGGAAGGGTTGGAGGTGTTGGGAATCGTGGCCCTGGTCGACCGGGAAGAGGGGGGCCGGGAAAACATTGAGAAGGAAGGTTACTGGCTGAAGGCGATCTTCACCAAGTCGGAAGTTTTGGCTTAAGGAAACTCGCTGGGACATGCAACAAAATGTGCGGCGACGCTAAATTGCGTCGCCTTTTTTCTACTATCTGTACAACATATGGATGAACTTCTAAAACAATATGGAGCCCTCCTTACGGAGGTGGATAGCTGGTTTGCCGGCTGCAGCGAAAAGTTCGGCGACCATATCTCCTGCGCGGCCGGCTGTTCCGAGTGTTGTCGAGGTCTGTTCGACATCACTCTGCTCGACGCCTGCTACCTGAAGAACGGTTTCGACCGGCTTTCGGAGACCCAACGCAAAGCGGTGCTAGATAAGTCACATGCTCGTCTCGCCACGATGCAGGGGCTCTGGCCGGAATTCGCACCGCCGTATACACTTAATTATCGACCGGAGGAGGAGTGGGAAGCGCTCATGCCCGATGACGACGAAATCCCCTGTGTTCTTCTGGGTGACAACGGCAGGTGTCTGGTGTATGATTACCGCCCCATGACATGCCGCCTCCATGGCCTGCCACTCATCGACAAGTCTGGAGAGGTGCTGCACGATGAGTGGTGCACCAATAATTTTACTGGAAATGATCCCCTTGATCTGGCTGGCCTTCGGTGGGAATTTCTATCGCTGTTTCGAAGGGAGTTGCTGCTTTTTCGAGATTTTACGTCAAGACTTCTAAAGGAGAACGTGAGCGAGCTTGACACATTCATCCCAACGGCACTGTTCATCGATTTTGCCGGATTTCCTTGGGAGGAATGGCACAACACAAGAGTATGGCGATAAAGTCGGTAAAGAGTCTACGCGGGTGGATTGATCAGGGCGGCTGTAGTCAGTACCGGTGGGGGAGAAATGATGACCGTGCGTCCCTCGACTTTCAGGCATCCTTTGGCAAAGAGCCCGATTGCCTTTGGGTAGACGCGGTGCTCTTCGACTTGGATGCGGGCAGAGAGGGTCTCTTCGGTGTCACCCTCCAGAACAGGGACGGCGGACTGGATGATAACCGGACCGGTATCGGTGCCCGGATCAACGAAATGAACGGTACACCCGGAAATCTTCACTCCGTAATCGAGGGCTTGCTTCTGGGCATGAAGACCGGGGAAGGCAGGGAGGAGGGCAGGATGGATATTCATGATCGCGTGGGGGTAGGCATCGATGAGTACCGGGGTGATGATGCGCATGAACCCTGCGAGCGCCACCAGCTCCACTTCGTATTCACGTAGTGCCTCGAGGAGCGCTGCATCGTAGCCCGCTCTGCCGGGAAAAAGTCGATGATCGAGGTGGAGGGCGGGTATGCCATATCGTCGAGCCCTCTCCAAGGCAAAGGCTCCGGCATTATTGCTGATCACACATGCAATCTTCGCAGTCAACTCCCCGTTCTCGATGCGGTCGATTATCGCCTGGAGGTTGGAGCCGTTACCCGAGGCCAGCACCCCGATATTCAGCAAGTTATTCATGCCGTTTCCCCGTTCAGAGCAGCTCCACGCATTCCTTGCCTGCGTCGCATTTAACCACTTCACCGATCACATATGCCTGTTCATTCAGGCCCGAAAGCCTGATGAGGATCTCCTCAGCTTCGCTTTCAGGTATCGCGAGTACCATGCCGATCCCGCAGTTGAAGGTCCTGAACAGCTCGCTGTCGGTGATGTTGCCGGCATCCTGGAGGAGCTGGAAAACGGCAGGGACTTCCCAGGATTTTCTGTTGATCAAGGCTTTGCAGCCGTTGGGCAGAACCCGCGGGACATTTTCCACAAGGCCGCCGCCCGTGATGTGGGCGATGCCGTTTATGGGAAAATCCCGAAGGAGATTGAGTACGGATTTGACGTAGATGCGGGTCGGGGTCAGGAGCTCTTCGACTACGCTTTTGCTGAGTCCCGGCAGAGCATCGTTGATGCCGAGCCCCATCTTTTCGAAGATTACCTTGCGCGCCAGGGAAAAGCCGTTGCTATGGAGGCCGCTGGAGGTGAGTCCGATGAGGCGGTTGCCGACGGTGATGGTGGAGCCGTCGATGATGTTGTCACGGTCCACAACTCCCACGGCGAAGCCGGCAATGTCGTATTCTCCTGCGGCATAAAATCCGGGCATTTCCGCCGTTTCTCCGCCGATAAGGGCACAGCCTGCCTGGACGCACCCCTCGGAAACCCCCTTGATGACTTCGGCGCCCTTTGCCGGATCGAGCTTGCCCGTGGCGAGGTAGTCGAGGAAGAAAAGCGGCTCGGCTCCCTGAACAACGATATCGTTGACGCACATTGCCACAAGGTCGATGCCGATGGTATCGTGGCGGTCGGCCATGAAAGCCAGTTTCAACTTTGTTCCGACACCGTCGGTGCCAGAGACCAGGACAGGGTTTTTGTATTTGCTGGTGTTGAGGGAAAACAGGCCGCCAAAACCGCCGATGTCGGCGATCACCTCCGGTCGCGATGTCGCCTTGACCAGTGGTTTGATCATCTTTACGAACGTGTTACCGGCGTCGATGTCTACTCCAGCGTCTTTGTATGAAATACTTGTATCGTTCAATGCCGTTCCTCCCAAAGAAATAAAAAATGTAACCCATCATCCTGCAAAAGTCAAATTCAAACTCTCATGCACCTTAGTGCCACAAAAACCCGCGCTGCAGCGTTTTCCCGTTACTGGGAGTGTGAAAGTCCCTGCAAAAAACAGTTTACAACCAATATCCGATTGCTTATGATGCCTTCGACGATGAAGGATGAACTTGATGATATTTCTGTCTGTCCGATGACCGAGCGGGACCTGGAACAGGTGCTGGCCATTGAGAATGACGCATTTCCCCTGCCGTGGACGCGAAACCATTTCCTCGACGAGTTGAAATCTCCCCATTCCTTTCCGCTGGTGGCTCTGGGGCAGGACGTGGTGGTCCTCGGCTATGTCTGTTCGATGCACCTCCTTGACGAAGGGCATATTCTGGACGTCGCTGTACGCAAGGATTTCTGTGGACGGAGGGTGGGCAGGCTTCTTGTGGAGACCGCCCTCAGGATGTGTCGGGAAAAAGGGGCGGACTTCGTTTCGCTCGAAGTGCGGCCGAGCAACGTCGCGGCGATCTCCCTCTACCTTCGACTCGGGTTTGCCGAGGTTGGACGACGCAAAGGTTATTACGAGAATGGTGAGGACGCACTCCTCATGGAATATCTCTTTAACAACAACGAGGAAGGTGGCGATGCAGTTTAAGACGATGGTTATAAGCAACGCAGAGGTGTCGCCAGGGTATTTCCGGATGCGACTTACCGCACCGCAGGAGTTCGCACAGGCGAAACCCGGGCAGTTCGTGATGGTTCGGGTCCGGGACGCCGTAGATCCCCTGCTGCGGAGGCCTTTCGGCATTTTCGACCTTGGCACATTCGAGTCGGAGTATCCTGGTGCCTGGCCGCAGATTTACTTCGAAATCCTCTACCGGGTGGTGGGGAAGGGTACTGCCATGCTTTCGACTCTTCACCATGGCGACCATCTGGATATCCTCGGCCCTCTTGGAACGGGCTTCACTCCGGCAGGCCCTGATACCGAAACCATCCTGGTGGGGGGAGGCGTCGGTCTGGCTCCCCTCTATTATCTTGCCAAAGAGGTGGTTAAGAGCGGAAGAATCAGGTTGTTTGTCGGCGGGAAAACTCAGGAAGACATCCTCTGCATCACCGAATTTGAGCGACTCGGAGTGGAGACGTATGTCGCTACCGATGATGGCACCTTGGGCGCGAGCGGGCTCGTGACGGAGGTGATGGAACGACATCTGAAAGGTGACGTCCCATCGAAAGCCATCTTTGCGTGCGGGCCGATGCCGATGTTGAAAGCGGTGGCGGAGATCGCCCGGCGTGAGGCTATTCCGTGCCAGGTTTCTCTTGAGGCGTACATGGCGTGTGGGATGGGGGCATGTCTCGGCTGTGTGGTAAAGGGACGCGACCACGGGGAGCACACTCCGGATTACCGCTGTGTCTGCAAGGACGGGCCGGTGTTCGATTTCCAGGAATTGCAGTGGGTTTAGGGGCAGCGAGGAGCAATAATGACAAAACCAGAGATGTCCGTAGAGATAGCCGGGTTCAAAATGCGCAATCCGGTGATGACCGCCTCGGGAACGTTTGGCTACGGCGAGGAATTTGCCGGCTATGTCGACCTGGAGAGTCTTGGCGCCATTATCACCAAGGGGCTTTCCCTTAAGCCACGGGCGGGCAATCCCACCCCCCGCATCGTGGAGACTCAGGGGGGGATGTTGAACGCCATCGGGCTGCAGAACGTCGGCATAGATGCTTTTATCGAAAAGAAGGCACCCTTTTTTCGTACCATCACGACTCCTGTCATCGCCAACTTTTTTGGCAATACTCCGGAGGAGTATGCCGAAATGGCCGAGCGGCTGGACAGAATACCCGAGGTTGCGGCGGTCGAGGTGAATATCTCCTGCCCCAACGTGAAACACGGCGGGATTGTCTTCGGAACCGACCCCAAATCTGCCTATGCAGTAGTGAAACTGGTGCGCGAGGCGACCGTAAAACCGGTGATCGTCAAGCTATCGCCCAATGTAACCGATATCGTCGAGATGGCTCATGCGTGTGTCGATGCAGAGGCCGACGCCCTTTCACTCATCAACACCCTGACCGGCATGGCCATCGACTTGAATAAACGAAAGCCGGTGCTAGCCAATGTGACCGGCGGCCTTTCAGGCCCGGCGATCAAGCCGATTGCGCTCCGGATGGTGTGGCAGGTCGCGCGGGCGGTGAGCATCCCCGTCATCGGCATTGGCGGGATCATGACCGCCGGCGATGCCCTGGAGTTCATGCTTGCCGGAGCGACCGCTGTCCAGATTGGCACAGCGAATTTCCTCGAGCCTGGAACAGCCCAGACAATCGCGCTGGGAATGGAACAGTACCTGGTCGACAACGGTATTGCCGACATAAAAGAGCTGATCGGAACTCTTGAGGTCTGAGAAGAACATGGAGAAGTGGCAAAAAAGTTTAGCAGACAGCATTGACAGCCCGGTACAGCTTGCCGGGCGTTTTAATTTGGACGTCGAGCCGCTCCGGTCGGTTGTTGCACGATATCCCATGCGGATCACCCCCCATTACCTTTCCCTGATCGAGGAAGTGGGAGATCCCATCTGGCAGCAGTGCGTTCCCGATCCGCGGGAACTGACCGACACCCAGCAAGCTGACCCCCTGAATGAGCAGGGATTGAGCCCGGTGCCAGGGCTGATCCACCGTTACCCAGACCGGGTCGTCTGGCTCGTCTCCTCGCAATGCGCCGTGTACTGTCGTTTCTGCATGCGCAAGCGCGGTGTCGGTTGCGGGTGTTTGCACTCGGCACGTGGCGACCACGCGGCGGTTCTTGCCTATATCGCAGATAATCCGCAGATTCGCGACGTGATCCTGTCCGGTGGGGAACCATTGCTTCTCGATGACGAGGTGTTGGACGAGATCCTTACCGGCCTGCGCAAGATTCACCACGTGGACATCATCAGGATCGGTACCCGCGTGCCAGCGACTCTGCCCGAGCGCATTACCCACCGTCTCTGCCGAATCCTCCGGCAGCATCATCCACTCTACGTCAACCTCCACTTCAATCATCCCCGGGAAATAACCCCGGTGTCGTCCCGAGCCTGCGCTCTACTGGCCGACGCCGGCATCCCGTTGGGGAATCAGACGGTGCTCCTCAGCGGGGTGAATGATGATCCTGAAGTGATGAAAACTCTGATGCAGCGGCTGCTTGCCATCCGGGTGCGTCCTTATTATATACATCAAATGGATCTGGTGCAGGGGACCGGTCATTTTCGCACGCCGGTGGCTCAGGGTATAGCAATCATGGAGGGGCTGCGTGGCCATACCTCGGGGATGGCCAATCCGTATTATGTGATCGATCTGCCGGGAGGGAAAGGAAAGGTGCCGTTGTTACCCGACTACGTGAAGCGGCGGGGTGGCAAGTTCTTTTTGCGGAATTTCCGGGGGAAAACCATCGAATACCGGGATATCGAGAAGGGACTCAGCACGCCGTAGTTTAAAGCTCTTCGGGGCTGAACGCTACGATCTCATCAATGCGTGCGGCATCCAGCAGAACCATTACCAGTCGGTCCACACCGAGGGCAATGCCAGCTGTCGGCGGCATATGGGGCAGTTCCTCGAGGAATTTTCCCGGCAGCGGATAGGCGGGTTTGCCTATGGAAGCGCGGCAGGCTGCTTCCTGGGCGAACCTGACATGTTGTTCCCGGGCATCGGTCAGTTCCGAGAAGGCGTTTGCCAGTTCTATGCCGCCGATGTATAACTCGAAGCGTTCCGCAACAGTCGGATCGTCCGTTCTGAGTCGTGCCAAAGCCCCGCGGCACGCAGGGTAGTCGTGGATGAAGGCAGGCTTCCCCAGCCCGAGTTGCGGCTCGATTGCATCCACCATGAGCTCGTCGAACATGTCCCGTTCCAGGGCCTCTTCCGCGGAGTAGTCAGTATAGCGACGGAACGCTTCCCGAACCGAAATCCTTTCCCACGGACCGCTCAGGTCGATAATATTCCCCATGAAGACCAGCGAGTTTCCCCGCCCGGTTGCGGAAGCCACCGTTTGGATGAGCGCCTCGCATTCGTCCATCAGGTGGAGATAATTCGCATCCGCCTGGTACCACTCCAGCATGGTGAACTCCGGCAGGTGTCTCGACCCGCGTTCACCATCACGCCAGCAGCGACAGACCTGGAAAATCTGTCTATAACCGGCGGCGACCATCCGTTTCATGCAGATTTCCGGGGATGTATGGAGAAACCATTCGCCCGCTGGTGCGGCATCGATGTGGGTTTCTGGAGCGGGGGCAGGTATGCGAAAAGGGGTCTCTACTTCGAGATACCCCTTCGCGATGAAGAACCGTCTGATTTCCTGTATGATGGAGGCACGGGCGGCCAGGTTGGCGAAACGCTCAGCCAGTGCCCGGTTTGTATGCATCGGGCTATCCTTTGACTCTGGTGGAATACTCGCCGGTGCGGGTATCGATGGTAATCAACTCCCCTTCCTCGATAAAGGGCGGTACCCGGAGGACGTAGCCGGTTTCCACGGTGGCAGGTTTGGAATCACTGCCGGAGGTGTCTCCCTTGGCCCAAGGGTCGGTCTTGATGACCCGCAAATTTACAAAATTCGGCAGGTCTACGCCGATCGCCTTCTCCCTGAACAAGAGCACGCTGACCGGAAGGTTGTCGATCAGGTAATTCTTGGCATCCCCCAGCGCCCCTTCGTCCACATGGACCTGTTCGAACGTCTGGTTGTCCATGAAGCAGTAGTGTTCATCTTCCTTGTAGAGGAACTGCATTTTGCGCTCTTCCAGACTGGCCGGCTCAAAGGTTTCGCCCGAGCGGTACGTCCGGTCGATGATGCTGCCATTGATCATGTTGCGCATCTTGGTCCGATAAAGTGCCTGTCCCTTCCCCGGCTTGGCGAAGTCGAAGGCGATGACGACGTAGGGATCGCCGTCGAGGGTGATTTTCAACCCTTTTTTCA
>JAMXLF010000010.1 GCA_024281055.1 Geobacteraceae bacterium
GGCGAACTCGGCGACCGGCGCTACGTGCGGGAGAAGGTCGGGGTAATCGACGTGGGTTTCAAGACCTCCGATTTTACCGTCTCCGACAAGATGCGTTACTCAGAGCGTGGCAGCCGTACCGTCGACATGGGGATCGCCAGGGCATACGGCGTGATTGCCGGCAAATTGCGGGAAAAATGCAACGTCAATGTCGAGCTCTACCGGATGCACGAGGCAGTAGAGCGAGGGTCGATCAAGATTCGCGGCAAGGAGTATGACCTCAAGGGACTCACCGAGCAGGTATTCGGCCAACTGGCGACGTCCATCGCCAACGAGGCGGACCGTCTCTGGACCGACGACTGGGACATCGACACCATCGTGTTGACCGGCGGGGGGAGTACCGTTCTTGCCAAGTACCTGCAGCCGTTGATCAGCGGCCAGACTCTCACGGTCGATGCCGCCAGAGATGCCCGGCTCTGCAATGTTCAGGGGTACTGGAAGTTCGGAAAACACGTCTGGGCCCGCGGAGTCTCTTCCCCACCTGCACAACCGGCAGCCTAGATTCCATCAACGCATGCATCAGGTTACGACAAAAAGCCCGCTCGAGCGGGCTTTTTGTCGTTCAGATTCCAGGAGAGGATAAAGCTATAGTGTCAGCTCTACACATATGACTGAATCGCCCCTAGTTTTTTAGACACTCCTGAGTTATATAGTAACCATCTCAGGAGGGATGCATGAGCAGCAAACGTTATACGGAAGAATTCAAGATTGAAGCGGTCAAACAGGTTACGGAGCGTGGACATGGCATCTACAGTGTCGCTGCTCGCCTCGGTATCACCCATACCAGCCTTTACAAATGGATTAAACGTTACGGCAACGGACCGATCCAGGAAGCCATTACAGACCAGCAAACCGAGATAAACCGTCTCAAGGCTGAACTGCAAAGGGTCACGGAAGAACGAGATATCCTAAAAAAGGCCACCGCGTACTTCGCCAAAGAGTCCCTGTGAGGTACGCCTTCATCCAGGCGCATGAAGATCAGTATCCAGTTCGTACTCTGTGCCGGATGATGTCTGTCCACCGGAGCGGCTACTATGCCTGGCGCAAACAGCCGCAGTCACCACGGCAAGTGGAGGATGCTCGCGTGCTGGGACTCATCAAGCAAGCATGGCTGGAAAGCGGCTGTGTCTATGGCTATCGCAAGATTCACGACGAATTGCGCAGCCTGGGCGAAAAGAGTTGCCGCAACCGTATTGCCAGGCTTATGAAGCAAGAGAACCTGAAGGCACAGGTTGGCTACAAGAAGCCCCGTTATCGCAGCGGCACAGTAGCAACGCTGTCAGCAAATCTTCTCGAACAAAACTTCACCGTAGAAGGCCCCAACCAGGCTTGGGTTACCGATATCACCTATATTCGCACCGCTGAAGGCTGGTTATTCCTTGCCGTCGTTATCGATCTTTTTTCTCGTCAAGTAGTCGGCTGGTCAATGCAGCCGCGCATGCATACGGACCTGGTGATACAAGCTCTGCTCATGGCCGTATGGCGCCGCAAGCCCGGGCAGAAGGTGGTTGTGCACTCCGATCAAGGTAGCCAATACACAAGCGACGATTGGCGGGCTTTTCTGAAAAGTCACAACCTCGAACAAAGTATGAGCCGACGTGGTAACTGCTATGATAACGCAGTTGCTGAGAGCTTTTTTCAGTTGTTAAAACGCGAACGTATCAGGCGACGTACCTACAAAACCCGAGAAGATGCTCGCAGTGACATCTTTGATTACATCGAAATGTTCTACAATCCGGTACGCCGGCACGGGCATGCTGGAAATCTATCTCCGGTTGAGTTTGAGCGACAGCACTCTAGGCAGTTGTCGAGTGTCTAGTAAAATAGGTTCGATTCACCTGATATCTTTTCTCCATTATACCTATCCTCATTCATTTCTATTTGCTCAACAACCCGCGACAACCTCAACACTCCGAAGGTATAACGGTTTTTGGCTTTGGTCAATGAAAAATGGCTTAAAAACGATATAATAGAGCTGTCAACCTGCTGGGTGTTGGTAGTCCATGGAAGTCCATGAAAGCGCTTGTTGCTAACAACTAACCTGACTACTCGACAGCCCCCCTCCTTCCTCCACCCTCCGGGGGGAGAACACAGTTCGCCCTCCCCCAGCGGGGGAGGGTGGGGTGGGGGAAAAAAGGTTGTCGAGTAGTTAACGCATTTCTTAGTAACAAAGGAGGAGCGATGAAAAGAATTTTTGTTCTTGGACTGTGTTTGTTGACGGTTGTCTTCGGAGGCGCGACGTTCGCCCAGGCGGAACTGACGAAGATCGCCGACAATGTGTACTCCTACGTGGGGGTGAAGGACGCCTCCCCGGCCAGCAGCTTTGCCGCCAACGCCGGCATCGTCATCGGCCGCGACGGGGTCCTCGTGGTGGACACCCTCATCTCCGCCAAGGAAGGTGAGCGGTTCCTCGCAGACATCCGCAAGGTCACGGACAAGCCGATCCAGTACGTGGTCAACACCCACACCCACCTGGATCACGCCTTCGGCAACTGCGTCTTTGAGAAGCAGGGCGCAACCATCATTTCCCATGAAGCGGACCGCAGGTCCCTGGAAAAGAACGGCGCGGCGACCCTGAAGAACGCGGGCAACTTCGGTCTGACCCCCGAGCAGATGGCCGGGACGGAGATAGTCTACCCGACGGTCACCTTCGACGGCCGGCTGACCATCGACCTCGGCGGCGAGACCGTGGAGCTGATCCATTTCGCCCCGTCCCACACCGAGGGGAGCGTGGTCGTGTACCTCCCGGCGAAGAAGCTCCTCTTTGCCGGTGATATCCTCTTCACCGATTTCCATCCCTACCTGGCCGACGGCGACATCCCCGGCTGGACGAAGACCCTCGACGACCTCCTCGCCATGGACCTGGAGCGGATCGTCCCGGGCCATGGCCCCCTCTCCACGAAGAAGGACCTGCGGGAGATGAAGGAGTACCTCCTCCTGTTCGACGCGAAGGCGCGGGAGCTGGCGGCAAAGTCGCAGGATGCGGACAAGGTCGCCGCGGAGCTGAAGAATATCCTGCCCAAGCGGTCCCAGGCCGACTGGATGATCGCCTTCAACCTGAAGAGCCGCTACCTGAAGAAACAGTGAGGAGAAGGGAGAAGCATGACACTTTCCCCCTCACCCCCGCCCCTCTCCTTTAGGCCCGTTTATTGGGTCCACAAGGGGCGAGGGGAGAAAACCCTCTCCCCGAGGTGGGAGAGGGTGGCCGAAGGCCGGGTGAGGGGTACGGCCGAACAAGCGCCGGGAGGGCGCATGATCATAGAACAAGCCACAATCGAGGATGCCCCGGATATCCTGGAGTTGCAGCGCCTGGCGTATCAAAGCGAGGCGGAGATTTACGGCGAGTGGTCCATACCTCCGCTCACGCAGACCCTCGACGGGATGAGGGACGACATCGTCCGGCAGCTGTGTCTGAAGGCACTGCTGGACGGGAAGATCGTCGGCTCCGTCAGGGGAGTGCGGAACGGGGACACCTGCGAGATCGGCAGGCTGATCGTATGCCCGGATTTCCAGGGGCGGGGGATCGGCACGCGACTCATGGAGGCGATCGAAGGCTCTTTCGAGAGCATCAGGAGATTCGAGCTGTTCACCGGCCACAGGAGCGAGCGCAATATCCGTCTCTACCAAAAGCTCGGATACGCCGTTTCCCGGATGGAACGGATCTCCGACAACCTGCAGCTGGTGTTCATGGAGAAAAAAGCGTGAAACTCTGCAAACAAGTCCATCCCGATGCGGAGCCAGGTGCGGGGAAGCAGCCGTGAACCTTTCCTCTATGGAGAAAACCCTGGCTCAGGCCCCGTTCATTCTCACCGAAGGGGCGGTAATTGAACGCCTGCGCCGGGAGTATAATGTTTCTCTCGACCCACATATTCTGAATGCCGCGCTCATATACACCGATGAAGGGAAGTCGCTCCTCGCAAGTATTTACCGGGAATATCTGGATATCGGCAGGGAACATGACCTTCCCATGTTCATATTCACTCCCACGTGGCGTGCCAACGGGGAACGCATCTGGCTGGCCGGATTGCGGGATCGGGATGTCAACGGCGATTGCGTCGGCTTTGTTTACGAGATCCTGAAAGCATATGGTACGTATGCAAGGAAGGTTTACGTCGGCGGGCTTATGGGGTGCAAAGGGGATGCGTATGATCCCGCAGAGGCGCTGTCCGAGGAAGATGCCTCTGTGTTCCACCCTTTTCAGGCCGAAGCCCTTGCCTGCGCAGGCGTCGATTTTCTTGCCGCGGTTGCGCTCCCTGCGGTGTCAGAGGCGCTGGGGGTCGCCCGGTCGATGGCCGATACCGGATGCCCCTATCTGCTCAGTTTCGTGGTGCGCCCCGAAGGGACATTGCTTGACGGTACGCTGTTGGGGGACGCGATCTGCATGGTCGATGAAAAAGTTTCGCCCCGGCCGGTTGGTTATCTGGTTAACTGCGTCCATCCCTCAGTTTTCAGGAAGGCCCTGCTCCATGGGAGGAATGCTGCGCCATCGGTGCGCAAACGGCTGCTGGGCCTCCAGGCCAATACTTCATCGAAAAGCCCGGAGGAACTGGATGGAAGCCTGGAGCTCGATACGGAACCGCCGGAACTCTTTGCCGCATCCATGGCCTCTCTCCATCAGGAACTCGGCATGAAGGTCCTTGGCGGCTGCTGCGGGACGGACAGCCGGCATATCCGGGCGCTTGCCGAAAAGATTGCTTAATACTCGGGTGGCGGCGGGGCGGAGAAGATGAGCAAGGTCGGAGCGGCCGGAGCCATCCTCGAAGGGAAGAGCCTGAAACCGTGCGACGGAGGACTGGCTTGGAATATAACTTTTTAGGAGGCTGAGATGAATCTGATCGACATTAACCGGAAAACATGCAGCCGGGACGGCATCTGTGCCGAAGTCTGCCCTTTGCATCTGATCGATTTCCAGGAAGAGGGATACCCGACTCCGGTTCCCGAAGCGGAGGAACTATGCATCAGGTGCGGGCATTGTGTGACGGCATGTCCTTCTGAGAGCTTCCTTCATCGTGACATGCCGGTGGTACAATGCCCGCCGGTACAGGCGGACCTCTTGCTGTCGCCGGAGCAGTGCGAACATTTCCTTCGCCATCGCCGTTCGATCCGTGTCTATGAAGAGAAACCGGTTCCACGCGATGACCTGGCAAGACTCATCGAAGTGGCCCGATACGCTCCTTCCGGCAGAAACACCCAATGTGCAAACTGGCTTGTCCTGGACAACCGGGAGGAGTTGCGCAAACTTGCCGGGATCGTCTACGAATGGATGCGCTGGATGCTCGCAAACATGAAAGAGTTTGCCGTGTCGCTGGGGATGGACAGGGCGGTTACAGGGTGGGAAGCTGGTAATGACATCTTTCTCCGCAATGCACCGGCGCTGATCGTTGCCCATGCCGAGAAGGACAGCCGCCTGGCCCCTTCGACCTGCACCATCGCCCTGACGTACCTGGAACTGGCCGCCACGAGCATGGATCTGGGATGTTGCTGGGCCGGCTACTTGAATGCTGCTGCCGCGAATTTCCCGCCGATGATGGAGGCCCTTGCGCTCCCGGAAGGTCATCAGTGCTTCGGCGCGATGATGGTGGGCTACCCGAAGTTTCACTATCATCGGCTCCCGTTGCGTAATCCCCCTGTCATCACCTGGCGGTCATAAACCGATAGGGGGAAGGCTGTAACACGTTTGAGGGAGGATGGCATTCGCACGTCACGAAGAGGAGTCAGGGAGCCAGAATTCAGACACAAGGAGGGGTAATGCAGAAGACGGTATTGGTAACAGGAGGCAATAAAGGCATCGGTTTAGAGACGACAAAGCTGTTCCGGCAGCTTGGGTGCAAGGTCTTTGTCGTTGCCCGTGATTTTTCCGATGGGACGCTGCGGGCTTCAACAAACATCGTACCGAAGCCTTTCGACTTGACCGACATCGACCGGATTCCCCAATTAGTCGCGGAATTGGGGCACATCGACATTCTGATCAATAACGCAGGGGTCATGCATTCGATCCCCTACGACAACTATCCGCAAGAGAAGATCGACCAGATGGTGAAGCTGAACATCGAGGCGCCCGTGGCGTTGATACGCGAAGTTGCCAAATCAATGCTTCGCACCAACAGTGGCAGGATCGTCAATAACGCCTCGATTGCCGGGCAGATCGGCCACCCCGATGTCTGGTACGGGATCACAAAGGCCGGCCTTATCAATGCCACCAAGAGTTTTGCCAGGATTCTGGGGCCCAAGGGCATCGTCATCAACGCCGTGGCACCCGGCCCCGTTGAAACCGATATGCTGAACGTTATTCCCGAGGAACGCAAGAAGGTCATCAAGAGTATGGTGTACACCAACAGATTTGCCATGCCGGAGGATGTGGCCAGGGCGATCGTCTGGCTGGCCACGGAATGCCCCGAATACATCAACGGTACCTGTTTGGATATCAACAACGGTGCCTTTCCGCGGTGAGACGGGGCGGTATCGGCCTTACGAATAATGGTGGCCCGAGGATGATTTCGTGAGGCAGGCAACGTTGAATGGTCGTTGAAAAAAGGAGTATGACATGGAATATCTACTCGGACTTAACGAAGGAAGAAATGAGCCGATCAAGGATTTGGACAATGCGAAGAGGATCGTTCTGGTCGACAAGGATACCGTAGGTGCGGAGGATATAACTTTTGCCTACTGTAAGTTTGAAGCAAAGACTTCAACCCACAAAAAGCACATCCATAAGGAGGCGGAGGAAGTTATCTATATCCTGTCAGGAAGAGGGATTAGTGGGCTGAACGAAGAGGAAGTGGAAATGGCTCAAGGTGACACGATGTTCGTGCCACGAGGCGCTGTTCACTGGTTTTACAATCCGTTCGACGAACCTGTTGAGATGCTGTTCGTTTATACGCGGCCATCGTTAAAATCGGCAGGCTATCAAGTCGTGGAGTAACAGAGTACGTGATGGGTATCTGTTTCAGTTTGTCCGGGGGCTTGGGATGTGCATGATGGACTTTGCTGAAAACTTTGCAAGGAGCCACGATTTTTCCTGTATCAGGCTCGATGCTTACACCAATCCGCAAGCTTTGGGGCTTTATGAGCGGCGAGGCTACCGGCGGGTGGGTCAGCTCTATTTCCCGAGACGGGAGTTGCCCTTTGCGTGTTTTGAGAAGGTGTTATGGTCGGAGGACAGGAAGTGAGTATGGATTTCGACAAGATTGCTCTGCGCTACGAACAGGATTCCCTGGTGCAGAAATCGGCCGCAGAGCGGTAAGCGGGGAGAAGATGTGAAACCAGGGTGCGAAACCGTTCGGGATGGGAGGGAAGAAGTCATCCGCCGGGTTACCGGTCCTATCACCGAGGAACAGCTGCGCTATGTGGACGCATTCCCCGGGGTGAGAAGCGCCCTCTTCATGCCGGTCGCCGGCGCTTGCTTCTACGCCCTTTCCGAGAACCACGCACATCCGGGATACATGTTCGTTGCCCCCTTTGATGACAGAGGGAGAGTCGTGGTCGGCGCAGAGGAGATAATCACGCTCCCGGACAGGGTATTCGCCCTTTCTCCCGGAATCCTGCACCACGAGCTCCCTTCCGACGGACCGCCACGTTACGTGGCGCTTTTTATCGAGCCGCAACTCTTCGATCAGGAATGGGGACATTACTCTGCCGAGCCGCCGCTGTTGCGGGGAGAACAGTTTCCGCGCCCGAAGGAGCTTCTGTCGCTTGTTCGCGGCTACATGCGCGAGTCGGCGGCGGAAAGCCCGGGGCGCAACGCCATGCTGTCGGCCATGGAGGTTGAGCTCTGCCACACCTTGATTCGCGGGCTGCTGAAAGAACCTGTCCCGGCAGAGCCGCTGTCCGAGAGGATGCGTATCGGAGGGGCGCTAGAGGCGATCCACACGCGCCTGGCGGAGAAGCTCTCTGTGGATGAGCTGGCAGTGGCCGCGGGACTCTCCACAACTCATTTTCGCCGCATCTTCACCCGAGAGACCGGCCTCTCCCCCTCGGAATACCTCAGGCGCACCCGGCTTGACCGGGCAAAGAAGCTGGTAGCGGCAGCCGAACTCACGCTGACTGATATTGCGCTGGAGTGCGGGTTGGGAAGCTCCGCCTACCTCTGCGCAACCTTCTCCCGGGCCTTCGGGGTCTCTCCCGCCGAGTACCGGCGGCTTCTCACGGATGGACGGAGTTCGCAAAAGAAAGGTCGGAAAACGAAAGCCTGAAACGGCAGTCACATGGTATTCTTTCCCGAAAATTAACCCGGGAGGAAGAAACCATGGAGTACAGCGACGTTATCGATTTCGTAACCGCCAACCCCGTCTTCAGCATCGCCACCAGCGACCGTGGACGGCCCCGCGTGAGGGCCTTCCTGACGGTGCTGTTCGACGATGGCCTGATCCATTTTACCACCTCGTTGAAGAAGGAAGTCGGCCGGCAGCTTGCCGCAGACCCAAGGGTCGAGCTCTGTTACTGCGCCCCCGATTTCTCCAGAATGCTCCGGATCGAGGCGGAGGTGGAGGAACTGGATGACAGGGAAAAGAAGGCCCGCCTCGTGGCAGAGCGGGACTACCTGAAGGGGGTCGACCCCGACGATCCCACATTCAAACTCATGCGGATCACCCACGGCGCCGCCCGCTTCTGGACCATGGCCGATAACTTGCGGGAGGGGGAGATACCGGCGATCCATTTCTGAGCCGGATTTTGGATGAAGGGGGATACTATTGGATCTTGAATCTGAAAACCTGAATGACTACCTCGTTTCCGACGCCATCGTCGACTGGCAGACCCCGGCGGTCCGGCAGAAGGCGCTCGATCTCACCCGGTCGATCCCCGGCGACGTGGAGAAGGCCCGCTGTCTGTACGAATGGGTGCGGGACGCCATCCCCCATACGAACGACGCCGGGCTCGACGTCGTGACCTGCACGGCGAGCGAAGTGCTGCGCCACGGCACCGGTACCTGCTTTTCGAAGAGCCATCTCCTGGCGGCGCTGCTGCGGGCCGTCAACATCCCGGCCGGCTTTTGCTACCAGGTGCTGCGGCTTGACCCGCCGGTCAACAACGAGCTGGTGCTGCACGGCATGAACGGCATCTATCTCGGGAGCATCGGGCGATGGATCCGGGTGGATGCGCGGGGAAACACGGGAAGTATCAATGCCCAATTCAGCCTTGAGAAAGAGCAGCTCGCCTTTGCCATGGATGCCGCGGCCGGCGAGTTCCTCTACGATACGATCTACGCCGCGCCGGTGAATAACGTGGTCAAGGGACTGAAAAAATACGCCAGCAGGCGGGAGCTCTGGCTCGACCTGCCGAAAGCCTTTTAGATAGGACGTACTATATGGCGATAACCCTGAAAAACGTCATCCCGTGGGGATGGTCGTTGGACGAGTACCGGCCGGTCGACTTCGAGTTCCTGCGAAGGCGCAAACCAGATGCTGAAAATTGAACGGTAAATCGGGGGGGCATGAAGAAAATCGGCATCGTCGGCGGCATCGGAGTTGCCGATGATCCTCGACCGGGAAGCCTTCGGTATCCGCTTTCTGAACACGACAGCCATCCTCGTGGAGGGGATCGTCAAGTATTGTCTGGAGGCATGAGAGGATGGATTTCGACTGGAAAATGAGATACTATTTTACCTGTTAAAATTAGCAAGCGCTATTTTTGTGTTGCTTTTGAAGTGTAGCATGTGTTATAGCACAAGTGTGTTCCGTTCGTTACTGTTATGATATAGGAATGTTGTATCCCCCAAAGTAGGGCCGCTGTCAGCGGCCTTTTTTTTGTTTTGAGCCTGGGCTTGTTTGAATGCCCTTCATTATGCCAGGCAGGGCTCTCGAATTATTCCAGGACCTTGACATTGGTCACGTAGTACTCGGTCTCTCCGAAGCAGGAGGTGGGGACTCCCTTGTGCTGTTCGTAGTGCACGGTTATCTTTTTCCCCAGGGAAGCGTTCAGGGTCCGGGCGACCGCGTCGTTCCGCACGCTGAACAGGAACTTTTCCGGCAGCGACCCGGGAACCGGGATCATGGCCAGCTCCCCCTCCCACGTCTTGCAGAGCCATCCTTTCTGAGAGAACTTCTGGATGTACCCCGCCCGCTCTCCCGAGGAATAGCTCCAGTGGAGCGCTACCCACACATATCCCGCAAACGCGGCGATGATCAGGACGATGATACCGACCAGCCAGAAAAGTACCTTTGACTTTGTGATCCCCATTGGTCCCTCCGAAAACAGGTGCTCGGTGATTAATGCGTTCCAAGGTAAACCGGAAGTCGCGGCGTGTCAAGGATTAGCCTGGAAACGGCAGTTGAACCGATCTCAGATCTCGATCCCCTGCTCCCTGAGCTGGGCCAGGACCGTCTCCTCCCAGTGCCGGTTGGCCGTGGGGTTGGCCGGACTGGGGTGGAGGATGCGTCCCACCGGGATGGCGAGCCCGGCAAGGGCTGCCTCGGCCCGTTGCGCGGCAAAGCTGCCCACGCCGACTAGCCGGGCCGGCCGCAGGCATGCCACCGAGCTGCGCAGGGCTTCGTCGCATGCCGCCAGGAGGAGCTCCCGCTCGGCAGGCTTCAGCTTGTCGGGGGTGATGTTACGGCCGGCGGCGTCCAGGAAGAGGAGCGGGCAGTAGTTGAGGACGAAGAAGCGGGCGAAGAACGGTTCCGGCTCGCCGAAACGGGCCTGGAAGAGCCCCCAGAGGCGCCGGCCGCTCACCTCGCTCCGCCGGCAGGCAAACCCGGTCACCGGCTTTTTCGGGTGCTCGTGGGGAGGTTTCCCCACCGCTGCCTCGATGCCGAGCCACTCCCGGACCGCGCCGACCTCGCCGAAGGGCACGCCGGTCTGTGCCATCCCCCACGGTCCCGGGTTCATGCCGACGAACACCACCTCCTTCGGCCCTTTGCCGTAGCGGGTGAGGTAGCATGCGTGGGGTTCCCGGGCGTAGACGAGGGGGTTGTAGACGTGGGCGACCGGCGGGGAGAAGGAGAGGCGGTTCATCTCCGTCGCCAGCGTATCGGCGATTTCTTGAAGTTCCATGCGTTTTTCTCCGTGAACGTCCCTTCCCGGACCGGGATCGGGCGAATGCTACCGGCTTGTATTTGGAATGTAATAGTGGTATAGTTAAATCAAAAGAAAGTTGCCCTTGTTTCGCACCCGCGATTGGCTAATTAAGACTTTTTCGATCGCGCATAGATTCGTCGGGAAGCAACAACGGATCATCGAAACAAAGGGGATTGCCTCCGCAACCTCAGCCCAACGCAGAAGATGTCCTTAATGCACCATGGCTGAGAGTAGGTCCGTTGGAAAGCAACGACGGATTCGACGGAGGCAATTTTATGGGAAAAGAGGGGCGGTGCCCGACACCGGCTCCTTTTTTTGTGCCCTGCGTTCCGGTCGTGATCTACCATAATCCGGGCCGGTTTCGGTGTCAAGCAACGGGATGCGCAGAAGCGGCGTTTCAATCGGCGCATATTAAAAAAACGGATTATGTGGTATAGTGGCGTTTTGTCCCTCCGCTGCAACGGGTGGA
Organism: Geobacteraceae bacterium; assembly: GCA_024281055.1. GTDB lineage: Bacteria > Desulfobacterota > Desulfuromonadia > Geobacterales > Geobacteraceae > JAMXLF01. The sequence continues at coordinate 11,522 of JAMXLF010000010.1, forward strand.
CGCAGGTTCAGGAGTATCATGGCAACCGATAAGATAATCATCAAGGGGGCGTGCGAGCACAACCTGAAGTGCATCGACGTTGAGATCCCCCGCGACCAACTCGTGGTGATCACGGGGATCTCCGGCTCGGGGAAGTCGACCCTCGCCTTCGACACCATCTACGCCGAGGGGCAGCGCCGCTACGTGGAGTCCCTCTCCGCCTATGCCCGCCAGTTCCTGGAGCAGATGGAGAAGCCGGACGTGGAGTCGATCGAGGGGCTCTCCCCGGCCATCTCCATCGAGCAGAAGACCACGAGCAGGAACCCCCGCTCCACGGTCGGCACCGTGACCGAGATCTACGACTACCTGCGGCTCCTCTTCGCCCGGGTGGGACACCCCCACTGCTACAACTGCGGCAAGGAGATCACCTCCCAGACCGTCTCTCAGATGGTCGACCAGATCATGGCGCTGCCGGCGGGGAGCCGGCTCACCCTCCTTTCACCCATGGTGCGCGGCCGCAAGGGGGAGTACAAGAAGGAGCTCGCGCAGCTCCGCAAGGATGGCTTCGTCCGGGTGGTGATCGACGGCATTACCCATGAGCTGGCCGAGGAAATCGTCCTCGACAAGAACAAAAAGCACGACATCGACATCGTCGTCGATCGCCTCATCGTCAAGGAGGGGATCGAGCGACGTCTCGCCGACTCCCTGGAAACGGCCCTCTCCCACGCCGAGGGGGTGGTGAAGGTGCACATCGTCAATGCCCTCACCCGGCCTTCGGCCACCCTCTCCCAAGGGGAGAGGGTAGATGTTCCCCCTCTCCCTCCGGGAGGGGGCAGGGGTGAGGGGGGCTCGTCCCACACCATCCTCTTCTCCGAGGCCCTCGCCTGCATCGATTGCGGCATCTCCTACCCGGAAATGACGCCACGGATGTTCTCCTTCAACAACCCGTATGGCGCCTGTCCCGACTGTACCGGCCTCGGGACGCGCATGTACTTCGACCCGGAGCTCGTCGTCCCGAACCCCGACCTCTCCATCCGCGAGGGGGCCATCGCACCGTGGGAGAAGCGGCTCTCCGGCTGGTACCACCAGACCCTTGAGGCCCTGGCCAAGGCCTACAAGTTCGACATCCGCACCCCGTTCAAAAAGCTCCCGAAGAAGGCGCAGGAGATCATCCTCCATGGCTCCGGGGGGGAAAAGGTGGAGTTCTGGTGGGAGGAGGACGGCGGGCGGCGCCACACCTACTCCAAGGAGTTCGAGGGGGTGCTGAACAATCTGGAGCGGCGCTTCCGGGAGAGCGATTCGGAGCAGGTGCGCGAGGAGCTGGAGCGCTACATGAACGTCATGCCGTGCCCCACCTGCCAGGGGGCGCGGCTGAAGAAGGAGGCGCTCTTCGTCCGGGTGGGCGGGAAGAACATCCAGGAGGTGACCGCCCTCTCCATCAAGGA
>JAMXLF010000011.1 GCA_024281055.1 Geobacteraceae bacterium
AACAAGCGCCAAGCCGTTCAAGTGGACCAAGAGCGCATCAGCAATTATTGAATCAGTTCAAAGAGCAAAACAAAGTGCAAATATTACTAGAAAGAACTAACCAAACGGGACACTAGGTTTTATCGGAAGTTATCGGCCTTTATCTGTGGCAGATCCCGAAAAGGGCGATCACAAGGATCGCCCATGCAGCTCACCCTAATCAAAAACACCCGTGGACAAATATCGCTCCCCCGTGTCCGGTAATATGACCACGACGTTCTTCCCTTTGCCCAGCTTCTTCGCCAGTTGGAGCGCCCCGACCAGCGCGGCGCCGGAGGAAATCCCCACGAGGATCCCCTCTTCCTTGGCAATCCGTCGGGTGGCGGCATAGGCCGCGTCGTTGGTGACCTTGATCACCTCGTCGTAGATCTTCGTGTCGAGGACATCCGGAACGAAGCCGGCGCCGATCCCCTGGATCTTGTGGGGGCCGGGCTCTCCGCCGGAGAGGATCGCCGAATCGGCCGGCTCCACTGCGGCGATGCGGATGTGCGGGTGGCGCTTTTTCAGCGCCTCACCCACGCCGGTGATGGTGCCGCCGGTGCCGACGCCGGCCACTAAGCCGTCAATAGAGAGTCCCTCCATGGCGGCGAGGATCTCCGGCCCGGTTGTCGTGCGGTGTACCTCGGGATTGGCGGGGTTCTTGAACTGCTGGGGCATGAGGTAGCCGTGCTGGTGGGCCAGTTCCTCCGCCTTCTGCACCGCCCCCCGCATCCCCTGGGCACCGGGGGTGAGGACCAGTTCCGCGCCGTAGGCGGCCAGGAGCCTGCGCCGCTCGATGGTCATTGTGTCGGGCATGGTGAGAACGAGCTTGTACCCCTTGACCGCGCAGACCATCGACAGGCCGATGCCGGTATTGCCGCTGGTCGGCTCTACGACCGAGGCGCCGGGCTTGAGGCAGCCGTCACGCTCCGCCGTCTCGATCATGGCGAGACAGATGCGGTCCTTGATGCTGCCGCCGGGATTGAAGGCCTCCACCTTGCCGTAAATCGCCGCCGAACCCTTTTCCTCCAGCCTTTCCAGGCGGACCAGCGGGGTATTCCCTATCTGTTCGAGAATGGTGCTGCTTTTCACCACCGGCATAGTCTCTCCTTCCCCTATTCTCTGTTTCGCTTCTAACTTCGATGCCGCACGAATTCGCAAAAAGCTCCAGCTGCAAGGCTTGCGAGTCCGGAGGAGTGAGGCTGGAGGTACGCCGCAGCGACGTATCATTGCGTAGCAATTATCGGTGCGGGCGCGCCAGCGTTCGCACTAATGGCAATCTAATTGCAGATGGACTTTTTTCGAATTCGTCAAATGTAATAGATGAAGCGGTGGTCCCGCTCCCTCTTAACCCCCATCTCCTGTCCTCGGTCGCAGAGGCTCTTGAGCGTTATGGTGGAAAAGTAGTCCTGGAGCCTGGCGCTCGCCTCCTGCCAGACCGTCTGGGTGACGCAGCTCCCTTCGAAGGCGCATTCCCCCTTCTTCTTCTTTTTCTCAGCGGTGCACTCGACGAGGAGGATGTCCCCTTCGGTCGCCTGGATGATGTCCCTGACGGTTATCTCCTCGGGCCGCTTCGCCAGGTAATACCCCCCCTGGGGTCCGCGCTTGCTCTTGAGAATCCCCTTTCGCTTGAGTTTCTGGAATATCTGCTCCAGGTAACGGGGGGAGATCTCCTGGCGGCGGGAGATATCCTGGATCTGGGCCGGGAGGTTCCCGGAGTTGTAGGCGATGTCGAACAGTGCCCGAACGCCGTAGCGGCTTTTGGTCGATAATCTCATGCAGGCAACCTCATTGTGTCGTATTCCAGAATATACAATCCCTCATTTATTCTGTCAACAAATTAAAACCTTGCGGCCGATTATTGTCCATAATTTTGGTGAGGTTTATACTCGCGGGAGGTTGCATGCCGGACCGAAGCGGGAACAGGCAAGGCAAAACCCGGGGCACAACAGGCGCCTTGGCTAGATCACCAGTGCTTCTGGGGTGGCGGGACCCGATCGACCAGCTTGATTTCGCCATCCTCGACCCGGAAGACGTCACCGAACTCGTTGGTCCAGGTGTCCCCCTCGGACAGGGGATAGGGGACCTCGCGGCTGCCGAGAAAGACCTCATCCTCGCCGATATAGGCATACCACTCCAGGCTGCCGGTCATCCAGATCTTGTTCTTCAGTTCCATTGACTGAGCCTCCTTTTATAACTCGGAGTCATGATACCGGAAAATCCTACCGCAGGTCAAGCCGCCCCGGTTTTTGCTTGTTGGCCCCGCGCTTTTTTGCTATTAAACATTAATACAAAATACCGGGCAAAGGAGCTTGCAGATGAAATTCACCAAGATGCACGGGGCGGGCAACGATTACGTCTATGTGAACTGCTTCGAGGAAACGGTAGCCGATCCCGAGCAGGTCGCCATAAAGGTCTCCAACCGCAACTTCGGCATCGGGTCCGACGGTCTCATCCTGATCATGCCGTCGAGCGTGGCCGACGTCCGCATGCGCATGTTCAACTCCGACGGCTCGGAATCGGAGATGTGCGGCAACGGCATCCGCTGTGTGGCGAAGTATGCTTACGACCATGGCATCGTCACCAAGAAGGAAATCACTGCGGAAACCGGCGCCGGCATCCTGACCCTGCAGCTCTTCACCGGGGCCGACAGCAAAGTGGAAAAGGTCCGGGTGAACATGGGGAAACCGCGCCTTACGCGGGGGGAAATCCCGATGCTCGGTGAAGCCGGGGACAAGGTGGTCAACGAGCCCCTCAACATCCTTCACACCACCTTCACCATCACCTGTGCCTCCATGGGGAACCCCCACTGCGTCATCTTCGTCGACGATGTGGAGAGCTTCCAGGTGGAGAAGTATGGCCCCCTCATCGAGAATCACGACCTCTTTCCGCGGCGCACCAACGTGGAGTTCGTCCAGATCATCTCCCGCACCGAGGTGCGGCAGCGGACCTGGGAGCGGGGCGCCGGCGAAACCCTCGCCTGCGGGACCGGGGCGAGCGCGGTCTGCGTGGCCGGCGTCCTCAACGGCCTCACCGACAAGAAAATTCTCAACCACCTCGCCGGCGGCGACCTGGAGCTGGAATGGGCTGAGGACGGCTTTCTCTACATGACCGGCCCGGCCGTCGAGGTATTCACCGGCGAGATTGATATTTAACCGTAGGGGCGGCCCTGTGTGGCCGCCCACAGAAGGGCAACCACACAGGGTTGCCCCTACAAGCCTTATGACACCCTGTCCCATGTGCGCCAAATGGCACGCCGAGCCCGATCTCCGCATCGCCGAACTGGAGCATTGCTACGTGATGCTCAACCGCGACCAGTTCTTCCCCGGCTACACCTTCGTCTTCACCAAGAACCATGTCACCGAGCTGTTCCACCTGAAGCGGGAGGTGCGTATTGCGGTCATGGAGGAGGTCACGGCCACGGCCGGCGCCCTTTACAACCTGTTCAAACCGGCTAAAATGAATTACGAACTGCTCGGCAACATGGTCCCCCACATGCACTGGCACCTGGTTCCACGCTTCGCGAGCGACCCGCTCTGGCCGCGCCCGATCTGGAGCGAGCCCCACGACGAGGTGAACCTCTCTCCAGCGGGGTATGCCGAGCGGATCGATTCGATACGAAAAGCCATCGAAAACGAGGTTTCACGATGAACGACTATCTCGGCGCCCACATGTCCATTTCGGGCGGCATCTTCAACGCGCCGGAGCGGGGGATGACGGCCGGCTGTGGCGTAATCCAGGTCTTCACCCAGAACTCCAATCAGTGGCGGGGAAAACCGATTACCGACTCGGACGCGAACCTCTTCAAGGAAAAATGGCAAGAGTCCGGCCTCCACGAGATCGTCTCCCACGACATCTACCTGATCAACCTGGGCGCGCCTTCCGGCGAGGTGCGGGACAAGAGCCTCGCCGGCTTCCGGGAGGAGATGGAGCGCTGCAGCAGGCTCGGGATCGGAAAGATCGTCATGCACCCCGGCGCCCACACGGGGGACGGCGACGAGACCGGTATCAGGCGGATCTGCGAGGCGTTCGAGGAGCTCTTCGCGGCAGTCCCCGAGTTCACGGGGAAAGTGCTGCTGGAGACCACCGCCGGCCAGGGGTCGAACGTGGGGTACCGCTTCGAGCACCTGCGGGAGATCATCGACGGCACCTCCTTCCCCGAGCGGTTCGGTGTCTGCTACGACACCTGCCACACCTTCGCCGCCGGTTACGACATCACCACCGAGGAAGCGTATCAACGGACCTTCGCCGAGTTCGACCGGGTGATCGGCCTGGAACGGCTCCAGTGCTTCCACATGAATGACTCGAAGAAGGGGCTGAACTGCCGGGTCGACCGCCACGAGCACATAGGTCAAGGATCCATGGGGCTCGCCCCCTTCCGACTCCTCGTCAACGACCCGCGCTTTGCGCGAATTCCGAAGATACTGGAAACCCCCAAGGGGGACAACGACGAGATGGACGCCTTGAACCTCAAGGTCCTGCGGGATCTTGTGGAGAAGAAGAAACCGTGAAAGGAAATCACTCCATGCGCACGAACATCGTCTTTACGCTGACCGGTCCGGACCGGGTCGGGATTGTCGAAGCTGTCACCGGGATGCTCCTCGAGCATGGCGGCAACGTGGAAGCGAGCCGGATGACCCGGCTCGGCGGCGAGTTTGCCATGCTGGTGCTCGTCTCACTGCCACCGGGAAGGCTTGCCGACCTCGAAAGGGCCATAGAGAAACTGACCGGCCAGGGGTACAAGGTAACCACCAGCCGGACCGAACCGAGGCAAGCCGAGACGCCTCCCGGCTGGCTCCCCTACCAGATCGAGGTGGAAGGCGCCGACCACGAAGGGATCGTCCACGAGGTCGCCCGCTACCTCTCGGAGCGCGGCATCAACATCGAATCGATGGAGACCGGGGTTACCCCGGCACCACTCAGCGGCACCCCCCTCTTCACCATGACCGCCATGGTCGCCGTGCCACCCGCCCTTGCCGACCAGAAATGGCAAGCCGACCTGGAAGGGGTGGGCAACCGGCTGAACGTGGAGATCACGGTATCTCCCGTGCCGTGATGGAGGCTCGCCATGAAGGAAAAGATCGAAATCGCCCAGACGGACATCACCCGACTGGCGGTGGACGCCATCGTCAACGCGGCCAACAGAAGTCTCCTGGGGGGCGGCGGGGTTGACGGCGCCATCCACCGCGCTGCCGGGCCGGAGCTCCTCGCCGAGTGCCGGGCTCTGAACGGCTGTGACACCGGCGACGCAAAGATCACCAAGGGGTACCGGCTCCCGGCCCGGCACGTGATCCACACGGTCGGGCCGGTCTGGCACGGCGGCACCCACGGGGAACCGGAGCTCCTCGCCTCCTGCTACCGGCGCTCATACGAGCTCGCCCATGTGCACGGGCTGAAGAGCATCGCCTTCCCCGCCATCAGCGCCGGCGTCTACGGCTACCCGATGGACAAGGCGTGCGAGATCGCCCTGACAGAGGCAAGGGCAGCCCTGGAGAAATACCCGGAGATCGAGAAGGTGGTCTTCGCCGTGTTCAGTGCCGATGCCCTGGAAACCTACCGGGAGACGTTCGGGAAGATTTTCGGATGAAGGCAGTCCTCCAGCGGGTAAACGAGGCACGTGTCGAGGTAGCCGGCACGGCGGTCGGCGCCATCGGCCGCGGCATCCTCGTCCTCCTTGGGGTGGAAAAGGGCGACGGCGAGCGGGACGCAGACTGGCTCGCGGAAAAGATCGTCGGCCTGCGCATCTTCGAGGACGAGGCAGGGAAGATGAATCGCTCGGTGCAGGATGTGGGCGGTGAGATCCTTGCGGTCTCCCAGTTCACCCTGGCCGGGAACTGCGCCAAGGGGCGCCGCCCCTCCTTCGACACCGCCGCCCCGCCGGCGGAGGCGAACCGCCTCTACGAATACTTCCTTGACCGGCTGCGTAAACTCACCGTTCCGGTCGCGACCGGCATCTTCCAGGCCGACATGCAGGTGCACCTGGTGAACGACGGACCGGTCACGTTTGTCCTGGAAAGCCCGAAGAACCCGTGAAAAGCCAAACCGTGAACGCGCATACCGACAATCTGAAGACCATCCTCGACAGCCTCTACGCCGGCCGCTCCCGGGCGCATCTGGCCAACGACCCCCTCTCCTTCTGCCACCGCTACCGGAGCCCGGAGGATCAGGAGATCGCCGGGTTCGTCGCCGCCGCCTTCGCCTACGGCAACGTCCGGATCATCCTCCGGAACCTGGAGCAGGTCTTTGCCGCCATGGGACCATCCCCCCGGCGCTTCGTTGAAACATTCGAGCCTGCCGCGGGGCTGCGTCTCTTTGCCGGCTTCAAGCACCGCTTCAACGACCACCGGGACCTCTGCGCGCTGCTCGTGGCCGCCCGCACCATGCTGGAGGAAGCCGATTCCATCGGTGACTACTTCCTCGGCTGCTACGAGGCAACAGCGGACGACATCACCCCCTCTCTCGTGGAATTCTGCGCGGCGGTCCTCGCCATGGACTACGCGCCGGTGTTCGGCTCCCGCGAGATCCCCGGAGAGTCCTACTTCCCTTTTTTCTTCCCCTCCCCCGCTGCGGGAAGCGCCTGCAAGCGGCTCTGCATGTGGCTGCGCTGGATGGTGCGACCCGCCGACGGCATCGACCTGGGGTTGTGGCATGGCATTCCCCCCGCCAAGCTGGTCGTCCCGGTGGACGCCCATATCCAGCGGATCGGCCGCTACCTGGGCCTCACCTCCCGCAGGCAGGCCGACTGGCGCATGGCCCGGGAGATCACTACGGCCCTGCGCCGGCTCGACCCCGACGACCCGGTCAAGTATGACTTCGCCCTCTGCCACCTGGGTATTTCCGAGGGATGCGACGGCCGCGACCAACTTCGCTGCCGCGCCTGCCCCGTGGTGGATCTGTGCGAGCCGGAACGCCATGAAGCGTGAACCGCTGGTTCTCCTGGAATCCCATGCACCTGGTCGTGATGACGCCTCATGGGCCTTCAGCGATCTGGTGTCGGAAATAACCGCCGTTACGCCGGCCGACGTCGTTCCCGCCCTGCAGCGGGTTGAGGCGGCGGTCGCCACTGGTTGCCACGCCGCCGGCTTCATCTCCTATGAAGCCGCGCCCGGCTTTGACCCGGCCCTTGTCACCCGCCCGCCCGGCGACGTTCCACTCCTCTGGTTCGGTGTATTCCGCCACCGGCTGCCGGTCACCCCCGGGACAACCGGCGAAGCGACGGCCCGCGAGGAGTGCTCGGCCACCGGCTGGCAACCGTCCATCGGCCGCGACACTTACGACGCCGCCATCGCCCGGATCCGGGAGTACATCGCCGCCGGCGACACCTACCAGGTGAATTTTTCCCTGCGCCAGCACTTCCGTCTCAACGGCTCCCCCTTCGCCTGGTACCGCGACCTGTGCCGCGCCCAGCGGGCACCCTTCTGCGCCTTCATCGACACCGGCCGCTTCCAGCTCCTGTCTGCGTCGCCGGAGCTCTTCTTTCGCCTCGACGGTAACCACCTCACCGTCCGTCCCATGAAGGGGACCGCAAGGCGCGGGAGATGGGCCACTGATGATGGGGAGGCCCGAAGCCGGCTGCGGGAGAGTGCCAAGGAGCGGGCCGAGAATCTGATGATCGTCGACCTCTTGCGCAACGACCTGGGACGGGTGGCCGCAACCGGCTCGGTGGCGGTTCCCGCGCTGTTCGGCGTGGAGACGCTTCCCACCGTCCACCAGATGACCTCCACCGTCACCGCCCGACTGCGGCCGGAGATCTCGCTGGCCGATCTGTTCCAGGCCCTCTTCCCCTGCGGCTCGGTGACCGGTGCACCGAAAAAACGGACCATGGAGATCATCGCTGAACTGGAGGACTCCCCGCGCGGCGTCTACACCGGCTGCATCGGCTACGTTTCCCCCGGACCGGAAGCGGTCTTTTCCGTTTCCATCCGCACCGCGGTCATCGACGCCACAACGGGCATCGGCGAACTGGGGATCGGCAGCGGCATAACCTGGGACTCCGCGGCGGCCGCCGAGCATGACGAATGCCGCGCCAAGGCAGCCTTCGCGCAGGAACCGGCGCCGGAGTTCGGCCTCATCGAATCGCTCCTCCACGAGGAAAAAAGCGGCTACTTCCTCCTCGATCGCCACCTGGCACGCCTCGCAGCCTCGGCTGCCTACTTCGGCTTTCCCTTCGACCCGGCAAGAGTGCGGAGGCAGCTGAAAGAGTTTACCGGTCCTCTTGCCGGAAACCACAAGGTCCGGCTCCTCCTGGCCCGCAGCGGGGACATCTCCCTTGAAGCCGCCCCCATAGGGGCTCGCGCTTCGGAACCGCTCCTGGCGGCCCTGGCGGCTGAAACCGTCGAACCTGCCGATCCGTTCCTCTACCACAAGACCACACGCCGCACCCGCTTCACGGACGAACTCGCCCGGCACCCCGGATGCGCCGAGGTGCTTTTCTGCAATCGCCGCGGGGAAGTGACCGAGGGGACCATGCACAATGTCGTGGCGAGGATCGCCGGAGAACTGGTTACGCCTCCCCTGGACTGCGGCCTTCTGCCGGGCGTGCTGCGGGAGGAACTCCTTGCCGGCGGGGAAATACGGGAACGGATCATCACCCGGGAAGAGCTTGCCCGGGCGGAGGAAATTTTCCTGATCAACTCGGTGCGGGGCTGGCGGCGGGCAAAACTGGTTTGACATGGTATAATTGCGCGCAGAAGATACGGCATCGATTCATGATTTTTCATACGACGGAGGCACGCATGCAAAAATTCGGTTTTATCGGTCTCGGCATCATGGGGAGCGCCATGGCGGCAAACCTGGTCAGGGCGGGGTTCGAGGTGGCGGTCTGGAACCGCTCGCCGGGGAAGGCAGTAGAGCTTGTGGCCCTGGGCGCAAAAAGGTTGGAGACTCCCCAGGCGGTGGTGGAGTCCTGTCAGGTAACGTTCGCCATGCTCGCCGACCCGGCCGCCGCCGAGGCAGTCTGTTTCGGAAAGTACGGAGTACTCGACGCTGTCGGCCATGGCAAGGGGTACGTGGACATGTCAACGGTTGACGCCGCCACTTCCCGGAAGATCGCCGCGGCAATCACCGCAAAAGGGGGACGTTTCCTCGAGGCGCCGGTATCCGGGAGCAGGAAGCCGGCCGAAGAAGGGACCCTCGTGATACTCACCGCCGGGGACAGGTCCCTTTATGACGAGGCACTGCCGGGGCTCGAAAGGATGGGGAAGAAGGTCCTCTTCCTCGGTGAGGTGGGGAACGGCGCAAACATGAAGCTCGTGGTGAACATGGTCATGGGAGGGATGATGGCCGCCTTCTGCGAGGGGCTGGCCCTCGGGACGAAGCAGGGGCTCACCACGGCGGACATTCTCGACGTCCTTGACGCCGGGGCTATGGCCAACCCCATGTTCCGCCTGAAGGGAGGGGCCGTGACCCGCGGGGACTTCTCCGTTGCCTTTCCCCTCAAGCATATGCAGAAGGATCTGCGCCTCGCCATCGCCCTCGGCGACCAGGCGGGACAGCCGCTTTTCACCACTGCGGCGGCCAACGAGGCGTTCAAGCGGGCAAAGGCGCTGGGGTTCGGCGAAGAGGACTTTTCGGCCGTTCTCAAGGCAATTACCTGAGCCCGAGCAGCCGACCCAACCGGCTTGACGGCCCCCTAGACAATGTATTGACTCACGTCGATCCGGTACCGGTTGGGGTCCAGCGCCTCCATGACCGTCCTCGCGCACCGCGGGTCTGCGAGATCGGCCAGCTCGCCGCCAGTCTCACGCCCTTGCGAATCCGCGATTATTTTCACCCGCGGGGCATTCCATTTCTCCGGGTCGGGGTTGTTTTCCAGCACGACACACAACTCCCGGGTGTCGAGCAGGAGGAGCGTGCCGATCGGGTAGATGCCGATACAATTGATGAACAGTTTCATGATCACGGGATCGTATATCTTCCCCGTTCGCGCCAGCATGTAGCGGAGCGCCTTGTCCGGCTGCATGGGAGTTCGGCTGTAGACACGGGAAGAGGTAAGCCCGTCGTAACAGTCGGCGATGCTGATGATCCTGCCGAAGAGACTCAGCCGCTTGTAAGGAAGGCGGGGATAGCCCGAGAAATCGCAGTAGAGATGGTGTTCGAAGGCACCGATGATGATTCGGGAACTCAGGGCGTCGAGCCCCTTAAGCTTCATGAGCTTCTTTACGCCGAGGAGGGGATGTTGCTGCATGATCGCCCATTCCTCACGGGTGAATTCCGCCGGCTTGTTGAGGATCGACAGGGGGATTTCCGATTTGCCGATGTCATGGAAAAGGGCGGCCATTCCCAACTCGCAGAGCTTGGGCTTGGAAAACCCGATCCGCTGCCCGATGGCCAGGGAGAGAATGCAGACATTGACGGAATGGTTGTACGTATACTCGTCGTGGCAGCGGATGGTGGTCAGCCCGACGAGGTTCGTCTCGGCCGCGAGGAGTTGGTCGATCATGCTCTGGACGACCCGCTTTGATTTCCTGAGGCGCAGCGTCTGCCCCATCTTCGCGTTGTCCATGACCTCGGAAATCGCGTGGATGGTCTGATAATATACCTTCCGCGATTTCTTCCGATTATCCATCAATTCGCTCTCGTCGACCTCGACAGACTCTTCCCCGTCCTCCCCCAGGGTTTCCAGCTCGATATGGACGACCATCCGCTGCTGCATGCGCTCTAGGAATTTCACATAGGTCTGGGGTGAGGGGATCGGTTCGATCTCGCTGAAAATGTAGGCGAACTTCTTGATCTCTTCGGCAGTGACTCCGGGCGTAAAGTTGATACTGCCGATCAGATACCTCTTCATCTCCCCCATGATGAAATTGAATGCATCGAGACCGGCGGCATCGGGCTTCAGCCGGATTTCCCCCATGAGGAGGTAGCCCCGTTGCACCCTGATGGAGGCCTCTTCGTTGCGCCGGTGGATCTCCTTGACCATCTTCAGGACGTTTTCCAGGGGAGCATTGATGGCGGCATGCCCTTCACGGTAATTCTGGGCGGTCTTGAGGAGAACGAAGAAATTGGTGACCAGGGCCTTGCCAACCTTGATCATCTCCCGTTCCAGTTGCTCGGTTCTGAGCTCCGACTCCATCATGCTCTCCTACGGGGCGGCAACGCCTTTCGCACTTTCGGCGGCGATTGCCCCCAGACCTTGAATGATGATATCCCTTATCTCATCGCCCTTGACGGCGCTCACTTCCTCAAGCAGCTTGGCGGCAGAGGCACTGCGCACTTTCACGAGCCCTGCAACGGCACAAATGATCGATTCCTTTTCCTTGGCCTTGTTGAACCAGTACTTCTTCGTCAGCATCTCCCTGAACAGGGGGAGCATCTGGTCCGCTCCCAACTCGCCAATTGCCTCGCAGACCGCCTTCTTCTCCATGATGTCCCTTTCCTGGAACTGTTCGGAGGTTGTGAGCGCCAAAATGGGTTTCAGGGCAAACGTGCATCTGGTGCTTGCGAGGATCTGGAGTGCCCTGATCCTGATGACACTGGAATCATCCCGGAGAAATTTCAACAGGCAGGTTTTTGCCTTGGGATCGGGCACCCGTTCCAGGTAACCAAGCACTTCCTTGCGGATCCGTACCTCCCTGTGAGAGATCAGGGCCATCAGGGAATCGAGAGTTGCGGGACTACCGATCCGGGTCAGGATGAAGACGATGTTCCTGACCAGATACCACCTGCTGTCCGACAGATACGGAATGAACACTTCCGGGGCATCGCAGCCGATTTCGCACAGTACCTGGATGATGACCTTGCGCATCTTCATCTTTTCCACCAGGCCGAGGAGCTCGCACATCCGTCCGACCGCGGGCGGGCCGAAAATAAGGAGGAGGTCCCGCAGCTTGTCGGGTGAAAGAAGCTCCGAGGTATCGATGGTGCGGGCGATGATTTTTGCGGTGTCCGGGGATAGAATCGTGCCGAGGGCCCTGTCGATCTCGGCCCTGTTGGCTTCGGGAATCTGCTCGTTCCTGGCCAGGTTCCCCAGAAACCAGGTGATGTTCAGGGCATAGCGGACTTCGCCGGAATTGAAGAGGTTTTCGGCAAGTTTGGCCATTATCCCCACGAACTCGCCGAAGACCACCGGGTCGTGTTCCCCGACGAGAATCGAGGTGATGATCTGAATCACGTCATCCAGGGGTTTCCGTTTTTCGTCGGCCTCCCTGGCCTTCCTCAGCCAGTCGGTTTCCTTATCGCTCAAAGTCAGAATCTTCTGGGGGATGAGAAGGGGAGAAGGAGGGATTTCCTCGGGGGAATAGGCCGTGTAGATCCCGGTTATCTTTTCCTGTTGGGATGAAGGGGCGACGTGCCCCCCCACGTCGGCGTCGAACTCGAGAAAGTCGTCGGTCAGGACCGTGACGAGATGAGGGAAATTCTTTTCCCAGAGAAGGGTAACGATGTCGTCGTCCACGTCACTCGGCCGGTCCTTCCCGACGATCTCCAGAAAGCCGCACAGTTCGTATTCTTCAAGTCCTTCGCTGAAGATGACAAATCGTATCCCGTCCGAGTACATCTTGAAAGCCATGCTTTCCTTGGGATCGCGATTCTCGTAGACCGTTTTCCCCTTGTATCTGAGCTCGAACTGGTCAATGTCGAGCCGGTACTCGCCGTACAAGGAAAGGTGCTTCCCCATCTTCTCGTTCAGCTCCTCGACGAACCTCGTCAGGAGCGGATTATTGGGGAGATATATCTTGAATCCCTTGGACGTCTTCACCATGGACTGCATGACCTCGGTCGCCAGAGTAAGCTCTTCCCTGCTCGCATCCGGTGTTTCGACCGTTTCCTGCTGCCCGGCAACCATTTCCGTCATAGAGGCGCTCCTGAGGTTTCTGGGGCCATATCCGTCCTGAGGCTTCTCCCACAGAATAGCAATGGCCGACCCCTGTTACCATTCTGGAACTCCTTTTTATCACCAAATCCGCTACGTGTCTACAATCGAGTGATCTTATACTGCTCCCCCCTCAAGGTGCCTGACAGCCCTTAGCTCCATTCCCCGGCACCACAAAATATATCTTGCAATTTCATCACACTGTTGGCAATATAAAGTGTTTGACCAAGGCGGGCACCAAGGCTCGTCTTTTTCTTTTGGGAATTTATGAACAGGAGAAGCTGAAATGCAGGAATCAATTCGCAACATCGCCATCATCGCCCACGTCGACCACGGCAAGACCACCCTTGTGGACGCCATGCTGAAACACGCCGGGGTCTTCCGGGAAAACGAGGCCATCACCGAACGGGTGATGGATTCCAACGACCTGGAACGGGAGCGGGGGATCACCATCCTCGCCAAGAACCTGTCGGTCCACCACGGCCGCTACAAGATCAACATAGTCGACACGCCCGGCCACGCCGACTTCGGCGGCGAGGTAGAGCGGGTGCTGAAAATGGTCGACTCGGTGCTCCTCCTCGTGGACGCCCTCGACGGTCCCATGCCCCAGACCCGCTTCGTCCTGAAAAAATCCCTCGACCTGGGACTCAAACCGATCGTCGTCATCAACAAGATCGACCGCCCCGGCGCCCGCCCCGACGAAGTGGTGGACATGGTCTTCGACCTCTTCTGCGAGCTTCAGGCCAGCGACGAGCAGCTCGACTTCGCCATCGTCTACACCAGCGCCAAGCTGGGCTATGCCATGCTCGACCTGAACGCCAAATCCACCAGCATGGAGCCGCTTTTCGCGGTGATCGAATCCAACGTCCGCCCTCCCCAGGGAAATCCGGCCGCCCCGTTTCAGCTCCTCGTGACCAACATCGACTACAACGATTACATCGGTCGCATCGCCACCGGCAAGGTGTTTAACGGCAGCGTCAAGACCGGCGAGACCGTCGCCCTGGTGAAGCGGGACGGCACCGTGGTCAAGGGGCGGATTTCCAAGCTCCTCGGCTACGAAGGACTGAAGCAGGTGGAGGTGCAGGAGGCCGGCACCGGCGACATCGTCACCATCGCCGGCTTCGACGACGTGGGCATCGGCGAAACCCTGGCGGCCGCGGACAACCCCATCGGCCTCCCCTACGTCTCCATCGACGAGCCGACCATCTCCATGAACTTCATCGTCAACAGCTCACCCTTTGCCGGTCGGGAAGGAAAGCTGGTCACCTCCCGCAACATCCGCGAACGCCTGGACAAGGAGCTGCGCACCAACGTGGCGCTCCTGGTGGAGGACACGGACAATGCGGACACGTTCAAGGTGTCAGGCCGGGGCGAGCTGCACCTCTCCATTCTGATTGAGAACATGCGCCGTGAAGGGTTCGAAATGGCGGTCTCCAAGCCGGAGGTGATCTTCCGCGAGGTAGACGGCAGGAAACTGGAACCGATGGAGTACCTGGTGGTGGACGTGCCGTCCGAATACCAGGGAGCGATCATCGAAAAGATGGGGCCGCGCAAGGGCGAGATGACCTCCATGCAGCCCATGGGAGAGACGGTACGCGTCGAATTCATCATACCGGCCCGCGGGCTCATCGGCCTTCGGGGCGAGGTGATGACCGAAACCAGGGGCACAGGTGTTCTCACCCACACCTTCCACGACTATGCCCCCTACAAGGGGGACATCCCGGGGAGAAAAAACGGCGTGCTGATCGCCATGGAGCTGGGAGAGACCACCGCCTACGCACTGGACGCCCTCCAGCCCCGGGGAGTACTCTTCATCGGCCCCGGCACGGAAGTCTACGGCGGCATGATCATCGGCCAACACGCCAAGGACAACGATCTGGACGTGAACCCCTGCAAGGGGAAGAAGCTCACCAACATCCGCGCCTCAGGCTCCGACGATGCCATCAAGCTCTCCCCGCCACGCATCCTCACCCTTGAGCAGGCCCTGGAGTTCATCGACGACGACGAGCTCGTCGAGGTGACACCGAAGTCGATCCGGCTGCGCAAGAAGGAGCTCGACCCGAACAGGCGCAAGCGGAAGTAAGCGACCACATACGATACCGAAACACAAAGGGCTCGAACAAGGCGGGAGGCAATCCCCGCCTTGTTCTTTTTCCATCCTATCTCATCCTGCTCCCCGAGTTTGCCGTTGACTTTACAGCCGTTTTCCACTACGTTTGAAGAGATTTCTTTATCGTCGAGGAGCCCATCCATGCCGTTTGCCCGTCTCCATAACACCCTCTGCGCCTTCGCTTGCCTCCTGGCCCTCGCCGGCTGTGAAACCTTCAAGGTCCCCCCTAACCAGAGCGCCGAAGACGCTTACAAGGCAGGGGAAAATTTCTACGCGAAAAAACATTACGATGAGGCCGTTGCCGAATGGAAAAAGGTCAAGGAGAGCGGCTATTCTCCCGAGCTTACCGCCCTTGCGGAGCTGAACATCGCCAACGCCCAGTTCGACGAAGAGAAGTACATCGAGGCGGCCGCCTCGTACGAGGATTTCCGCAAGCTCCATCCCGACCATGAGAAAGCGGCCTATGCCCTCTTTCGGCTGGGACTCTGCAATTACAAGCAGTTTACCGGCATCGACACCGACCAGACCCCGGTCAAGAATGCCGCCACCTACTTCGAGTCTTTTCTCAAGCTGTACCCCACCTCCGGGTATGCTGCCGAGGCGCGCTCCTATCTTGAAAAGTGCCGGACGAAAATAGCCCAGCACGAGAATTACATCGGCCGTTTCTATCTCCGCACCGGAAAGTACCAGGCCGCCTCCAAGCGGCTTGAGGAGGCGCTGAACAGCCGATTCCCCAAAACGCCGGTCCAGGACGAGACCCTCTTCTACCTTGGTGAGGCGTATACCCTGGCGGGCGACAAGGCCAAGGGGAATGAGGTCTTCGACCGTCTCGCCGGGGAATTCCCCACCAGCCCGCTCCTCCCCGAAGTTGCCAAATTCAAGAACTGCACGACCGGCCCGGCTTCCTCTTCTTTCCCTCTTTCCTGGTCGTGGATGAAATGCTCCTACTTTTTCCTGTTCGGCGGGAATATTCCTGAAAGACAGGAATAAACCCGCTTCCCCGTCCCCCTGCCGCCTGACCCGTCACTCCATGCATAACTTATTGATAATATGCACTAATATCCCCACTGCACCCTTCCCGTCGCATTTCCCCATCTACTGAACACCGATATCCCTCCTGTTCGTCGCACTACGCGCAACCACCTACAATTATTAGCGTTTCCAAAAAACAATTAGCACAAACTAATCTTTGGCATCAAGGTTGCTCCTACCAGATTAACCCACGGGGTAATTCGGTAGGAAAGGAGACGGCCATGAAAGCGAAAAAGGGAGGAGTAAGGGGAAAAGTCTTAAACGTATTGATTGTGGCTCTCGTCCTGACCGGGACAGCCCTTGTCGCCGGGATAGGAGACGTGTCACAGGGAAGCAGCATCATGGTGAGGCTCTTTCTCGGCTTCCTGGGGGCCATCATCGCCATTCAGATTATTCCCTGTCTGATTCTGTTCGGGGCGATGGTCAAGGGGATTGTCGACCTGGTACGCGGGAAGAAAGAGCCCGAAGAATCGGCCTAACGAGTCATTCCAACGACGATGCGAGGCGGTCATGGACGAGCGAGAAATTCTCATAGCGGACAAAGACTCCGAAATCCGCAGGCAGGTGGCCGACTACTTCCGCGAGGCAGGCTATCAGGTCGAAACGACCGATTCGGCCGTTCATGTCCTCTGCTCGATTCTGGAGAAGCAGACCCCAGTCGTTCTGCTGGCCGACGACTTCGATCGTAAGATTGCTCCGGCAGATCTGGTCCACCTTCTCAAGAAATGCAACCGGCGCCTGGCGATCATCCTGGTTTCCGACGAGGTGCCACTGCCAATGGAGCGCAGACTCCGCCAGGAAGGGATTTTCTACCACGCGCTTAAGCCGGCCTCCGCCAACGATACCGAAGAAATCCGTCTGGCGGTGGAATGTGCCTTCGAAAAACCGAGGAAAGACCATTAGCCTGGCCGGGACGCCCCGCTTCCAGGCGGAACAAGGAGCGAATCATGAAAACAGCGAGATGGCTCATCGGCACGACAGCAACAATTCTGGGGGTAATCTCCTCCGGGTACGCAGCAACGGAGGGACGGGGAGACGACGGCGGCAACACGATGATCTGGATATTCCTCGGCATGTGCGCCCTGATCGTCATCGGACAACTCCTCCCCGCCTTCCGGGCTACCAAGCCCGAAGGCAAGATCGTCGAACCACAGACAGCGACAGCACAGGCCGTGGAGGGTCAGTCGGGCGACCCGAACGACCCTTCCGGAAAAGGAGAATGACAACGGCTTCGAGCCGGAGGAATCTTTCAATACTGGAGGATCACCGTGAACACAATCAAGATACCACTCATCGTAGCTCTTATCGGCATGCTGGCGATTGCAGCCGGCAACGTCGGCGCTGGTGAGGCGGCCTCGGCAACGTCGGGCTACTCGTACGGCGATACGACGGACAAGAACGGCAATTGTCTCAGCTGCCATGGCGATGTCGGCAAGGTCGGCAAGAAGATGTTCATCGACCCGGTAAAGTACACCCACACCAATCATGCCCGCATTGGCTGCCCCGCCTGCCACGATGCGGTCATCTCCGGCCATGCCGGGTCGGGAATGACCACAGCGAAAACCGGCTGCCGCCAGTGCCATGACGACATCGACGTCGAATACGCCCGCAGCAGCCATGCAGGGAAAACCGACTGCAACGGCTGCCACGATCCGCACCGGGTGGCTGCCCCTACAGAGATTTCCGGCCAGGATATTAACAGGATGTGCGCCACGTGCCACGATACGTACGAGATATCAGCAAGCCATGGCAAATGGCTTCCCCAGGCCGACCTACACATCGAGATGCTGCCGTGCATAACCTGCCACACGGGGTCGAAGAACTATGTGATCAACCTCTACATCATCAAACGGCAGGAAGGCGTCCGGTTCGGGAAATTCGATCTGGCCAGCTATGGTGAACTGAAGAAGGAAGCCGGCGGACGAGACATCCTCTCCCTGATCGACACAAACGGCGATGGCTATGTCTCCCTGGACGAACTGCGGAACTTCAACCGCAACCCCCAGTATAAGGAGCTGCGCCTCCAGGGTATGATGACCCCCGAACAGGTCACCCACAGCTTCCAGATCCTCGACAACCGTCGCAACTGCACCTTCTGCCACGCTTCGGGGCCATCCGCCATGCAGACCAGCACCGTCGCCATTCCTGAAGCAAATGGGACATTCCGCAAGGTCGCCGTCGAAAAGGGTGCAGTTCTCGATGCGCTCTACGCCACGCCCAATTTCTACATGCTGGGGGGAACCAGGAACGCGATGCTGAACAAGATCGGCCTGGTGATCATTGCCGGGGGCATGGTCATGCCGGTGGGACACGGTTTCCTGCGTTTCCTGTCCCGTAACATCAGAAACAGAAGGGAGGACCGCCATGAGTAAGCATATGATCTATCTACACCCGACACCGGTACGCATCTGGCACTGGCTCAACGCCCTGGGTATCGTCACCCTCTGCCTCACCGGCGCGCAGATCCGCTTCCCGGAATACCTGAACATTTTCGGCAACTATCGGACGGCCGTCCTGCTGCACAACACCGCCGGACTTGTCGTGGCGATCTCCTTTTCCCTCTGGTTCTTCTACTATACGCTGGGCTCCCGGAAGATCACGCAACTGTATGTCCCGGGAGTGGATGACCTGAAGCGCGGAGTGCTGCGCCAGGCGTTCTTCTATTTCTTCCTCTATTTCTTCGGCTGTCCCAATCCGCATCACGCAACGCCGGACAGCAAATTCAACCCGATGCAGAAGTCGGCATACCTGGCCATCATGTTCGTCCTGGTTCCGCTCGTAAGCCTGACCGGCATCCTTCTGATGAACGTCTCGCCGCTGCGGGAACTTGTAATCATGGCCGGGGGGCTCAAACTGCTCGTCGGGCTTCATTTCCTCATGGCATGCTCGCTCTGCGCCTTCCTCTTCACCCACGTCTACCTCACCACCCTCGGGCACACCCCCCTTGCCCATACCAAGTCGATGTGGACCGGCTGGGAAGAGGAAGAAGACCACGGGGAAGAGGCGGAGAAGGTGCACCAGGCAAAACCGCTGGCAGATCCTGCATTGGTACGGGTAAAGGCATCCTCATAGCAGGCACCGCCCGGAAAGGAGGCTCATCATGCTCGGACACATGATCGGACCCATGAGACCCAAAACGGCTGATTCCCGGCAGCAGACAATTGGCAGCACGGCAGGCGTGAAGGAGCATCGGGAGCGCATCCGGCAAACCATTACCACACACGACGCCCTCTCCCGCCGCGGCCTGTGGGGAATGCTCTTCTTCATCGTGATCAGCGGGATGGCCCTCCAGTTCCGAGCCGTCGACCTGTTTGCCGGTCTTCCCGACAACGTCCGCTGCATCATCGGCGCCCCGCCTCCTCCCGCCTTGATTCACGTGGTTCTGGCGGTCTCCACCCTCTCCTCGATCATCATCACCATCGGGCGCATGGCGGAGGATGAAAACCCCGCCGGGAACTGGAGCCGGTTCTGGTCAGGGCTCGCATTCCGCTCCGTCTTCTACCTGTTCTACGCCACGGCCAACGCCCTCGAAGAGAATTTCCTCCTCGTCTTTACGGCCGGGATGATCGTCCTGGTCCTGGAACACTTCGCAACCTGGCTTTACGCCGTCAGGACCATCGAGAGGGAAAAGGAGCACCTGGCACAGCTCCGCTAGCAGTTGTTCCGCCCCCAAAGACAAAGGCCCCGAACTCGCGAACGGGGCCTGTTTTTTGCCCAAGGGCCTCTGGACATCGCTCGCCGTGCAAAAGGCACCGGAACGAGCCGTCCCCCAAAGGCTCCCGCCACTTTTTGCTACCCGAAGCACCGCGTTTGATGTATACTTCACCGCATCAGGCGGTGTTCTCCAGCGTCCCGGGAGCAGCAGCTTCCGGATCGAATCTGCCGGCACCGACCGTAGCAACCCCAGTGCCGCGAAAGGAACCCTCATGAACGGTCCCCCTCCTGCGTATGACAAGGAACGGCAGTATCCCCGGGTCAACAAGCTCTTTTTCATCTCGTACATTGCCAGGGAGGAAGGGGAGCAAAAAACGCCGATCTCGATGGGCCGGACACTGAACATCAGCTCGACCGGAATCGGCATGGAGATCTACCAGGAACTTGGCGTCGGCTCCACCATGGAGATGGACATCGATGTGGAGGACTTCAACCTCTCCGTGCAGGGAAAGGTGGTCCACAGCCACGCCGTTGAGGAGGGGAAATACTACGTCGGCATTCAGTTCAACGAACCCCAGGAAAAACTGCACGAGAAGCTTACCCCGTTTCTCTGACGATGCCGCGCCGATGGCTGGCATAAACCCCGCATGACGAAAAAAAGCCCCGGATTTCTCCGGGGCTTTCGTATTCGCTGGTTTCCTGCTGGTTCAGACCTTGAACACGTTGACTGCCTGTGGTCCCTTGGCTCCCTGGGAGACCTCGAAGGAGACCTGCTGCCCCTCGGCCAGGCTCTTGAAACCGTCCCCCTGGATCGCGGAGAAATGGACGAAAACATCGTCGCCGTTCTCCTGCTCGATGAAACCGAACCCCTTCTTGTCGTTGAACCACTTGACCACGCCCTTTGCCATCCTCAGCCTCCCTGTTGTATCGCCCGCTCCGGCCAAAAGCCCGGAGCGCGGCCCCGATTCGTTGAGTCCGTATTACACCTTCCCGCCGGCACTGTCAAGGGCTTATTACAGCAAGCGAAAGGGGGAACCGGCTGCCCGGTCCCCCCTTTCGCGACTTATTCTATTTCTCCAGCAACACCGCGTGGGCTGCGGCAAGCCGGGCGATGGGCACCCGGAAGGGTGAGCAGGACACGTAGTCGAGTCCCACCTTGTGACAGAAGATGACCGAGGAAGGATCGCCGCCGTGCTCGCCGCAGATGCCGAGCTTGATGTTCGCACGCGTGGCACGCCCCTTCTCGCACCCCATCTTCACGAGCTGGCCCACCCCGTTCTGATCGAGTGAGACGAACGGGTCTTCCGGCAAAAGCCCCGATTCCACGTAGAAGGGGAGAAACTTGCCGGCGTCGTCGCGGGACAGGCCGAAGGTGGTCTGGGTAAGGTCGTTGGTGCCGAAGGAGAAGAATTCGGCCTCCTGGGCGATCTCATCGGCGGTGAGTGCCGCCCGGGGAAGCTCGATCATGGTCCCGATCAGGTAGTCGACCTTCACCCCGTAACTCGCGATCACCTCGTCGCAGACGCGGATGGCGTTCTCCCTGAGTCGCTTCAGCTCCTCCACCACTGCCACGAGCGGGATCATGATTTCGGGGACGATGGTGAACCCTTCGTTCTTCACCAGCTCGCAGGCCGCCTCCATGATGGCGCGTACCTGCATGTCGTAGATCTCCGGGAAGGTAAGACCGAGGCGGCAGCCGCGGTGGCCGAGCATCGGGTTGAACTCGTGGAGGAACTCCACCTTGTTCTTCAGGGCCTGGGAGCTCACCCCCATGGTCTTTGCGAGAGCGTCGATGTCCTTGTCCTCCTGGGGGAGGAACTCGTGGAGAGGCGGGTCGAGGAGGCGGATGGTGACCGGCAGCCCCTTCATCTCGCGGAAGATGCCGACGAAATCTCCCTTCTGCATG
Organism: Geobacteraceae bacterium; assembly: GCA_024281055.1. Lineage (GTDB taxonomy): Bacteria > Desulfobacterota > Desulfuromonadia > Geobacterales > Geobacteraceae > JAMXLF01. The sequence goes on from JAMXLF010000011.1 coordinate 21,532, forward strand.
GGGAGGATCTTGGCGAGTGCCTTTTCGCGACCTTCCAGCTCCTCGGCGAGGATCATCTCCCGCACGGCGGCGATCCGGTCGGCCTCGAAGAACATGTGCTCGGTGCGACAGAGGCCGATCCCCTCGGCGCCGAACTCGCGGGCCACCTTGGAGTCGTGGGGGGTGTCGGCGTTGGTGCGGACTTTGAGTTTGCGGATCTTGTCCACCCACACCATGAGGGTGCCGAAGTCGCCGGTCAGCTGCGGCGGGACGGTCGGCACCTCCCCGAGCATCACCTCGCCGGTGGAGCCGTCGAGGGTGATGATGTCCCCCTTATTGACGACCACGCCACCCTTGGCGGTGAAGGACTCGGTGTTATAGTCCACCTTGATGTCACCACAGCCGGCCACGCAGCATTTCCCCATGCCGCGGGCAACGACCGCCGCGTGGGAGGTCATGCCGCCGCGGGCGGTGAGGATTCCCTGGGCGGCGTGCATGCCGTGGATGTCCTCCGGGGAGGTCTCTACCCTGACGAGGATCACCTTGAGGCCGATCTTGGCAGCCGCCTCGGCCTCGTCGGCGGTGAAGACCGCCTGGCCACAGGCCGCACCGGGAGATGCGGGAAGCCCCTTGGCGATGATCTTCTTTTTCGCCTTGGGATCGAGGGAGGGGTGGAGCAGCTGGTCGAGCTGCGAGGGGGCTACCCGCAGCACCGCGGTCTTCTCGTCGATCAGCCCTTCCTGCACCATGTCAACGGCGACCTTGATGGCCGCCTTGGCGGTCCGCTTGCCGTTCCGCGTCTGGAGCATGTAGAGCTTGCCCTTCTCGATGGTGAACTCGATGTCCTGCATGTCCTTGTAATGCTTTTCCAGGATAGTGCGGATGGCCGCCAGCTGGCGGTAGCACTCGGGAAGGACCTCCTCCATGGAGGGGAGGCACGCATCGCTCTTCTGGTCCTTGTTGATCGGCTGCGGGGTCCGGATGCCGGCCACCACGTCCTCACCCTGGGCATTGACCAGGTACTCGCCGTAGAAGTAGTTCTCGCCTGTGGAGGGGTCGCGGGTGAAGGCGACGCCGGTGGCGCAGTCGTCCCCCATGTTGCCGAAGACCATGGACTGGACGTTGACCGCAGTCCCCCAGTCGGCCGGGATGTTGTTCAGCTTTCTGTAGGTGATGGCGCGCTGGTTCATCCAGGAGCCGAACACGGCGCCGATCGCGCCCCAGAGTTGCTCCTGCGGATCTTCCGGGAACTCCTGGCCGAGGGTTTCCTTGATCTTCGCCTTGAACTTGCCGACGAGTTCCTTCCAGTCGGTGGCGGTTAGGTCGGTGTCGAGGTGGACCCCCTTCTCCTCCTTTTTCTGCTCCAGGAGGTGCTCCAGCGCATCCTTGTCCATTCCCATGACAACGTCGGAGTACATCTGCACGAAGCGGCGGTAGGCGTCGTAGGCGAAGCGTTCGTCCTTGCTCTGGGCGATGATCCCCTGCACGGTGGTATCATTAAGGCCGAGATTGAGGATGGTGTCCATCATCCCGGGCATGGAGGCACGGGCGCCGGAACGGACGGAGACGAGGAGGGGATTCGCCGGGTCGCCGAACCGTTTCCCCATGAGCTCCTCCACCTTGCGCAGATTCGCCGCCACCTCTTCCTTGAGCCCTGCCGGATAGTTCCGGTTATTCTTGTAGAACTCGGTGCAGACCTCGGTGGTGATGGTGAAGCCGGCGGGGACCGGAAGGCCGATGCTCGTCATTTCCGCCAGGTTGGCCCCCTTGCCCCCCAGCAGGTTCTTCATCTCCGCGTTTCCTTCGGCCTGACCGTTGCCGAAGAAGTAGACATACTTCGCTGCCATTGTTCTCCTCCTCGTTTTTAGGGCGGAATCGATAAAGTCCCATTGCATCTGGTGGTTCGAACATGACTTGTTGCTGGAGCTTTTCTCGATCCGCTTTTTTATTGTGATTCAAAAACTGTTGACTGTGATTAAAAGGCTTTTAGCCTTGTTCAACACTGATTTAGCCAGATTAAAACATAAAAATAGCCGCCTCCCTTACGGGGAGGCGGCTATTTTCGCGAAGTCCGCGATGTCTCGGAAGAGACCCTTGACCTCCTGCAGGAGGGACAAGCGGTTTGTTCGGACCCGTTCGTCCTCGGCCATGACCATGACCCGGTCGAAGAAGCTGTCCACCATCCCCCTGAGCGCGGCGATCTCGGTCAGGGCGGCCAGGTAATCCCGGCCGGCGACCTTGGCAGCCACAGACTCGCTGACGGCCTGGAACGCCACGTGGAGCTCCCGCTCGGCATCTTCCTGGAAGAGCGCCGGTGCGATCGGCACGGAGACCGGCTCCTTGACGATGTTACAGACCCTCTTGAAGGCCACCGCCAGTTGTTCGAAGTCGGGTCGGTTCTTGAACTCGGCGAGGGCCGCGATCTTGTCCGCAGCATCGATCAGGTTGTCGAAGGAGGCGCTCACGACCGCGTCCACCACGTCGGCCGGGTAGCGGTCGGCCATGAGGTTGACGAACCGGCCGGCGAAGAAATTGGTCACGTCCGACGCCACCTCTTCCCGCTTCCGGGTGAGCTTGCCCGCCAGCAGGTCGAGGGAGCGGCCGATGAGAGCCGCCAGTGACAGGGGATACCCCTTGGCGATGACGATGTTGATGATGCCCAAGGCCGAGCGGCGCAAGGCATAAGGATCGGCGCTTCCCGTCGGGATGAGCCCCACGCCGAAACAACCGCAGATGGTGTCGAGCTTGTCGGCAATGGAGACGAAGGCCCCGCAGTCGGACGCCGGGAGCTCGCCCCCGGCCTGGATCGGGAGGTAGTGCTCGAAGATGGCGGTCGCCACCTCCGGGTCCTCGCCGGCGATGAGGGCGTATTCCCGTCCCATCACCCCCTGCACCTCGGGGAACTCGCCGACCATGCCGGTCACCAAGTCAGCCTTGCACAGGTACGCTGCGCGGGAAACCTTCTCCTTCAGCTCGGACTTCAGTTCGGCGGCCAGGGATTCGGCCAGCGCACGGAACCGCTCCATCTTTTCGTAGGAGGTGCCAAGCTTCGCTTGGTAGACTACGGCCTTGAGGGACTCCACCCGGTCCGCGAGGGGGACCTTCTTGTCCTCGTTGAAGAAGAAGCGGGCGTCGGAGAGGCGGGCACGGAGCACCCGTTCGTTCCCCTTCACCACGACCGAGGGATCCTCGGTCAGGGTATTGTTGATGGTGATGAAGGCGGGGAGAAGCTTTCCGCTCTCGTCCACCACAGAGAAATAGCGCTGGTGGCTCCTCATGGAGGTGATGAGCACCTCCTTGGGCACCACGAGGAAGTCGGAGGAGAAGGTGCCGACCACAACACTCGGGTACTCCACCAGGTAGGCCACCTGCTCCAGGAGCTCCTCGTCGGGGAGGAGGTGCCCGCCGGTCGTCTTGGCGACCCGGTGTATCTCCCGCCGGATGGTCTCCATCCGCCGCTCCGGGTCGGGGATGACGAAGTGGCGCTCGCACTCGTCGAGATAGTGGGCAAAGTCGCGCACCGGGAACGGCTGGTTGGCCATGAAGCGGTGGCCGCGGGAAACGCTGCCGCTCTCGATGGCGCCGAAGGCGAACGGCACGACCACGCCGTCGAAGAGGGCAACGATCCAGTGGATCGGCCGGGCGAAGCGGACCTCCTGGTCACCCCAGCGCATCGACTTCTTGAACGGAATGCCGGCAATAACGCGGGGAAGGATCTCGGCGAGGAGATCGGGAGTCGGCCGGCCGCTCTCCTTCCTGACCGCGGCGACGTACTCACCCTTTTCCGTTGTCACCAGGGTAAGGGTCGCGACATCCACCCCCTGGCCCCGGGCGAACCCTTCGGCAGCCTTGGTCGGCTTGCCTGCGGCGTCGAAGGCGACGTTTTTCGCGGGTCCCATGGCGGTAATCTCCGCGTCAGGCTGAACGGCCGGAACATCCTTCACCACCAGCGCCAGCCGGCGCGGGGTGGCGAGGGTCGTGATGTCGCCGTGGGAAAGGCGGGCGTTCTCCAGCTCCTTGCGGACCAGCGTCTCCAGGTCGGCCTGCGCCTTGGGGAGAAAGCCGGCCGGGATCTCTTCGGTGCCGATTTCCAGGAACAGTTCCTTGAGCATCAGCGGCCTCCTTTCAGGAGCGGGAAGCCGAGCCGCTCGCGAAGATTCAGGTACCCCTCGGCGCAGAGCCGGGCCACATTGCGCACCCGGCCGATGTACGAGGCACGCTCGGTGACCGAGATGGCGCCGCGGGCGTCAAGGAGGTTGAAGGTGTGGGAGCACTTCATCACGTAGTCGTAGGCGGGAAGCACCAATCCCTTTTCCGCCAGGCGCACGCACTCCTTCTCGTACATCTGGAAGAGCTGGAGCAGCATGGCCACGTCCGCCTCCTCGAAGTTGTAGGTGGAGAACTCCACCTCGCTCTCGTGGTGGATGTCGCCGTACCTGACCCCCTTCACCCACTCCAGGTCGTAAACGTTGTCCACCCCCTGGAGGTACATGGCGATTCGCTCGCAGCCGTAGGTTATCTCGGCCGACACCGGCTTGAGGTCGATGCCGCCGGCCTGCTGGAAGTAGGTGAACTGGGTGATCTCCATCCCGTCGAGCCACACCTCCCAGCCGAGCCCCCAGGCGCCGAGGGTCGGTGACTCCCAGTCGTCCTCCACGAAGCGGATGTCGTGCTGGTTGGGGTTGATGCCGAAGGCCTTGAGGGAATCCAGGTAGAGGTCGAGGATGTTCAGGGGGGAAGGCTTCATGATCACCTGGAACTGGTAGTAATGCTGAAGCCGGTTGGGATTTTCGCCGTAACGGCCGTCGGTGGGACGACGGGAGGGCTCGACATAGGCAACGTTCCACGGCTCGGGGCCGAGGACGCGGAGGAAGGTGGCGGGGTTGAAGGTGCCCGCTCCCTTTTCGGTGTCATAGGGCTGCTGGATCACGCACCCCTGCTTCGCCCAGTAACCTTGCAACGAGAGGATCAAATCCTGGAAGGTCAAAACGCGCTCCTCCTCTAGCAAATATCCGGCAATTTTATTCAGTGTAAACGGGGTTTTGGTGCGGCTGAACAAAACATCATTGTATCCAATGGGTTAGCCGCGTAAGTGTACAGTTTCCGGTGTCCCGTGTCAAGGACTTATTGGCGGAGGCACTACTTGGATGATTACAGGGAGTCATAAAGAACGGGGGCGCATCATATAGTTGGGATTATTACCAGAGCAGGCTTAAAGCAAAAAAAAACGACCCGAAAACCGGACCGTTTTTTTGAAGCGTGAGAATAGAAATTAATTTACTGGGGCCATCGCACCCTGTTACGGTTTATCCCATGCCTCGTGGATGGTATCAGTCACTTCTCTGGCAGCCGCCCGCAACTCGCTGCAGCTGTTATGACTCTCTGCGGCATGCAGATCACTTCTGACTCTGCCGCTTATCTGGTCTGCTTGCACCGAGATTTCTACATCATTACCCTTGGTGATACGGAGCGATCCTGCATAGTCCTCATAATCCACCTTGAACCCGTCTTTGTAGTCGCATCTCATAAAGCTCACCTCTTTCCTACTAACAAGTATGGCACATATAAAATTGAAAATCAATATCGTCATAATGGCGCAAAAAAAGCGACAGAGTGGAACAACTGTCGCCTTTTCTTGCTGTACACGCCCGATTAGGCGTCAGGCTTACTCAGCCTTGGTGATGGTCACCTTCAGGTTGGCAGTTACCTCGGGGTGGACCTTCACGGCCACGGTGTACTCACCCACCTGCTTGATCGGCTCGGCCAACACGATCTTCTTCCGGTCGATCTCGATCCCTTGGGCCTTAAGCTGCTCAGCCAGCTCCATGTTGGTGACAGAGCCGAAGAGTTTCCCCTCTTCCCCCGCCTGGTGGACAAGGTTCAGGACAAGTCCCTCGATCCGGGCAACCAGCTGCTTGGCCTGCTCCAGCACCTTGTTCTTCTTGTACTCCAGCTGACGCTTGGCGTGCTCGAGGGCCTTGGCGTTTTTAGTGGTCGCCTCGATGGCGAAGCCCTTGGGGATCAGGTAGTTGCGGGCGTAGCCAGGGGCCACCTTGACGATGTCGCCGATGTGGCCGAGGTTGTCCATGTTTTCCTTGAGAATTACTTTCATCTGTCGTTCCTCCTAGCCTGAGTTACAGGTTTTCCCGATGTTTCGGGGTTCGAAAATTTCCCCATAGATCGAATATGCCGACCACCGCAACCGCAATCGCCAGATAGGGCTGCAGCGCCAGCAGGACGTAAAAGATCGCCCGGACAAAGACCGGGACGGCAAAGCGCTCGAAAAAGTGCAGGATAACGGCCAAACCCTGCAGAAAGTACAGGAACAGGATAGCTATCAGCACGTTCAGTGCCACGTCGGTGATGATGGCAGAGTTGAGCAGCAAGGCAAAACCGGCTACTATGAGCGGCCATACCAGCAGCTCCGGATTCCGGAACTGCCTGAACTCCCCCAGCGGCAACGGCCGGGGAAACCGTGCGGCAAACCTCTTGATGACCAGCAGGTTGAGTCCGGCTACGCACGCCAGGCTCACGAGGATGAGGGCCGGATAAGTCCTGCCGATCAGGGCTCCCCCCTCCTTGAGCACCTGCTCCATCGATTGCAGTTCATCCCCCTTGAAGCCGCTCTTCGCGAAGAAGCCCGACATCTCGGTGATGCTGTAATCGATGACCTTAAGCACCTGGCGATGAACATCCACCCCCTGGCTGAGACCGTATGCCGCGGCAACCAGGAGCAGGATCGCTACGTTGACCGCGACGGTATACGCCAGGGAACGGGCACCACCCTTACCCGTCGTCACGAAGACCGGCAGCACCAGGGAAGTGATGCCGAACAGCACGAGATAGAGGGCAGTGAGGGGGACCTGAACGACCGCCGCCAGCACCACCGAGCTGATGCCGACGATTGCCGCGCCGCTCGCTTTGCCGTTCTTCAGGGTGTAATAGAGAGCCGGCAGCGGTGTAAAAACCCCCGGCATGACACCCAGTACGACGAAAGCTGCAAACAGGGCAAGCGTCAACACGCTCCCCTTGACAATGTCCAGCCAAGCCCCTTGAACAGGGAAGTTCATGGGCTGCCTAGGGCATTGCGTGCGTGCCGGCAACCGGGAGCAGGGCGATGTTCCTGGCCCGCTTGATGGCCTCGGTGATCTCCCGCTGGTGGTGGGAGCAGTTTCCGGAAATCCGGCGGGGAATGATCTTGCCCCGCTCGGTGATGAAGTAACGCAGGGTACGGGGGTCCTTGTAGTCGATCGTCACCTGCTTATCGGCGCAGAAACGGCACACCTTCCTGCGCTGGAAAGGTCTTTTTTTCCTGGGGCCGCTGGGGCGCTGGGGTCTCTCGTCACTCATTGTATGTCATCCTCCGTTATTTTTATTCGCCTTCAGCCGGGGACGCGACGGTCTCGCCGGCTGCTTCTTCGACAGCCGCCTTGGGCTGGGCGGCGGCAGGAGCTTCAACCTCTTTTTCCAGCTTGACGCTCTGGTAACGAATCACCTTGTCGTCGAGCCTGAGGCGCCTTTCAAGCTCCGCGATCAGGGGAGCATCGCCGTCGAAGCGGAGATAATAGTAACGGCCGCGGGTTACCTTTTTGATGGGATAGGCAAGCTTGCGTATCCCCCAGTCTTCCAGCCTGCGGAAATCGCCCTTCATGCTTGCGATGATCTCCTCGACCTTGGCCGAGAGCCCCTTGAGCTCTTCGTCGGCAAGGTCGGGCCGGACGATGTAAATCGTCTCGTACATCCTGTTCATACGTCTTTCCTCCTCACGGTTTGTTAGCCCCGGTCCTGCCCGGAGCAAGGAGATACGTCCCCTGCGGGGACGCTCGTTGGAAACTAAAATTTTTACTACAGTTTATCCTGAATTTCAAGGATTTTTAGCGTTTTTATTATTTCGCTACCCCACTCTTTTTCAAACGAAACGTCAATTTTGTGCAAGGTCAAGGCGTCCGAGGATTTGCGCGGAGGCGTACTGGAGGTACGCCGCACAAGCAAATTCGATGTACAACGCAGAGATTGCGCAAAAGTGGCGTTTCCCTTATACGTTGAAGCGGAAGTGCATGACGTCTCCGTCTTGCACTATGTACTCCTTCCCCTCCAGCCGCATCAGCCCCTTCCCCTTAGCCCCCGCCTCACCGCCGGCGGCGACGTAGTCGTCAAAGGCGGTCACTTCGGCCCGGATGAACCCCTTCTCGAAATCGGAATGGATGACGCCGGCCGCCTGGGGTGCCTTGGTCCGCTCGGTAATGGTCCAGGCCCGCACTTCCTTGACGCCGGCGGTGAAATAGGTAATAAGACCGAGCAACTCATAACCGGACCGGATCAGCCGGTCAAGCCCTGACTCGGCCAGACCCATCTCCACCAGAAAGGCCTGCTTCTCCTCCCCCTCTAACTCGGCAATCTCAGCCTCGATCCGGCCACAAATGGTGACCACCTTTGCCCCTTCGCCGGCGGCAAGCTCCCGAACCCGGTTCACAAAGTGATGGTTTCCCGCCAGGTCGTCCTCGGCCACGTTGGCGGCGTAGAGCACCGGCTTGTCGGTAAGCAGGTGCAGGTCCCGCAGCCAGAGCCGCTCATCGTCGCTCTCGGCCAGACCAGCGACCGAAGCTCCCTGTTCGAGCGCTGCCTTGAGACGGGCGTAGAATTCCGCTTCCTCCTTGAGCCTCTTGTCGCCGTTCTTGGCCTGCTTCTCCGCACGCTGAAGCTTCTTCTCCACGGTATCCAGGTCGGCCAGGGCCAGTTCGGTCTTGATGATCTCGATGTCCCGCACCGGGTCTACGCTACCGCTCACGTGCACCACGTTCTCGTCGTCGAAACAGCGCACCACGTGGACGATGGCATCGACCGACCGGATATGGCCGAGGAACTGATTCCCCAGTCCCTCCCCCTGGCTCGCCCCCTTCACGAGCCCGGCAATGTCAAGAAACTCGATGGTGGTGGGAAGCATCCGTTCCGGACGGACGATCTCCGCCAGCGCGTCCATGCGCGTGTCGGGCACCTGGACGATCCCTACGTTCGGATCGATGGTACAGAACGGATAGTTGGCGGACTCGGCACCTGCCGAGGTGAGCGCGTTGAAGATGGTGGACTTCCCCACATTGGGAAGCCCGACAATGCCGCAATTGAAGCCCATAGAGAGTTTATCTTCTTTCTAGTAGAATGTAAGGGCTGGACCGCAGAAAACTAGGGACCGTTCCTCTTAAGTAAAAAAAGCCGCCCGGCCGGACTCTCCCGGCGGTTGGCTTTATTGTAGATTGACAAGGGATTTCAGGCGAACGTGCGGGCGTGAAAGATACTCATCGCCTTGGGAAGCCCCTCCCGCAACAACATCTCCAAGGCCTCGCAGGCGCCGTCCGCAACATGGCGGACAAAGCCGGCCTCCTCCGCGGAGAAGGGGGCCAGCACATACTTCTCGGCGCTCCCCTTGTCGGGCCGGCCAATCCCCACCCGCAGGCGGAGAAAATCGGCACTGCCAAGCTCGGCAATGATGGAGCGCAAGCCGTTGTGGCCGCCATGCCCGCCACCCGCCTTCAGCCTGAGCTGACCAAAGGGAAGGTCGAGATCATCGTGGATGACGATGACATCCACCGGCTGTATCTTGTAAAAGCGGGCCGCTTCCGCCACCGCCCGTCCCGACAGGTTCATAAAGGTCTGGGGCTTGAGGAGCACCAGCCTGTCACCGGACCAGTTCCCCTCGCCATAGAGCCCGTTGAACTTAGTCCGGTCGACGGAAACAGGAATAATCTCGGCAAGCCTGTCCAAAACCAAGAAACCCGCGTTGTGGCGGGTCACTTGGTATTTTGTGCCAGGATTTCCCAGCCCGGCAATAAGTTTCGTAGCCATACGGTATCCGCCGATTCCGGCGGGTCAGCCTACTCGGCGGCGGCCGCAGCGGCCTCTTCCTGGGCCTTACCAAGGACGCTCACGATGGAGGCACGGCTGTCCCCCAGCACCTTGACTCCGGCGGGGAGCTTCAGGTCGCCGATATGGATGGAATGGCCGATGGCAAGGTCGGTCACATCCACGTCCAGGTGGGCAGGGATCTGGTTGGGAAGGCATTCCACGTGTACGGCATGCATGGCAACGTCGAGCAGTCCACCGTTCTTGACGCCCACAGCAGCACCGACCAGGTTGATCGGCACTTCGACCTTGATCTTGTCGGCCATGTTGATCTTGTGCAGGTCGGCATGCATCAGGTCACCCCGGAGAGGATTTCGCAGCAGATCGGCCACGATCACCACGTTGCCGTCGAGGCTACCGCCCCCCTTGAGGGTGATGAGGTTATTGTGCCCCCCTTCGCCGGCAATGGCCGCGGAAAGCTCCTTGGGGTTGACGGTCACGGACACCGGCTCCATCCCCTTGCCGTAGACGACGGCAGGAATCTGGGCATTGCGCCGCAACTGCCGGGAAATCTCCTTGCCGGTCTTGCTTCTCAGCTCGATGTTCAGTACTTTCTGGTCCATATATCCTCCGATGTCTCCGTATTCATCCTCTAATTATTTGCTTTTTCCCGATGGCGACGTTGACCGCGCCTACAATGCTCACACGAACAGGGAGCTTACCGACTCGTCCTGGTGAATCCGCCGGATCGCCTCGGCAAGGAGTTCGGCCACCGACAGTACCTTGATCTTGTCGGTCCGCGTTTCCTTCTCCCCGAGGGGAATGGTATCGGTAATCACGACCTTCTCCAGATCCGATTCGTTGATTCTGTCAATGGCCGGCCCGGAGAGGACCCCGTGGGTGGCACAGGCGTAAATGGTTTTCGCCCCATGCTCCTTGAGAGCCCGGGCAGCCTGGGTCAGCGTCCCGGCCGTATCGATCATGTCGTCGAGAATGATGGCGGTCTTGTCCTTGACATCGCCGATCAGGTGCATCACTTCCGCCACGTTCGGGCCGGTGCGGCGTTTGTCGATAACCGCCAGCGTGCAGCCGAGCCGTTTGGCAAAAGCCCTGGCCCTTTCCGTCCCGCCGGCGTCAGGAGAGACCATGACAATGTTGTTATTGGGGAAGCGGTTTTTCAGGTGCTCCAGGATAACCGGCGCGGCATAGAGGTTGTCGACCGGGATATTGAAGAAGCCCTGGATCTGCCCTGCATGAAGATCGATGGTTACTACCCGGTCGGCACCGGCGGTGGTGATGATGTCCGCCACCAGCTTGGAGGTGATGGGGGTGCGCGGCGCAACCTTGCGGTCCTGCCGGGCATACCCATAATAGGGGATCACTGCAGTGATGGTTGCGGCTGACGCCCGCTTCAGGGCGTCGATCATGATCAGGAGCTCCATCAGGTTATTGTTGGTAGGAGCGCAGGTCGACTGCACCACGTAAATGTCCCGCCCGCGGACATTTTCACCGATCTCCACCATGACTTCGCCGTCGGAGAAGGTCTTGACCTTGGCCGAACCGAGCGGCACCCCGAGGCTGACGCATATCTTTTCGGCGAGGGACTGATTGGAGTTGCCGCTAAAAACCCTGATCTTGTCAATCATGTCGGAAACTACCTTCTTTGCACTGAAATTTTATACGAAAAAAGTGGCTGGGGTGCCAGGGATCGAACCTGGGAATGCCGGAATCAAAATCCGGTGCCTTACCGCTTGGCGACACCCCAATAAAGTTGTTAGTTACAGCGTTTTCACCGCCGTCGTGAACCATCCCGCTTCCCGACCGAGCTCCGCGACACAGCGTCGGGCGCCCGCCTCATCGTCGAACACCCCGAATACCGTCGGACCGCTCCCGGACATGAGAGCGCCCCGTGCGCCACGGGCAACGAGTCGCTCCTTGATTTCCCGGATCACGGGAAACCGGGTAATGGTAACAGCTTCCAGGTCATTGGCGAGGATAGCACAGAGGTCGGCGATATTTCCGTAGAAGCGAGGTATTGTATCCTCAGTACGTCTCTCTGTCAATTGCAAATTTTGGTAAACCCAGGCAGTGGAGACGGGAACATTGGGATTCACGAGGGCCAGCCAGACTGAAGGTATCGCATCGAGGGGAGTCAACCGCTCTCCCACCCCCTCGGCCAGGGCAGGTTGTTTAAAGATAAAGAACGGCACATCGGCCCCCAGGCCAGCTCCGATCTCCATCAATTGCGTCGAGGTAAGCCCAAGCCCCAGGAGCTCATTTACTCCCAAGAGGACCGTTGCCGCATCGCTGCTCCCGCCGCCGAGCCCGGCGGCCACCGGGATCCGCTTGGCAATCGTAATATCGAGGCCCGGCTTCCCGACTGCGAGACCAAGCAGTGCATCCGCCGCTCGCCACGCAATATTGCCCGGACCGTCGGGAACGCCCGCCTTGCCGCAGGCCACACGAATCCCGGGGGTGTCGGTCAGGGCAATGGTGATGTCGTCGCACAGATCGATGCGCTGCATAACCATGCGCACGTCGTGGTAGCCGTCGGCCCTCTTGCCGAGGACATCGAGCCGGAAGTTGACCTTGGCGGGCGCTTTGAGATGAACCGTTGTCATGTGGCTATTTCCTGACCAATCAAAAATGCGAAAACGCTTTTCTAAAATAATTCGGCGGATAAATCAAGGGAAAATCCCACCGAGGCGGCCCATGCAAGCCCGCGCCGTTCATTGCTTCTTCCTGATCACCAGCCCTTCCTTCTCGATGGAGAGATCGACCAACACCGTATCCCCTTCCGCGTACTTTCCCTCCAGGAGCAACAACGCCAGCTGATCCTGGACCTTGCGCTGGAGTGTCCGCTTCAGCGGCCGGGCCCCGTAGGCAGGGTCGTAGCCTTCCCGAGCCAGGTATTCTCGGGCCTTGTCGGTAACCTCCAGGCTGATGTGGCGTTCTGCCAGACGCGTCGCCAACCCCCTTATCTGGAGATCAACGATTTTCTTGATCTGCTCCAGAGAGAGCGCATGGTAGATGACGATCTCGTCGACCCGATTGAGGAACTCGGGCTTGAAACTCTCCCGGAGGGTCTCCATCACCTTGGTGCGCATCCGCTCGTAGTCGCTCGTGCCGTACTGCTGGATCCACTGGGAGCCGAGGTTGCTGGTCATGATGATGACCGTATTGCGGAAATCAACGGTACGTCCCTGGCCGTCGGTCAGGCGGCCGTCGTCAAGGACCTGGAGAAGGACGTTGAACACCTCGGGATGGGCCTTCTCGATCTCATCGAAAAGAACGATGCTGTAGGGACGGCGTCTGACCGCCTCGGTAAGCTGTCCTCCTTCTTCGTACCCCACGTACCCGGGGGGAGCGCCGATGAGCCGGGCTACGGTGTGCTTTTCCTGATACTCGCTCATATCGATCCGGACGATTGCCTGGTCGTCGTCGAAGAGAAACTCCGCCAGGGCGCGGGCGGTTTCGGTCTTCCCAACCCCCGTCGGTCCGAGGAAGATAAAGGAACCAATGGGCCGGTTGGGATCGGAGAGACCGGAGCGTGCCCGGCGGATGGCGTTGGCCACCAGCCGCAGCGCCTCGTCCTGGCCAACCACCCGTTCCCGGAGCCGCTCCTCCATCTTGATCAGCTTTTCCGCTTCCCCTTCCAGCATGCGCGAGACCGGGATGCCGGTCCACTTGGCGACGATCTCCGCCACCAGTTCCTCGTCAACCTCCTCGGGGAGCATCTTCCCTTCCTCGCGGGCCTCCTCCAGCTCCCGCCCCTTCTCCTCGATCTCTTTTTCGATGGCCGGGATTTCACCGTAGCGCAGTTCGGCGGTCCGTGTCAGGTTTCCCTCCCTCTCAGTCCGTTTCGCCTCCTCCTTCTTCTCCTCAAGCCGTTGTTTCAGCTCCCCCACCTTGGTGATGATTTCCTTTTCCCGCTGCCAGTGGGTCTTCAGCTCCGCCGACTTCGCCTTCAACGATTCCAGCTCGTCGGCGAGCTTTTTCAGCCGCTCCTTGGCATGGGGATCCTGGCTCTCCCGCAGGAGTGCCTGCTTCTCGATCTCCAGCTGGATGATCCGTCGCTCGATCTCGTCGATTTCCATCGGCATGGAATCGATCTCGATCCGCAGCCGCGATGCCGCCTCGTCGATCAGGTCGATCGCCTTGTCGGGGAGGAAGCGGTCGGTGATGTACCGGTTGGAGAGGGTTGCCGCGGAAATGAGGGCACTGTCCTTGATCCGGACGCCGTGAAAGGTCTCGTACTTCTCCTTGAGCCCGCGGAGGATGGCGATGGTGTCCTCAACCGACGGCTCGCCGGTAAAGATCGGCTGGAAACGGCGCTCCAGGGCCGCGTCCTTCTCGATGTACTTGCGATACTCGTTCAGGGTCGTGGCGCCGATGCAGTGGAGCTCGCCGCGGGCAAGGGCAGGCTTGAGCATGTTGGAGGCGTCAATGGCACCCTCCGCCGCCCCTGCACCCACAAGGGTGTGGAGCTCGTCAATGAAGAGGATCACCTTCCCCTCGGATTTCTCCACTTCCTTGAGCACTGCCTTGAGCCGCTCCTCGAATTCCCCCCGGAACTTGGCCCCGGCGATGAGCGCCCCCATATCGAGGGCAACGATCCGCTTCTCCTTGAGAGTCTCGGGAACGTCTCCCGAGACGATCCGCTGGGCAAGCCCCTCGACGATGGCGGTCTTCCCAACCCCCGGCTCACCGATCAGTACCGGGTTGTTCTTGGTGCGGCGAGAGAGGACCTGCAGTACCCGGCGGATCTCGTCGTCCCGTCCGATCACCGGGTCGAGCTTCCCCCGGCGGGCCAGGTCGGTGAGGTCGCGGGCATACTTGGTGAGCGCCTGATATTTGTCCTCGGGGCTCTGGTCGGTGACCCGCTCCCCGCCGCGGATGTCCTTCAGGGCGCCCATCACCGCGTCCCGCGTCACCCCGTTTTCGGCGAGGCTCCGGGTTGCCTCCCCCCCCTTCTCCGCCAGGAACCCGAGGAGAAGGTGCTCGGTGGAGACATACTCGTCCTTCAGGGCATCGGCTTCTTTCTGCGCCGCATCCAGCACGCGGTTGAGCCCGGGAGAGAGATACACCTGCGCCGCACCACTCACTTGGGGAAACTTCTTCAGGGCAGCCTCCACCCGGCCGCGAATCGCGACCGGGTTGGCGCCGATCTTCTGCAGGATCGGCGTGACCAGCCCCCCTTCCTGGTCAAGGAGCGCCAGGAAGAGATGTTCGGGCTCGATGGCGCTGTGCCCCATGCGCGCAGCAAGGCTCTGCGCTTCCGCCAGGGCCTCCTGGGTCTTTATGGTCATTTTCTCGGGTCTGATCATGGTACATACTCCTCTCACGATGTCGCTATCCAAAGCATAGGTATGCCCAGGCCGCCTGTCAAGGTACGCGCAGGACGGAAAAATGAACATCGCGATTGAGGGCAGCCGACCGGGGGCCGATGATCGAAAAATGGCGCATCGAGAGGGTATGCGTAACGAGAGGATATGCGGCAGACTATCTGTTGAAAACGGTGGTGATCGCCCCCACCGGACATTCCGCCACACACCTTAGACAGCGGGAACAGCGCTCGGGAGAGATCATGACGGCATGTTTCCGGTGACCGGCGGTTTCGAGAGTGAAGAGCTTTTCCCCGCAGGCGGCCACGCAGCGGCCGCAGCCGGTGCAGCGCTGTCTGTCGACCAGCAAAGGGAAGACGTGCGTTGTCATGGATAGTGGTTAGAAGGAAAGCTCAAGCTGTTTCCAGGTGCAACGCTTGATCTTGGGACCGGCGTAATAGCGGGGACAGGAATTGATCAGCACCGTCGCCGGCTGCTTGCAGGTCCGGCGGCAGGAGAGACAGAGCTTGTTGTCGGCAGGTTGATTTTTCATGGGAGAACCTAGAGGGGCGCAGCATGCTGCGCCCCTACCCGATTTATACCAGCTTCCTCATCCAGCCGAACGTATCGGCGATGTGGCCGTACTGGATGCCGGTCAGGGTGTCGTAGAGCTTCTGGGTCAGCGGGCCGACCCCGCCATCGCCAACCTGGTACATTTCATCCTTGTAGGAAAGGTGGCCGACCGGGGTAATGACCGCGGCCGTGCCGCTGCCGAATGCCTCGGTCACCTTCCCGGTCCGGATGTCGGCTACCAGTTCGTTCACGTCGATCTGGCGCTCCTCGACGGTAAAGCCGAGCGTACCGGCCAGCTTCAGCACGGAATCGCGGGTAACGCCGTTGAGAATCGAGCCGGTAAGGGGTGCGGTAACGACCCGGTTTTCATAGGCGAAGAGCATGTTCATCGCCCCCACTT
Organism: Geobacteraceae bacterium; assembly: GCA_024281055.1. GTDB lineage: Bacteria > Desulfobacterota > Desulfuromonadia > Geobacterales > Geobacteraceae > JAMXLF01. The sequence continues at coordinate 37,645 of JAMXLF010000011.1, forward strand.
CCTCGATGTACCTCTTGTGGACGCCGTCGAGCCAGAGGACCTGGTCGAACCCCTTCTTCTTCGCTTCCAGTCCGGCCTTGAGGGAGCTGGCGTAGTTGCCGCCGGTCTTGGCGTCGCCGGTACCTCCGGGCACCGCCCGGACATATTCGTCCTCCACCATGATCTTCACCGGCTTGAAACCCGAGGCGTAATAGGCCCCGACTGGTGACATGATCACAAAGAAATAATAGTGGTCGGAAGGCTTGACACCCAGGACCGGCTCCACCGCGATCATGGTGGGACGGATGTAGAGTGAGGTCCCCGGCGAGGTCGGAATCCAGTCGCTTTCCAGCTTCACCAGTGCCTCGATTCCCTTGAGGAAGAGTTCCTCCGGCACCTCCGGCATGCACAACCGGTCAGCGGAACGATTGAATCGCCGGGCGTTCATTTCCGGCCGGAACAGGGCAACGGTGCCATCCGCCCATTTGTAGGCCTTCAGCCCCTCGAAGATTTCCTGGGCATAATGGAACACCAGGCATGCCGGGTCGAGGACAAAGGGAGCGTACGGCTCGATCCGCGCGTCGACCCATCCCTGGCCCGCCTTCCACTCGACGAGCAGCATCCGATCGGTGAACAGCCTGCCGAACGCGAGCTTCGACTCGTCGGTGAACCTGGGTTTCTTTTTCTCCGCGGGAAGGGGAACTATCCTGATGTCCATGGGGCAACCTCCGAAAGCCGATGCGTAGGCGGCTGGGAATAAACACCTTTAATCATCTAACACATTACGCCCCGACGGGCAAGATTTTTTGCCGGCGATTTCTTATTCCTTGACACTGCGCGTAAAAGTGTTCTAAGGTTCGAGCGTTCTGTCACGAGGGGGTTATTTTCATGAAAATGCTGCGTCTGGCATTGCTCACCGTCATACCGCTTCTGCTTCTCTCCGTTTCCGTTGCGTGCGCCGCGGGAGTTCCGGACGGCTACGCCGGCCTGAAATGGGGAACGGACTCGCAGACGGTGATGAAGCAGTACAAGGGTGGTGCTACGGACAAGATACATGACGACGTTATCTACAAGCAGACCAACCCCAACAAGGAAATCGCCACGCGCTTCTTCATGTTCAAGGACAACAAGCTCACGGCCGTTTCCGTCAAGTTCGACGCCGAATACGTCATGAAGGTCGGCATCGACAGCCTGCTTACCCAGCACAAGAAGGCTTACGGCGAAGGGACCATCGACAAATCCAAGGGCCCCCACATGACCGCCTTCATCTGGGATGGCCGCACCACCAGGATAACCTACGCTTACGCCCCGAAACGTCCGGACATGTGCGTCATCCTCTTTCAGCAGAAATAGTTGCATTTACCCCTTGAAATCACTTTGTCGCCTTGTTATATTTATTAGCACTCTCCCCAAGAGAGTGCTAATTTCGTTTTTCGCGACACAATCAGGAGGAAGTCCGGCATGAGCATGACGTTGCCCGTTGTCGCCGATAGCCTGACCCTTTATCTTGCCGAGATCAAGCGATTTCCCGTCCTTTCGGCGGACGAGGAGTACCGGCTGGCGGTAAAATTCTACGAGGAAAAGGACCTTGAGGCGGCCCACCACCTGATCACTGCGAACCTCCGTTTCGTGGTGAAGATCGCCGCCGAATACCGCGCCTACGGCATGAAAATGATCGACCTGATCCAGGAAGGAAACATCGGTCTCATGATGGCGGTGCGCAAGTTCAACCCGTACAAGGGGTTCAGGCTCATCTCCTACGCGGTCTGGTGGATCCGCGCCTACATCCAGAACCACATCGTCTCGGCGTGGAGTCTCCTGAAGATCGGTACGACCCAGGCCCAGAAAAAGCTCTTCTTCAAGCTGAACCAGGCGAAAAACGCCATCAAGCGGATGACCGGCGGAGACGACGACCTCCAGGCCACGGCACTTTCCCTCGATGTGAAGGAGTCGGAAGTCGTGGAGATGGACCAGCGCATGCGCGGCGAGTTCTCCCTCGACGCCGAGATCGCCGACGCAGACGGCATCACCTTTCTGGACAGCCTGGCCGACGACCGGCAGAACCAGGAGGAGATGCTGGCCGCGCTCCAGGAAAACGACCTGCTGCAGCGGGAAATTGCAACGGCGCTCTCGGGGCTCAATGAAAAGGAGCGCTTCGTGATCGAGCACCGAATCACCGCTGACGAGCCGTTGACCCTCCAGGATATCGCCGACCGCTTTGCCATCTCCCGGGAACGGGTCCGGCAGATCGAGGTGGGTGCCCTGAAGAAGATGAAGAATGCCCTTACCCCCCTCATCGCCCAGGTAAACGCTGCCTGATTCCGTTTGTACATCCGCAGTCCCGAAAAGGGGAGGCTTGTCGGCCTCCCTTTTTTTTGCCCGCAGAAAATGTTTAAAAAGTGAAAGAAGACCCGTTATAATGAACCTTGCGGAGGACACATGCTGACTGATGAACAGATCGAACGCTACTCCCGCCACATCATGCTCAAGGAGGTCGGGGGAAAGGGGCAGAAGAAGCTCTTCGACGGCAAGGTAATGATGATCGGCGCCGGCGGGCTCGGCTCCCCCATCGCCCTCTACCTGGCGGCCGCCGGCGTGGGGACAATAGGGATCGCAGATGCAGATGTGGTGGACCTTTCCAACCTGCAGCGGCAGATCGCTCACCACACCCGGGACATCGGCACGCCGAAGGTGGAGTCGGCAAAGGCAAAGATGACGGCCATGAACCCGGACGTCACGGTCAATACCTACGAGACATGGGTGAACGCCGCCAACGTCCGGGAGATCATCGCCGGCTACGATTTCGTCATCGACGGCACCGACAACTTCGCCGCAAAGTTCGTCATCAACGACGCCTGCGTGCTGGCCGGCAAACCCTATTCCCACGGCGGCATCCTCCAGTTCGACGGCCAGACCATCACCGTACAGCCGGGAGAATCGGCCTGTTACCGCTGCATTTTCCCCACGCCGCCGCCGAAGGACGCCATTCCCACCTGCTCCCGGGCCGGGGTGATCGGCGTTCTGCCAGGGGTAATCGGGACCATCCAGGCAACGGAGGCTGTAAAGTTCCTCCTGGGGAAAGGGGAACTCCTCACCGGTAGGCTCCTCACCTACAACGCCCTGCGGATGAAGTTCCGCGAGGTGCCGATCAGGAAAAACCCCAGGTGCCCCATCTGCGGGGATAACCCGACCATCACCGACCTCGTGGACGAACTGGACGCAATGAATGTCTGCGACATTCAAAATAACAAATAACAAATTCCAAATTCCAAACAATTCGAAAATAACCAATTTGGTTGAGATTTAATGCTTGGAATTTGTTTGTAATTTAGTGCTTGAGATTTGAGACCATTCCCACCCGGAGAGCCCGGCGCGCCCCTCGGCGGAGGACATTCGCCTTGCCCTCACCCCCGATGTTTCCTGCGCTATCGTCTCCCTCATCGAACACGACAACCCGGTGCTGAAGTCGTTCCGGATCAGTACAGGAACCGTGATGCCGGAAGAGATCGATATCATCCCCTGACAACAAGCGTAATTATACACCATATTAATGCAGTATATTCATAGATTTTTTCTTGACTAATATAATGCATTATTTTATTTTTGTTATACACCATTATAATTCCAGAGCAGAGATCTCACCATGGCGGATGAGAAAAAAAGAACGACCATAGACCTGAATAACCTCAAGGCCGGCGGCTTCATCAAGGAACGCGGCAAGGACCTCTTCACCGTTCGTCTGCGGGTGCCGGGAGGAAGGATGACTGTTCCCCGCCTCAAGAAGATCGCTGCCGTGGCCGAAAAGTATGGGGGAGAGTTTGTCCACCTCTCCGTGCGGCAATCCATCGAGTTGGTCAACATCAACTTCAGGGATTTTGACGCGGTAGCGGCGGAACTGGGCGAAGGGGGCCAGCGGGTCGCCTCCTGCGGGGCGCGAGTCCGGGTCCCCACCGCCTGCGGCGGCTGCGAGTACAACCCGAACGGCCTGGTGGACACCCAGAAATCGGCCCTGGAAGTGGACGAGAAGCTCTTCGGCACCGAAACTGGCCACCACAAGTTCAAGGTCGGCTTCGCCGGCTGCCCCTTCGACTGTCCAAAGTCTGCCACCAACGATGTCGGTTTCCAGGGGGCGGTCTGGCCGGAGTTGAACCTGAACGAGTGTATCGGCTGCGGTCTCTGCATCAAGTCGTGCACCGAGGGAGCCATCGCGGCCGACGCTGACGGCCGGCCGGTCTTTCTCCCGGAGAAGTGCACCTGGTGCGGCGATTGCGTCAAGGTCTGCCCGACCGAGGCGTGGAAGGCAGCAAAAAGGGGGTACACCGTGCGTATCGGCGGGAAATGGGGGAGACACCCCCTCGTCGGCACCCTGTTCGCCACCTTCCTTCCCGAGGACCGGGTGGTGGAATTCATCGCCGCGGTCCTTGCCTGGTACAAGGAAAACGCCGAGGGACTGGGAAGAGTCCGCCTCGGTGATATCATTATTAGCAAAGGGACCGATTCACTCCTCTCCCACCTCCGGTCAAGGTTTCCTGAGCAGGTGGAGGAGAAGACCATCCCGCCGCAGGTCATTGACACCCAGGTGGGAGACGGCATTTTGTAGGGGCGATCCTTGTGATCGCCCAGATTCAGGGCAAACACAAGGCTTGCCCCTACCAAGACGAAAACGAGGCAAGACATGCATACTGTTGATTTACGGGGCGTCTGCTGCCCTACCAATTTCGTCAAAGCCAAGCTGGCCCTGGAGATGGTCGACGAGGGAACGGTGGTGGAGCTTCTCCTCAATGACGGCGAGCCGGTAAAGAACGTGCCACGCAGTCTCAAGGGGGAAGGACACAAGCTGCTGGGGTTGAAGCAGGCGGAAGAGGGACACTACGTCCTCACGATTGAGAAAGTAGGAGAATGACGTAGGGGCGACCCGCCGGGTCGCCCTGGGCGAGGCAACGCCTCGCCCCTACAGGAACGTATGATCGTCGACCGCCAGAAACTGCAAGCACTGATCCGCCGCCCCTTCGAGTCGCCGAAGGCGGACGAGCTGCGCCGCGAGGGAAACCTCTTTGTGATCGGCGGCGAGCTCGATCCCCAGGAGACCCTGGAGACGGTGTTCGACAGCCATTGCCAGGCACCGGTGGAGTTGATGCTGGTGGCCTTCGGCGGGATCGACAGCTTTCATCGCGGCGAAGAGATCACTCGGCTTCTCAAGAAGAATTTCCACGTACACCTCATGGGGTGCTTCCACTATCCCGTGCCGTCTCATATCCTGGAGCGGGCGTACGCCGCGGGGATCGATATCGTCGATATTCCTCTTACCGTCTTCGACTCCGGGCTAGCGAGGGAAAAGGGACTGCACAAGGAAGATCGGATTGCGACGCTGGAAGCGGCACAGCACATCTTTCCGGCATGGGGAGTGGCTTCGACGCTGACCGTGGGAGATGAAGCATGCTGCTCGACCGTCAGCGGCATCGACATGCTGCTGAAAAAGGGGATCGTTCCTCTCGCCGCAGTTTCACCACGCGCGGAGCGTTATCCGAGGGAAGAGATCGAAACGGTTTTCCTGCATCTGGCAGAGGGATTTAAAAAGCGTAAAGTGACCACAAAACCAGTCCTTTCGCTCCTTTCCGCGATCACCCCGCTCGTCCCGGCCAAGGCCGGAGGAGTTCTTAAAGGTTTCATCGATAAGCTGTACGACCGGCGACTGCTGGCCGCTTCGGACCTGAGACGGTCGCTGCGGATTAAGCAGGTTGAAGAATCCTTCGAATCCGCTGGTCTCTGATCGGCAGCTGATGTAAGCGATCCGACAAACGGAAGCAGATGAACGACCATCTCCTCGACAAGCCGCTGAAGATAGACAACCGCCCCATGTGGCTGATCGTCCTGGACCGCACGGCGCGCTACCAGGTGATGGCGGGACTGGCAGTCGTGACGGCCATCCTTCTCCGGCTTTCACCGCCGGACGGGCTTTCCGCCGACGGCTATCGCTCCCTTGTCCTTTTCGGCGCAACCATCGTACTCTGGATCTCGGGGCTTCTCCCCATCGCGGTCACGGCCCTCCTCTCCATGGTGATGCTGCCGCTCCTCGGCATCATGGACGCCCGCAAGACCTACGCCATGTTCGGCAACGAGGCGGTCTTCTTCATCCTCGGCGCCTTCATCCTGGCGGCGGCGATGACCGGCACGGGACTCTCGGCACGGCTCGCCCGCACGATGCTGGCCAGGTTCGGCAGGACCCCGGTGCGGCTGGCGGCAACGGTCTTCCTTCTCTCCGCCCTCCTGTCGTTCGTCATGAGCGAGCATGCCGTGGCCGCCATGATGTTTCCCGTCGTCGCCGAGATCGCCACTGCTCTCAAGCTGGAGAAAGGAAAGAGCACCTACGGCAAGCTTCTCTTCATGGCCATCGCCTGGGGATGCATCATCGGCGGGATTGCCACCTTCCTCGGGGGAGCGCGGGCGCCGCTGGCTGCCGGGCTCCTGAGAGAAGCGACCGGGCTCCACTTCTCCTTCCCGGAGTGGACCGCCGCCGCCTGCATGATCGTCATTCCCCTCCTGGTGATCGGCTATCCCCTGCTTTTGAAGTTCTTTCCGCCCGACCTGCGGGAAGTGGAAGAGGGACGAAAGTTCCTCAACCGCAAGCGCCTTGATACAGGCAAGATGGGGTACGACGAGATGCTGACAGCGGCCGTCATGGTCGGCACCGTGGCCTGCTGGCTCTTCCTCGGGGAGAAGGCGGGGCTCGCCGCCATCGCCATCCTCGGGGCCGCCGTCCTTTTTACCTTCCGGGTCGTCTCCTGGCAGAAGATCGAGGAGTATGTCAACTGGGGGATCATCCTCATGTATGGTGGCACCATCGCCCTCGCCACGGCGCTGGAAAAGACCGGCGCCGCCATCTGGGTGGTGAGGAAGGGGCTTGGTGTCTTCCCCCAGTCGCCGCTGGCCGTGATTGCCGTCATCTCCCTGGTGGCCATAGTCCTCACGGAGTGCATCAGCCACGCGGCGGTGGTGGCAATCCTGATGCCCGTCGGGATGGGGATGTGCAAGACCCTGGGACTCGATCCGAAGGTCATGACCCTCTCCATCGCGCTCCCGGCGGGACTCGCCTACTGCCTCCCCATGGGAACCCCAGCCACCGCCATCGCCTATGCCTCGGGATTTCTGAAGAGCCGGGATATCATCGTCTCCGGCGTCGTGATCATGGCGATCTCGTGGGGACTGTTCCTCCTGTCGGTGCTGTTCGTCTGGCCACTCCTCGGACTGAAAGTCTGATCCCGCTCTCCCGGAGAAGCGGATACCAACATCCTGCCACTTTTTCAGACCATTATTGTACACCAATATAGTGTAGTATTTTTCAAAAAAATTTCTTGACTTATTTTGTCAGTAAAGCTACATTTTAAACACATCTGTCAGCTATCCAAAAAAACACATCTGTCAGCTATCCAAAAACTACACAAATGCAGAGCTGAACAGCAGTTAAAAAACCAGACCTGTGCAAAAAAAGGACCGACCATGACCAACACCGCCAGCACCGAACCGACAGACCCCCGAGACATCCTCCGCAGCGGCGTAGTCCGGGCTGCAGGCAAGGTCGCCCTCGCCTGCTCCTTCTCCGTGGAGGACGTGGTGATCATCGACATGGCGAAGGAACTGGGGCTCCCCATCGGTGTCTTCGCCCTCGACACCGGCCGCCTCAACGAGGAGACCTACGAGGTTGCGGATGCCATCACCGAACGCTACCGGGTGGCCATCGACTGGCACTTCCCACATCATGAAGCAGTGGAGAGACTTGAGCGGGAGAAGGGGCTTTTCTCCTTCCGGGAGTCCCTGGAAAACCGTCACGAATGCTGCCACATCCGCAAGGTGGAACCGCTGGGGCGCGCCCTCAAAGGGCTTGCCGGTTGGATCACCGGGCTGCGTAGGGAGCAGAGCGTGACACGGACGGAGCTGAAAGCGATCGATGTGGACGAATTGAACGGCGGCATATTCAAGATCAACCCCCTCCTGGAGTGGACAGAAGCCCAGGTCTGGGAGTACGCCGAAACCCGCCGGATTCCCACCAACAGGCTCCACAAACAGGGATACCCCTCCATCGGCTGCGCCCCCTGTACCCGCCCGGTGACGGCCGGCGAACACCCCAGAGCCGGCCGCTGGTGGTGGGAAAATCCGGAGCACAAAGAGTGCGGGCTACATCGCCGCTGACGCGGCGAAAGGATGAAGGTTGAATTATGAATTATGAAAAGGGGTTAGTTTCATCCTTCATCCTTCATAATTCATCCTTCGGTTGTTCACGGAGAACCGATATATGAGCGAAACGTTGACCCACCTGCAACAGCTCGAAGCTGAGAGCATCCACATCATCCGCGAAGTGGTGGCCGAATTCGCCAACCCGGTGATGCTTTACTCCATCGGCAAGGATTCGGCGATCATGCTCCACCTGGCGCGCAAGGCGTTCTACCCGGCACCGCCGCCGTTTCCGCTTCTGCACGTCGACACGACCTGGAAATTCCGTGAGATGATCGCATTCCGCGACAGAATGGCGAAAGAATGCGGTCTCGACCTGATCGTGCACGTCAACGAGGAGGGGGTGAGCAAGGGGATTTCCCCCTTCACCCATGGCTCGGCGCTCTACACCGACGTCATGAAGACCGAGGGGCTGAAGCAGGCCCTGGACAAGTATAGGTTCGACGCGGCCTTCGGCGGGGCCCGCCGGGACGAGGAAAAATCCCGGGCCAAGGAGCGGATATTCTCCTTCCGCAGCGCCAACCACCGCTGGGACCCCAAGAACCAGCGCCCGGAGCTCTGGAACCTCTACAACACCCGGATCAAGCCGGGGGAGAGCATCCGGGTCTTCCCCCTCTCCAACTGGACCGAGCTGGACGTCTGGCAGTACATCCACCTGGAGAACATTCCCATCGTGCCGCTCTACTATGCCGCCGTGCGGCCGGTGGTGGAGCGGGACGGCATGCTGATCATGGTGGACGACGAGCGCCTGGAGCTCAAACCGGGCGAGAAGGTGGAGTACAAGTCGGTCCGCTTCCGCACCCTCGGGTGCTATCCCCTCACCGGTGCCGTGGAGTCGACCGCTGACACCCTGCCGCAGATCATCCAGGAGATGCTCCTCACCCGCACGTCGGAGCGCCAGGGACGCCTGATCGATCATGACCAGGCCGGTTCAATGGAAAAGAAGAAACAAGAGGGCTATTTCTGATGGCACACCAATCGGACCTGATCGAAAAGGATATCCTCGCGTACCTGAAGAGCCAGGAGGAGAAGTCGCTCCTTCGCTTCATCACCTGCGGCAGCGTGGACGACGGCAAGAGCACCCTGATCGGACGGCTCCTCTGGGATTCGAAGATGGTCTTCGAGGACCAGCTGGCGGCGCTGGAGGTGGACTCGAAGAAAGTCGGCACCCAGGGAGGGGCCATCGACTATGCGCTTCTGCTGGACGGGCTGCAGGCAGAGCGGGAACAGGGGATCACCATCGACGTGGCCTACCGCTTCTTCTCCACCGACCGGCGCAAGTTCATCGTCGCCGACACCCCCGGCCACGAACAGTACACCCGCAACATGGTCACCGGTGCCTCCACGGCGAAAGTGGCGGTCATTCTCGTCGATGCCCGCAAGGGGCTCCTGACCCAGACCCGCCGCCACAGCTACCTGGTCTCCCTGGTCGGCATCCGCCACGTGGTGCTGGCGGTCAACAAGATGGACCTCATCGACTTCGACCGGGAGAAGTTCGATGCCATTGTCGGCGATTATCGCGAATTCGCCGTCCCCCTCGGCTTCGACTCGATCACGGCGATCCCGATCTCGGCCCTGAACGGCGACAACATCATCGAGTCGAGCGGCAATACCCCCTGGTACCAGGGACAGACGCTGATGAACCACCTGGAGACGGTCCGGGTCGAGGACGATACGAAGAACCTCCCGTTCCGGCTGCCGGTCCAGTGGGTCAACCGTCCCCATCTTGATTTCCGCGGCTTCTGCGGCACCATCGCCTCGGGCTCGATACGACCGGGAGACGAGCTGCAGGTGGCGTCGTCGGGGCGCACCAGCCGCGTAGCCAGGATCATCACCATGAACGGCGATCTGGATGAGGGGGTGGCGGGACAGGCGGTGACCCTTACCTTGACCTCCGAGATCGACATAAGCCGGGGCGACATGCTTTCGCCGCCGGATGCTCCACCACGGCTCTCCCGGCATCCCGAGGCGCACCTGGTTTGGATGCATGACGAACCCCTGCAACCGGGGCAGGTCTACCTGGTGAAGACCGCTTCAGCGGTCACCCCTGGCAGGGTATCGCGCGTCCAGTATGCGGTGGACGTCAACACGCTGGAACAGAAACAGGCGCCGACGCTGGGGCTCAACGGAATCGGCGTCGTCCGGCTTGAGCTGGATCGAGCTGTTGCCCTCGATCCGTACCGGCAGAACCGCGAAACCGGGAGCTTCATCCTCATCGACCGGTTCAGCAACGCTACGGTCGCTGCAGGGATGGTGATCTCAGCGGCGCCGGTCGAGGCGCAGACGACCCGGCCGGAGCGGGGAACGGGAATCACGGAGGAAGCTGGCTTCCTCCCGCGGTGCTTCAGCCTCACCGAGCTCACCATCAGCGGAACCGAGTTGGGGGTGGCGGATATCACCCGGGAATGGGGTCCGATCGAGTTCGAGGTGTCGGCCGGCTTCCTCGACTACCTCGGCAAAGGGAACCGGGTCATCTTCCGGCTTCGGGACGTGGGGCAGCTGGAGCCGGTGGCCCGCATGGCCTTCGAAAACCATCTCAACTTCGAGTTCGGCCGGGATCGGGACCGGATCAACGTGATCCTTTACCGGGATCAGCAGATTTGCAATTCGGCCCATGCGGACCTGCTTGGCGGGGGGCTGTGAATGGTGAAGCATCTCTGCAGGGCTCAACATTTCCATTGACAAAATCGTGCCGGTTCCGTATTCTTTCCAGAAAATTGAATAGATAAGACCTTCTTATCGAGAGTGGTGGAGGGACAGGCCCTGCGAAACCACAGCAACCGGCTCCGAGGAGCGTCAGGTGCTAAATCCTGCCGAAAGGCGAAGATGAGAGAGGTGCTTGAACGATAGCAGCAACGTATCCGAAGCCCCTTCTCATCCACCCGAGAAGGGGCTTTTATTTTTACATGTACACCGGTATGGTAGAAGAAAAATCCATAACCTTCGACACCGACCTCCGCCTGGAAAGCGGGCGGATCCTCGGGCCGATCACCCTCGCCTACGAGACCTACGGGAAACTCAACGCCGACAGGTCGAACGCGATTCTCGTTGCCCATGCCTGGACCGGCAACGCCCACCTGGCGGGGAAATACAGCGAGGATGACACGAAACCGGGATGGTGGGACGCCATCGTCGGCCCGGGGAGGCTTCTCGACACCGATCGCTGGTGCGTCATCTGTTCCAACGTGCTCGGCTCCTGCTACGGCTCCACCGGCCCCGCCTCCGTGAATCCCAAGACCGGCAAAAAGTATAACCTCTCCTTCCCGGTCATCACCGTGCGCGACATGGTGCGGGCGCAGAAACTCCTCATCGACCACCTGGGGATCGAAAAACTCGTCACCGTCCTTGGGGGAAGCATGGGGGGTATGCAGGCCCTCGAATGGGCCACCCAGTTTCCCGACCGGATCGCCTCGGCGGTGGTGCTGGCCACCAGTCCACGCCCCTCGGCCCAAGCCATCGCGCTCAATGCCGTGGCCCGCTGGGCCATCTTCAACGACCCGACCTGGAAAAAAGGGGAATACCGGAAAAACCCCAAGGACGGCCTGGCCCTGGCCCGCGGCATCGGCCACATCACCTTTCTCTCCGACGAGTCGATGACCGCCAAGTTCGGCCGGCGCTTCTCCGCCCGGGACGGCCTGTTCGACTTCTTCGGCCAGTTCGAGGTGGAGCGCTACCTCTCCTACAACGGTTACAACTTCGTCGACCGCTTCGACGCCAACTCCTTTCTCTACCTCGCCAAGGCCCTCGACCTCTACGATGTGGCCTGGGGGTGTGAGTCCCTCGAAGAGGCGTTCGCCCCGGTCACCGCGCCGATCCAGTTCTTCGCTTTCACCTCCGACTGGCTCTACCCCCCCTACCAGACCGAGGAGATGGCACGGGCGCTCACGAACCTCGGCAAGTCGGCGGAGTACCACCTCATCCCGTCATCCTACGGCCACGACGCCTTCCTCCTGGAGCACGAGACCTTCGCACCGCTGGTGCGGGGGTTTCTCGAAAGCGTGAGACGTGAGATGTGAGGCGTAAGAAGTTTTCACGTCTAGCGTCTAGCGTCTAACGTTTCACTTTTCACTCTTTTGTACAGCTCCAGGTACTCCTCCGCCTCCCGCTCCGGGGGGAAACTTTGCAGAACATACTCCCGTCCCTGCTTGCCGAGCCTCTCGCGGAGTCGTCCATCCGCCATGAGCTGCGCGGCCTTGGTATGGAATTCCGCCTCGTCCCGGTAGAGCAGGCCGGTCACCCCGTCCTTCACGAGGAAGCGGTTTCCCTCTATGGCCGCGGCCATGACCGGCTTGCCGCACGCGAGCGCCTCGAGAAGGCTGTTGGCCATCCCCCCTTCGAAGAGCGAAGTGTTGAGGACCACGTCCGCCCGCCGGTAGAGGCAACCCATGGCCTCATGGCTTACTTCCCCCAGGTAATGGGCGAAGGGGTAGCGTTCGAGCCCCTCCATTACCCGGGCCGCGTACCCCGGATCGATCACCGGCCCTGCGAGGAGGAACCTGGTCCGGGCATCTTCGGCGTAAAGCTCGGCCAGCGGCGCCAGGGGAGACAGGACCTGCTTGACCGGCCGCAGCCCCGCCGGCAGGAGAAAGGTGAACGCCCCGGCCGGGAAGAAAACTCCCGCCGGTCCTGCACAACTGTCGCCCGGTTGCTCCACTCCCTGGGGGATGACGATTGTTCGCCCCGTGAGGGTCGGGCAGTGGAGCGAGAGCATCTTTTTGATGTCCGGGGCGAACGCCACCAGGCGGGCAGCGCCGTGGAGGACCGCGCGGGTCTCCTCGCGACGGCTGTCGATCAGCGCCTCATGGACGTCGGTGCCGGTCAGGGTGACGACATAGGGGATGCCGGTTTCCCGGGCAATGGCCCGGGCCACCCGGCCGCCGGACCAGCCGTGAAAGGCATGGATCAGCACCGGAGACTCCGCGGCCACGTGCCGGGCGATCTCGCCCGCGGCCATGGCATCCAGGGAATAGACCTCAACCCGGCAGCCACGGTCGGTCAGGGAGCGCTCGACGCGCCGCACCGTCACCGCATTGCCGCGGACGGCAGGATAATAGTGGGGGGTGATGATGGCAATCCTCACGTGCAGTATTCTCCCTGAATATGACATTCCGTCCCTCGTTTATATAACCTCAATCCCTCCGTCTGACAAGGACAAACCCCTTGCCTCGGCTGGGCAGGCATGCTATTTTGGGTTAAAGTTTCAGGGGAAGCACTCCATGAAAATCACCATCCTCGGCAGTGGCACTTCGACCGGCGTGCCGATGGTCGGCTGTCACTGTGCCGTCTGCACCTCGGAGGACCCTCGCGACAAGAGAAGCCGTGCCTCCATCCTCGTCGAAACCTCCGGGAAATACCTCCTCGTGGACACTTCGACGGACCTCAGAAAGCAGGCGCTGCGGGAAAAGATCCCCCATATCGATGCAGTGCTCTTCACCCATCCCCACGCCGATCACATCAACGGGATCGATGACCTGCGGGGCTTCCACTTCATCCATAAACGCGTCATCCCCTGCTACGGCAGCAAAGAGACCCTGGACGTCATCGCCGCCAACTTCAGCTATATCTTCACGGGAATGGAGAAAGCGGGCTATTATCCCCTGCTCGAGTCGCACGTGGTGCACGAGCCCTTCATCCTGTTCGGCAAGCGGATCGTCCCCATCCCGCTCGTACACGGCTTTACGACCGCCACCGGCTACCGCATCGGGGATTTTGCCTACATCACCGACTGCAGCCGTATTCCCGATGGGTCCATGGCCAGGCTCGCCGGCCTGGACACGCTCGTTATCGATGCCCTGCGCTACACGCCACACGTAACCCACCTGAACATCGAGGCGGCGTTGCAGGTGGTCGCAGAGCTTCGCCCGCGGCACACCATCTTCACCCACCTGACCCACGAGGTCCCGTACGCTGATACGGTCAAACTGCCGGCAGGGGTCGAATTCGCCTATGACGGCATGGTGCTCGACCGTGCGTAATCCGCGAAAAACAACCGTTTCCATGACGATAAGCTTGCAAATATGCGCCGATGACACTATGATGGTGGCCACCTTAGCCATTGGACGGGACCGATGAGAGACATCCGCCTGCACGGTCTGATTCAAAACCACATCGAATACTACGCGATGGTCGCCGGAACCGATGCCCACCAGCGCTATTTCTTCAACATCGTCCAGGGAGAGGACGAGGAGTTGCGCTTCTTCTCTCCCGGCAACGAGTTCGTCATCGGGCGGGGAGGGATCAGTCACCAGGGCAACGGCGCCTCCTTCTGCGAATACATGTTCGGCGTCGATCAGCCGATTGCCGACCTGGCCAAGGGCGACGTGATCAACCGTCTCGTCGTCTACGGCGCCCGCTACGACAACGAAACCGCCACCCTTCGTTTCAGCGACGCCACCGCCGGTTCCCAGAGCTACGAAAGGATCTTTTTCGACGGAAACGCCGTCTGCAACTATTTCTTTTTTGTCCACTCCGAGAAAATCACCGGTCTCCCCAGCAAGCAGCAGGAAAGGATCGTCAGGCTCTTCGGCAAGGGAATCAAACGCTCGACAGCCGTCGGGGACGGGATTGACAGTACGGTCATTACCGATATCTTTTCGCTTTTGAACGATCCCCGGGGACAGCTTTTCCTCTTCAAGATCATCAACCGCAGGCACCAGGAATACTGTGATGCCTTCAAGTCCCTCTACGCACGGAGCAAGAAGATCTCCGACGACGACTTCGCCGCCCTCGCCGCCCTCGCTGCCCGGCACGGCATCGACCGTTACCAGCAGGAGCGGATCCGCATCGACGTCATGTACAAGCATCCCGACAACAAGCGGATCGTCGACGAATACAAGAACATCCTCATCGCATGCAACCGCAAAGGCGAGATCAACAAGCTGGAAAACGCCCGGCTGACACGCCTGAAGACCCTCTCCGTGCGCAACAAAATCCCCGGCGCCCTCTTCTACACCCTCGACGAGATGCTGAAAAAAGACAAGAAAATGGTCGACCTGGAGGAGAGCGACTACATCTCGGAAACCCGCCAGATCCTGGAGGGCCTGTTCCTGACGGAGCGGCAGATCGAAAGCAGCGTCGACCGGGACGACCTGCTCAAGCTCCTCAATGCCAAAAAGCGGGCAGCGGAGAACCGGGACCACACCTTCGAAGAGATACTTCTCGACGCCAGCAAAGCGTGTGACGAAAAGATCCGCGATGGCGCCGACATCTCCCTCCTGGAAGGGTTCTCCGCCATCATCACGTACTTCGACCGCTACGACGCCACCTCCTCCATCATCAACCAGCTGGCCTTCATGGAGAACGTCAGGACCACAGAGGAAATGCTGCGCAGCCTCCTCGGCAACAAGCACGAATTCGACGCCCTGAAGCCCGGCCTGTTCGAAGAGCTCTTCATCAGCGGGATACTGGAAAACAAGTATCTCGGCAAGTACGGCCGGAGAAAAGTGACATCCCTGGTCAAGGGGCTCAGGCTCATCGAGCAGCAACGCCTGGCCACCACCGCCCTCATGGAGGAGCTTCGGACCATCGACGACGAGGAGCGGCTCTTCTCCACCATCCTGGATCACGTTCGGGAGCGGATCCGAAACTTCTACTCGAAGTACGCCACGAAGGCCGACCAGGATGCCCTCAAGCGCGAGGTGAGCGAGGAACTTCGGCACAAGAAGCTCCTCAACCGGGAAATCCCGGATGACCTCTTCCACGAGACCATCCTCACCATCAAGAAAGAAGCCATCTACATCCACAACCTCCTGCCGAGCATCATCTCCAACCGGGACATTGCCCTGCGCGAGGACTTCCTCGAAAACTCCGGCCTCGACCGTTTCTACGTGGAAGAGCTCGAACGCGAGTTCTACGAGTTGAACGGCCTCAACATGGAGGAGCTCTACCAGATAAGGAAGGGGCTCAACTGAGAGCGCGGGAATCTAAAGACGAACCCCTCGTTCAGCCTTAACAGGTTGTTGAAAACCGTTATAAATCCCTCAGTATCACAATTGCAGTCATTCGATAATTCCTATGACAAAAAAAGGCATTTGGTGCTATATATTGAGCTTGGCACCAAGCTGCCCGATCCCTTCGCCGTAATTCCACAGCTCAGGAGCATCCATGAAAAAGGCGCTTATTACCGGCATTACCGGCCAGGACGGATCATACCTGGCGGAACTTCTGCTACAGAAAGGCTACGAGGTACACGGTGTCATCCGTCGCTCTTCTTCCTTCAACACGGGCAGAATCAATCATATCTACCGCGACCCCCACGAGGCCGGGGTGCGGCTCCTGCTCCACTACGGTGACCTGAACGACGCCAGCTCCATCAACAAGCTCCTCCGGGACATCCGGCCGGACGAGATCTACAACCTCGGCGCCCAGAGCCATGTCCGGGTCTCCTTCGACGTCCCGGAGTACACCGGTGAAATCGATGCCCTCGGCGCGGTGCGTATCCTCGAGGGAATTCGCGAAACCGAGATTAACACCCGCTTCTACCAGGCATCCTCCTCCGAGCTCTACGGAAAGGTGCTCGAAACCCCGCAGCGGGAGACCACCCCCTTCTACCCCCGCTCACCCTACGCCTGCGCCAAGGCCTATGCCTACTACATCACCGTCAACTACCGCGAGAGCTATGATCTCTTCGCCTGCAACGGCATCCTCTTCAACCACGAGTCCCCCCGACGCGGAGAGACGTTCGTCACCCGGAAGATCACCCGGGCAGCGGCCCGGATCAAGCTCGGGATGCAGTCGTGCCTCTACCTCGGCAACCTGGAGGCCAAGCGCGACTGGGGATTCGCCGGAGACTACGTGGAGGCCATGTGGCTGATACTGCAGCAACCGGAGCCGGACGACTACGTCGTCGCCACCGGCGAGACCCATTCGGTGCGGGAATTTGCCGAGAAGGTGTTCGCCCGCCTCGACATGCCCCTTGAATGGCGGGGGGAAGGGGCCCACGAGAAGGGGATCGACGCGCGGACCGGCAACATCGTCATCGAGATCGACCCCAAGTACTTCCGGCCGGCAGAGGTGGACCTCCTGCTGGGGGACTCCACCAAGGCCAAGACCAACCTAAAGTGGCAGCCGAAAGTGGGCTTCGATGACCTCGTGGTCCTCATGGTTGATGGCGACGTAGTCCTCGCCGAACGGGAGAAACGGGCCGATGGATAGGAACGCGAAAATTTTCGTTGCCGGTTCGAACGGCCTGGTCGGTTCCGCGCTGGTGCGCAGACTAAAGGCCGGAAACTACACCAATCTGCTGACACCCGAGATAGGGGAAATCGACCTGACGGACCAGGCTGCCGTCAAAGCCCTTTTCGAGGCGGAAAAACCGGAGTACGTCCTGCTCGCCGCCGCCAAGGTGGGTGGGATACTTGCCAACAACACCTATCCGGCCGAATTCATCTACCTCAACCTGATGATCCAGAACAATGTCATCCACCAGGCCTGGCTGAACGGAGTGAAACGTCTCCTGTTTCTGGGCTCTTCCTGTATCTACCCCAAGCACGCACCGCAGCCGATGCGGGAGGAGCACCTTCTGACCGGCTCCCTCGAACCAACCAACGAGCCTTATGCCATCGCCAAGATCGCTGGCATCAAAATGTGCGAGTCGTACAACCGCCAGTACGGCACGAAATTCATAGCGGTCATGCCCACCAACCTTTACGGGCCCAGAGACAACTTCGACCTGGCCAACTCCCACGTGTTGCCGGCACTTATCCGCAAGTTCCACGAGGCGCGGGAGGAAAACCGGAAAGAGGTCGTTGTGTGGGGCACTGGCACGCCACGTCGGGAATTTCTCTTTGTGGACGACATGGCCGATGCCTGCGTTTACCTGATGAATCTCCCGGAAGACACCGTATCCGAACAGTTGACCAGTTATCCGAAGCCATGCTTCGTCAATCTCGGGACCGGCATCGACGTCACCATCAGGGAACTCGCCGAAACGGTACGCGACGTGGTCGGTTTCGGTGGAGAATTGACGTTCGATGCCGGCAAGCCGGACGGCACCCCGCAAAAACTGCTCGACGTCGCGCGGATGAAGGAGCTGGGATGGTCGGCAGAGACTTCCCTGCGAGAGGGAATAGAAAAGTCGTATCGGTGGTTTCTGGAAAATCAGGATCGAGTCCGGAAATAAGCCGAGTCCTTCCACAACTGCCCTCACCCCTTGACATCCTCCCCCGTTTTCCCCTAAAGTAATCTTAAGTGTAAAAAACATACTCAGAGGTTGGCATGGAATCTATAAAATCGCGCCTGGCGCAGCTGCGCGACAAAATCGCCGCCTTCGGCAAAGAGAATCTGGAGGAGATGCTCCACGCCGTGGCAGAAGGGATCCGACTGGTGGCGGAGAGAGACCGGATCCGGATCTACCTGGAGGACCTGACCCGCGGCGCGCTTTCCTGCGTCTACGCGGCAGGACCCGCCGCCGCGGAGATCAAGGAGGTGACCTTCCCGATCATCTCCCGCGACGCAGTGGTTTCAACGGTCTTCGTCACCCAGTATTCCACAGAATTCCGCGACACCCGGGAGAAGGGGCTTCCACTCGACCGTGAGTTCGCCGCCCGCTTCGACATCGCCGCCACGTGCCTCATCCCCGTGGCAAGCATGGGTAAGTCCCTGGGGGTTATCTGCATTGATCAGGACCGCCCCGGCGAGATCGTCACCGGCCGGGGCAAGGCCCTCCTCGGCGAATTTATCGCGGCCGTGGGGGAGCGGCTCGACCATGCCCGCAAATACCATCAGCAGCTCCTCCTGGCACGCCGCGTGGAAGAGTACAAGAAGCGGGAGGCGGCAGGGTTCATGGTACGCTCAGCAGTGCGCCTCATCGACCGGCTCTCCCTCGCCTCGGTCCTTGTCCCGGTCACCGGCAGGGACGGGACCGAAACCCTCGCCATCCTCGCCAGCCATTCCGAAGACCTGTCGCTCAAGGCCCAATACGACGAGCTGGGGGCCATCGGTCTGCAAAGGGGAAAGTCTCTCATATCCCGCTATCTTGATGACCACGCGGTCATCACCGATGAGCGGCTGACCCGGCCACTCTTTTTCCCCGACCTGACCCAGCAGACCCTCCAGAAACGGGCACTCACCGAGCAGATGGCGCTCCGCTCCCTCTATGTCGTTCCCCGCTTCGACCCCGACACCCGTAAGGTTGTCTGCCTGGCCAACTACTTCAGCCGCGAGGTCTACCGCTTTTCCGATTTCGAGATGGGGCTGCTGCAGACCCACGCTGAAATGGTGGAGCGGGTCATCCAGGAGATCGGCGGCGAACACCTGGAGATCAGGGTGCTGGCGGAGATCACCGACCTCCTCCAGGAGCGCAACGAAGAGCTGCAGCCCTTCCTCACCAAGGTTCTCTCCAAGGCCACCGAGCTGATCGGGGCCGACACCGGGAGCATTGCCATTGTCCAGGAGCGCGACGGGGAGAAGTGGCTGGTGGTGGAGGACGACAACGGAAGCATCGTCGGGGCCAAGAACAAGGAGTGGCTCAAGAAGAACATCCCGCCGTTCCGCATCGGCGGCCACGAGCTTGCGCCGGAGGAGCGAAGCCTCACCGGCTACGTGGCCTGGACCAAGCAGCCGAAGATCATCGCCCGAGTGGAGGATGAGCAGGGGGGCGAGGGGTTCCACCGCTCCATGCACGAACTGATCAAGAGCGAGATCGCCGTGCCGGTCATCAGCGACGACGAGGTGATCGCCGTCATCTGCCTCAACTCCCGCCAGCCCGCCTACTTCACCGAGGAGCACAAGCGGATTCTGCAGATCATCGACCGCCTGACCAGCCGCCACATCTCGGACCTGCAGCGGATCGAGCGCCTGCAGGGGGAGGTAACGCGCCTGCGGACCGACGTGGCCTACAAGGACCCCCACGTCTCCTCCTACCGCCTCGGCAACATCATCGGCAACAGTCAGAAGGCGCAGGAGATCGTCGATTTCATCAATACCGTGTCGGTCCCGCTCTTCAACCGCATCACCCTCTGGAGCAAGAACGTCCTCCAGGAGGCGACCATCGGCCTGCCGTCGATCCTGGTCCTCGGCCAGACCGGTTCCGGTAAGGAGTTCTTCTTCAATAACCTCTACAGCAAGCTGAACGAGATGTACCGCCTGGAGATCAACCCCTCCGGCGAGCTGCCGGTGAAAAAGAGCAATATCGCCGCCTACAGCGGCGAGCTCACCTACTCGGAGCTGTTCGGCCACAAGAAGGGGGCGTTCACCGGGGCCTACAGCGACCGCAAGGGAATCCTGGAGGAGGCCCAGGGGGGCGTTGTCTTCCTCGATGAGATCGGCGACGCCGACCCCAAGACCCAGGTGCAGCTGCTGCGCTTCCTCGACAACGGCGGCTTCGTGCGCCTGGGGGAGAACCAGGAGCGCTTCAGCCGGGTCCTCCTGGTGGCGGCCACGAACAAGAACCTCCAGGAGGAAATCGCCCGCGGGAACTTTCGCGAGGACCTCTACCACCGTCTCTCGGAGCTGTCGGTCCGGGTTCCCTCCCTCAATGAGCGGCGCGAGGACATCCCGGACCTCGCCACCCACTTCCTCGGCAAACTCTACCGGACCTACCGGGGCAAGGACGACCTCAAGGAGGACGCACCGCTCCTGACCGACGAGGCGAAGCAGGTCCTCGTCGGCCACCATTACCAGGGGAATATCCGCGAACTGCGGAGCATCCTCCTGCGGGCGCTCTTCTTCAGGAAGGGGATGGCGGTGACCGCGGACGATATCCGGCAGGGGATCAACGACGGCATGCGCGGCGCCGCGGCAAGCGCTTCCCAGGAACTGAACGAGCGGGTCGCCGCCGAGATCATGGCACGGATCGAAAAAGACCGAGACTTCTGGGAGGAGGTCTATGAGCCGTACTCACAGAACCTCATCTCCCGTGACGTGGTGCGGCTGGTCATCGACAAGGGACGGGTGGCGGCAGGTGGGGGACTCCCCCAGGTGGCCCGCTACCTGAAGGCGGTGACCGGCGACGTGAGCGGCGACGAGGAGGAGCGGAAGCGGTTCTTCAGGTTCAAGAACTTTCTCTACAAGACGGTGAAGATATGAGGGGTTGAGTATGTGTGCAATACTGAACCATGAAGTTTACTGCAGGTATAATTAATGGACGGGACAAAAAGGAAAACTGGGTAGCTCAGCACACCGCATCAAACCGATAAACATCCCTATGTGCACTGCCATCTTACGGAGTATATCCGAAGTTCCTCTATAATCCCATTCTTCGTGCTGGAACTCTACCACTATTTCACCAGTTAATCCATCAACCAGCCTCGCTTGGACAGAAACCACATGCTTTCCAACCCACAAGAATTTTCCTTCCAAATAAATAGCGGCGTTATCATCAAAATCTCTATTTATGTTTACTGTATCAAAGAACTTTTTTGTCAATACAACACGTCCTATGTCTTCAGACAGCACTCTTGCTGCGTTCAAATAAATTGGATATATTTTCTCCTGATAATCAGTGTCTTTTCCTGGATATGCAAGTTCATCAATTACAAAATCTTTAATTATCAGTGTATCGTATTTAGTTATATTGGCTGGATGTGCGTACGGCAAGTTTGGGGGATGAATCTCGGCGCAACCGCTTAAAGTTAAACTTAGAAGCAGCATCACAAGCAATCGGTTCATTCTGATTCCTCACCTGAAACGGCAGCCGGTTTTTTGTTCCGTGACGGTCCCTGGTCTCAGCCCCAGATCACCCTCTCCGCCGTAGATTGGCAAGGACCTCATCCCGGGACAACTCCTTCTTCCGGACCAGGTGCTCGATCTGCCGGCTCATGGCCATCCGCTCCCCATCCTTCATGTTCTCCTTGAGGAGGACGAACACCGGGATGTTCCGGGTCTGGGGATAGAGGCGCAACCGCTCGAGGAGTTCGAAAACGACCATGTCGGGAAGCATGAGCGCGCAGAAGATCAGGTATTGATGCCCGGTCGTCGCCAGGGCCACGGCTTCCTTCCCGGTGTAAGCGTTGACCACCTCGTAGCCGAGTTGTTCCAGAGCTCTGGCAATGGTTTCTTCCCCCTTGCGGGAGATGATGAGTGCCTGGAGGTCGTAATCCTCGGTATCTTCCGTCAGGCCGAGTACCGCCAGCCGCTCTGCCACGTAACCGTTATCGGGAGGAAGGGTAAAGAAACCAGCCACCGGAAAGACCCCGCCGACTTTCCCTTCCTCGCTCAGATGAACGAGCAGCACCGGGATGTCCCGGGTGGCCGGGTCGGCCTTGAGGCGCAAGAGCAGCCCCCACCCGTCTGTCGCGTGGGGCGAGATGTCGAGGATGATCCCGAGCGGTCTGCCATCGGCAAGATCTTCGATAGCCGCCTGCCGCGCCCGGAAGCCACCCTGCGCCAAGTAGTCCAGGATAACAGCCCCCCGGTCCTTTTCCTTCCCCACTCCCAGGATCCAGAGCTCCCGTCCGTTCTCCGTTTCTGCCATGTCAGCTCCCGTCAGCCTGCCGTTATTGCAGCTTCTAATTAAACTAGATACCACATTTCCCGCCAATGGCAAGTAAATTCTTCCCCCTGCCCCTTACAACCGCTTGATAGTCAACGCTTTGTGTGGTAGCGTTCTCAAAACCGTGAAAGGTGAATGGTGAAAGGTGAATAACGAATCGATTCACCCTTCACCGTTCACCCTTCACCATTCACGTCTTGGGGGGTACCACGAATGACCAGCAAAGTATACTTCGCCGACATGCGGGCGGGACACAAGGAAAACCTCTTTACCAAGATCGGCGGACTGCTCGCGAGCTGCGACATTCGGGAGACGATCGCCAACGGCGACCTGGTCGCGGTAAAGGTCCACTTCGGCGAACGGGGGAACCACACCTTCGTCCGCCCCATTTTTGTAAGACGGGTGGTGGACGAGATCAAGGCATGCGGCGGAAGCCCCTTTCTCACCGACTCCTCCACCCTCTATCCCGGGGAGCGCAAGGAGGCGGTCTCGGCCTTGGTCAACGCCATAGAAAACGGTTTTGCCTTCGCCGTGGTCGGCGCGCCGCTCATCATGGGCGACGGCCTGCGGGGGCATACGGCCGTGCCGGTCGAGATCGCCGGCGAGATTCTGGACAGGGTGAGTATCGGTGCGGAGATCGCCGAGGCCGATGCCCTTGTGGCGGTCTCCCACTTCAAGTGCCACGAACTAACCGGTTTCGGCGGCGCCCTGAAGAACCTCGGCATGGGGTGTGCGAGCCGCGAGGGAAAGCTCGTCCAGCACTCCAACGTAGCTCCGGTCGTGGCGGAGAAATACTGCAGCGGCTGCGCCCTCTGCCTGAAAGCCTGCGTCCACGATGCCATCGCCATCATCGAGGGGAGCGCCCGGATCGACCCGGCCAAATGCGCCGGCTGCGGCCGCTGCATCACCGCCTGCCAGAAAAAAGCGATCCAGGTCCAGTGGAACGAGGCCACCCCCCTCGTCATGAAGAAGATGTGCGAATACGCGCTCGGCGCGGTCCGGGGGAAAGAGGGGAAATGCCTCTACCTCAATTTCATCACCCAGGTCTCCCCTGCCTGCGACTGCTATGGCCACGCCGATGCCCCTATCGTCAACGACATCGGCATCTGCGCGTCCACCGACCCGGTCGCCCTCGACCAAGCCTGCGCCGACTTGGTGAACGCGGCGCCGGGCAACCCGAACACCGCCCTTGCCAGCGGCCATGAGCCGGGAGGAGACAAGTTCCGCGGGGTGCACCCCGACATCGACTGGGAGATCCAGCTGGAGCACGGGGAAAAATTGGGGATGGGAATGCGAAAGTACGAGTTGGTGAGAATCTGAGGAGGCAATCAGCCGATTGTCCGGTATTTTTG
Organism: Geobacteraceae bacterium; assembly: GCA_024281055.1. GTDB lineage: Bacteria > Desulfobacterota > Desulfuromonadia > Geobacterales > Geobacteraceae > JAMXLF01. Next base: position 61,636 of record JAMXLF010000011.1, read on the forward strand.
ATTCCGTGTGTCAATCAGGGAGGCGCATAGAGTTTCTTCCCGGCTATCTACGCTACCCGAATTTCCACCTTGCCGTCCACAGCCTTGGCGTAGCGCTGCAAAGAACGGAGACTCGGCATAGGGTGTCCCGATTCAAGACGGGCCACGACCGATTGAGTGGTTCCCATCCGTTTGGCGACCTCTTCCTGAGTGAGATGTGCCCGCTTCCTGGCCTCGATCAGTTGAGAAGCCAAGGCAAATTCATCTTCCAGGCGGACGAACTCGGTGCGGAATTCCTCATTTTGCAGCAGTTCCTTTTTCACTTCGGACATTTTCTTACCCATGATCGATCTCCTTTAATCGCGACAGCGCAATGGCTATCTCCTTTGGGGGCGTTTTTTGACTCTTCTTCACGAATACCCGCAGGATCACCACCCGCCTGCCGACAACGGCAACATACAACGCCCTGGCAATGCCGCTTTTGCCCTTTCCACGAATTTCCCACAGCTTGTCTTGCAGATGCCGTAGATAGGGCATCCCCAAGTGCTCCAAACCGTATGTCTCGATAAGATCCGTGATGCGAACCAGACGTGCTTGAATATCCCTGGGAAGGTCGAGAAACTCCGCCTCAACGGTGTCATTCAGGAATTCTACGGTCCAATGTGACTTCATGATAGTACTATAGCAAAATTGCGATATTTTGTCCAAGAGGATTTCGTTGCCTTTTCCATCCTGACCTCGCAACCTTTCTCCCTCACGGTCGGGGGCTGACCCCGCTGGCGCCTTCTGCCGCCACTACCGGTCGGGACAGAGGGGACAGAGTAACTGTGACTGTAGTGTATATTTCCTACTCTCCGTAACGTGCCCAAAAGCTGCTCTTGCGGCCATGGTGCAGCCGTAAACCCGCCACATAAGCGGCATGGGATTCCATCGAACGCCAGTCGCGTATTGTTGCGGCAAGCTTGTCGAGCCTTCGCAGATAACGGACCCCGTGGAGATAGATTCTGGTCTGCGCCCGGCGCAGAATCGAATCGAGGAGCGCCCGATAAAGCAGGGATGCGCACTGAGAGCGGCCGTTCTGCTCCATGGCTTCTGCCAGCGGGACGAGCCCACTGTAGTCGTCGCCGTTAAGCCGCTCGGCATGCTTGAACAGATAGGCTTCTGCCGCGTCGAACCGTTCTATTGCCACCAGAAAGGCCGCATCGACGGTCGAGAACCTCTCTCCCCCAAGAATGGCCGTCGTTTCACCCGCCAGGACTTCATCCTTCCGGTCGGCACCGATAACCGCCAGCAATCGTCGCAATGAGGCAAGGCTGCGACATCTCCTGAACATCCGCCAGGCAACTTCTGCCTGTTCTGTCCGGTTTCCCAGCCGCCCATGGACCTCAAGCAGCAGTTCGTCATGCTCGTCCGCATAATGGCTCTCCGTTGCCGGGCACTTTCCCAGCCACGTCAGGGCCATCTGCGCGTCGCCACTCTCCAAGTAGACACGGGCGATATCCACGCAGGCGGCCGTGGAGAGGCTTCCCCAGAAGGCGAGACGGGTCCGCTCGAACAGCGGGGCATCCTTCAGTTGGCGGGCCAGGGACTCCACCAGCCGTAGCCAGTGTCGTCTCACGTACTCATCGCTCTCCTTGTCGGCCAGCATCTGGAAACGTGTTACCAGGTTACGCATGACCGGCTCCGGCAGATACTCCGCAGCAGCGTCGATCAAGGCATCCCGCACGCCGTAATCGTCTTTCCGGCTCACCTTGAGCACCAGCTTACCCAGCCACTCCTTGTCAACGCAGCGGGAAGCGTAGGCAACGAAAAGCTCTCGGGCGTCGAAACGGAAGACGTCCCCCACATGACCGCTGGAGTCGTCGCAGTTACCCAGCGCCCCGCTGTCGCACTCATAGAAGGCGGCCACCAGTTCCGCACCCGTTCGGGGATCGGTGACCGCAGCCTGCAAATCCTCCAGGAGATCGTTAAGCTTCCGGGCAAAAGCCGCGGATTCGCCCCAACGGATAAAACGGCGGCTCCGCTTGAGGCCGGTCAGCTTGACCTTGAAGCGCTTGATGTTTTCTTCCGGTGTAGCAACCATTCGCTCCACCATATTGTCCGCAGCATCATTTCGCCGCGCCAGCTCCATCAGGACGTCCGCCAGCCGTTTTGCGCCCATTGCCGCCAGCTTCTCTCTATGATCAGAACGCATCAGGAGTGCCTCCGGTTGCCCTGCGACCACCTGTCGATCAACTCGGTCGCCGACGGATGGCGAAGATGGGTGAGGAAAAGATGCTCGCTACCCTTCTCATTCCAAAGCGCCGAGAAGCATCTTGATAACACGGATGAACTCTCTCCCCTCTTCCAGCTTCAATGACGCAACCGGCTCGACGATCTCCTCGTCAATGTCGTAATCGGCAATCTCCCGGATCTTCCGGGCATTCATCAGCATCTTGTGGTACTTCGGGTCGATTCTACCCGGTTTCGCGAAGTGATGGCCAAAAGCTGACTCAACCGCGGAGTGTTTGACCACGTCGATCCCTTCGGCGGCAAGCAGCGCCTTTGTTGCATAGAACATGGCGTAATAGATCTTGCTGGCAGCGTCCGGCGCGTGTCCCTTCTCCATCAGATCCTGGGCGACGGCAAGGGCGTGGTCGGCCTTGTTGAGATATCTCGTGACTTCATCATTCATATCGTCACCCCCTCCCGCTCGACGTTACGGTAGAAAGAAAGCCCTTTGGCCGCAGCGCTCCGGAAACGTTCTTCGGAAAAAACCTTGAGAGAGATGATCGGTTTGAAATCGTGATTCCACATGACCTCATAGGCAATCTCGTCGAGGACCTGTTCAAGCTCCGGGGTCTTTTCATCGACCAGCGCCACCAGATCAAGGTCGGAGTCCTCTGCAGCATCACCCCGCGCACGTGAGCCGTACATGATCATCCGGCGTACATGCGAAAGCACATCCGCAGGAAGCCGCAGTTTAAGTTCTTCGATGAGTTCCTTGTCCAGTTCGCCCATGATCAGCTCCTATTGTGTCCTGGCTCCATGTCCCGTGTCGGGTTGCTGTCGGTTAAAGCGCCAGGATTCCGGTAATTCCACTAACAATCGAACCAATTGCTCCTCCATATAGAGCAATCTTTTCCAAAATTGGCTTACACGCTTTTGGATTATCTGATTTGGCCAATTGCATTGCTTCTTTGAGCAGCAACTTCAGTTCGACAGCGTCGCTATGTTGTTCTATCAATCGTTCTAAAGCCGCAAACTGAGCATCTAATGCAGCAGTAGTCACAGAAGCATTTCCGCTTGCCTGAATAGCTGTAGCCCCACGACCTACAGCTATTGCTCCAATATTGCCAGAATTAGTAATAGTGTTAATATCGCCTTTTTCGTCTGTCATATTTACTCCCTCCTCGTTAAGATTTAAATATCTGTGGATTTGGATTCAGAATCTTTGACTGATGCTTCTAACAAACCATCCAAACTTTTATTGACTGCTTCTACGCTCATAAAATGCCCAAACAAGAACTTTTCCGCCAATGCGGTAATAATATCAACAAAGGATTGGGAAAGATAAATACCAAGTTTAACAACCAGCCTCCTTATGATCGTATTCAAGAGCACAGAGATTTTGTATTCCGCTTTCTGTTTTCCGCCAGAACGTGATGCGACGTAAAAACAAGCATTTGCTAGTTTCGCCACATGACTGGGAAACCGGTAGTCATCAACTGTTTTTAATCCTCTGAATTTCCCTTGCTTAAAGGCAACTGCCAGCACCGGTAGTAATAATTCTGTCAACGCTTGTGCGGCATACTCCGTCTCTTGAAAAGCTGTAGGGTATTGAAGCAGCAGTTTCGTCAAAAGTTCTGTGGAATTTACTTCTTCCTCGTGGCTGAGTTCAAGCAAATCTTGAAATCTCAACGGAAAAGGAAGTTGCTCATAAGCATGTCGATATAAACCAAACTTTCTATCACTGAGGGGAGTTAATACGCTTGCTTTCGTAAATAACAATAGGCAGTTTTTAACGACTGGCCAATTAAGGCTATTGACCATTTGGGCCATGTTCAGGTCAATACATAGCCAAGGTATGTCTATCGTGGTCGCCAGACGCAAGGTAGAGTATACGGAAGGATCTAGAACATCGTGCAAATCCGTCAATTCTGGGCTTAAATCTATCAGCTGCGGTTGCACCACTTTTGCTTTTTCTAACAACAGCAAAACCTGATCGGCAATATGCTCCGTTCGACGACGTATATCTTCGACAGTAAAGATTAACGGCCTGCCATCCGGAAGGTTTGTCAGCATTCCGCCGTTTTCTCGTTTACGCTCATCCAACCATTTACGAATATACGTCTCTGTTTCAAGGCTTATACAGAGAGGAATATCAAGCGCGATTAGGCCTGGAGCGATCCCGGTAATAGCAATATAAGCAACCACATAGACGTCAAGCAACAACTCAGAAGGTGAATCTTCCGAGTCGTGTTTAGGTAAGGGATTTTTGGAAGCATTACTATCTGACAATAGGCCAAGAGCTGTCACAAATGGATCTGTACGTCCAAGCATTTGACCTTTAAACATTATTGGCAGGATTTCTTGTTTAAGGATTTCACGCCTTCCTTCCGCGTCTGCTGACATGATATCCTGCAATTGTGTAAGAAAGGCTTCCGGGTTATCAGGAACTTTGAATATGTGAAAAGGGTCATCTCCCGGATTCATATTATCTCTAATATACGAGGAGATTCGGTATGCAGCTACGATAGGCGGCAAGCGTTCTTCCAACTGGTATGTGATAATTCCTTCCTTGAAACTTTCTTTTGGGTCGACTTCAAGCAGGTGCTTACCAAGTGGTGAAATGGAACTTAGCAGATGCTGCCCTTTTGCTTTTTCAGGAGGAACAATCAGCTTGGTTAAAGTGGTTTCTCCAACGCGATATTCCACACCAGTTATTGCTATATCGATAGGCGAATTCGCAATGTGCATTGGCTGATGATGAGTCATTAATGCGTTAAATATATCAGTAACATTTGCAGCACTTGCTTCTGGATCGGCAACAAACCAATCGAGTAGAATGCGCTCAGCTCTTTTTTGATATCCGTTTCTAAACATCTCAATAATAAGACGGTGGGAATAGGCATCTCCTTGTGTCAATATGTCATCGGAGACTTCTGAAAGTACCTTTGAAATTTCAGTTCCATTGCTCAATTTTTGTAATATTTCGATTATTCCTACAACAATTTGAGCATTAGCTCCACGAGCCAATCCCATTTCCAAGGATTTCCTTGCTTCTTCGTATTCACCCGCTAAAAAGTCAAGTCTCGCCTTTATCTGCCAAACCATTCTATCCCAATGACGATCAGGTATCTCACGCAACACTTCTTTAATAGTCGCATACTTTTCAGCCATGTTTAACGCATCAAGATAGCATCTCAATAGGGGAGACAACCAATAGTCGCCTGTTGGGAGAATTGGACGGACAAAAACCAATGCTTCTTCAGGAAGGTGTAACTTAAGGAGTCTACCCGCCAAGTCGATTACAAACTCTGGATTTAGACTGACTAATTCATCTTTATGGCTGTCAAGAAATGTCTGGCAGAGCATCTTAACATCAAGTACTTCTTGCCTATGCCTAATCCTATTCTTGCCAATGTCAATCGAACAGCACTGGAGATAAATACGCAAAAGTTTTCTGCTGAATTCGCCTTCTTCCGCAGAGATTTCACCGCCGTCTATCAACCATTTTTTCAACGAATCCGGGCTAGCATAACGTATTAGAAAAGCACAGTTGTCACTAGACACAGCTGGAGAGCAAAGCAATTCATCAAGGCATTGTTTGCGAAAAACTTCATCTTTATCTGCCTGCTGGAGCTTCTTCCCCAGTTCAGCCAGTTCTAAGGCGTTCTCGCCGTGTTGCAGTCTTAAAAAATCAGCACATTTTGTATGTACTCGATCAATCAATTCGATTCTTTTCCAACATGCATCCAACAGGTTATCAGATTCACCATGTATGTATATTAGTAGCGTTGCAGCAAATAATGGAAGGCGAGAATCTACTAAGGGTTCTATGGCTAATTGTTCAGCAACATCATCTGCTAACTGGATCAGCTTGTCATGGATGGTTGCCGTAACTGACCAAAACATCTGTTTATCTATTTGAGACTGTATCAGCATTGCATCGGCTATCTGGCGCAAGAATCTCGTATGAGGCCCGGTATCTAATGCATACAAATGCTTTAAACTTTGATTGGTCAACTCATATTGGTTAAGACGAATGGCACCTTCTACAATACCCCGCAGTTCTGTAGCAGTTAATAAAGCTCCCCGAGACTCTATTATCTCTTGAAGCTCGTCGGCTGACGCAATAAGTGCGTAATAAGTTTCTTTGCTGTGAACACCTGTGGCATTGAAATTCTCCCACAGAACTTTCGCTTTCTCTATGCCTGCATTTCGTGCTTCAAGCCGAAGCAAAGCGGCCATACAGAGGTCAACAAGGAGGAGGTTTGCCCGGTTGGCAGATGCTTGCGAGAGAAAATTAACAAGATGATCTCTTATCTTTGTTGATTCTTCACTGTCAAGCAAATCAAGATAAATTGTCACCACATCCAAGGCAGGTAAAATACTCGGATCTTGATAACCCATTTCACGGAGAATGGTTAGCTGACCTTTTGCTAGTTCCTTATTGCCCTGTTGGTATTGTTCAAGAATCTTCTCTATTGGCCTATGCAGCATCTCAGGTGTAAAACCAATCAAGTGCTGTTCAATAAAACTAATATTTGTCGCCACCCCCCCTGCCATCGCCAGAGCACCGACATTTCCTGAATTTACAAGATTAGTAATTTTGTTTTCGTCATCCATAGATTGCCATTCGTGCGCAGCGTTAAACGCTTCTTAGTCGAGGAATCTACCGTGTCAAGCTTTGCATTTCGCAAAAGCAGGCACGGATCCCACGACCTCCCCTGCAACAACCGCCATTCTGCTTCTTCGCCCGCTTCTTGCCGTCAAGCCCCACCCATCCCACAGCTTGAAGACGATGCGAAGTGCACCTCTGCATTTCGTTCACAGAAACACCCGATAATCGGCTACATGAAGCGCCTCCGCAAGCTTCTTCGCCCTTTCTCGACCGATCTGCCGCTTGCCGCTCTCCATCTCGCTGATATGCCTCTGGGGTATGCCGGTGACTGAGGCAAGTTCTCTCTGCGTCATTCCCTCGCGATGCCGTGCCCCGCGAAGAGCAAGCCCCAACGGATTATCCCCGTAAGCGGGAAACGCCTCGGCAATGGTGAGACTTTCCGAGGCATCCGATAAGCCGATCTGCTTGGCGTATTCCTTGAGCCTGTCGATTTTTTCCTTGGGGCCGACAAACCTAGCCTCGGAGCATAGCTCAGTATAGCGCTTTCTCGTGTGTTCCAACATAGATTATCTCCACTACCCTGATTTCGCCGTCGATCTCAACCCATACTGCAACATAGGTTGGACTCCCTTTCTTGATATGACAATGATGTTTTCCGGTCGCAAGCTTGCCATAGTTCGGCCAGTCTCCCCGTATGGGACCACTTCTGCTTATCTCGTGCATCAGAAACAGTAAGGCGCTTTTGACTTTCTCTGGTAATTTCTCCTTCTGTTTATCGGCTTTCCTGGAAATTTTCACCGTCCACGTCGTAAATATACCTTAAATGTGTATCAATTGAAAGTCGAGAATTTCGGCTTCTTCGTCCCCATCTTGCCGTCTGCTCTCCCGCGACATTAGCCCAACAGAGGCTCCTTCACAGAAAAAAGAAAACCTCCTTTGCGGGAGGTTTTCGAGAGAATCATTTTATTTCCTGTCATTTGAGAAACCCGAACTTCTTCATCCGGTAGCGGAAGGCATCGATCCCCAGGTTCAGTTTCTTGGCGGCCTTGGACTGGTTCCACTCGGTGATCTCCAGCGCCTGGCGGATCAGTTCCTTTTCCACTTCCTCGATGTCCACTCCTTCGGGCGGCAGCTTGAACGTGACCATCGGCGCGGCGATGGAGGAGGTCTTGGCCAGAATTTCCAGGGGGAGGTGCTCGATGAGGAGCATGTCCTCGTTGCCGAGGATGATCGCGCGCTCGATGACGTTTTTCAGCTCGCGGATATTCCCCGGCCAGTTGTACTCGACGAGCAGCTTTTCGGCCATGGAGGAAATCCCCTTGACCCGCTTGTTGAATTCCCGGCCATAGGCGTCGATGAAGTGGTTGGCGAGAAGGAGGATGTCTTCCCGCCGGTCGCGCAGCGGCGGAAGATAGATGGGGATGACCTGGAGCCGGTAGTAGAGGTCGTTGCGAAAGATCTTTTCATCGATCGCCTTGATCAGGTCCTTGTTGGTTGCCGAGATGATCCGGACATCCACGGTAATGACCTTTGAGCCGCCGATCCGCCGGAACGTACGATCCTCCAGGAAGCGCAGCAGCTTGGCCTGCATCCCCATCTCCATGTCGCCGATCTCGTCGAGAAAGACGGTACCGCCGTCGGCCAGTTCGAAAAGCCCCTTCTTGGTCGCCTTGGCGTCGGTGAATGCCCCTTTTTCGTGGCCGAAAAGTTCGCTCTCGAGGAGGGTGGCGGGGACCGCCGCACAGTTGATGGCGACGAACGGCTTGTCGGCCCGGTTCGACTCATAGTGGATCCACTTGGCCACCAGTTCCTTGCCGGTTCCCGATTCCCCCTGGATGAGGACCGTGGCCGCCTCGCTCTTGGCCACCTTGTCCATCATATCGAGAACACTCTTCATATGCTTGCTTACCCCGATCATCTGCGGGGGTCCCGACTTCTTGTGCTCACTGCGCAGCCTGGCAACTTCGCGGCGCAGGTCGCAGGTTTCCAGGGCCTTCCTGATGACGAGCCCCATTTCATCGAGGTTGAACGGCTTGTTGATGTAGTCGTACGCCCCCAGGCGCATGGCATTGACCGCCGTCTCCAGGCCGCCGTGGGCCGTCACCATGATGACAATGATCTCCTCGTCGAACTCCTTTATTTTTTCGAGGACCTCCAGCCCGCTCATGCCGGGGAGCTGGATGTCGAGAAGCACCAGGTCGGGCTGTTCCTCGCGCACCAGCTTCAGCGCATCCTCGCCGGAACCGGCAGTCAGCACATCGTAGCCCTGTTTCTTCAGATTCTGCTCAAGGGACCAGCGGATCAGGTGTTCATCGTCCACGACCAGAATACGCGTCTTTCTCATGGATGCTCCTTTAAACCTGGATGGTGGGCTCGCCGCGGCCAGCGCCGGGAAAGCCGGCGGGAATTGCGGAAGCGGGCAGTTCTATGGTGAATACCGTCCCCTTGCCGTCGTGGCTGGTTACGGAAATGGTCCCGTGGTGCTGGGTCACGAGTTTATGGCAGATGGCCAGGCCCAGGCCGGTCCCCTGTGCCTTGGTGGTGAAAAACGGGGTGAAAATCTTCTCCAGGATCTGCTGAGGGATGCCTGACCCGGTATCGGCGATGCCGACGCGGACCCAAGGGGAGCCGTCCCTTTCCAGCAGTTCGCTCGTGATGGTGAGAGTCCCCTGGTCCTGCATCGCCTGCACGGCATTGAGTATGAGATTGAGGAATACCTGCTGGATCTGCTTGGGATCCACGTACACCGGCGGCAGGTCTTCCTGGAGGTCGAGCTGCTTGGTGATGTTTTTTCCCCCACGGTGCTGGGAAGCAAACATCAGGGTCTTTTTCAGGATGGCGTTCAGGTCGGTGAAGGCGGGCTCGGGAGGGGTCGGCTTGCCGAAAAAGAGGAGGTCGTTGACCGTCTTGTCCAGCCGCTTGATCTGCTCCAGGACCTCGTTGACGATTTCGGTGCGCGGGTCGGCCGGAGGGAAATCGTCCCTGAGGATGGTGATCGCCGCGGCGATACCGGTCAACGGGTTCTTGATCTCGTGGGCAATGCCGGCAGCCATCTCGCCGACCGAGGCCAGTCGGTCCGCCCGTTCCATCTGGTGGAAATGATACTGCTCCAGTTCCAGCTTCGCAGTATCGAGCTTCCCCACCATCGAGTTGAAACTCTCGATGAGGCGGCCGATCTCGTCGGTCCCTTCCGCCCGCATCCGGACAGACAGGTCGCCTTCTTCCACCCGGGCCATGTTCCTCACGATGCGATTCAGAGGCTCGCGCACGAACTTGAGCAGAACCAGGGAGACGGCGGCGGACAGAAAGGCAATGATCGCAGCCGTGGAAACAACGAAGAGCTTCGCTCCTTCAACCATCCTCTTCCTGGTTTCGGCAAGCGAGTAGTTGACGTCCAGAAGGCCGATGATCCGTGCCTTGTCACCATGACAGATGTGACACTGCTCCTGGTTGTAGATGGGCTTGATCATCTTGAGAACCTCGCCCTGGCCCGGAATGGGGAAGATGCCTTCGCTGCGGTTGTTGATGAAAAGCCCGTAGTCCCCTGCGTCAACCGGCTTGCCCACTTCGACCGGGTTGGATGATTTCATGACGATACCGTGGGGATGAAAGATCCGCACCCCCAGCAGCTTGTGGTTCTGGCCCACCATCTCGAGGATGATCTGCACGTCCTGCGTGTTGCCGATCCGCATCGAGTTGTAGACGCTGCTTTCGATGGTGTTCAGCAGGAGATTCGTATTTTCGCGGGCGAAATTGATGAGATGCTTCTGCTCCCGCTTGAAGTTGATGTAGGCAAAGGCACTGATGCCAAAGGCCAGCAGGCTGATGGAAATGAAAATGACCCTGGTTGTGAGGCTCTTGAATAGCAATCTGCCTCCCGTAGCACGGGCTGCGATACGCCGGCTGGGGTTAACCCATCGCGGTTTCAGGTTCCGGCATCGGTCATGAGCCGGAGGTTGTCGGAGTAGCGCCCCCCACCACCGGGAGGTAGACGAACTGCCAGTCGCTGTATCTCCTCGCCCCGGGAGTCGCGCCACCAGCGGTCTCCCCGGCGGGAGTCGTCACAAGCGGGGTCGTTATCCCCGGAGTCGTCGCCACGAGCTGAGCCCCCGTCTCGAAACTCTTGTACATGCTGATCAGGCACGCGTCCAGGGGATCGATCGGGTTCAGGCTGCGTGATTCCACGAACCCCCCCTCCTTGAGCGGCTTTTTATCGCTGGTGCTCTTTACCCCGATGATTCCCCTCTGCCCCGCCGGGTCACGAATAACATCCCACTCTTTGCCGGTGATGGGGTCGTTGTATTCCTTGGTCGGGTCGCGCCGGAGGAAGCGGACCGTCTGCAGGGATTTGGGGTCCTTCAGGAGGTCCTTCAGGTCGTTGAGCTGTCCATGATTCGGCTGATTCGGGAGGTTGTAGACGTTGTTCCAGCGGGCAATGGCTTCCACGATCTGCTGGCCCCGGAACAGCAGCTCCTCCTCCCGCTCCCGCTGCATGACCGTCTGCATGTATTGGTAGGCGACCCTCTGCGTGATCCCCAGGACCACCACCATGAGCAGGACCGCCAGGTACGTGAAGCCGGCGGATGATGTGAGTGGTCGCGCCATAGCCCTATTTCCTCTGGCGAATCTCCCGCGCCGCTTCCACCAAGTTTTCGGGGGTGAGTCCGAAATACTTCAGGAGCTCCTCGGCCTTGCCCGAGGTGCCGAAGCGGTCCTGGACGCCGACCCGCTTCAGCGGCACCGGACAGCGCTCACACAGGAGCTCGGCCACCGCCCCCCCCAGTCCGCCCACCACCGAATGCTCCTCGGCGGTGACGATCGCCCCGGTCTCCCGGGCTGCCTTGAGCACAAGTTCGGCATCGAGGGGCTTGACAGTGCCCAGATGGACCACCCGCGCCGAGATCCCCTCCTTGCTGAGAAGCTCGGCGGCAGCCAGTGCTTGGGCAGTCATGAGGCCTGTGGTGATGAAGGTGAGATCCGAGCCGGGCGCCATTTCGCACCCCTTGCCGATCTCGAAACGGTAGTCGGCAGGGAAGACCGTCGGAACCTTGTTGCGGCCGAGCCTTACGTAGACCGGTCCCTTGTAAGCGGCGACGGCGCGGATCGCTCCCCTGGTCTCGACGCCGTCGGCCGGGACGATAACCGTCATGTTGGGAACCGCCCGCATGATGGCGATGTCCTCCACCGACTGGTGGGAACCTCCGTCCTCGCCCACGGTAATGCCGCCGTGGGTGGCGACGATCTTGACGTTGGCCTTGGGATAGGCAACCGACTGACGCACCTGCTCCCAGGCCCGGCCCACCGCGAAAATGGCAAAAGTGGACACGAACGGCACCTTGCCGGCAGCCGCGAGTCCGGCGGCGGTCCCGACCATGTTCGCCTCGGCGATCCCCATGTTGAAGAAGCGCTCGGGGAACTTCTTGGCGAACACCCCGGTCTTGGTGGAACCGGAGAGGTCGGCGTCCAGGGCCACCACATTCCCGTTCTCCGCCCCCAGCTCCGCCAGGGTCTCGCCATAGGCATCTCTCGTTGCTATCATGCTGCTCATATCGGTAAATCCTTTCTATAGGTCACATAGGTCTTATAAGTCACATAAGACCTATGACGACAGTTTTGCTAATCTTCCAGGCATCCTAAACATTCGAGCGCCTTGGGCAACTCCTCGTCGCTGGGCGGGACGCCGTGATAGGCAGCCTTGTTCTCGAAGAAGGGAACTCCTTTCCCCTTCACGGTCCGGGCAACGATCACGGTGGGGTGCCCCTTGACCGTTTCCGCCGTGTCCAGGGCGCCGATGATCGCCGCCATGTCGTGGCCGTCGATCTCCAGCACATGCCAGCCGAAAGCCCGGAACTTGTCGGTTATCGGGGCCACGTTCATCACCTTCGCCACTTCGCCATCGATCTGGAGGGCATTGGCATCGACCAGGGCGCAGAGGTTGTCGATCTTGTAGTGGGCCGCGGCCATGGCCGCCTCCCAGACCTGCCCCTCCTGGAGTTCGCCATCGCCGAGCAGTGCGTAGACCCGGTTGTCCCGGCCGTCCAGCCGGAGCCCGAGGGCCATGCCGTTGGCCATGGAGAGCCCCTGGCCCAGGGACCCGGTGCAGACCTCCACCCCCGGCGTGGACTTGCTGTCCGGATGCCCCTGGAGATGGGAGCCCAACCGGCGCAGCATCATCAGGTCCTCCTTCGGGAAATACCCCGCATAAGCCAGCGCCACATACTGGGCCGGGGCCGCATG
>JAMXLF010000012.1 GCA_024281055.1 Geobacteraceae bacterium
CCCCAAGATCGCTCGACTTTACCACGTAGCCGTCGGCAAGCCAGGCGGAGAAGTCGTCCTTGTAGCAGGAAAAGGCAGTGCAGAGGATGACCGGCATGTCGTGCCGTTCCTTGACGATCTTCTGCAGGAGATCGAGACCGCTCTCGTTTTTCAGCTTGATGTCGAGGACCACCAGGTCGAACTCTTCCGCCTGGAGTTTTTCCGCCGCCTCGCCGGCGGTGCCGGCGGTGACCACCTGGTACCCCTCGTCGGCCAGTTCATGCGCATAGAGGAGCCGGATACTGCTTTCGTCATCCACGACCAGTAACTTTGCCATCTACTCGTCCTCCTTGTGTAACGGCAGTCTGATGGTATACGTCGTTCCTCCGGCGGAAGAGCTTTCCATGAGGAAAGGAATCCCGTTCTTCTCGAGGATGGTCTTGCAGAGCGGCAGCCCCAGGCCGATGCCGAGATCCTGGGTGTCGGAAAAGGGGGTGGAGAGTGCTTCCAGTGCTTCGTGGGACAGTGCGATACCGGTGTCGGTGATGCTGACGACCGCGGCGTCACCCTCCTGCCAGCTCCTTATCGTAACCTCGCCGCCGTCGGGCATGAACTCAGCGGCGGTGTTCAGCACGGTTTTGACGCAATAGGCGATCTGTCGGTAATCGACATACACGGGCGGCAGCTCCGCCGCCAGCTGCAGACTGCCGGTGATGTTCTTCTGTGCGAGCTTATCCCGGAGCTCCCGGTAGACGCCCGTCACCAGCTGGTTCACATCCCACCAGTCCCTGGTGGGGTAGAGGGAGTCGGAATAATTGAGCACATCCTCCAGGGCGCCCTCGAGCTGCTTCGCCTCCCGCACGATCGTCTCGAGGAGCCCCCGCTTGTCGTCGGTTGCCTCGACATTCTTCAGGAGCGACCGGGCGAAACCGCCGATGATCATGAGCGGGTTCCTGATGGAATGGGCGATGCTCGAGGTGATCCGCCCCACGAGCGCCATCTTCTCCATCCTGACGATCAGCTCCTGTTGTTCCTTGAGCTTTTCATTGGCGGCGGTCAGCTTGCCGATCTCCTCCTGGAGCCTCTCATAGAGCGAGGCCCGTTCCAGGGCGAAAGCGACGGGAAAGGCAAAAGTCTCCAGGGACTGCAGATCCTGGGGAGTTATCCGCTTATGGGTGATGCAGTTGTCCGCGATGAGCACGCCGATCCGGCGGTTGCGGGAGATAAGCGGCATGACGAGAAAGGAGTCGACCCCGAGCGCCCTTGCCAGCTGGGGGTCTACGTCGGGGTTGTGAAAGGCGTCATCGACGAGTATCGGCTTTCTCTCCCGCAGTGCCCGGTTGAGAATGTGCTTCTGGTCACGCAGCGGCACGGAGATCTGCTGGAGGATGTCGTGGAACTTCACCTTTTCCGAGGAGAGCTTGGTCTTCTGGAAGTTCCGCGCCATCTCCCGAAGGGTAGGGTCGTGCTGGCCGATCTCCTGCCAGATCTGCCAAGCCTCCTCGTAATTGCGGGGCCCCACGCCCAGGTACCCCTTGAGGTACTGCCGCTCCTTGTCGGTCATGAGGAGAAAGGCGCGGTTCATGCCGAAACCCTTGCCGGCGGTGATGGCGGTCATCGCCACCGACAGGACCTCGTCGAGATCGAGGGAGGTCTGCAGCACGAGGCTCAATTCGTGGAGAAACTTTATTTCCCGGGTCTTGCTGGTAAGAAACGAAGCCATGGCCTGTACCTGCAACTTCTGTGCATGGTACTCGGTCATGACGAGCGGCAGGATACCGGCCAGGGGGAACCCCTCTTCCCCGGCCTTCTCAAGGTCCGCCGCAAAACGGGGGCAGTCGAGGCACTTCTCCACCACCCTGCGCCGGCGCAGCGTGTAGAGCTCCTCCTCCCCCTCGGCGATATAGGGACACTCCTCCGGTGCTATTTCTTCCTTGGTCCAGCAGCACTCCCAGCTCAAGCAAGCCCCCCCCGTCCAGCCCCCTCCAGCCTCAATCGGCACGGAGCAACGCCCAAATTATACCAGCCTGCGGCGCTTTTTCAAGGCAAATCAGGCAAATCCATGGATTGCGCCCAAGAAGAACCCGACAGCCGCCAACGCAAGGACGCCGATGCTTCAGCACCCCCTCAATGCAATCCGATTATATTTATTAACTTATTAACATTTCGTTAATCTTCTGGTATACTTTTTTCTCCAATCCTGATTCCCCTGGGGTCCGATGCGGCATGAAGAGCCTCAGCCTGAAAACCAAGATGGCGCTGGCGGTTTCCCTGCTGTTCGTGCTGGTGATCGTTCTGCTGGCATGGGGCGCGCTCTCCTACCAGGAACGGTCGCTGAAGAAGGCCATCTGTCGGCAGCAGTTCGCCCTGGTCTCTTCCCTGGCGAAAAACATCGACGACAAGCTGGGACTGGCCCAAACCGCACTGATCGCCGCAGGGCGCCAGATGCCTCCGGAAGCCCTTCGCGCTGCCGACCGGGCCCAGCGCTTCCTCGACGCCCGTGCCACCCTCCACTCGGTCTTCGACAACGGCCTGTTCCTCATATCCGGGGACGGGAAGCTGATCGCCGAAAGCCCCTTTCTTCCCGGCCGGCGGGGAAGGGACCTGTCGTCCCGGGAATTCTTCCGGCAGACCGTCACGACCGGCAAACCCTCCATTTCCAAACCCTACACCTCCTCCCACACCCCCGGTCACCCGGCCATCTTCATCTCCGCCCCCGTCGTCGACCGCCAGGGACGCCTCCTGGCAATCCTCGGCGGGAGTTTCGACCTCTTGGGGAGCAATTTCCTCGAAGACCTCTCCCGCACCCGGTACAGCGACGCCAGCTACTTCTACCTGACCGACCGTGACCGGACCATCATCGTCCATCCCGACCGGAACCGCATCCTCACCAAGGCTCTCCCGGCGGGGTTAAACCTCCTCTACGAGAAAGCCCTGACCGGCTTCGAAGGAAGCGGCGAGACCGTCACCTCAAAAGGGATACGGGTCATCTCCTCGGTCCAGCACCTGCGCACCACCGGCTGGATCCTGGCGGCCAACTACCCCACAACCGAAGCCTACGCCCCGCTCATTACGGCTCGACGCTATTTCCTCCTGGCAGCCCTCGGCATCACCATCGCCGTCCTGGCAATCACCTGGCTCCTGATGAAGCGGCTCACCGCACCGCTTGAGGCCTTCACCCGCCACGTGGAATCCCTGCCGGAAAACTTCGGCCGGCACCCCTTCCTGAACATCGAGTCCGGCGACGAGATCGGTGTCATGGCGCAGGCATTCAACCGGATGGTCACGACCCTGGAGACACAGCAGTCAGCCAATGAAGCGAGGCTCGGAGCTCTTCTGCGGCTGAACGAGATGAGCGCGTCGTCGCTCAAGGAAATCGCGGATTTCGCCCTCGAAGAAGCGGTTCGGCTGACCCGGAGCACGATCGGCTATGTGGCATTCGTCAACGACGACGAGTCCCTCCTGACCATGTATTCCTGGTCCCGGGAGGCGATGCGGGAATGCGCCATCGCCGACAAGCCGCTGGAGTACCCGTTAGCCAGTACGGGGCTTTGGGGAGAAGCGGTGCGACAACGCAGACCGGTCATCACCAACGACTACGCCGCTCCCAGTCCGTATAAGAAAGGGTATCCCGAGGGGCACGTCAACGTGCGGCGCCATATGAACGTCCCGGTTTTCGACGGCGAACGGACCGTCATCATCGCCGGAGTCGGCAACAAGGATGCAGCATACGACGAAACGGACGTCCATCAGTTGACACTCCTCATGCAGGGGATGTGGCGCCTCATCCAACGCAGGCGGATGGATGAGGCCCTGCGGGAGTCGGAGGAACAATACCGGCGGATCGTCGAGACCTCCCAGGAAGGGATCTGGGCCATCGATACCGAAGAACGAACGACGTACGTCAACCGGCGCATGGCGGACATCCTCGGCTATTCGGGCGAGGAAATGGTCGGCCGTCCCCTGCTCGATTTCGTCGATCACTCTTCCCGGACGGACATCCTTGACCATATAGAACGGCGCAAAGTGGGACGGCAGAGCCGGTACGAGGCCGTCATGCTTCACAGAGACGGCAGGAAAATCTGGGTGAGTATTGCCGGCGCCCCCATCATCGATCTGGATGGTTTGTTCAACGGCTCCTTCGCCATGATCTCGGACATTACCGAACGCAAGGAAGCGGAAACCGAGATCGAACTCCTCAACACTGCTCTGGCGGCGCGGGCAGCCGAACTGGAGGTGGCCAACCGTGAACTGGAGGCGTTCAACTACACCGTATCCCATGACCTGCGCATCCCCCTGACCGGGCTCAACGGCTACTGCGAAATGCTCCTGGAACAGTCCGCCGGCCAGCTCGACTCCCGGTGTGCGGACTATGCCCGGGAGATCCATGAAGCGGCCCAGTACATGGACCAGCTCATCTCCACCCTCCTCGAGTTCTCCCGCCTGAGCCATTGCGAGCTGCACCGCGCTGAGGTGAACCTCTCCGCACTGGCCCGGACCGTGGCTGCGGAACTGCGAATGAACGACCTGGAGCGCCCGGCAACCTTCACCATTGCCGAAGGGGCGGTCGTGAACGGCGACGCGCAGTTGCTAAGGATCGTCATGGAGAACCTCCTCGGCAACGCCTGGAAATATACCGGCAACGAGGAGGCGGCGCTCATCGAATTCGGCGCCGCGGAAACCGAGGACGGCAAGGCCTGGTTCGTGCGGGACAACGGACCCGGCTTCGACATGGCCGATGCCGACAGACTGTTCAAGCCATTCCAGCGACTCCCCGGCGCAACGGCAGCGTTCAGAGGGCACGGCATCGGCCTCGCCACGGTCCAGCGGATCGTCGAACGGCACGGCGGTCGGGTCTGGGCCGAAGGTGCGCCGGGCAAAGGAGCGACATTCTTTTTCACCCTCTGACCGGGACGACACCCCTCCCACCAACAACCCTGCCTTTGCCGGCCATTCTGCTGCATCAACCCATCGTAGTGCGAATTATTCCAGTGCTGTTACCCGCCTTGCAACCCGCCCTATGCGTAGTAAAGTTACTTAGGAGCACGCTTTCTACTCGACATTTTTCACCCCCACCCATCCCTCCCCCGCTGGACCCAAACGGCGGACCTAAAGGGGAGGACAAAGAGTTCTCCCCCCGGAGGGGGGAGGAAGGAGGGTGGCTGTCGTAACGGAGAACCAAATGCATCGGAAGGACGACAGGCCCACAAGACATCCAGCAAAAAAAGAGAGGGAGCTGCTGGCATGCGAGGCCCGCCTTCGCACCCTCATGGCGAAAAGCCCCTACGGCATGCTGGTCGCGGAACCCGACGGGATGATCATCTTTGCCAATCCGGCAGCTGCGGCAATCTTCGGCTGTCACGAAACCGAACTCCCGGGCAGACGATTCGAACTTCCCGCCGCACCGGGGAAAACCTTCGAGACAACAATGGAGCGGCCCGATGGACAGACCATCATCGTCGAAACGTGGGACGAAGAGGCGCAATGGGACGGCGAAAAAGCCTGGGTCATCTGCCTCTCCGACATCACCGAGCGCAGACGCAACGAGCACGAGTTGCGCAAGCTCTGCCGGGCCGTCCAGGAAAGCCCGAGCATCGTCATGATTACCGATGCGAGCGGCACCATCGAATTCGTCAACCCCAAGTTCACAAAGGTAACCGGCTATACCCTGGCCGAAGTGGCCGGCAGAAACCCACGGATTTTAAAGTCGGGGAAGGTGCCTCCGGAAGTGCACCGGGAGTTGTGGGAGACGATCCTCGTCGGCCGGGAATGGCGGGGAGAAATGATCAATCGGAAGAAGAACGGCGAGCTCTACTGGGAGTTCGCCGCCATCTCTTCGATCAAGGATGCGGACGGGAAGATCACCCATTTTATCGCGGTTACCGAGGACATCACCGAACGGAAACGGGCGGAAGAGGCGTTGCGTTTCAGCGAAGCACGGTATCGGGCCTTGTATCGTGACAACCCGACCATGATCGCGACCCTCGATGCCGATCTTACGATGCTCTCGGTCAATCCGTTCTGCGCGAGTCAGCTGGGCTACTCGATCGACGAGCTGGAAGGCCGGTCGGTGCTGAGCATTTTCCATGAGGATGACCGTCCTGCCGTAGCCCAACAGCTGGATAACTGTTTACAACACCCCCATCAGGTGCATCGCTGGCAGTTTCGCAAGATCCGCAAAGATGGGGAGCTGCTCTGGGTGGAGGAAATAGCGCAAGCGGTGTATGACCTGAACGGCATGCTCAACATCATGGTCGTTTGCCAGGATGTCACCGAGCGCAGGCGGGCCGAGGAGGCGCTGCGGGAGAATGAAGAGCGCTATCGCCGTCTCTACAACGAAACCCCGGTCATGCTCCATTCCATCGACCAGGAAGGACGCCTGGTCAGCGTCAGCGATTACTGGCTCGAAACCCTCGAGTACACAAGAAGCGAGGTGCTCGGCCGGAAGACCACGGAATTCCTCACGGAGGCGTCCCGCCGCCTCGCCGAGGAGATCGTCCTGCCCGAGTTTTTCCGGACCGGCTCCTGTAAGGACGTGCCGTACCAGATCGTGAAGAAGAGCGGGGAGATCCTCGACATACTCCTGTCGGCCACTGCGGAACGGGACGGCGAGGGGAAGCTCGCCCGCTCGGTGGCCGTCATGGTCGATGTGACGGCACGGAAGCGGGCTGAGGAAGAGGTCGAGAAACTGAACACGGACCTGGCGGCACGGGCAGCCGAGCTGGAGAGCGCCAACCGGGAGCTGGAGACGTTCAGCTATTCGGCCTCCCACGACCTGCGCAAGCCCCTGACGGTCATCAACGGCTACTGCCAGATCATCCATGAGCTGTGCGGCGCGAGCCTTGACGAACAGTGCCTCGGGTACCTCCAGGAGATCAACGACGCAACCCTGCGCATGAACGAGCTCATCGACGCCCTGCTCAGGTTTTCCGCTGTCACGCGCAGTGAATTGCACCGGGAAACCGTCGACCTCAGCAGCCTTGCGAAAACCGTGGCCGCGGAACTGGCGCTGACCGAACCCGGGCGCCGGGCCACGTTCCGGATCGCGGACGGCCTCACGGCCGACGGCGATACGCACCTGCTGCGGGTGGTGCTGGAAAACCTCGTCGGCAACGCCTGGAAATACACCGCCGTGCGGGAGGAGGCGGTGATCGAGTTCGGCGTGACCGACATCGACGGGAAACCCACCTGGTTCGTCCGGGACAACGGGACCGGCTTCGCCATGGTTGATGCGGAGAAACTCTTCCTCCCCTTCCAGCGACTGGCCGACGCCGACGAAGTCGGAGGGCACGGCATCGGCCTCGCCACTGTGCAGCGGATCGTCCAGCGCCATGGCGGTCGGGTCTGGGCCGAAGGGGAGCCGGGCAAGGGGGCGACCTTCTGGTTCACCCTCTGACCGGAAACGCTCTGCGCCTCCAGGGCATTCGCCACCCTGTCCTTTCCCACCCACCATGCTCATCGCAACAGTGCCGTGAATTCCCGGGGTTTTCCGCGGTCTGCTGCCTTGCAACCTGCCGAAAACATAGTAAAGTTGTAACTGCGCATGTCCGCCATCGGCCGTGCGGCGAGAAGAACGCCCCGGCAGTCATGTCAGCTGGTTCCCCCATGCACACTGCACGGAAGGAAGAACAGATGCCCCGGACGAGTGGAGACACCACGACAGGTCGTACCCGGAAAAGGGAAACCGGGCACAGGCTCAGCGAACAGGAACCGCTGCGGGAGTCGGAGTTCTTCAAAGCTTTCCAGGCCGTGCCGGCGCTCCTTTCCATCAGCAGCCTGGCAGACGGAAGGTATATCGAGGTCAATGAGGCGCTCGAAAAGACCCTCGGCTACCGCAGGGAGGAGGTCATCGGCCGCACCGCCGCCGAGACCGGCATCTGGGAAAACTCCGCTGAACGCGACCGGCTGGTCCGGCTGCTGAAGGAGGGCACAAGGGTCCGTGACGTGGAAGTCCGCCTGAGAAGCAGAACGGGAGAAATAATCATCGGTGCGCTGTCAGCGGAGATCATCAACGTCCGGGGAAAAGAGTGCGTCATCTCCCTCACGCGCGATGTTACCGCGGTCAAGCAGACAGAGGATGCACTGCGGGAGAGCGAAAAGCTTTTCCGGGCCACGTTCAACCAGGCGGCGGTCGGCATTGCGCATACCGGCCTCAATGGCAAATGGCTGCGGGTCAACCAGAAGTTCTGCGACATCCTCGGCTACACGGAAGAAGAGCTGATGGGGCTGGATATCGAAGCCATTACCCATCCCGACGATCTGGAAACAAGCGCCAGGCACCTCCAGCTCATGCTGGACGGAAAGATCGGGAATTATTCCCTGGAGAAACGCTATCTGCGCAAGGACGGCTCCCCCGTCTGGGTGAATATCACAGTGTCGATGGTAGACGATGCCGACGGCCGCCGCCTGTTTCACGTGGGGGTGGTGGAAGATATCACCGCCCGCAAGAAGATCGAGGCGGAACTGCGGGAAAGCGAACGGCGCTATCGCTCCCTGTTCGAAAACATGCTGGAGGGATTCGCCTACTGCAGGATGCTTTACGATGACCGGGGCCGGCCGGAAGATTTTATCTATCTCGATGTCAACAGAGCATTCATCCGGCTGACCGGCCTCGATACCGTCGTCGGCAGGAAAGCCACCGAGGCGATCCCGGGGATCAAAGAAGCACATCCGGAGTTGTTCGAGGTTTATGGCCGCGTCGCGCTGACCGGAATACCCGAGACGTTCGAAATCGAATTCGAGCCCCTGGGCGTATGGTTTTTCGTCACCGTCTACAGCATGCAGAGGGAATACTTCGTGGCTGTGTTCGATAACGTCACCGAGCGCAAGCAGGCGGAGGAAAAGGTCGAAAAACTGAACACCGACCTGGCGGCGCGGGCCGTTCAACTGGAGAATGCCAACCGGGAACTGGAGGCGTTCAGCTACTCGGTCTCCCACGACCTGCGCAAGCCCCTGACGGTCATCAGCGGCTACTGCCAGGTCATCCAGGATTTGTGCGGAGACAAGATTGATACCGAGTGCCGGGACTACCTGCAGGAGGTCTGCGAGGCGACCGACCGCATGAACGAGCTCATCGACGCCCTGCTCAGGTTTTCCTGCGTCACCCGCAGTGAATTGCACCGGAAAACGGTCGATCTCAGCGGCATCGCCAATTCGGTGGCCGCGGAACTGGCGCTGGCCGAGCCCGGACGCCGGGTCGCATTCCGGATCGCCGGCGGGATCACGGCCAATGGCGATGCGAAACTGCTGCGGGTGGTGCTGGGAAACCTCCTCGACAATGCCTGGAAATACACCGCCACGCGGGAGGAAGCAGTCATCGAGTTCGACGTGACCGACATCGACGGGAAACCCGCCTGGTTCGTCCGGGACAACGGGACCGGCTTCGCCATGGCCGATGCGGACAAGCTCTTCCTCCCCTTCCAGCGGCTTGCCGGCGCCGGCAAATTCAAGGGACACGGCATTGGCCTCGCCACCGTGCAGCGGATCATCCAGCGCCACGGCGGCCGGGTCTGGGCCGAGGGAGAACCGGGCAGAGGGGCGACCTTCTGGTTCACCCTGCCGGCAGAGAGACAAAAGGCATAATTCGACCTGATTCCTTCTCCCTGCGGGAGAAGGTGGCCGAAGGCCGGATGAGGGGGCAGCAGTTAGTATGAATCCGATCATTCCCCCCTCACCCTCTCCATCAGGAAGAGGGAATAACTTGCGGCTGAGCGGAAAATGGTAGTAATCGGCTAATACGAGGTGGCAGAAACCCTCCGCTTCGGCGCCGATTGCGCTTCAGTGCGGGTTGTGGTAGGCTGTCGGAAAAAATTAACAAGGGGTAACGATCATATGAAAAAACCTGCGAAGCCGGCCGTTGCGAAGCGCGATGCTGAGGGAGCCCGGAAAGTCGCATCGAAGGAAGCGTCCACGCCGAAAAAGGTCGGCAAGGCGGCAGCCACGGCCCCTTCCGCGCCTGAAGCCCCCGAGAAACCCGGCAGAAAGAGTCCCAAGGCCCCTCTCTACATCGTCGGCATGGGAGGGTCCGCCGGCGCCCTGGAAGCCTTCGAGCAGTTCTTCAACACCATGCCCGCGGACTCGGGCCTCGCCTTCGTCCTCGTCCCCCACCTCGACCCGACCCACAAGGGGATCATGCCCGAGCTCCTCCAGCGCGTCACCTCCATGAATGTCTACCAGGCCGAGGACGGAATGCGGGTCCAGGCGAACTCCGTCTACGTCATCCCCTCCAACAAGGACCTGTCCATAATCCACGGCACCCTCCAGCTCATGGAGCCGTCGGCCCCGCGGGGCCTCAGGCTCCCCATCGACTTCTTCTTCCGCCACCTGGCCGAGGACCAGAAGGAGCGGGCCCTCTGCGTCATCCTCTCCGGCATGGGGACCGACGGCACCCTGGGGCTGAAAGCGATCAAGGAGCAGCTTGGCATGGCCCTGGTGCAGGACCCGGCCTCCGCCAAGTTCGACGGGATGCCGCGCAGCGCCATCGACACCGGCATGGTCGACTATGTGGCGCCGGCGGAGGAGCTCGCGGCGAAGCTCGTGGAGTTCGTGCACCACCCCGCCTTCGTCGAGGAGAAGGCCGCCACCGTCGAGGAGAAGAAGCTCACCGCGCTGCAGAAAATCTTCGTGCTGCTGCGCTCCCATACCGGCCACGACTTCTCCTTCTACAAGAAGAACACGGTGATCCGCCGGGTGGAGCGGCGCATGACCGTGCACCAGATCGGGGCCATCGACCACTACGTCCGCTACCTCCAGGAAAACCCCCAGGAGATCGATTTCCTCTTCAAGGAGCTTCTGATCGGGGTGACCAACTTCTTCCGCGACGCGGACGCCTTCGGTGCCCTCGCCGAGAAGGGGCTGTCCAAGCTGATCGCAGGAAAGCAGAAGGGGAACTCCATGCGGGTCTGGGTTCCGGGGTGCTCCACCGGCGAGGAGGCCTACTCCATGGCGATCGCCCTGGTGGAATACCTGGAGAAGGAGAAGCGGAACGGGGATTTCACCATCCAGATATTCGCCACCGACATCGACAAGGATGCGATCGAAAAGGCGCGCCAGGGGTCGTATCCCGCGAACATCGCCGCGGACGTCTCCGAGGAGCGGCTCAAGCGCTTCTTCACCAAGGACGATTCCTTCTTCCGGATCAGGAAGGAGATCCGGGAGATGGTGGTCTTCGCCCCCCACGACATCATCATCGACCCCCCCTTCACCAAGCTCGACATCCTCTGCTGCCGCAACCTCCTCATCTACTTCAACGCCGACCTGCAGAGAAAGCTCATCCCGCTCTTCCACTACGCCCTGAACCCCGGGGGTATCATGTTCCTCGGCTCCGCCGAGACCATCGGCACCTTCGGCGACCTCTTCCAGAGCCTCGACAGCAAATGGAAGATCTTTCTGCGCCGGGAGTCGGCCGCCACGCTGGCGGGGATGATCGAGCTCCCCTCGTCGCTCCTCGCCCCCCCCGCCGAAAAGATAAAAGGAGGCAACAAGACGCGCAAGGGGGTGCAGGGTGCGATCCCGGAGACGGCGCAACGGATCATCATCGACAGCTTCACCCCCCCCTCGGTTCTGATCAACGGGAGCGGCGACATCTTCTACATCAGCGGCAGGACCGGCAAATTCCTGGAGCTCACCACCGGCAAGGCGGCCTTGAACGTCTTCGCCCTGGCCAAGCAGGGGCTCGGGATCGAGCTGGCAGGGGCCGTGCGCAAGGCCATCGCCACAGGGAAGGATGTGGTCCTGCGGGGGCTGCGGGTCAGGAGCAACGGCGGCTTTACGAACTGCGACATGACCGTGCGGCCGATCGACGAGCCCGACTACATGCGGGGGCTGCTCCTCGTTGTCTTCAGCGAATCGCGACCGGCCAGGACCCGGCGGGAGAAGGGGCACGCGGCGGGCACGGCGGCCGAAGAGCTGGAAAAGGAGATCAAGTACCTGCGGGAGGCCCTGCAGACCACCAACGAGGAGATGGAGACTTCGCAGGAGGAGCTGAAGTCGTCCAACGAGGAGCTGCAGTCGACCAACGAGGAGCTCCAGTCCTCCAACGAAGAGCTGACCACCTCCAAGGAGGAGCTCCAGTCGCTGAACGAGGAGCTGATCACCGTCAACTCCGAGCTCCAGCAGAAGATCGAGGAGCTGACCCTGACGAACAACGACATGCGCAACCTCCTGAACAGCACTGAGATCGCCACCATCTTCCTCGACAACAACATGAACGTCAAACGCTTCACCTCCCAGGCGACCCGGATCTTCAACCTGATCCAGAGCGACGTGGGACGGCCGCTCACCCACCTGGTCTCCAACTTGAGGTATGAGCGGCTGGAACGGGATGTGGCCGAGGTGCTGGAGACCCTCGTCTTCAAGGAGGTGCAGGTGAGGAGCAACGACGAGCGCTGGTACACCATGCGGATCATGCCGTACCGGACCGCGGAGAATGTCATCGACGGCGCTGTCCTCACCCTGATCGATGTCACCGAAATGAAGAGCCTGGAGGCGGAGTGCCGCCACTTCGCGGCCATCGTCGGCTCCTCCGGCGACGCCATCATCGGCAAGGCCCTGGACGGCACCATCACCAGCTGGAACAGGGGGGCCGAGAAACTCTACGGCTACAAGGCCGAGGAAGCGGTGGGCAAGCACGTCTCCCTGATCGTCCCGCCGGCACAGCGCAAGGAACTGGCGGGGATCATGGAGCGGTTGGCGCGGGGAGAAGAGATCGCGACGTACGACACCGTGCGACAGAGGAAGGACGGCAGCCAGGTGCGGGTCTCCCTCACCGTCTCGCCGATCCGTAACGCCGACGGCCAGGTCACCGGCGCCTCGGCCATCGCCCGGGAGATCCGCGAACGGGACTGATCCGCATTTGCAAACAAGATGACACTTATTTCCGGGCAGACCTCCGAGGTTTTCAAAACCTCGGAGGTCTTCGGGAGTCGAAAGCAAACTGGAATAGAGGACCATTCAAAGGGCATCGGCCATTCAACGTGGAATCGGCCATCCAAAGAGGAAACGGCCATGAGACGAAAGGGAAAAAACGACGCAGCCACCCGTGCCCTGCGGCGCAATGCCGAGAACAAGCTGGCAGAGGGAGGAGGCAGGGCATCCGGCGTGGAGGAACGGGACCCCCTCGCCCTGGTGCACGAGCTGGAGGTCCACCAGATCGAGCTGGAGATGCAGAACGAGGCGCTGCGTCGCGCCCAGTGGGAAGCGGACGGGTTGCGGCAGAAATACCAGGACCTGTACGACTTCGCCCCGGTCGGCTACGTTACCATCGGCCCGGACGGGACAATCCGTGAGGCGAACGAGGCCGCGGCCTTCCGGCTCGGCATCGCGAGAAAGCGCCTTCGCAGCGCTCCCTTCGTATCGTTCCTGGACATATCGTCGGTCCCCGTATTCCGTGCCTTCATGCAACAGGCCCTTGCCACCGGCACCAGGCAGAGTTGCGAGGTGGAGCTGCCCTGGGTAAACAAGGTGTGCCACCTCCTCATCGAGGGGATCGCCGTTCCGGCGCCGGAAGGAAAGACACTGGAGGTCCGGGCGGCCCTCATCGATGTCAGCGAGCGGCGGGAGATGGAGAAGCGGATCGGGTTCCTCAACGGCGAGCTGGAGCGGAAGGCTGAAGCGCTGGCAGCCGTCAACCGGGACCTGGAGGCATTCGGCTGGACGGTCACCAATGAGCTGAAGCGCCCCCTCACCTATATCCACTCCGCGATGGAGGTCCTCACGCAGGACGCCGACCGGCTGAGCCACCAGCAGAGGGAAATGGCCGACATCATCCGCAGCTCCTGCGTGGATATGTCCAAAATGATCACGACTATCTTCAAGTTGTCGCGGTCTGCCTGGGGAGCGCTCCGCTGCACGGCGACCGACCTCTCCCGGCTGGCGCAGGACATCGCGGTGGACCTTCGCCTCACGGAACCGGCGCGCCGGGTCACCTTTGTCATCCCTTCGGGCCTGGTGGCCAACTGCAACCGCGAACTCACCAGGATCGTCCTGGAGAACCTGCTGGAAAACGCCTGGAAATACACCGCCCAGCGCGACGAAGCGCGGATCGAGTTCGGCAGCTTCGAGCAGGAAGCCGAAACGGTCTACTTCGTGCGGGACAACGGCATCGGGTTCGACGCGGAACAGGCGAAAGACATCTTCGCCCCCGGTTTCAACCTCGCGGCAACGAAGGAGCTGATGGGGAGCGGCATCGGACTCGCTACGGTCAAAACGGTCATTCAGCGCCATGGCGGGCGGGTCTGGGCCGAGGGTGGCGAGGACAAGGGTGCGGCCATCTTTTTCACCTTCTCGAACGGCCACGGCGATGCCTCCGGAGCGGGAATGCCGGATCTGCCCGTGACCGGGAGCTTCGCAGCACCAGCGGGGGAGTGAGGGGAGCGGGCATGAGCAAAAAAGGGGACAGTAACATCCCGGGCCGCACCCTGCGCCGCCGGGCCGAGGCGAAGCTCGCAACCGCAGAGAAGGACGTGGCCGGCGTGGAGGAACGCGATCCCCTTGCGCTCGTCCACGAACTGCGGGTCCACCAGGTCGAGCTGGAAATGCAGAACGAGGAATTGCAGCGGTCCCGGCAGGAGTCCGAAGAGCTGCGGGAGAAATACCAGGACCTGTATGATTTCGCCCCGCTCGGCTACGTCACCCTTGACGCCAACGGGGCGGTGCGGGAGGCGAACCTGGCCGCCGCCGCCCTCGTGGGGTGCGACCGGCACAGGCTCGTGGGCCGGCCCCTGTTCCTGTTCCTCGCGCCGCAGTCACGGAACGATTACGATGCCTTCCTCCGGCGCCTTCTCGCCGGGGCCGCCGGTGCGCGGTGCGAGGCGCGGCTCGGCGCCAACGCGACGCGGCAGGGGTGGCTTCTCCTCGACGGGGGGACATTCATCGGGAACGGAAAGACCGGGCCGGCCGCGCGAGCGGCGTTGATTGACATCTCCGAGCGAAAGCGCTTCGAGGATGATCTCTGCCAGGCCCGCAAGACAGCCGAGGAGGCCAGCCGGGCCAAGGGGCAGTTTCTGGCCAACATGAGCCACGAGCTCCGCACCCCGATGACCGGCGTCATCGGCATGCTGGACCTCGCCCTCGGCGAAGAGCTCACGCCCGTGCTCCGGAGCTACCTGGAGGTGGCGGACAGCTCGGCCAGGTCGCTGCTGAGACTCCTCAACGACATCCTCGACATGACGAAGATCGAGGCGGGAAAGCTTTCGCTGGAGGAAGAGCCGTTTGTGCTGCGTGAGTGCGTCGCCGGGGTGATCGATCTCCTCACGCCCGAGGCGCGGCGCAAGGGGCTCGATCTGACCTTCACCTTGGCGGACGGCCTGCCGGAAATCGCGGTCGGGGATCGGATGCGGTTGCAGCAGGTCCTCACGAACCTCGTGGGCAACGCCGTCAAGTTCACCGATCAGGGGTATGTGAAGACAGAAGTGACGGGAGGCGACCCCGATTCAACCGGCACGCGGAAGTTCACCTTCACCGTGACCGACACCGGCATCGGCATCCCCGCCGACAAGAAAGAGCTCATCTTCCAGATGTTCAGCCAGGCCGATATCTCCCACGCCCGCAGGTTCGGAGGCGCCGGCCTGGGGCTGGCCATCAGCCGGGAGCTCGCCATCCTGATGGGGGGGACCATTTCCTTCGCCAGCAAGGAGGGAGCCGGGAGCACCTTCACCTTCACGGTCCCCCTCGGGGAGACCCGCTCCGCGGCCGAGCCCGTCGAAACCCATCTCCCGGAGACGGAGGAAAGCGACCCGCGGCTCCTCCTCGTGGAAGACGATCCGGTCACATTGCAGATCATCGATCTGATGCTCCGGCGGGCGAACTTCGACCTGGACATCGCCGTTAACGGCCGGCAGGGGATCGAGATGTGGGAGACGGGGAACTACGACCTCGTCCTCATGGACGTGCAGATGCCCGGCATGGACGGGTTCGAGGCGACCCGCACCATCCGCGAGAAAGAACGGGCGCGCGGCGGCCACACCCCCATCGTCGCCATGACGGCCTTCGCCCTGAAGGAGGACGAGGACAAATGCCTCGCCGCGGGCATGGATGCCTACGTCCCGAAACCGATCGACTTCCGCAGATGCATCGACGTGATCCGGGACCTCATCAAACAGCCGGAGTAGACGCATCCACCTCCCCTCTCACTTGCCTGCCCGCCACCATTCACAATCCTGGACATCGTTGGAATTCAAGCACCCCCGTTTCAAAACCTCCCGATCTTTCTTGCCGGTTCCTTCCTCCATGACGTTACCGTCGGTTCCGCGTCTTGCATTTTTCTCCAGGAAAGCACACTTAAACATATTAACACTCGATAATTAACTGGATGTTAATTATTAGCATTGTATCAACAAAAGAAAACTCTAACATAACCACCAACAACCCGCCCACAATACTAAGACAAATTTAATTTGAGTCGCGCTGGACTTTAATGAAACTTGCGATAAGCTGTTGTTGCCATCCTGTAACTGCACTGATCATCAAAATCTACACAATTTATTCTACATTATTTTTTATTAATATATTCGCGCTATAAAAACATGTTGTATCAAGGTCGAAGTATTTATTGATTCATGTGGCAGAGAGAATGCTCACCGCGATACAGGACCATTAAAACTAACCACAGCTCGCGTGCTGTATCACAGTCAAAGGAGATGTATATATGTCCAGATTCACCGTTGCTTTGCTGCTGATCCTGTTTGCCGTCCCGGCATTCGCTATGGACAAACCACATACCGACGAAGAAAAAACCCTCTATGCCGTCGGCGAGATCATCAACCTCCAGCTCTCCATGTTCAAGCTCACCCCCGGCGAGTTGGAAATCGTGAAACAGGGGCTTACGGACGCCGCTGCCGGTAAGGGACTGGTGGATATCGGCGCCTACCAGGAAAAGGTCCAGGAACTGGCCAAGGCCCGCCGCAAAGCACAAGCAGAAAAACTGGCCGCGGCAAACAAGGATTTCCTCGAACAGGCCGCCAGGGAGAAGGGCGCGCTGAAGACGGAGAGCGGCCTGATCTACCAGTCGCTGGCTGAAGGGTCCGGCAGCACTCCCCGGCCGGGCGACACGATAAAGGCCAACTATCGCAGCACGTTCCCCGACGGCAAGGAATTCGACAGTTCCGCCAAACGGGGGAAACCGATGGAGGCAAAGGTCGACAGCCTCATCAAGTGCCTGGAAGAAGGGGTTCAGAAGATGAAGACCGGCGGCAGGGCCAGGTTGGTCTGCCCTCCCGATATCGCCTACGGGGACGTCGGCGCGGGGGATGTCGTCCCCCCGGGCGCCACGCTGGTTTTCGAGGTTGAGCTCGTCGAGGTCAGAAACTGACCCGGAGGTTTGGACCATGAAAACAATCGTTCTGTTGGGAATTATGGTGATGTCAACCGCGGCCTTTGCGGCCACGGACTGCCGGGTCGTGGAATTCCCGGATCATTACGAGGCGGTATGCACGGGAGAAGCGCAGCGGCCGCCCGCATCCATCTCTCCTGAATCCTCCCCATCCTCCGCACTGCTTGCTTCCTCCGGGATCCCGCAGGAAGCATTGCAGGCGCAGCCGCAGGAACATCAGGAACAGACGTTCGATGCCCTGCTGGCGGCGCAGGAACAGGCGCAACAGGCGAATTCCGATGGAGATGTCCCGATAGTGGTGAGCGACCTCGGCAGAAGACATGCGGAGGCGTGGCTCAAAACCCAGCCCCATCCGTGAAACGCCTGCGAAACATATGATGGCGCACGAAACGAGAGACAACGGCGTCTCGCAATCAAAACAGAAAGGAGAGTGATGCGCGTGTCCGAATAACCCGGTTCCGGAGCTGAATGTAACCAACGAAAGGGAAATGAAAGGAAAGGAGAGATGACAATGACCAGACGTAAGCCTTTGTTATTCGTGCTTTTCGTAATGGCAGCAGGCATCTTTCTGCAGGGCATCAGCGTAGCGCACGCAGATACGGACACGAAGGGGGAACAACGGATGCATCCCCATGCAATCCGGGACCCCAGGGTCGATTCGAATCTGACTCCCGCACAACGGGCACGCCTGCAGAGAGACGCCTCAGTCAAGAGAAGACACGCCGTCAAGCAGCTTATCCATGACGTTGCCGAAGGGAAACAACCAGCAGCTTCCGATCACAGAGAACAGGGGGTTGCCAAATGAAAAAACGAGTCAGACAGTTGTGGAGGACATTGATCCCGGCCGTAACCATGGCGGCCCTCCCCATGGTCGCGTCCGCGGCTAACCCGCTCTATCCCGCGGGCATCGGCTTCAATGCGTCCGTCGACTACACGAAGCCCAACTTTGCCCAGAGCCCGAACATCAGGAAGTTCATCGACTCGCTCCCCGGCCTGGGGGCAGCCAACAAGAACAACCTCGGGCAATATATCCCGGTCGCGATTCCCGACACCACCACGTTCCCGGGAGCCGACTACTACGAGCTCGGCCTCAAGCAGTACACGCAGAAGATGAACACCGACCTCCCGGCCACAACGCTCAGGGGGTACTACCAGAAGAACACCACCGATCCGACGGTCCTGAACGTCAGCCAATACCTGGGACCGGCAGTCATCGCCCATCGCAACCGCCCGGTCCGCTTCAAGTGGCACAACGAGCTCGGCGTTGGCCTCGCGGGCAACCTTCCCCTGCCGGTTGACACCAACGTCATGGGAGCCGGCATGGGACCCGTTGCCGGCCAGAACTACACCCAGAACCGTGCCACCATCCACCTCCACGGCGGCCGCACCCCGTGGATCAGCGATGGTACGCCGCATCAATGGATCACCCCCGCCGGTGAGTCGAGCCCCTACCTGAAGGGGGCCAGCTTCCAGAACGTCCCCGACATGGTCAACGGCTCGGTGGTGAACGGCGTGGCCGTCCCGTGCGCCGGCGGCACCACCTGCTTCACGCCGGCCCCGGGCGACGGGATCGGAACGGACTTCTACACGAACGAGCAGAGCTCGCGTCTGCTCTTCTTCCACGACCACGCCTACGGCATCACCCGGCTGAACGTCTATGGCGGTGAGGCTGCACCCTACATCATCACCTCCCAGGCGGAGGAAGACCTCCTCACCGGGACGAACGTATCGGGCGCCAACCCGGCGGGCAAGCAGATCCTCCCCGACATGGGCGGCGTCTACCACTGGGGCGTCCCGCTGGTCATCCAGGACAAGTCCTTCGTGAACGATGTCACCACACCTCCGGGACCGGGCTTCCCGGCCGCGACCTCGGGGTATGTCCCCACATCGCCCACCCTGACCACCGACCCCCTCTGGGCGTTCTACGTGGTTCCGGCGGCAGCCGGCGGCAGTCTCTGGTTCCCCCACGAGTATATGCCGATCGAGAACATCTTCGACCCGACCGGGAACACCCCCAACGGCAGGTGGGACTATGCCCCGTTCATGAACCCGCCGATGGTCCCGACAAACCTCACCCTTCCCAGCCCGACCATCATCCCGGAAGCCTTCCAGGACACCGCGGTGGTTAACGGCACCGCCTTCCCGTACGTCGAGCTGCCGCCGGACACCGTTCGCTTCCGGATCCTGAACGCCTGCAACGACCGCTCCCTCAACCTGCAGGTCTACAAGGCCGACCCGATGCGGATCAACGTCACCAACGGCGGGACCAACTACACGGCCCCTACCGTTACGATCACCGGTAACGCCGGCACCTATACTTCGGCTACGGCCACGGTCTCTCCCGGCACCATCTCGTCGATCAACGGCGGAGGGTGTTCGCACTTCAGCCAGGCGCCCACCGTTACCCTCACGGGCGGCGGCGGCACCTGCGCAAACGTGTTTGCCACCATTCTCTCCAACTCGAGCGGCTTGCTTGAGTTCACGGCCCAGGGGTGCACCGGCTTCACCTCCGCCCCCATAGTCACCATTTCCGGCGGTGGCGGCGGCACCTGTACCTCGGCCCCCGTGGCAACGATCATCCCCAAAGGTGTCATCACCGGCATTACCGTAACGGGTGCCCAGGGTTACCGCTCCGACCAGCCTGCCCCCACGGTCGCCATTTCCGACTCGACCGGCACGGGCGCGGCTGCCACTGCCTTCGTGAACACTGAAGTGGCAATGGTTCCCGCGGCCCCGAACTCGAACTTCCCGACCTGGCCGTCGGACGGCCGCGATGGCGGCGTCCCCGACCCGACCACGGCGGCTCCGCCCTGGGTCCAGATCGGCAACGAGGCCGGCTTCTTGGCCCAGGCCGCCGTATGGCCGCAGCAACCGCTGGCTTACGAGCAAAGCCGTCAGAACATCCCGACCCTCGGCGTCACCTACCATACGCTCCTCCTGATGCCGGCGATGCGCGCCGACGTCATCCTCGATCTGCGCGGCTACAAGGATGGCGACACCCTCATCCTGTACAACGACGGCCCCGCCCCCATGCCGGGGTTCTGGCCGATCAACGACTACTACACCGACGACCCGGACAACACTGCCACCGGCGGCGCACCCACGACCCCGCCCGGTTTCGGTCCCAACATCCGTACTGTCATGCAGATCCGGATCAAGGGAACCAAGACGTCTAACTTCAACTTCGACCTGCCCTCGCTGCAGACCGCGCTGCCGCAGGCCTTCGCCGTCGAGCAGGACAAACCCCTCGTGCCGCAGATGGCATACAACGCCGCCTATCCCGGTTTTGCCACCTTCGACACCTATGCCCAGAACTACTATGACACCCTGAACCTGACCGGCACGGCCCAGCCCATCAACAAGATCAAGGCCACTGCCCCGGGTGCCGGCTACACCACGGCCCCGACGGTCAACATCGTCGGCGGCGGCGGCACGGGCGGCGCCACGGCCACGGCGGGCCTCAATCCCATGGGCGCCGTTACGCTCCTCACCTCCGGCGCCGGCTACACCACGACTCCCGCCGTCACGGTAGGCGCTCCGCTCGCCGGCGGCGTCCCGGCCACGGTCCTCGCGACAGTGACAGGCGGCGCGGTTACCGCCCTGACAGTCGATGAGCCGGGCTCCAACTACGACACCACAGCCACTGCCATCGCCCCGACCTGCACCATCGCAGCACCGCCCTGCACGATCAACGGCACATCGTGCGTGCAGGCAACCTGCTCCATAATGGTGGCATCGGCCGGACTCGTAGGCTCCATCAACGTCACCACCCCCGGTTCCTACACCGGCCAGCCGTACGTCTACTTGACCGGCGGCGGCGGCACGGGCGCCACGGCAGCTGCCCTGCTGAACGGGGCCAAGGTGTTCACCGGCAAAAACCTGACCGAGGGCTCCGACCCCGACTTCGGCCGGATGGACGTGCGGCTCGGCTCCACCCCCAACCCGCTGACGCCGAGCGTCGGCAACGGCATGGTGGTCGGCGTAGCCCGCTACATCGACCCGCCGACCGAGATGCTGAACGACGGCGAAGTCATCCTCTGGCGTATCACCCACCTGGGGGTCGACTCCCATGCCATGCACTTCCACCTCTTCGACCTGCAGGTCGTCAACCATGTCGACTACACCAACGTCGTCAAGCCCCCTTACGCTGACGAGATCGGCTGGCGGGAAACCATCAGGACCAACCCGATGGAAGACATCATCGTGGCGATCAAGCCGAGGGCGATGTCGCTTCCCTTCCCGATCCCCAGAAGCAACCGGCTTCTGGACGTGACGAACGCGGCGAACGTCAACACAAACTTCCTCCCCATCGCGCCGCCTGCAGGCGTAGCGGCAGTCGCCCAGATCACCAACTCTCCGACCGACTTCGGTTGGGAATACGTCTGGCACTGTCACCTGCTGGGGCATGAAGAGAACGACATGATGCGGCCGATAGTCTTCCTTCCGGCCACCGCCCTGCCGCCGACGCCCGGTCTCGCAACTACCGGCCTGGTGGCGTCCGCCGGTCAGGTCGCCCTGACTTGGACAATGCCGGCCCCCACGGGCTTCACCAATATGCCGACCGGCTTCAACATCCAGCGCTGCACCGGCACCACGTGCACGCCTGCGACCATCGCAACATTGAACAGCGGAGACGCGCTCACCTATACCGACACCACGGTCGCATCGGGCACGGCATACCGGTACGCGGTCCAGGCCTTCAACAACTTCGGCACCGCGACCTCGACCGCCAGAAACGTAACCGAGTCGACATTCACTGCCGTCACCGCCTCCATCACCTCGCCGGCAACCGGCACAATATTCGCTACTCCGGCGACCATCCCGTTGACGGCAACCGCCACCGGCGGGACCATCAGCAACGTGGCGTTCTACAACGGTGCCACCCTGCTCGGGACCGTCACCACGTCACCGTACACCTTCAACTGGACCGGCGTGGGTATAGGTACCTACACCGTAACCGCCAAGGCCACCAACAGCACGGGAGCGACGACTGTTTCCGCACCGATTACGGTGATTGTGCAAACTGCGACCACACCTCCGGCAACAGCGCCGACTATCGCCAGCCCGTCAGGCCCCGGGATCGCCACAACGACCACCTTTAACGTCAACGCCATGGCCGGAGCCACTGGTTACGTGATCTGGCTCCAGAACAACACCACGAACACCGGTGGTCCCATCAGCTTTACGGCAGCTCAGGGTGGGACCTCATGTGCCGCAGGCACCGGCACATGTACGTTCACTCCGCCGGCAGGGTCTCTCGTCGCCGGCGACGGCTATGCATGGGCAGCTGCGGCAACGAATGCGGCAGGTCAGGGGCCATGGAGTACTCCGTTACTCTTCTCCATTCCCCTTCCGGCACCGACTATCGTTAGCCCCACCGGCCCCGGGATAGCCACCACTGCCACCTTTAACGTCAACGCCGTGCCAGGGGCCACTGGTTACGTGATCTGGCTCCAGAACAACACCACGAACACCGGTGGTCCCATCAGCTTCACGGCAGCTCAGGGTGGGACCTCATGTGCCGCAGGCACCGGAGTATGCACATTCACTCCGCCGGCAGGGTCTCTGGTTTCCACCGACAACTACGCGTGGGCTGCTGCCGCTGTAAATGCGGTAGGTCAGGGACCATGGAGCACGCCACTTCTCTTCGGTGCTCTGTAATTCCATGCTGAAAAGGGGGTGCAACAGTGAAATGTTGCACCCCCCCCTCGGGATGCAGCATTCCGGGCTGCATCCCGATTTTCATGGAAACCCGTGATGATTCAGGCCGGAACCGTTCTTCATATCGCACCTCTCAGTTCTGTCCGATTGCTTCGTTAGCTGCGCATTCCATCGTCATTCCGAATCGATACCTCCAGATAAGTTGCCACATCCCCCCTGAGTTGTACAATTTAATGACATCCGCAACGCCGTTACGCTGCCCCCCACGCGAAGTGCACCCTCGGGAGGCTGTCGGCGACCACAAGGGAGAACCCATGCCCGAACGCGGCATCCCGCAGGGGAAAAGAAGAACGCGTGAGCAGGATGCAGGAATCCAGCGGCAGATAGCCTTCGCAACCGATCTCTTCTACGGCGACGCCAGAATGCGCACGCTCCTGGAGTCGCTCGCCGAAGGGATCGTCATCATCGACAGCTCCAGGACCATTCTGCTGGTCAATGCCGCCGCGGAGAATATGTTCGGCTACCGGAGGGAGGAGCTCATCGGCAAACCCCATGCCATTCTCATCCCCGAGCGCCTCCGCGAGATCCATGAAGAGGACCAGACACGGTACTTCGCCGAGCCGCGGATCAGGCCGATGGGGGCGCTTCTCGACCTCGTCGCTCGCCGCCGGGACGGGAGCGAGTTTCCGGTGGAAATCAGCCTGAGCTTCATCGAAAGCGAAAACGGGATCCTCGTGATGGCGCTGGTCAGCGACATCACGGTCCGCAAACGGGCGGAAGACGACCTGCTCGCGGCGAATACCGAGCTTCAGCGCTCCAACCGGGAACTTGAACTGTTCGCCTCCGTGACATCCCACGACCTCCAGGAACCGCTGCACACGATAACGAGCTACACCGAGCTCCTTGCCCACAAGTACCGGGAGAAGCTTGATCAGCAGGCCGATGCGTACATGCACTACATCGTGGACGCCGCGACCCACATGCACCTGATGATCAACGACCTCCTCGCCTACGCGCGCATCGGCACGAGGGGGAAACCGTTCGAGCCCGTGGCGATGGACGCCGTTCTCGGCCTGGCGCTCAACAACCTCAGGAAATCCATCGAGGAGAGCGGCGCAACCGTCGAGCGCGGGGAGCTGCCGGAAGTGGATGGTGACGGCGTGCAGCTGACAGAACTCTGGCAGAACCTGATCGGGAATGCCGTCAAGTTCAGGAAAAAGGACATGCCGCTCCAGGTCCGTATTTCCGCGGAGCGCAGAGGGAGCGAGTGGGTCTTCGGCGTGCGCGACAATGGCATCGGCATCGAGCCCCGCTTTTTCGGTCGTATCTTCGAGGTCTTCCGCCAGCTTCACCCCCGCGAGGAGTATGCGGGGAGCGGCATGGGGCTCGCGATCTGCCGCAAGATCGTGGAGCGCCACGGCGGGCGCATCTGGGTAGAGTCGGCGTTCGGTGAGGGGACGTCATTCTTCTTCACGCTGCCGGTGAGAGGAATAGATCATGAAAGATGAGCGACAGAGGGATGGATTGGTCGATATTCTGCTGGTCGAGGACAACCCGGCGGACGTGAACATGCTGCGGGAGAGCTTCCGGGAGAGCAAGATCGGGAACGAGCTCCACGTGGTGAACGACGGAGAGAGGGCGCTCGATTTTCTTCACCAGCGGGGAGCGTTCACCACGGCGCCACGGCCGGACCTGGTCCTGCTCGACATCGGCCTGCCAAAAATGAGCGGGCTCGACGTCCTGGCGGAGATCAAGGCCGATCCCGATCTGAGGCGCATCCCGGTCATCATCCTCACCACGTCGGAATCGGAAGAAGACGTCTTCAAAAGCTACGACCTGCACGCCAACAGCTTCATTACGAAACCGGTCCACCTGACCCAGCTCTTCGAGCTGTTGAAGACCATCGAGGATTTCTGGTTCGGCATCGTGAAATTGCCTTCGAGGTAACCAAGATATGCACAACGCGAAACTCGACATCCTGCTGTTCGAGGACGACCTTGCGGAAGCGGACCTGATCAGGGAGATGCTCGCGGAAGCCAGAGGGAACGAATTCTCCGTGGAACACGTCCGGTACCTGGCAGACGGACTCGCCCTGCTCAAGAACCGGAGCTTCGATTGCATCCTGGTCGATCTCGGCCTCCCCGACAGCCAGGGGCTGGAGACGGCGCTGGCGGTGCGCGGCCAGGCAAAACTGACGCCGATCGGCATCGTGACCATCCTCGATGATGAAGAACTGGCGCTCAAGGCGCTGCAGATGGACATCCAGGACTACCTGGTCAAAGGCGAGATAACCGGCACCCTGCTGGTACGCTCGATACGGTATGCCATCCAGAGAAAACGCATCGCCGAGGAATTGCGGGTGAGCGAGGAGCGCTTTCGCGCCTTGGTGACGGCCAGCTCAGAGGTGCTATACCGGATGAGCCCGGACTGGAGCGAGATGCGCCAGCTCTTCAGCAAACAATTCCTGGCCGGCACGGAAGGCCCGAGCAGGACCTGGCGCCAGAAATACATCCATCCGGACGACCAGCCGCACGTGAATGCAGCCATCCAGGAAGCCATCCGCACCAAGAGCATGTTCGAACTGGAACACCGGGTCCGGCTGGCCGACGGCAGTTTGGGATGGACATACTCGCGTGCGGTTCCGCTGACGGATGACCATGGCGAGATCGTCGAATGGTTCGGAGCCGCCAGCAACATCACCGACCGCAAGCGGGCGGAGGAGAAGATCGAGCGGCTGCACACCGACCTGGCAGTGCGGGCCGCCGAGCTGGAGGATGCCAATTGGGAGTTGGAGGCGTTCAACCACACTGTCGCCCACGACCTGCGCCAACCGCTGAATATCGTCAACAGTTTCTGCCAGGTAATCAAGGAGCTGTGTAGCGATAAACTCGACACGCAGTGTGCGGGATATCTCCGGGAGGCCTACGAGGGGACCCTGCGCATGAACCGGCTCATCGACACCCTGCTCAAATTTTCCCAGATGGCCCACATCGAACTGCGCCGGAAAACCATGGACCTGTCCAGAATGGCACGGGAGGCGGCTGAAGAGCTGAGGTCGGCCGATCCCAAGCGCCGAGCGACCTTCCGCATCGCCGACGGGGTAACGGTCGACGGGGACCCGGCCCTTTTGCGGGTGGTCATGGACAACCTCCTCGGCAACGCCTGGAAGTACACCGCCGGGGGTGAAGAGGCGGTCATCGAGTTCGGCGTTGCGGAGGTCGAGGGAACGCCCGCCTTTTTCGTCAGCGACAACGGACCCGGTTTCGACATGGCGGACGCGGAGAAGCTCTTCATGCCCTTCCAGCGTCTCCCAGGCGCCGAGGATTTCGGGGGCCACGGCATCGGTCTCGCCACCGTGGAGCGGATCATCCGCCGCCACGGCGGCAGGATCTGGGCCGAGGGAGAACCGGGCAAGGGGGCGACATTTTATTTTACGCTGCACTCATAAGGGCCGGAATCATCAAACAGCTCGGCACAATGACGCGGGGGTTGAATGACGTATAGACTGAACAAATCGGATCGTATCAGCATCGGGCGGATCGTGGCCATTTATGCCATCTTCAGCTGTCTCTGGATTTATCTTTCGGACCGCGTCCTGGGCCTGCTCGTGCGGGATGCGGCAACGATAACCCGCCTTTCCGTCGTCAAAGGCTTTGCATTCGTCGTCATCACGACCTATCTTCTCGACAGGCTCATGATCAGGCATATCCGGACCATCAGGGAAGCGGACGACCGGATCCGGGAGCTCAACAAGGCCCTGGAGGGCCGGAATGCGGAGCTCGACGCAGAGAGGGCG
This sequence comes from Geobacteraceae bacterium, assembly GCA_024281055.1. Classification (GTDB taxonomy): domain Bacteria; phylum Desulfobacterota; class Desulfuromonadia; order Geobacterales; family Geobacteraceae; genus JAMXLF01. The sequence continues at coordinate 26,766 of JAMXLF010000012.1, forward strand.
CACTGGCGGGCGGCCATAGAGGGGATTGCCGATGAGGTGTGGATCAGCAATGCACAGGGGAGGATGAGTCTCGTGAATCTTCCCTCCGTAACCAGGATGGGGTTGGAGGAGTTCAAGGATAAGAGCGTTGATGAGATCCTGGAGACGGTAGAGATCCTGAATCCGGACGGGAACCCGCGTCCGCCGGGCGATGCGCCACTGCTCAAGTCGCTGCGTGGCGAGGTCGTCCGCGGGGAAGAAATCATGCGCCATCGCGAGACGGGAAACGAGCGGTACCGCCAGTTCAGCTCCGCGCCCATACGCGATACCGCCGGCACGATATCGGGCGCGGTGGCGATCGTACGAGACATCACCGACCACAAGCTGGCGGAGGAAGCGCTCCGCCAGGCAAAAGAAGCGGCTGAGGCTGCCAGCCTGGCCAAGAGCCAGTTCCTCGCCAACATGAGCCACGAGCTGCGCACCCCAATGGCCGGCGTTCTCGGCATGCTCGAAATAGCCCTCGGCGGCCCCCTTGAAGCGGAGCAGCGGGAATTCATTCAGACAGCTCTTCATTCGGGCCGTTCCCTCGCCAGGATTCTGAACGACATCCTCACCATGACCAGTATCGAGGCGGGAATGCTCTCGATAGAGGAAAAACGGTTTTCACCGCGCGAATGCGTGGCCGGCGTTGTGGACATCTTCGTTGCCGAGGCGCGGCGCAAGGGACTCGACCTCGCTCTTTCGGTTGCGCAGGACGTGCCGGACACCCTGGTCGGAGACCAGTTGCAACTCAGGCAGGTCCTGACGAATCTTGTGGGTAACGCCGTCAAATTTACCGAGCGGGGGAAGGTGGAGCTCACGGTAGTGGCATCGCGCGCCGTCCCCTCCGGGCCCCGGGATGTCACCTTCACTGTCACGGACACAGGCATCGGCATCCCCGACGACAAGAAGCCCCTGATCTTTCGTCCCTTCAGCCAGGTGGACGCCTCCCACACCCGCAGGTACGGCGGCACCGGGCTCGGCCTGGTGATCAGCAAGGGGATCGTGGAGCGGATGGGAGGAACGATCACCTTCGAGTGCGAGGAGGACGCAGGGTGCAGTTTCACGGTTACCGTGTCGTTCGGGATTGAATGAACTAACATACCAGCAGGAGGGAAATCAAATAATGCGGATACTTGTCGTTGACGACGACCCAATAATGAGGCAGGTCACTACCCTGATGCTCCAGCGGGCCGGCTTCGAGATCGAAGTTGCCAAGGACGGCGTGGCGGGGGTGGATATGTGGGAAAAGGGTGATTATGACCTCATCCTGATGGATGTGCAGATGCCGCGCGTGAACGGATTCGAGGCGACATCCGCCATCAGGGAAAAGGAGCGGGTGCGGGGCGGACACGTACCCATTGTCGGCATTACGGCGTTTGTCCTTGCCAAGGATGAAGAGAAATGCCTCGCCGCAGGGATGGATGCCTACATCCCGAAACCGGTCGATTTCAAGAAATGCATTGAGATGATCCATGCCATCATCGGGCAGCGAGACCCCGTAAAATACGGTGATTCGTAACAGAGAAGGTGTCCGCATTTGTTAAGCACGCACCGATTTATCCATAATCCCCGAGGTAACAGATATGCACGACGCGAAACTCGACATCCTGCTGTTCGAGGACGACCTTGCGGAAGCGAACCTGATCAGGGAGATGCTCGCGGAAGCCAGAGGGCACGAATTCTCCGTGGAGCACGTCCGGTACCTGGCGGACGGACTCGCCCTGCTCAAGAACCGGAGCTTCGATTGCATCCTGGTCGATCTCGGGCTTCCGGACAGCCAGGGGCTGGAGACGGCACTGGCGGTGCGCGGTCAGGCAAAACTGACGCCGATCGGCATCGTGACCATCCTCGATGATGAAGAACTGGCGCTCAAGGCGCTGCAGATGGACATCCAGGACTACCTGATCAAAGGCGAGATAACCGGCGCCCTGCTGGTACGCTCGATCCGGTATGCCATCCAGCGAAAGCGCATTGCTGAGCAGTTGCGGGTGACCGAGCAGCACTTCCGCGCCTTGGTGACAGCCAGTTCAGAGGTGCTGTATCGGATGAGTCCGGACTGGCGCGTGATGCATCAGCTCTACAGCCAGAAATTCCTGGCCAGCACGGAAACACCAAGCAGTACCTGGCTGCAGAAATACATTCACCCGGACGACCAGCAGCACGTGATGGCAGCCATCCAGGAAGCCATCCGGACCAAGGGCATTTTCGAGCTGGAACACCGGGTCCGGCGCGCCGACGGCACCCTGGGCTGGACATACTCGCGCGCGGTACCGATAATGGATGACGATGGCGAGATCGTTGAATGGTTCGGGGCTGCCAGCGACATCACCGAACGCAAGCAGGCGGAGGAGGCGGTCATTAAATCGGAACGGAAATTCTCGAAGATTTTTCATGCCGCTCCTTCGCTGATCGGCATATCCACCCTGCAAGAGGGGCGATTCATCGATGTCAACGAGACAGCGCTGGAAACCCTGGGGTACAGGCGGGAGGAGATCATCGGCAGGACGGCTTACGAGCTTGGTCTCTGGGGAGACGAAGCCGACCGGGCCGGGCTGGTTCAAGCGCTGGAAGAACGGGGGTCGGTCCGAAACTTCGAGATGAGATTCAGGGGGAAGACCGGAGAGACCTTCTTCGGCCTCTTCTCCGGGGAACTGATCGATATAAGCGGTGAGCGGTACCTGCTCAGCATGGTAAGGGACATCACCGATCGAAAGCAGGCAGAGGAGGCGCTGCACAGGGCACACGATGAGCTTGAACGCCAGGTGGAAGAGAGAACCGCCTCGCTGACCCTCGCCAATCAGCAGCTGCAGCGGGAGATCGACGAGCGGGAACGAGCCGAAGAGGAGTTTCACAAACAACAGACAAGAGTCCATGCGTTGTCCAGCAAGCTGTCGATAGCCGAAGAACGGGAACGGGCGCGCATAGCGGGGGAATTGCACGATCAGGTGGGGCAGCGGCTCCTCCTTGCCAAGATGAAGCTCGACGCGCTGGTATCCTCGGGTGTGCTGAACGGCGATGCCGATGAGATCAACAGCCTGATCGACCAATCCATCCAGGATATCAGGTCGTTGACGTTCCAGCTGCGCCCCCCGGTCCTCGCCACGGCCGGACTGGAAGCCGCGTTGCGGTGGCTGGGCGAGGATTTCCGCGCGAATTTCGGCCTCCAGGTCGACCTCGTCGCCGACGAGGAGCCGAAGCCGCTCGCGTTCGAAATCAGCTCCCTCCTGTTTCAGGCGGTTCGCGAGCTTCTCCTGAACGTGGCAAAGCACTCCGGGCAGAGCAGGGCGAACGTCTCCCTCAGGCGCGAACCCGGCACCATCGCCATCACCGTCGAAGACGAGGGCATTGGCTTCGACGTCACGGAGATGCGCACGAGGTTTGCCAGGACCGGCGGCTTTGGCCTCTTCAACGTGGAGCAGCGGATAGAATTCCTGGACGGAAAATTTATCCTGGAATCGGAGCCGGGGAAAGGTACCCGCGTCACCATCATGGTCCCCGTGGAGCAGTCCTGATACGGAGGAGTTGCGATGACGACTCGGCATACTTTTATGCCCCCACCCCCCCCTCCCCCGCTGGACCCAAACGGCGGGCCTAAAGGAGAGGGCAAAGAGTTCTCCCCCCGGAGGGGGGAGGAAGGAGGGGGGGTAACTGTGGAGATGCTGATGAGCCTCAAAATCCTGATTGTCGACGACCATCGAATCTTTCGTGAAGGCTTGCGCGCCCTGCTGGAAAAGGAGCCGGACCTGGAGGTCGTCGCCGAAGCGGGCGACGGCGCCGGGGCACTGCAAAAGGCCCAGGAATCCCGGCCGGACGTGGTGGTCATGGATATCGCCATGCCCGGCATGAACGGCATCGAGGCCACCCGGCGCATAGTCGACGAGATGGAGGACATCCGCGTTCTCGCCCTCTCCATGGAGTCCGACCGGCGGTTCGTGGTGGAAGTGCTCAAGGCGGGTGCCACCGGCTATCTTCTGAAGGACACCGCCTTCGCCGAACTGGTAACGGCCATTCACACCGTTGCCGCCGGTGAGCCATACCTTCCCCCGAGGATCACCCATATGCTACTCCGGGAGTTCATGCAGCGCATTCCCGACACGGAGGGTGCGGCCTACGAAAGGCTGACCGCGCGGGAGAGAGAGATCCTCCAGCTCATCGCCGAAGGGAGGAACACGAAGGAGATCGCCTTTGCCATGAAGATCAGCCAGAAAACGGTGGAAAACCAGCGGCACACCATCATGAAGAAACTCGATCTGTACAGCATCGCCGAACTGACCAAGTTCGCAGTCCGGGAAGGTCTGTCTTCTCTTTAGCGACCGTACTCCCGCACCCGAAGTGCTCCAGTCGCACCGTTCACCATTTCCTGAAATCATGGGAATTCCAGCCCCCTCGCTCTCTGCTTCCCTGTTCTTTAGTCCTTCGCGGGAAAACGCGCATCTTCGTTGCCAATTCACCCATTTATTTTCGGGAACCAGATGATTCATAATCGTAACTAAATGGTAAATGGCTCTGCGGGATTACCCGGCAACGACTCATTTTGCGTTATTTGTTGTTTGTCATGTAGTGTCGCCATCTTGGTGAAGCCACTTATGCGAGGACGGTTTGAGTCTGAAAATCCTGATTGTCGATGACCATAGAATCTTTCGTGAAGGTTTGTGCGCATTGCTGGCAAATGAGCCGGACATGGAGGTCGTTGCCGAAGCAGACGACGGCAAAGCGGTCCTGCTAAAGGCGCGGGAATGCCAGCCGGACGTGGTGGTGATGGACATCACCATGCCCGGCATGAACGGGATAGAGGCGACGCGGCTCGTTACCCAGGCACTGGAGGGAGTGCGTGTCCTGGCCTTGTCGATGCACTCCGACCGGCGCTTTGTCGTGGAAGTGCTCAAGGCGGGCGCCATCGGCTATCTGACAAAGGACACCGCCTTTGCCGAACTGGCGACGGCCATTCGTGCCGTTGCCGCCAACGAACCGTACCTCCCAGCCCGGATTGCCCATATGCTGCTCAGGGACTACCTGCAGCGCATCCCCGAGACAGAGGCGTCGTCCTACGAAACACTGACCATCAGGGAGAGAGATATTCTCCAGCTTATCGCCGACGGCAGGAATGTGAAGGAGATCGCCTTTGCCCTGAAAGTGAGTCCGAAAACGGTGGAAAACCAGCGCCACACCGTCATGAAGAAGCTCGATCTGTACAGCATCGCCGAGCTTACCAAGTTCGCGATCCGCGAGGGGTTGACCTCCCTTGGTTAAGCATGCCAGCCATTTAACCTTCCTTTCCTTGCCACACGTTGCCATTCCCCCGGGCAGCATCATAACGCTGAATATCTACGGGAGATTGCGCACTGCGATTTCTGAAATTCCCATATACTCCCCGGCTTCATTCCTTTCATAATGCTCATTGATCAGTTAATGAAAACAGGATGTCCCTACGGTGATGCGGATACACCGATGAAACCGTTCACCGGAAGGGAAGCGTGCCGGGCGGCATATGAGTGCTCGTCGAGCCCGCATCCCGGCCGGTGCTGCTGGAGAGGGTGCGGTCGATGCTCGACGGCCGGAAACGACGGCGGGACACGTCGTTTCTTGTCACATTTCGGGAGTTCGGGATGAAAATTGCATGGGGAGAGTATCTTTCCGTCGGGGTGGCGGAGATCGATAATCAGCACAAGGCCCTTTTCGAGAAGTTCAATGCGTTCCTGACGTCATGCGAGAACGGGAACAGTGCCGATGAAGTGCGACGGCTGTTCTGGTTCCTGGGCGCGTATGTGGCGACCCACTTCTCCGACGAAGAGCGACTGATGCAAAGGCTCGGCTTTCCGGAATTGCAAAGGCATCGGGAGGCGCATCAGGACTTTGCCCGGAAGGTAACCACCCTCAAGGAACGTCTTGCAGCCGAGGGCCCGACCCAGGACCTGATTTCCGCCGCATTCCTCACCATAAACGGCTGGCTGATCGAGCATATCTCCAGGATGGACCGGGCCGTCGGGCGGTTTGCGCTGGAGAAAAATGTCTCGGCGGCTTAAGGGGACATATGCCCGGTTCACACAATGACAGCGAGCCTCCCATGGCTGCCCTTGATCGACTGGTAGTCTTTTCGCTGGATGAGTGCCGCTACGCGCTCCCCCTTCCCGTCGTGGAAAGGGCGGTTCGGATGGTCGAGATCACTCCCCTGCCCAAAGCGCCGGGAATAGTCCTGGGGGTCATCAACCTGGCCGGGCGGGTCGTGCCGGTCCTGAACATCCGCCGGCGCTTCCATCTCCGCGAGCGGGAGCCCGGGGTGTGCGACCAGCTCCTCATTGCCCGCACACCGGCACGGACCGTCGCCCTCGCCGTCGACGCGGTGGAGGGCGTTGTGCACTACTCCGCCGACGAGGTGATTGCCCCGCCGGCCATCGTTCCCGGCCTGGAATACCTGGCCGGCGTGATAAAACTCGACGACGGGATGCTGTTCATCCACGACCTGGACCTGTTTCTCTCCCTCGAAGAAGAGCAGGCCCTGGCCCGTGCCATCGAAGCCGATCGAGCTCGATGACTCGCCCGTTCAGTGACCAGCAGCTGTCGCGCCTCAGCGAGTTCGTGACGGCCCGGTTCGGGCTGCACTTTCCGCCCAAACGCTGGCGGGACCTCGCCCCGAAAATCGCGGCGGCTGCCGATCAGCTCGGTTACGAAGCTCCCGGCCCCTTTGTCGACTGGCTCCTCTCGGCACCGTTGACCAGGAGCCAGCTCGATACTCTTGCCGGCTGCCTGACGATCGGCGAAACCTATTTCTTCCGCGAGCCGAAGAGTTTCGATGCCCTCGAATCCCACGTCCTCCCGGAGCTGATCCAGGCCCGGCGCGGGAAGGAACAGCGGCTGAGGATCTGGAGCGCGGGGTGTTCGACCGGCGAAGAGGCGTATTCCATCGCCATCCTGCTCCGGAAAATGATCCCCGATCAGCCGGCGTGGAACGTCACCATCCTTGCCACCGACCTCAACGCCTCGTCACTGCAGAAGGCGGCCCTCGGCGTTTACGGCGACTGGTCGTTCCGGGGCACGCCCCGATGGGTAAAGGAATGGCACCTTACCCGGACGGCAGACGGGCGCTTCGAGGTAGCTGCCGCGGTCAGGAAGATGGTGACGTTCAGCCAGCTCAACCTGATGCAGGACGCCTTCCCGTCGCTGGCCACCAATACCAACGCGATGGATATCATATTCTGTCGCAACGTGCTGATGTATTTCGCGACAGAGGGGATGGCGAAGGTTATCGAGCAGTTTCACCATGCCCTCCTGCCCGGGGGATGGCTGATTGTCAGCCCCTGCGAGACCTCACCCGCTCTGTTTCGCCGCTTCGAACCCGTGAGTTTCCAGGGGGCGACCCTGTACCGCAAGGACGGAAGCGGAAAGCGGGCGGAACCCGCTCCCGCTTTTTCGACCGTGGCCGCTCCGCCGGCACCGATGCCTCCGCACCTGCCCGGTCAGGGGACGCTTGTGCCCCCAGTCGGCACCCCGGCCGTGCGGCCTCCCTCCCCGCCGGAAAGCGTCCCGCGGGTAACGGAGCAGCCGGATGCGCCCCTCGACGATGCGCTGGCGCTCTTCCGGAAGGGGCTCTATGCCGATGCGGCAGCGCTTCTCTCCGAACTTGCGCTGCAGGGGGCACGGAAACACGGGTCGGACGTCTACCGGAATGCGGTTACCCTGCTGGTGCGGAGCTACGCCAATCAGGGGGAATTTGCCAAGGCCCTGGAGTGGGCCGACAAGGCGATCGCGACGAACAAGCTCGATCCGGAGTTGCGCTATCTGCAGGCGGTCATCCTCCAGGAACAGGGGGCGGCAGAGGCGGCGGCTGCCGCGCTGAAGAAGACGCTCTACCTCGACCAGCACTTTGTCCTTGCCCACTTCGCCCTGGCGAATCTCACGCTGCAGCAGGGGAAAGCGAAGGACGCGGCCAGGCACCTGGAGAATGCCGCGGCGCTGCTGCGCGAGTGCGGGGACGACGATCTGTTGCCCGGCTCGGAAGGGCTGAGCGCCCGGCGTCTCGGCGAGATCGTCGCGGCGACCATGGCGGGCCTCGCCGGTCGGTGAGTGACGGCACAGAAGGGAGTGTTCCATGGCGAAAAAAGTGAAGAACGTGACGCCGCCTGCCGGCCGCAAGTCGCCCTGCCGCGAGGAGAAACAGATCCTCAGGGCAAGGGCACAGGCGCTGGCCCGGGCACCTCTGCCCGAAGCTGAGGGGGAAAGCCTGGAGGTGCTCGAATTCCTTCTGGCCTACGAACGCTACGGCATCGAGATGACCTGGATCCGGGAAACCCTGCCGCTGAAGGAGCTCACCCCGGTGCCCTGCACCCCGCCGTTTGTCCTGGGGCTCATCAACGTACGGGGCCAGATCGTGTCGGTCATGGACATCAAGCGGTTCTTCGACCTGCCGGAGAAGGGGTTGACCGACCTGAACAAGGTGATCATCCTGCAGGACGGGGGGATGGTGTTCGGAGTCCTTGCCGATGCCGTCTGCGGGGTCCGGACGATCCCTCGGGCGGAGCTGCACCCCTCCCTCCCCACGCTCACGGGAATACGGGAAGAGTATCTCAAGGGGGTGACCGGGGAGCGGATGGTGGTGCTGGACGGCAGGAAGCTCCTCAGCGACCGGAGAATTGTCGTCCACGAAGAGACGGGTGATTGACCGGGGTGCATCGCATCATACCAAAGGAGGATTATTCATGCAGTGGTTTCTGAATCTCTCGACACGGGCAAAAATAGTTTTCGGCTTCGGGGTCATGTTCCTCCTGCTCGCCATCATCACCATAACCGCCCTTGTGGACGTCTGGACGACCAAGAATTCCTTCCGGGATGTGGTCGACCATAGCTTTCGGCAAGTTTTCGACCTCACGGCCACACGATCCAACGTGAACCGGACGCGGGCCGAGATGCTGGAAATGATAGCAACGCAGGACCGGGCCAAGCAGCAGGCCCTGGAGCAGGATATCAAGGAGTTGTCCGAGGAGGACGACAAGAATCTCAAGGAGCTCAATCAACTTTACAAGAGCGATCACAAGAACCTGACTAAGCTTGACGAGTTGAATACCACTCTTGACGCATACCGCAAGACCCGGGGAGAGCAGATTGAGCTGATCCGCGCAGGCAAGGTCGACGAGGCACGTCGGCTCGGCGTCGGCATCCAGGACGAGCGCTACAACAAGATCCGGAACACCTCCCTGGAACTCGGACAGGCGGAGATGGAGCATGCGCAGCAGCAGGTTATCCAGGCGGAACAGAAGGCCGGCTCCGTCATGGTCATCTTCCTGATCATCGGCACCGGGGCACTCATCTTCAGCGTCGTTGTGAGCGGCGCCATGACCAAGGGGATCGCCACCCCGCTTACGGAGCTCACGGGTGTGGCAGAACGGGTAGCGGTGGGCGAACTGGATTTGAGCCTGCCGCCGACCAACCGGATAGACGAGGTGGGAATCCTCTCGCAGGCATTTCGCCGCCTGGTGGCAAATGTCAACGATATGGCGAGCATGACAAAACAGATAGCCGCCGGGGATCTCACCGTCAAGGTGACGGCCCAGTCGGAGAAGGATGTCATGGGGAACGCGCTGGCGGCCATGGTGGATAACCTTCGCAGTCAGACCCTTGCCATCCACGAGGGGGTGAACGTCCTCGCGGCTTCGTCCGGCGAGATTCTCTCGTTCACGACCCAGATCGCCTCCAGCGCGGCGGAAACCGCCTCGGCGGTCAACGAGACGACCGTCACCGTCGAAGAGGTCAAGCAGACTACTCAGCTCGCCGCGGTGAAGGCCCGCGAGGTTTCCGACAACGCGCAGAAGTCGCTGCAGGTTTCCCAGCACGGGCGAAAAGCGGTGGGAGACGCGGTGCAGGGGATGAACCGCATCAGGGAGCAGATGGAGACCATCGCCGAGAGCATCATGAGCCTTTCCGACCAGAGCCAGGCCATCGGCGAGATCATCGCCACGGTCAACGACCTTGCCGAGCAGTCGAACCTCCTCGCCGTCAATGCGGCCATCGAGGCGGCCAAGGCGGGGGAACACGGCAAGGGCTTCGCCGTGGTGGCCCAGGAGGTAAAGAGTCTCGCCGAGCAGTCGAAACAGGCAACCGCCCAGGTCCGGACGATCCTGAACGATATCCAGAAGGCGACCAACGCCGCGGTGATGGCAACGGAACAGGGGAGCAAGGCGGTGGAGGCCGGGGAGAAGCAGTCGGGCGAGGCGGGGGAGTCGATCCGGCTCATGGCGGACAGCGTCGTCGAGTCCGCCAACGCGTCGACCCAGATTGCGGCCTCGAGCCAGCAGCAGATGGTCGGCATGGACCAGGTATCCCTTGCCATGGAGAACATCAAGGAGGCGAGCAACCTGAGCGTCACCAGCACGCAACAGGCTGAACAGTCGGCGCAGAACCTCCATGAGCTCGGCCAGACCCTGAAGAGGCTGGTGGCGCAGTTCAAATTGTAGGGGCGGCCCTGCGTGACCGCCCTGACAGGGCAATCCCGTTAACGCCCTGACAGGGCAACCACACGGGGTTGCCCCTACAAGGAACCCCCATGGACAACGATTTTCACCAACGGCTCCTGGCAACGTTCAGGGTTGAGGCAAAGGAACATCTCACCGCCCTGTCCACCGCCCTGATCGAGCTGGAAAACACCCCCGGGGCAAAGCATGACGAGCTGTTCGAGCTGATCTTCCGGGAGGCGCACAGCCTGAAGGGAGCGGCCCGGGCCGTCAACATGACCGGCATCGAATCGCTCAGCCATGCGCTGGAGGGGGTCTTCGCCGCATGCCGTCTTCAGGCCGGTGTCCCGGCGCCTGCGGTGTTCGATCTTCTCCACCGGGCGATCGACGAGATCGATACACAGCTCCTGACCATGGAGCCGGGCGACAAGAGCGCCAAGCTCCGGACAAAAGAGCTTGTCGCAAGCCTGAATGAGGCCGTGGAAAGCGCTCCGGCATCCGGTGCGCCCCCGGTTCCTCCCGTTCCGGAGCATGGGGAAAGCCCGGCCCTCGAAAAATTCGCCGGGTCCGGCACCGTGAGAATTCCCACGGCCAGGCTCGACTCCCTCCTTCACCAGGGGCAGGAGATGCTCACTGCGAAACTTGCTCTCCTCCAGCGTGCCGCAGAGCTGGGGGCGATCGGAACGGCCCTGGCCTCGTGGGAGAACGAGTGGAAGAAGGTGCGGCCGGCGGTGCGCCGGCTGCGCAAGGTGCAGCAGGCGCCGGGGGCGGCGTTCACCGACGCGGACGCTGCCCAGTTGGGAAAGCTCCTCACGTTCTCCGACTGGGGCCATGCTGCCGTCAAAGACCTTGAGTACCGGGTGCACGCACTGGCAAAGGCCCTTGCCCACGACCGGTATTCCCTCGACGGCATGGTGGACACTCTCCTGGATGACGTAAAAGAGGTGCTGATGCTCCCCTGCGCGACCGTGCTGGAGGTCCTGCCGAAGATGGTTCGCGAGCTGGCGCGCGACCGCGGCAAGGAGGCGCAGCTGGTGATCGCCGGGGAGTCCGTCGAAATCGACAAACGGATCCTGGAGGAGATGAAGGACCCGCTTATCCACCTGGTCCGCAACTGTGTCGATCACGGCATCGAACGGCCCGTCGAGCGGCAGCGGCTGAACAAGCCGGAGCGGGGCACGGTTTCCGTCGCGGTTTCGCTCCGGGATGCGAATCGGGTCGAGATCCTCGTGGCCGACGACGGAGCGGGAATTGACACGGTCCGCGTGGCGCAAACTGTTGCCCGGCAGGGGATGATCGCGCCGGACGAGGCAGGGCGGCTTGACAGGGAACGGCTCCTGGACCTCGTCTTCGCCTCGGGGGTGTCCACCGCTCCCCTGATCACCGATATTTCGGGACGCGGGATCGGCCTGGCCATCGTCAGGGAAAAGGTGGAACGGCTCGGCGGCACCGTTACGGTCACGACCGAACCCGAGCGCGGGACAGCCTTCAGGATGCTGCTCCCGTTGACCCTTTCCACCTACCGCGGCATGCTGGTCGAGGTAAGGGGGCAGACGTTCATCATCCCGACTGCGAGCGTGGAACGGGTGGCGAGGGTCCCCCGTGCCGGGATACGGACCGTCGAGAACCGGGAAACCGTCGAGGCGGACGGCATGCCCCTCTCCTTCGTCTGGCTCGCGGACGTTTTGCAGCTTTCCCGGAGGGAGAAGGGGGGGGACGATGCCGGCACGATACCGCTGTTCGTGATCGGCAGTGGGGTGAGCCGGATCGCCTTCGGCGTTGACGCCATCCTCGCCGAACAGGAAATCCTGGTAAAGGGCCTCGGACCGCAGCTTTCCCGGGTGCGCAACGTCGCCGGCGCGACCGTGCTCGGCAACGGGCGCGTGGCGACCATCCTCCATCCGGGCGATCTGGTGAAATCGGCGGTCAGGGGAGCCGGCGTGCCATCCGGCGTACCGCATCCGGAGGAACATGAGGACATACCCCGCAAAACGGTGCTGATCGTCGAGGATTCCGTCACATCCCGGACGCTTTTGAAAAATATCCTGGAAACGGCCGGCTATCGGACCAGTACGGCCATGGACGGTGTCGACGCGCTGACCCGGCTCAGGACGGAGCAGATCGACCTCGTGGTGTCGGACGTGGATATGCCGCGCATGAACGGTTTCGAGCTGACCGCACGAATCCGTGGCTCCCGGGAGTTTGCCGGTCTGCCGCTGGTGCTGGTAACCTCCCTCGATTCCCGGGAGGACCGGGAGCGGGGCGTCGAGGTGGGGGCAAACGCTTACATCGTGAAGAGCAGCTTCGACCAGAGCAACCTGCTGGACGTGCTGAAGAGGCTCATTTAGATGATAAAGGTGCTGATAGTTGATGATTCGGCCAGCATGCGGCTCTTCCTGGAGCGGGTGTTGAGCGCCGATCCCGACATCAGGGTGGTGGGGACGGCACAAAGCGGGGAAGAGGCCCTTGCCGCGGTGGCGCGCCTTAAACCCGACGTCGTCACCATGGACGTGTACATGCCCCAGATGAGCGGCCTGGAGGCAACCCGCCGGATCATGGAAACTCATCCCACGCCGATCATCATCCTGAGCGGCAACCTGGACCGGGACGAGATCATGACCTCCTTCCGCGCCATGGAGGCTGGCGCCCTGGCCGCCCTGGCAAAACCGCGGGGCGTCGGTCATCCCGATCATGAACGGGAGGTCGGCATCCTGGTCCAGAAGGTAAAACTGATGGCGGAAGTGAAGGTGGTGAGGAGGTGGTCCCGCCAGACAAAGGGAGCTGGCTCTGCGAGGCTCCCGGCCGTCGGCGCGAGAGCGACGGAGCTGCGGGTGGTTGCCATCGGTGCCTCGACCGGCGGCCCCGTCGTGATCCAGTCCATCCTGGGGAAACTGGGGCGCACCTTCCCTCTCCCGATCCTGGTCGTGCAGCACATCGCGCAGGGATTCATCCAGGGATTCGTCGACTGGCTCGCCTTTTCGACCGGAATGCCGGTACATCTGGCCGTCCAGGGCGAAACGATCCTTCCCGGCCACGCCTACGTTGCTCCGGATGGTTGCCATATGATGGTGGAGGCCGGTGGCAGGGTACTGCTGGGCGGCGGGCCCCCCGACAACGGTCTGCGCCCCTCGGTTACGTCCCTGTTCCGGTCCGTTGCCGATATCTACGGAAAAGCGGCCATCGGTGTACTGCTCACCGGCATGGGGAGGGACGGGGTCGATGAGCTGCGGCTGTTGCAGGAAAAAGGCGCGGTCACCATCGTGCAGGATAAGGCCAGTTGTGTCGTGTACGGCATGCCCGGAGAAGCGGCCCGGATCGGAGCGGCGACCTATGAGCTCCCTCCGGAGAAAATCGCCGCCCTGCTGGAACGCCTGGCGAAAAATCCCGCATCGGCGATGACCGGGAACCTCTGAGGGCCGATGAGGAAAAAAAGCTGTTATGGCGGGAGAATCATAGAGCGTATGAAGAGTGAAAGAATGGACCAGCAAATCCTGATCATCGAAGATAGCCCCACCCAGGCCGCGCAGTTGCGCCATATCCTGGAAATCCACCACTACCGGGTCTCGGCCGTCTCCAGCGGCTGGGAAGCGCTGGCCGCCCTGGCCCCGCACAGGCCCAGGCCCGCACTCATAATCAGCGATGTCATCATGCCGGAGATGGACGGCTACGAGCTCTGCCGCAGGATCAAGGCCGACGACCGCCACCGGGACATCCCCGTCGTACTGCTGACGTCCCTCTCGGATCCCCGGGATGTGATTCGCGGGCTGGAATGCGGCGCCGACAGCTTCATCACCAAACCCTACAGCGAAGAACATCTCATCTCCCAGATCGAACGCCTGGTGGCGGGCCGGTTCGTGACGGAAACGGCGGAGCCGGGGGAAGGGCTGGCCGTTCATTTCGGCGCGGAGGACTATGTCATTACCGCCGACCGGCGGCAGATACTCAATCTTCTCCTCTCCACGTACGAAACGGCCATTCAGCAGAACCGCGATCTACGGGCGGCCAGGGATGAAGTGTGCGGGCTTAACGAGCAGCTGGAAGCTGCCAACTGTGAGATGGAAGCTGCCAACCAGGATCTGAAAACTGCCAACCGTGAGCTGGAAACCGCCAACCAGGATCTGGAGGCCTTCAGTTACACCGTATCCCACGACCTTCGTTCGCCCCTCACCGGGATCGATGGCTTCTGCCAGCTTCTGCTCGACGACTCCTGCACATTGTCCGCCGAAAAGACCCGGGAGTTCATCGGGCATATCCAGAGTGCGGCCGACCGGATGGGGCAGCTTATCACGACCATCCTCGATTTCTCCAAGCTTACCCGCAAACGGCTAGAGCGGGAAACCGTCGACCTCGGCAAGCTGGCCCTGAGCATCGCCATGGAGCTTCGGTCACGGGAGCCTCAGCGCACGGTGACGTTCAGGATTTCCGAGGGCGGGGTGGTAACCGGAGATGCGCAACTTCTGCTGGTGGTGCTCGACAACCTGATCGGCAACGCCTGGAAATACAGCGGCAAACGCACCGATGCGGTGATCGAGTTCGGCTCGCTGAAAAAGGAAGGCGAAACGGTCTATTTTGTGCGGGATAACGGTGCCGGCTTTGACATGACATACGCGGGCAAGCTGTTCACGGCTTTCGAGCGGCTGCACGACAGCGAGGAGTTCGAAGGAATAGGTATCGGACTGGCCACGGCAAAGCGCATCATCCAGCGCCATGGTGGAGAAATCTGGGCTGAGGGTGAAGAGGGGAAAGGGGCGACCTTTTACTTCACCCTGGGATAGCCATTAACCCGGCGTTTTAAACTCCCCCATCCTCGCAGCCACGTCTTCACTCTCCCATTACTCCCCGCCTTTTGCCCATCCAGCCCACAATCGGACGACCGGTCGCTTGCAATAGCGTGATTACGTGATAAGAATTTGTCGAGGCAGTTGGTCCGGGATAGTTACGCATCCAGATTACCTTAATACGAGAAGCCCCATGGAAGGGAAGAGGGATAAAAAAGGAAGCCCGTTACGCCAGCGCGCCGAGCTGAAGTGGGCCGCCCTGAAGAAAGGCAGGCCCGCCGTATCCGGCGCAGACCATATCGCCGTCGTCCACGAGCTCCAGGTCCACCAGATCGAGCTGGAGATGCAGAACGAGGAGCTGCGTCGCGCCCAGCAGGAAGCCGAGGAACTGCGGGATAAGTACCAGGACCTGTACGACTTCGCCGGTGGGCTACGTCACCCTCGACGCCAACGGGACGGTCCGGGAGGCGAATCTGGCCGCCACCGCCCTCTTGGGCTGCGAGCGGCACCGTTTTATAGGACAGACCCTGTCCATGTTCATCGCACCGGTGTCGCAGGGAGAGTATGACTCCTTCCTCCGCCGCCTCCTTGCCGGGGAATCCGGAGTGCGGTTCGACGCGCGACTCGGTGCCAACACGAAACGGCAGGGTTGGGTTCTCCTCGATGGGGGAGCATTCGTCGGCGGGAAGGCGCGCCAGCCCGGGCGCCTGACGATAACGGACATCACCGAGCGGAAGATAGCGGAAGAGATGCGCGTGCAGGTGGAAGAGGCGTTGCGGGAGAGCGAAGAGCGTTTCCGCGCCACTTTCGACCAGGCGGCAGTCGGCATCGGCCATGTGGCCCCGGACGGCAGCTGGCTGCTGGTTAACCGGAAGTACTGCGATATCGTCGGCTACCCGGAAGCGGAGATCAGGAAACTTAGCTTCAAGGAGATCACCCATCCCGACGACCGGGAAACCAGCATGGAGCATTTTCGGCTCATGATGGAGGGGAAGCTCGGGAGCTATTCCCTGGAAAAGCGCTATATCCGCAAGGACGGCTCCATCGTCTGGGTAACTCTCACGGCCTCTATGGTTACCGATACCGCCGGCAAGCCGAAATTCGTCGTAGGGATCATAGAGGACATCACCTCCCGCAAACGGGCGGAGGAAGAAATCGAGCGGCTCAACACCGACCTGGCGGCGCGGGCCACCGAGCTGGAGACTGCCAACCATGAGCTGGAGGCGTTTAACTACACGGTCGCCCACGATTTGCGCAAGCCGCTTACGGTTATCAACAGCTACTGCCAGGTAATCAAGGAACTGTGCGGCGATAAACTCGACGAAAAATGCCTGGACTACCTCCGGGAGGGCTACGAGGGGACCCTGCGCATGAACGCTCTCATCGACGCCCTGCTCAACTTCTCCCGTCTCACCCATATAGAGCCGCGCCGGGAAGCGGTCGACCTCAGTACCATGGTGCAAGAGGTGGCTTCCGAGCTGAAACTGGCCGAGCCGTCCCGCCGGGCCACGTTCCGGATCGCCGAGGGGGTAACGGTTGAGGGTGACGCGAAACTGCTGCGGGTAGCCCTGGACAACCTCCTCGGCAACGCCTGGAAGTACACCGGCGCGCGAGAAGAAGCAGTCATCGAGTTCGGCGTGGCAGACATCGACGACAAGCCGGCCTGTTTCGTCCGGGACAACGGACAGGGCTTCGCCATGGCCGACGCGGAGAAGCTCTTCATTCCCTTCCGGCGCCTCCCCGGCGCCGATGAATTCAAGGGGTTCGGCATCGGCCTCGCCACGGTGGAGCGGATCATCCGTCGCCATGGCGGCCGTGTCTGGGCCGAGAGTGCGCCGGGCAAAGGCGCGACGTTCTGGTTCACTCTCCCCCCCGCAAACCAGCCCGTCCGTTATTTTGAAGAAACGCCCCTCCGTTGAATCCTCTTCATTCATCGATGAAATTATCGAGCCGGTGACTAAACA
Organism: Geobacteraceae bacterium; assembly: GCA_024281055.1. Lineage (GTDB taxonomy): Bacteria > Desulfobacterota > Desulfuromonadia > Geobacterales > Geobacteraceae > JAMXLF01. Next base: position 43,971 of record JAMXLF010000012.1, read on the forward strand.
TTCAAACCCTGATGTAGGGGCGCTGCTTGCCGCGCCCCGATTGGGCGGAGCAAGCGCCGCCCCTACCGTTCATTTGTTCAGCCACCGAAGCTATAACGCACACCTTACCCTTAGCGCCCCACGAACAGATACATATCGACAGGTGTCTGTCCCCGTATTCGTGCTCGCACACTTCAAAACATCCAGGTAATTTCAGCGCCGATGACATCTGCACTGTTCTCATACGAGCCTGAAAGTCCTCCACGGAACTGGTTTTCTCCCGTAACGGTTTTCCTTATCTCCGGATTCTTGACGAATAGATGCGCATATCCGGCGTCGACGGAAATTTTATCGCTGATCTTATACCCGACCCCGGCGGCAAGCCAGATGCGGTCATTGTCGGGAACGCGCGGCGTGAGAAGAGCCGCGTCCGACACAGGACTCTCATCGTAAGCCGCCCCGGCGCGGAAAGCCCACGCCCCCGGCATATAGACTGCTCCAATCGAATAGCGGAAGGTATCTTTCCAGTGGAGTGTTGTGACCGCATCGCTCTCGGCGGGGTTGTCGAACCTGATGCGGAGTTCGTCGACGGTACTCCAGTTTGTCCAGGTGATGTCGGCCATTACCGCCAGTTCCTTCGAAAAGTTATGCCAGATACTGACTGACAGACTATCCGGCAGGGTCACATCCGTCTTTACTCCGGTGTCGACGAACCGTCCGGTCGGGTTGGGTGAAGGGACTCCGGAAAAATGAGCGTCGCCTGTCAACGTGTGAGCGATGCGGGAGCGATAGGCAATGCCCGCCCGGGTATCACCGCTGAATTCGTATAATGCTCCCAGGTTGAACCCCCAGGACCAACTATCTGCCTTGAACGTGACAAAACCGTCATTTCTCTGTGGTGCCACGCCGGCGACACCCAACGCGGCGAAGATCAGGCCGAAGTCGATGGCATTGCTCAACTCCGCATTGAGGTACTGGGCGTTGATTCCCGCCCCAAGGCTAAGCTTGTCCGTGACGCGGTATGCAAGGGACGGGTTGATGTTGAGACTGAAAAGGTCGGACTTGACGGCGTGGTACCTGCCTACCCAGGTAGAATCATACGTCGTGCTCAAGCCGAAGGGAGAGAAGATTCCTACGCCGGCACTGAGGCGGTCATTGAACCGATGGCTGTAATAGATGTTCCCGATCACTATCGTATTGCCGGCATCGCCTCCGTCGCCGCCGCTCAACGGCTGGCCGGTGAGGTGAATGGAGCCTTTGTTGCTGAACTTGGCCGAGGGAAAGAGCAAATACATCCCGGCAACTGCCTGGGACCTTGAAAGACGGGTGAGCCCGGCCGGATTGAAAAAGATCGTTGTGGCGTCCTCCGCAGCCGCGGCTCCCCCGGCAAACGCCGTACCAAGTCCTTTGGCGCTTTGCTCCATAATGGCGAGTCCGGCACAGGCAGCATAACTGCTGTAAAACAGCACGGCACAAGCTGCGTAGACACTGCAGGCGAATGACATCTTGTTCATGAAGACACCTCACACAGAATCGGCAGCCTTACACTCTGATTATAGCACTTTGTTCATCCCCTGCTTTTTCCCATCCCCGCATAAACTCCCCCCACTCCAACAAGCCGACCTACTGTCCGTGATGCCGCCATGCTTACAGCATGGCCACTGATTGTGCCGCGTCGTCGGGTCGCATTCCGGATCGTCGACGGCATGACAGGCGAATAACGCGCCCGTCCACTTGAATGGCCTCTGCGAGCTGGTAAAATTAAACGAAATTATTCTGCATCGTAACACTCGGTGAGGACATGGAAAAGGCGCGAATTGAAATCCTGCTGATCGAGGATGATCTTGCGGAAGCGGACCTGATCAGGGAGATGCTCGCGGAATCCCGGACGCATGCGTTCTCCGTGGAGCACGTCCAGTACCTGGCCGACGGAATCGCCCTGCTCAAAGACCGGACCTTCGATTGCGTCCTGGTCGATCTCGGCCTCCCCGACAGTCAGGGGCTGGAGACGGCGCTGACTGTGCGCGATCAGGCGAAACTGACTCCCGTTGCCATCATTACCATGCTCGACGATGAAGAACTGGCGCTCAAGGCGCTGCAGATGGACATCCAGGACTACCTGATCAAAGGGGACATCGCCGGCACCCTGCTGGTGCGGTCGATCCGGTATGCCATCCAGCGAAAGCGCGTCGCCTTGGCGTTGCAGGAGAGCGAGCAGCGCTTTACCTCCTTCATGCGCAACCTCCCCGCCGCCGCCTGGATGAAGGATATGCAGGGGCGGTACGTGTACGCCAACACAGAAACGGAACGGATTTTCTCCACACCTCTGGCAGCGCTTCTGGGTAAGACCGACAGAGACCTCTTTCCGCCGGAGACCGCCCGGCAGTTTGGCGAAAACGATTGCCGGGTGTTGTCCGAGGGGACGACGCTGCAGACGACCGAAGTCCTGCGCCAGCCTGACGGCATCGAGCATTATTCCATCGTCAACAAGTTCCCTGTCCTGGGCTCCGGCGGTCAGGCGGCATACGTTGCCGGCGTGGCCTTCGATATAACCGATCGCGTGCGGGCGGAAGAGGCGCTGCGGGAATCGGAGGAAAAGTTCTCCAGGTTCTTCGACACCGCACCCGTGGGGATAACCATCAGCACCCTGGCCGATGGCAGGTTCGTCGAGATCAATAAAGAGGGGGAACGGCTCAGCGGTTTCCGGCGCGATGAAGTCATCGGCCGCAGCGCCATGGAATTCTATATCTGGAAAGACCCCGCCGAGCGGGCCCGGATGATCGAGGATGTCTTGAAAGAAGGCGCGGTGCACGACCGGGAGATGACGTTTCGCACCAAGGAAGGCAATGTTCTGCATGGATTGTTCTCGGCCGTCGTCATCGACATCGGCGAAAAGAAGCATCTCCTCAGCATCGTGAGCGACATCACCGAACGGAAGAGGATAGAAGCCGAGCTTGAGCATTTCGCCTCATTTCCTCGCCTCAACCCGATCCCGATCATGGAGTTGGACTCCGACGGCAAAGTAATTTTCTGCAACAGGGCGGCTGAAAACATCTTCGGGAAGACCTGTTTTGACAGCAGCAACCCCTTAATTCCCAAGGACCTGCCGGACATGCTCCATGATCTGCGCCAGAATAAGCCCCGCCAGTTCACCCGGACGGTTGAAATGGACGGCCGGTTTTTCGATGAACTGGTCCACCTGGTGCCTGAGTTCGATGTGGTGCGCATCTATGCGATAGACGTTACCGAACGCAGGCGTCTGGAGGAAGAGCGGGGCCGTCTGGCAGCCATCGTTGAGAGTTCGGATGACGCCATAATCGCCAAGACGCTGGACGGCATCATCGTCGACTGGAACACGGGAGCGGAGAAGCTTTACGGCTATACGGCCTCTGAAATCAAAGGCCGGCATATTTCCGCACTGGTCCCGGCCGACCTTGTTGACGAGGTGACGCAGTTCCTCGAAGAGATCGGCCGTGGGAAAACCGTAAAACACATCGAAACCATACGCGTGACAAAGGACGGCAGACTAATCCCTGTCTTGCTGACCGTTTCTCCGATCAAGGATGCGTCCGGCAGAATCATCGGGGCATCCACGATTACCTATGACATAACCGACCGCAAACAGGCGGAGAAGGCACTCAAGGAGAGCGAGATGCGCTTCCGTGCCCTCGTGACGGCGAGTTCAGAGGCAATATATCGGATGAGCCCGGACTGGAGCGAGATGCGTCAGCTCTTCAGCAAGGAATTCCTGACCAGCACGGAAGGCTCGAGCAGAACCTGGCTTGAGAAATACATCCACCCGGACGATCAGCCCCACGTGAACGCAGCCATCCAGGAAGCCATCCGCACCAAGAGCATTTTCGAGCTGGAACATCGGGTTCAGAAAGCAGACGGCAGCCTGGGATGGACGTTCTCACGTGCGGTTCCGCTGATGGATGCCAACGGTGAGATCGTTGAATGGTTCGGAGCTGCCAGCGATATCACCGAGCGCAAGCGGGCCGATGAGGAGATCGAGCGGCTGAATACCGACCTGACGGCACGGGCTGTCGAACTGGAGGAAGTCAATCGCGAGCTGGAGGCGTTCAACTACACGGTTGCCCACGACCTGCGGAAACCTCTGACCACCACCAACGGCTACTGCCAGGCCATCAGGGAGCTGTGCGGCGACAAGCTCGACGCGCAGTGCGCGGGGTATCTCAGGGAGGCCTACGAAGGCACCCTGCGCATGAACCGGCTCATCGAGGCCCTGCTCAATTTTTCCCGGGTGACCCGCATCGAACTGCGCCGGGAAACGGTCGACCTCTCCAGGATGGCGCGGGAGGTGGCTGATGAGTTGAGGGCGGCCGACCCCGGGCGCCGGGTCACGTTCCGGATTGTCGACGGGATAGCGGTGGACGGTGACGCGAATCTGTTGCGGGTGGCCCTGGACAACCTCCTCGGCAACGCCTGGAAGTACACCGGCGCGCACGAGGAGGCAATCATCGAGTTCGGCACGGCGGAGGTCGACGGCCGGCCCGCCTGTTTTGTCCGGGACAACGGACCCGGCTTCGACATGGCCGACGCGGAGAAGCTCTTTCTCCCCTTCCAGCGCCTCCCCAGCGCCGAGGAATTCAAGGGCTTCGGTATCGGCCTAGCCACGGTGGAGCGGATCGTCCGGCGCCACGGCGGCAGGATCTGGGCCGAGGGTGAGCCGGGCAAGGGAGCGACCTTCTGGTTCAGCCTGTAGTCACATTGAAATCCCATGACGCAGTGATATAAAGAGTGAGGACCCCCACAGGTCCCTCTCACCCTTACCCTCTCCCTCAGGGAGAGGAAATAGTTTGGGTTCGGTAGACTTCCGGAAATGCCATCGAGGTGATCCGGAATCTTCACGAACAGCAGGGCCAGCCGGTCCCATAGGAGAGATGACCCATGAAAATCCTGATAGCCGAAGATGATCCCGGTTTTCGCCATCTCCTGGAAGAGACGCTGACGAGATGGGGCTACGAGGTGATCGCCGCCCGCGACGGCAGCGAGGCCTGGCAGGCGCTGCGGGCTGACGATCCCCCGCGGCTCGCCATCCTCGACTGGCTGATGCCGGAAATGGACGGTGTGGAGCTATGCCGGAGGGTCAGGAAAGAACTGCCCGAACCCTACACCTACCTCATTCTCCTCACGTCACAGCAGAAGAACGAAGACCTCGTCACCGGCATGGAAGCGGGGGCGGACGACTACATCACCAAGCCACTCAAGGCCAACGAGCTACGGGTCCGCCTCAACGCCGGAAGGCGCATCGTCGAGCTGCATCACGCGCTTGCCGCCCACGCCTCGGACCTGGAAGCCGCCAACCGGGACCTAGAGGCGTTCAGCTACGCCATCGCCCATGACCTGCTCAAGTCGTTATTATCCATCGGCGAGTACGCCAAATCGATCCAGGATATGTACTGCAGCAAGCAGGACGAACAGTGCCGGTCCTACACCCGTCGGATATACGAGAAAACCAGGCACCTTGGACAGCTGATCGGCATTATGCACGATTTCTTCAGACCGGCGAGAATCGAGCTCCATCGGAAAACAGTCGAACTGAGCGCCCTGGCCGGAAAAACGGCAGAGAGACTCCGGGGGACGGCCCCCGAACGCCGGGTCACCTTCCGGATCGTCGGAGGGATCACGGCCACCGGAGACGCAGAGATGCTGAAGACGGTCCTGGACAACCTCTTCGGCAATGCCTGGAAACATACCGCCACTCGCGAGGAAGCGGTCATCGAATTCGGGGCGACCGAGGCCGAAGGGAAACGGGTCTTTTTCGTGCGCGACAACGGTACGGGCTTCGATATGGCCCATGCGGACAAGCTGTTTGCACCGTTCCAGCAATTACCCGGCAGTGGGGAATCCGCGGGACTCGGTATCGGCCTCGCCACGGTGGAGCGGATTATCCGTCGGCACGACGGCCGTGTCTGGGCCGAGAGTGCGCCGGGCAAAGGCGCCACATTTTATTTCACGCTGGGCGGCGCATTGACCGCCTGACGTATTCATTGCATCGCCGAAGGCCATTTCTCCGGGAGACACCACAATGCCCGAGCGGGTTTCCGATGCGATCGGCACCATCATTGAGGCCTTTTTCGGCGGGGCAACCTTTACTCTCGCCCGCGGTGCCGCGACGGCCGGCGCGGCAGAAGACGGGGACAGCATCCTGATCAGGGAAATCGCCGCGGAACCGGAACCCTACCATTTCGTCCTCCAGAGAAGCGGCCTGCCGTTCGCGGAGACTGAGAAAACGATCGCCACCGAGGTGGCGGACGCCTTCGGCATATTTTTCACGAGCGAAAAACAAAGGGGCGACATCGTGTACTTCCGCACCGCCCTTCTCTCTTCCCTCATGGATGTCGCCCTCTACCGCCATCTGCGGTTCGACCGGCACCGGGCCTTCTGGTCGATCCAGAAGCTGCTGCAGATCCTGAAGGGCCTGTCATACCAGAGGTACGAGGGCACCCCCGCCACGAGCGGGTTCATCGTCTACCGCACGCAGCTGGAGAAATTCCGCATGGCGTGCAGCATGTCGGACTGCCTCAGGTACGATTTCGACCCCCGCATCGGCGTCTCGCCCCGTTTCTTCAGGAACCCGCTGACGTACCGGCTGGTGAACGGCCTGGGTACGTTCTACGCCTGCAACATCAACCTGCAGGCCACCGGCATGGTGAAGTTCATGAACTACGGGACCAGGGACGCCGTTGACCGGCTCAGCCACCGCGACACCCTCTCCCTGCTCAAGAGAGCCGGAGAAGGGGCCTTTGCCGCGGGTATCAGCCACGCATCCGAACTGGAGGTCATGACCTGCCCGGACACGATCTTCGTGTGGCGAAAGGGTGTCTGGAGCCTGTTCGATCCCGATGTGTACCGGAGCTTCCTGGCCGGGCACCTGGAAGCACGGGAGACGGAGGCGTTGATTACCACCGTCTACTCCCTGTCGAAGCTCCGGCTCGGCACGATCATCCTCGTATCGGGCGAGAAAGTACTCGCGGGCGACCTGAAAAAAGGGGCGGTGGGCGGCAAGGACCTCCTCAGTCAGCTGATCGTCAGTTTTCACCGGGGAAAGACGCTTTCCGACCTGAAACATTCGGGAGAGCTGATCAGTCTCCTCTCCTCCGACGGGCTGACGCTGTTCAACAGGGAGGGAAGGCTGGTTGACGCGGGGATCATCATCAATACCTGCACCACACCCGGTCTGGTGACGGGGGGCGGGCGGACAACGGCGGCAACCGCTGCATCGATGTCCGGCAAGGTGATAAAGGTCTCGGAAGACGGCCCCATCGAGCTGTACGAACGGGGAAAGTGCGTGTACCGGTTTGGGTGATACTTCTCATCGACCACCCCCCGCCCCCCGGAGGGGGAGATTGCTCCCCTCCTATTTTAGGAGGGGCTGGGGGTGGTAAGGGGTGTGACGCCATCGAAATGAACGAGGTGAAACCATGAAGATACTGATAGCGGAAGACGAGCCGAGCTTTCGTCGTCTCCTCGAAGAAAAACTGGTCATGTGGGGATACGACGTCATCGCTGCCGAAAACGGCGAGGCCGCCCTGCAGATTCTGCAATCGGAGGACCCGCCGCGCCTCGCCCTCCTCGACTGGATGATGCCGGGGCTGGACGGGATCGAGGTCTGCCGCAGAGTTCGGGAAGCGGCGCGGGAACCCTATACCTACATCCTGCTCCTCACCTCCCAGCAGCGGGACGAAGACCTCGTGACCGGCATGGAGGCCGGCGCGGATGATTACATCACCAAGCCGTTCAAGCACAACGAGCTGCGGCTGCGGCTACGCGCCGGACGGCGCATCATCGAGCTGCAGAGCGAGCTGATGGCGGCCCGTGACACGTTTCGGGTCAAGGCCTCCCACGACTCCCTCACCGGCCTGTTGAACCACGAGGAGATCCTGCGCGTCCTCGGACAGGAGCTGGCCAGGGCCGGGCGGGAAGAGGAGTGCGTCAGCGTCATCATGGCCGACATCGACTTCTTCAAGAAGATCAACGACACTTACGGCCATCTGGCAGGGGACGAGGTGCTCCGTCTGACCGCAGGCAGGATGCATTTCCTGATGCGCTCCTACGATTACATCGGGCGCTATGGTGGCGAAGAGTTCCTGATCGTCCTCCCCGAGTGCTGCGGAGAATGTGCCGCCTCTTTCGCCGAGAGGCTCCGGCTCAACATAGAGAGCAACAGCCTCGATACCCCGGAGGGGGTGATCCCGGTCACCGTCAGTCTCGGGGTAGCGAGTTGCAAAGAGCGAGAGCTCGATGCCACTTCCCTCGTCAAGGTCGCGGACGGGGCCCTCTACCGGGCCAAGGAGCGCGGCCGCAACCGCGTGGAAGTCGCCTCCGGCGGAGAAATCACGACATAACGAGATTTTGCCGGCGACCGTAACGCCCGCCGCCGTTCGAATCAACCTTTCCGGTTAACCTGTTTGTTCCGGATTAAATAGACCAACGTCCAATTGCAACCCCACGACCGGAGTGATAGAAGTGAGGTCGGGAGAAAAAAAACGCCATGGAGAATCCCATCGACGCAACAACCGCCGCGACCCTCCTCTATGTGGAAGACGATCCGGCCACGCGGAAGATGGTCACCCTCATGCTCCGCCGGAAATTCCCCCAGGTCTCTCTGCTGCTGGCGGAGAACGGCCAGATGGGGCTCCAGCTCTTTACCGCCCACAAGCCCGACATCGTCATGACCGACGTCCGGATGCCGGTCATGGACGGCATCCGGATGGCCCGGGAAATCAAGGCGCTCGACCGGCGCACCCGCGTCATCATCCTCACGGCAGCCAGCGACACGGCCCTGCTCCTGGACGCCATCGATATCGGCATCCACCACTACGTGCTGAAGCCGGTCAAAATGGACAAGCTCGAGGCCGCCATCAACCACTGCCTCAGCGGCGTGCGCCTGGAGCAGCAGGTGCGGCAGCAGGACGAGTACATCCGGCAGATGGCCTATTTCGACTCCCTGACCGGGCTCCCCAACCGGCAGCTGTTCGACGAGTTCCTTCACCTGGCGCTCGCCCAGGCCCACCGCCACAACCACGACCGCCTCCTGGCGGTGCTCTTCCTCGACCTCGACCGGTTCAAGGTGATCAACGACACCCTCGGCCATGCTGTCGGCGACCAGCTCCTCACGGCGGTAGCCCGCCGGCTGAAGGAGTGCTGCCGGCGCGACCGGGACACGGTCGCCCGCCGGGGGGGTGACGAGTTCATGATTCTCCTCCCCGATCTCGACTCCCCCCAGGAAGCGGCCAGAGTGGGACAAAAGATCATCGATTCCTTCGCGTCCCCCTTCGTGCTCCCCGAGCATGAGCTGTTCATCAGCACCTGCATCGGCATCAGCATTTTCCCGGACGATGGCACCGAGGGGGAAACCCTGGTCAGGAATGCGGATATGGCCATGTACCGCGCCAAGGAGCACGGTCGCAGCCGCTACCACTTCTACAACCCCTCCATGGACGTCCAGGCCGCCCGGCGTTTGGCCCTGGAAACCAGCCTGCGCAAGGCCCTGGAGCGTCAGGAATTCTTCCTCCAGTATCAACCCAAGGTGAATGTCAAGACCGGGCAGATCGTCAGTTTCGAGGCCCTGGTGCGCTGGCAGCACCCGGAGCTCGGGCTGGTCCCGCCGAAACAGTTCATCCCCCTTGCGGAGGAGACCGGCCTCATCGTCCCGCTTGGTGAATGGGTGCTGCGCACCGCCTGCGCCCAGAACCGGACCTGGCAGGATGCCAACCTTCCCCCCCTGCGCGTGGCGGTCAACTTTTCGCCGCGCCAGTTCCAGATGCTGCGCCTGGCGGAGATGGTGGAGCGGGTCCTCGCCGAGACCCGCCTCGACCCGTGCTGGCTCGAGCTGGAGGTAACGGAAGGGATCATGCTCCATAACATCGACAACGCCATCACCACCCTGCACCGACTGAGCGAACTGGGCATTCACCTCGCCATCGACGATTTCGGCACCGGCTATTCATCCCTCTCCTACATCAAGAAGCTCCCCATCAACACCCTCAAGATCGACCAGTCCTTCGTGAGCGACATCACCGTGAACCCTGACGATGCAGCCATCGCCACCGCAGTGATCACCATGGCGCAGAGCCTCCGGCTGAACGTCATCGCCGAAGGGGTCGAAGCCGAAGAGCAGGCGCGGCTTCTCGACGCGCTCCAGTGCCCCGAAATGCAGGGATTTTTCTTCAGCAAACCCCTTTCCGCCGAAGAATTCCCCCTGATCCTGGGCAAGCCGCACTGGCGGAGCACACTCCCGCCGGGCGTCACGAAGCAGTGACCCTCCTCGGGCCTGTTTGCGGCCCATTCGGTAAATTCCCGGAAGCCCTTGTCGGTTGTCGAAAATCTTGACATTGTTCACCGGATTTGCTCTCATAAACAACATTCCTGAATCACACAACCACTGAAAACATCTGGATAACGTTTAACCGAACAGGACATTCCATGGCAGGCGTGCAGGAAGAGATCGCGCCTCAGGGCGAAAGAATTCTCATCGTCGAAGACAGTCCCACCCAGGCCGCATACCTCTGCTCCATCCTGGAAAGACAGGGCTACCGGCTGACGGTCGTGGGTAATGGCCGTGAGGCGCTGGCCGCCCTGGATGGGGAAATGCCGGATCTCATCATCAGCGACGTCATCATGCCGGTGATGGACGGCTACGAGCTGTGCAGCAGGATAAAGGCCGACCCGGGCCGCCGGGAGATTCCCGTCATCCTCCTCACCTCCCTCGCCGAGCCGCAGGACGTCATCAGGGGGCTCGAATGCGGAGCCGACAACTTCATCACCAAGCCCTACACCGAGGAGCATCTCCTCTCCCGCATCGAACAGATGCAGCTCGATCCCGACCGGACGGAGAGCGGCCAGACGCACCCGGGCCTGGAGATCCTTTTTGCAGGAAAGAAATTTGCCATAACCGCCGGCCGCCGGCAGATCCTCAATCTCCTCCTCTCCACCTACGAAGCGGCAATCCAGAAAAACCAGGAGCTGAGAAGGGCGCAGGACGAGTTGAACGAGCTCAACGCCCGGCTGGCGGCGACGAACCAGGAGCTGGAGGCCTTCAGCTACACGGTCTCCCACGATCTTCGCGCCCCGCTTACCGGCATAACCGGCTACAGCGAGGTATTGCTGGCGCTGGGCGCAGAAAAGCTCGACGAACAATCTACGAATTACGTCCGGCACATTTTCAGGGCAGCCCAGCGCATGGACCACCTCATCAATACCCTCCTCGAATTCTCCCGCCTGACGCGCACCGAGCCGAACCGCGAAGAGGTCGACCTCAGCCGGCTGGCGCAAAAGATAGCCGTAGAGCTCAAGTTGAATGAGCCCGGCCGCCGGGTGCAGTTCGTCGTCGCCGGCGGAATCACGGCCAACGGTGACGCACGGCTCCTCCGGGTTATCATGGAGAACCTCCTCGGCAATGCCTGGAAGTATACCGGTAAACGGGAAGAGGCGCGGATCGAGTTCGGAGCGACTGAATCCGGGGGCACCCCGGTCTTTTTCGTCCGCGACAACGGGGCGGGCTTTGACAGGGCCGGCGCGGACAGGCTTTTCACCCCGTTCCAGCGGCTCCACGACAGTGAAGAGTTCGAAGGCCACGGCATCGGCCTCGCCACGGTGCAGCGGATCATCCAGCGCCACGGCGGCCGGGTGTGGGCCGAAGGTGAACCGGACCGGGGAGCGACCTTCTATTTCACCCTTTCATGACCGCAGAGCAGGCAGTATTCCTTTCCCGCGACCTCGCCTCTTTCAGGTATCACTCCATAACCTCCCTTGAAATAAGCGGTTTCACGAAGGTATTCACCCTTCTGTTTCTTTCAATTCTCCCTCTCGATTGAATCCTTTCCGTAATGAAGTAAACTTATTAAACCGGCTTGTACGGCGAACTAATTTATCGACGTTCAGCGCACACGAGGTCACGCATGGATAGTGCCGCCGGCACCGCCGCCGGACCGATCATCCTCTACGCCGAAGACGATGAGGCCACCAGGCGCGTGGTGACCCTGATGATCGGCAAAAGATTCCCCGAGGCGACCCTGATCCTCGCGCAGAACGGCCAGGAAGGCCTGGAGCTGTTCAAGGTCCACCGTCCCGAGATCGTACTGACCGACATCCGCATGCCGGTCATGGACGGCATCCAGATGGCCAGACACATCAAGGCCCTCAACCGGCACGCCCGCGTCATCGTCCTCACGGCAACGAGCGACACCGGCTCCATCCTCGATGCCATCGACATCGGCATCGACCATTACGTGCTGAAGCCGATCAACAAGGGGAAGCTGATGACGGCGATCGAGCACTGCATCGCCGGCGTCGGTCAGGAGCGGCAGCTCCGGGCGCAGGAGCGCTTCATCCGCAAGCTCTCCCGCGCCGTCGAGCAGAGCCCGGTCGCCATCATGATCACCGACCCCGTGGGGACGATCGACTACATCAATCCCGCCTTCTCCCAGCTGACGGGATACAGCCGCGAGGACATGGCGGGACAGAGCGCCGCAATCCTGAAATCGGGCGAAACACCCGCCGAGGAGTACCGGCGGCTCTGGGAGACCATCAGGGCGGGGGGGGAGTGGCGGGGCGAGCTCCACAACCGGAAAAAGAGCAGCGAGCTCTACTGGGCCTCCGCGGCAATCTCTCCGATCACCGACGGAGAAGGGCGGATCACCCATTTCCTCAGCTTCCAGGAGGACATCAGTGAACGGAAACTGGCGGCGGAAACCATCCGGCAGATGGCCTACTATGATTCCCTGACCGGCCTGCCAAACCGCCAGCTATTCAGCGAGCTCCTCCACCGGGCGCTGGCCCAGGCCCGCCGCGACCACCGGCCGCTCGCCATTCTCTTCCTCGACCTCGACCGCTTCAAGACCATCAACGACACCCTCGGTCACGCCGTCGGCGACCAGCTCCTGCAGGCGGCGGCAAAGCGGCTGCGGGAGTGCTGCCGGCGCGAAGGGGACACGGTGGCCCGGCGGGGTGGCGACGAGTTCATCATCCTGCTCCCCGCCCTCGACGAGGTCCAGGAAGCGGTCAGGGTGGCCCAGAAGATCATCGATGCCTTCGCCCGGGGGTTCACCCTCCCCAAGCACCGGCTGTCCGCCACCACCTGCGTCGGCATCAGCATTTTTCCCTTCGATGGCAACGATGCGGATACCCTCGTCAGGAAGGCCGACATGGCCATGTACCGGGCCAAGGAAGAGGGCCGCAACCGCTACCACCTCTACACCGCCGCCATGGATGCCCAGGCCGTGGAGCGCTTCACGCTGGAGAACGGCCTGCGCCAGGCGCTGGAGCGAAACGAGTTCTTCCTCCACTACCAGCCCAAGATGAGCATCAAAACGGGACGCATCGTCTCCGTGGAGGCCCTGGCGCGCTGGCGCCACCCGGAGTACGGCATCGTCCCTCCGACCCAGTTCATCCCCCTCGCCGAGGAGACCGGGCTGATCGTTCCCCTGGGCGAATGGGTGCTGCGCCATGCCTGCGCCCAGAACAAGGCCTGGCAGGAGGCGGGCTACCCCCCGATGCGCATCGCCGTCAACTTTTCGCCCCGCCAGTTCCTGCAGCTCAACCTGGCGGAGATGGTGGAAAAGGTCCTGCACGAAACGGGGCTCGCCCCCAACTGGCTGGAGCTGGACGTGACGGAAAACCTCCTGCTCCACAACGAGGAGCACACCATCGCCACGCTCCAGCGGCTCTCCGCGCTGGGGGTCCACATTTCCATCGACATCTTCGGCCCCGGTCCGTCAATATTCGACTCAATCCGGAAGTTTCCCGTGGACACGCTCAAGATCGACCGCTCGTACGTGAGCGCCATCGACTCCAACCGCAACGAGGCGGCACTCGCCACGGCGGTCATCGACATGGCCAAGGCCCTGGAGCTGAACGTGGTGGCGCAGGGGGTCGAGACGGAGGAGCAGCTGAAGCTCCTCGAATCCATCAACTGCCCGGAAGGGCAGGGCTACTTCTTCAGCCGGCCGCTCCCCCCGGAAGAGCTCACCCGCCTCCTGGACAGCCTCGCGTAGCTCCCTCAAACCACCAGCAGCTCCATGAACTCGTCGACCGGCACGGACTCCAGCCGCTGCCGGTCGAGGCAGAGCGCCAGGACCTCCTCCACCCGCCGCGCAGTGAGGCAGCTGGCGAGGTTTTCCCGGCACTTGGCCACGAGGAGCGGGATCCCCTCCTCCCGCCGCCGACGGTGGCCGAGGGGATACTCCACCTCCACCCGTTCCGTCGCGCTCCCGTCCGCGAAGAAGACCTGCACCGCATTGGCAATGGAACGCTTCTCCGGGTCGAGATAGTCCCGCGAGTAGCACGGCTCCTCCACCACCTCCATCTTCTCCCGGAGCCGGTCGATGCGCGGGTCGGCCGCCACGGCGTCCCCGTAGTGGTCGGCGTTCAGCTCGCCGAAGATGAGTCCGATCGCCGTCATGTACTGGAGGCAATGGTCCCGGTCGGCCGGGTTGTAAAGGGGACCGGTCTTGCTGATGATGCGCACCGCCGATTCCTGGGTGGTGATGACCACCCGGCTGATCCGGTCGAGACGCTCCCGCACCTGGCCGTGGAGCCGGAACGCGCACTCCACCGCGGTCTGGGCGTGAAACTCGGCGGGAAAGGCGACCTTGAACAGGACGTTCTCCATCACGTAGGAGCCGTAGGGGCGCTGGAAACGGAACCGCTCCCCGCGGAACGTGGCGTCGTAGAACCCCCACTGCTTTGCCGTGAGGGCGGAGGGATATCCCGGCTCCCCGGCCATGGCCAGGAGAGCCAGCCGCACCCCGCGGCTGGTGGCATCGCCGGCGGCCCACGACTTGCGGCTCCCGGTGTTCGGGGCATGGCGGTAGGTGCGCAGGCTCTGGCCGTCCACCCATACGTGCGAGATGGCGGTGACGACCTCCTCCCTGCCGCCGCCGAGGAGCGCCGTCGCCACCGCCGCGGTGGCGAGCTTCACGAGGACCACGTGGTCGAGCCCCACCCGGTTGAAGGCGTTCTCCAGGGCCATCACCCCCTGGATCTCGTGGGCCTTCACCATGGCGGTCAGGACGTCGCCCATGGTGAGGGAGGCCTTCCCGGCCGCCGTATTGCGCCTGCTCACGTAGTCGGCCACCGCGAGTATCCCCCCCAGGTTGTCGGAGGGATGCCCCCACTCGGCAGCGAGCCAGGTGTCGTTGAAATCGAGCCAGCGGATGAGGGTGCCGATGTCGAATGCCCCTTTGACCGGGTCGAGCTCGAAACGGGTGCCGGGGACCCGCACCGCGTCCGGGACGATAGTCCCGGGTACGACGGGCCCGAGGAGCTTCGCGCACTCCGGGTAGCGCAGCGCCAGGAGCGCGCAGCCGAGGGCGTCCATGAGGCTGTAGCGGGCGGTGTCGTATGCCGCGTCGCTGGCGATTTGATAGCCGAGCACATAGTCGGCGATGTCCCGCATCTCCCGGTCAAACTCGGGGCGGATGTTCAGGTCGGCCTGGGTGGACATGGGTCCTCCTTCGTCGGAAAAATTCGAAGCACCAAATTCCAAATCTCAACTCCCGATACTCTCCCTCCCCCTTGATGGGGGAGGGTCGGGGTGGGGGTGGAAAAGAGGCGAAAATTCAGCATTGCCAGTTCACCCTCCCCCTCGCCCCCTCCCATCAAGGGAGGGGGAACTTTTTCTCAAGAGACTCCGAGTCTGGATTTTGTGAGTGGTGATTTACCGCTCCCCGACCGGCACGTATTTCCGCGGCGCCGGGCCGGTGTAGACGGCGACCGGCCGGAAGATGCGGTTGGCGGCGCGCTGCTCGATGATGTGCGCCGACCAGCCGGCGATCCGGGCAAAGACGAAGACCGGCGTGAACATGGCGGTCGGGATGCCGCAGAGATGGTAGGCCGAGGCACTGTAGAAGTCGAGGTTGGGGTAGAGCCCCTTCTCTCGGCGGATCACCTCCTCGATCCGCTCCGAGACCCGGTAGAGGGTGAGATCGCCCGCCGCCTCGGCGAGTCGGCGCGACCACCCCTGGATGATGGGGGAGCGCGGGTCGGGGACGGTCTTGTAGACCCGGTGGCCGAACCCCATGATCTTCTCCTTCCGGGCCAGCATCCCCCGGATCCCCTCCTCCGCCTCATCGGGGGAGGCGAAGCGGCCGATGAGCTTCATCGCCTCCTCGTTGGCACCACCGTGCAGCGGCCCGCGCAGGGTGCCGATGGCGGAGGTGACCGCCGCGTAGAAGTCGGAGAGGGTGGAGGCGGTGACCCGCGCGGAGAAGGTGGAGGCGTTGAACTCGTGCTCGGCATAGAGGATGAGGGAGACATCCACCGCCCGCCGCGTGAGCTCTTCGGGAGCCGAGCCGTGGAGGAGGCGGAGGAAGTGGCCGGCCTGGCTCTCGTCGTCCGTCTCCGTCACGATGCGCCGGCCGGCAGCATGGAAATGGTGCCAGTAAAGGAGCATGCCGGGAAAGGCAGCGAGAAGCCGGTCCGCCACCTGGTTCGCCCCGTGCTCCGCCATTTCCGGCTCCAGGGCTCCCAGGGCCGAACAGCCGGTGCGGAGCACGTCCATGGGATGGGCCTTCGCCGGCAGCTGCTCCAGCACCGTCTTCAACCCGTCGGGCAGGCCCCGGAGCGCGGCGAGCCGCTTGCGGTAACGGGCCAGCTCGCTCGCATCAGGGAGCGTGCCGTGGATCAGGAGATACGCCACTTCCTCGAAGGTGGCCTGCTCCGCCAGCTCGCCGATGGCGTAGCCGCGGTAGGTGAGTCCGAGATTCTCCTTCCCCACCGTGCTGATCGCCGTCTCGCCGGCGACGATCCCTTCCAGACCGGGACTGTAGGATGCGTTCATGGTTGTTCCTCCTTTTCGTCAGAGCCGATTCGCCCCCTCCCTGGCCCTCCCCCGCTGGGGGAGGGAACTATCTCCTCCCCCCAGCGGGGGGAGGTTGGGAGGGGGGCGGATCTGTCTTTTCACTCCCGAACAGCTCGTCCAGCTTCCGCTCAAAGGCATGGTAGCCGAGGATGTCGTAGAGCTCGGCACGGGTCTGCATCTGTTCCACGACCCCGGCCTGCGTTCCCTCCTCCCGGATCGCCCGGTAGACCCGTTGCGCCGCGGCGGCCATGGCCCGGAAAGCGGAGAGGGGGTAGAGGACGAGGCTCACTCCCGCCTCACCCAGCTCCTCACGGGTAAAGAGGGGGGTGACCCCGAATTCGGTCATATTGGCGAGGACCGGGATACCGACCGTCCCGGCGAAACGCCGGTAGGCGGCAAGCTCGGTCAGCGCCTCGGGAAAAAGCATGTCGGCCCCCGCCTCCCGGTAGCGGCAGGCCCTCTCCACGGCAGCATCGAGCCCCTCGACCGCAACGGCATCGGTACGGGCCATGATGACGAACGCCGGATCGGTCCGGGCGTCCACCGCCACCTTGATCCGGTCCACCATCTCGGCGGTCGGGACCAGCGCCTTCCCCGGCCGGTGGCCGCACCGCTTGGCCGCCACCTGGTCCTCGATATGCACCCCGGCGGCACCGGCCCTGATCATCTCCCGCACCGTCCGGGCGATCATGAAGGCGTGCCCCCAGCCGGTATCGACGTCGACCAGAAGCGGCAACCGGCTGGCGCCGGTGATACGCCGGACTTCCTCCACGACATCCGTGAGGGTGGTCATCCCCAGGTCGGGGAGGCCGAAAGAGGCGTTGGCGACACCGGCCCCCGAGAGGTAGAGAGCGCGGAACCCGGCCCGTTCCGCCAGCATCGCCGCGTAGGCGTTGATCGTCCCCACCACCTGGAGTGGTCGTTCCTCACCGAGGGCCGCCCGCAGCCTGCCACCCGGTGTAATCTTGCCTTCCATCGCCCCCTCCTTTCACACCGTCATGATCGGAATGTATGTCACAACACACGGACAACTGTCTGCAGTCTATATCAGTTGTACTATAGCGTATACATATGTCCAGTGCCAACGGACGACCCGAGGGAAATGTCCGGCCGGTACGGTTTTTCGGGAATTGAATGTGTTATGAGGAAAGACCGACGGAAGTTGACGGTTTGCTGAACGAGGGAGAGGGGAAATTCTACAACCACCGCGCGCGGCAGTTCACGAGGCACGACGGTGACAGGACCGGCGGAAAAGGATACCGAACCGAAAAGGAGGGTTACCCCTCCTTTTTCGTGTCATTCTCCTGTTTCGGCTTGATCTCGATTTCGTCCTTCCCTTCCGATGCCTTTTTGAAGTTCCTGATGCTCTTGCCGAGAGCCCCGCCGATCTCGGGGAGTCTCCCTGCGCCGAACACCACGAGGACGATGACTAAGATGACGATCAATTCTGGCATGCCGAATCCGAACATGTACCCTCCCGATTTTGGTATGGCGGAGATTGCATTAGTATCGCATTATGAACGGCAAAAATCAAGGGTGACGAACACGCCCGGTTCCCCCGGCTGCTCCGGAAACGTCACCTCGCCCTTTCCAGGATTTTTTGTTGTTGCGCCGATGTTTCACTAATGACAAGATTCGGTTTTTGTGTTAAAAAATAATTATAGGAATATAATTATAATGGAAAAATATCATTATCATTAAATTTAGTACCTTCAACCATCCCTTTTCGAGGATCTATTTTGCTGAATGTCAGCCTCAAAACAAAGATGGCGCTGGCTGGGGCCGTCCTGTTCATAGTATTTTCAGCCGCCATAGCCTATTTCTCCATATCCTACTTCGAGAATAAATTCAAGCAGTCCCTTGCCAACCAGCAGTATGCCCTGGCGTGCGCCATCGCCGATAACATCGATGACAAACTCATCATGCTGCGGAATGCACTGGTTGCGGCAAGCCAGCAGCTTCCCTCCGGCATCATCACCGACACGGACAAGGCCCAACGGTTTCTCGACGAACGGGTCACCCTCCACTCTCTCTTTGACACCACCATCTTCCTCGTGCACACGGACGGGACCATCATAGCGGAAAGCCCCGTCCTGCCGGAACGGCGCGCATTCGACCTCTCCCATCGGGAATACTTTCAGAAGACCGTCGCCACCGGCAAACCGGTGATTTCTTCACCCTACATCTCCAGCCTCCCCGACCATCGTCCCGTGGTCATGCTCACGGCGCCGGTCTTCGACGGCAGGGGCAAGCTTATCTGCATTCTCTGCGGCGGCATGAGGCTGCTGGGGAACAACCTGCTGGGCGATGTGGCCAGTATGAAGATCGGCACCACCGGCTACGCCTACCTCGCCGCTACCGACCGGACCATGATCGTTCACCCGGACAAAACCCGGATTATGAAAATTGCGGCGGCTCCGGGTGAGAACAAGATGTTCGACCGGGCTATAGCGGGGTTTGACGGGAGCGGGGTAACCGTCAATTCCCGGGGTGTGCCGCTGCTCTCCTCCTTCAGACACCTCAGCGCCACCAACTGGATCCTGGCGCTGAATTTCCCTACCAGTGAAGCCTACGCCCCCATGTACAAGACCAGGCAATACCTGCTCGGAGGCATTGCGGCCGGAACCCTCGCCATGCTGGTCATCGCCTGGCTGGTCATGAAACGGCTTACCGCGCCGCTCGCGGCCGTCACTCGCCAAGTGGAGACCATGGAGGGGCTGAATCGCCTGGATTACCGTTCTCTCGACGAGATCGGCACCCTGGTCGCGGCCTTTAACCGTATGGTCACGGCGCAGGAAAGACAGCAGGAAGCCTTGCGGGAATCCCATGCTCTCCTGCAGAATACCTTCGCCAGCCTCAACGAGGCGGTCTTCATCGTCGAGACCGGCACCCGCAAGATCCTCGATTACAACGACGCCGTCAAGGACATGTTCGGCTATGCGCGGGGAGAACTGATCGGCACCAACACCTCCTGTCTCCATATCGATGAAGAGATGTCCCGCCGGTTCGGCGACGCCATGCTGAAGGCCTACGAGGACCACGGCTTTTTCGAGACGACCTACCGGATGAAGCGTCGAAACGGGGCGGTTTTCGACTCGGAGCATTTCGTCACCCCCATCTACGACGACAATAACCGCATCACCAGCCATGTCTGCGTCGTGCGCGACATTTCCGAACGCATGCGGGCGGAAGAAAGACTGCGGGAAAGCGAAGAGGAATTCCGCAACTTGGTAGAATCCACCAGTGACTGGGTATGGAAAGTGGATGAACGCGGGGTCTGTACTTACACCAGCCCACGGGTGCATGACATGCTGGGGTATACGCCGGAAGAGGTAGTCGGCAAGATGCCGTTCGACTTCATGCCTCCTGAAGAAGCACGCCGTGTCGGCGAAATCTTCAGATCGATCGCCGACTCGCGGGAAAATATCACCTGTCTCGAAAATGTAAACCTCCACAAGGACGGCCGGCGGGTCGTCCTGGAAACAAGCGGTAGACCCTTCTTTGACGGAGCGGGAAACTTGCGGGGATACCGAGGAATAAACCGCGACATAACCGAACGAAAGGATATCGAAGAACAGATCATGAGGCTTGCCAGCGACCTGCAGCGGAGGGCAGCGGATCTCGCAACCGCCAACAGGGAACTGGAAACCTTCAGCTACACCCTCTCCCACGATCTCAAGGCACCCCTTGCCGGCATCTTTATTTCCGTGGAGGCGCTGATCGACGATTATGCCGGACAGCTGGATGAAACCGGCAGGTTCTTCGTCGAGAGCATTCAGAAGGCGAGCGGGCGGATGGAGGAACTTCTCGAGGCAATGCTCCTGCTTGCCCGGGTTGCGCGAAGCGAGATGCAGTGCGAGGAGGTCAACCTGAGCGGACTGGCCCAGGAGATCCTGTTGCAGCTACGCATGGAGCACCCGGAGAGGACAGTCGACTGGGTCATCGCTCCCGATCTCTCTGCCACGGGCGATCCGCGCCTGCTGCGTTCCGCACTGGAAAACCTCCTTGGCAACGCCTGGAAATACACCCAGCATAACGACGGCGCCCACATCGAGTTCGGCATGACAGAGCGGGAGGGAGAAACGGTCTATTACGTGAGGGACGATGGAGCCGGCTTTCCCATGGAGAAGGCGCCACAGCTGTTCCAGCCCTTCCAGCGCCTGCACCGGAACGGAGAATTCGAGGGGACCGGTGTCGGGCTCGCCACCGTGCAGCGGATCATCCAGCGCCATGGCGGCCGGATCTGGGGCGAGGGTGAGGTCGGCAAAGGCGCGACGTTCTACTTCACCCTCGGGGAGCCGGGAGCAGAATAAGAACAGACTCGATATCTCTCCCCCACCCATCCCTCCCCCGCTGGGGGAGGGCACACGGTTCTCCCCCCAGCGGGGGGAGGCAGGAGGGGGGAATGTCCGCATAAAATTTCCCCCCGGAACTTCCGCCAAACGTGGTACACTCCCTCCATGGACAGATTCAAGCTGGTCAGTGACTATCAGCCCCGCGGCGACCAGCCGCGGGCCATCGACGAGCTCTCCGAAGGGATCGTCCGCGGCGACCGGGACCAGGTCCTCCTCGGGGTGACCGGCTCGGGAAAAACCTTCACCATGGCGAACATCATTGCCAACGTGAACCGCCCGGCGCTGGTCCTTGCCCCCAACAAGACCCTCGCCGCCCAGCTCTACGGCGAGTTCCGGGAGCTCTTTCCCGACAACGCCGTGGAGTACTTCGTCTCCTACTACGACTACTACCAGCCCGAGGCGTACCTTCCCACCACCGACACCTACATCGAGAAGGACTCCTCCATCAACGACGAAATCGACAAGATGCGCCACTCGGCGACCCGCAGCCTTCTCACCCGCCATGATGTCATCATCGTCGCCTCGGTCTCGTGCATCTACGGCATCGGCTCCCCCGCCGAATACCAGGCGATGCACATCTTCTTCCACCAGGGGGACGAGGTGGGACGCGACGAGTTCCTCAAGAAGCTCGTGGACATCCAGTACGAGCGCAACGACGTCGATTTCCACCGCGGCACCTTCCGGGTGCGCGGCGACAGCGTCGAGGTCTTCCCCGCCCACGAGGACGAGAAGGCGTTCCGCATCGAATTCTTCGGCGATTCGGTGGAGGGGATCGCCGAGATCGATCCCCTGCGGGGCCAGGTGCTGCAACGGCTCGCCAAGTGCGCCATCTACCCGGCCTCCCACTACGTGGCCACCCGCGCCACCCTGGAGCGGGCCATCGAGGAGATCCGGGTGGACCTGCAGAAACAGCTCCAGTTCTTCCAGGAACGGAACATGCTCGTGGAGGCCCAGCGGCTGGAGCAACGGACCATGTTCGACCTGGAGATGATGGAGGAAATGGGGTTCTGCCACGGGATCGAGAACTACTCCCGCTACTTCGACGGCCGCCAGCCCGGCGAGCCTCCCTACACCCTCCTCGACTATTTCCCACCCGACTTCCTCATGTTCATCGACGAGTCCCACATCACCGTCTCCCAGGTGGGAGGGATGTACCGGGGGGACCGCTCCCGCAAGGAAACCCTCGTGAACTACGGCTTCCGGCTCCCGGCAGCCCTCGACAACCGCCCCCTCACCTTCCGGGAGTTCACCGAACGGCTCAAACAGACGGTCTACGTCTCGGCGACGCCCGCGGACTACGAGCTGAACCAGGCCCAGGGAGTCGTGGTGGAGCAGGTGATCCGTCCCACCGGCCTCCTCGACCCGGAGATCGTTGTCCGTCCCGCCACAGGCCAGGTGGACGACCTCCTCCACGAGATCCGCACCACCGTCGCACGGGGAGAGCGGGTGCTCGTCACCACCCTCACCAAGCGGATGGCCGAGGATCTCACCGACTACTACCGGGAGCTGGGGATCCGGGTGAAGTACCTCCACTCGGACATCGACACCATCCAGCGGATGCAGATCATCCGCGACCTGCGCCTGGGAGAGTTCGACGTCCTCGTCGGCATCAACCTCCTGCGGGAAGGGCTCGACATCCCCGAGGTAAGCCTGGTGGCAATCCTCGACGCCGACAAGGAGGGGTTTCTCCGCTCCGAACGCTCCCTCATCCAGACCTGCGGCCGGGCCGCGCGGAACGTCGCCGGCCGGGTCATCATGTATGCCGACACCACGACCGCCTCCATGGAGC